>CAIXZH010000014.1 GCA_903923905.1 uncultured Bacteroidia bacterium
CAGCCTAATCCCCCTGGCTCAGCCAACACGCGTGATATTCCGGGCCAGCAACTGGCTGATCAGTTGTTCGCGAAAGGCTTCCGAAACTATCACTTTATGTTTACCAACAATTGCCATATTCCCGTCAATATGATCGATTTTTTGAAGGTTGATCAACACTGAACGATGAATCTTTTGAAAGGAAAAACCCTTTAGCTTCTCCTCCCAGCTTTTGAGGGTTTCGTGGGTTATAAGTTTTTTATCGGTGCAGAATACCGAGGTGTAATCGCCGCATGACTCGATGTAAAGGAGTTCATCGAGATCAATCTGATAAATCATTTTGTCTGCCTTGACCGTAATTTTCTGGTTAATCAAGGTGGCTGATTTTGGAAGCATTCGATCTTTGGCCTTATTTACCGCTTTGTAAAACCGCTCGAAGGAGAATGGTTTCAGCAGGAAATCAACGACTTCCAGATCAAAACCATCTACTGCATATTGGGGATAGGCCGTGGTGAAAATTACCAGAGGAGGTTTGATCAATGTACGTAGAAAGCTTACGCCTGACATCCCCGGAAGATTGATATCCAAAAAAATAAGATCAACAGCGTTTTGATCCAAAAATGTTTGGGCAGAAAATGGATCTTCATGTGAACCGAGCAATACTAAATCCGGACATTGCGAAATATAGCGATGCATGATCTCTCTGGCAGCAGGTTCATCTTCAATTACCAAACATTTTAGGATCATAATGTTTAATCTAAATCAATCGTCATTTCAACCATGAAAAGATCCCCATTTTTCTCGAATGTCAGTTGGTGTTTGCCGGGATACAACAAATTTAATCTTTTTTCGACATTTAAAATTCCAATTCCACCTTGCTCGTGATTTAAGGGGTTTTCCCGCCGTTCGATCCTGTTTTTTGTGGAGAAGTGAAGTTGGTGACTCACAAAGCTAATATTAATTCCAATGGTTCCTTTGTCGTTCCCGATTCCGTGTTTAAAACAGTTTTCAGCCAATGGCAACAGAAGAAGAGGTGCAATTTGAATACCTGTGAAATCGCCTTGAATGTTTAAGATAACCTCTGTTGTGTTTTCGTTAATCCGTTCCTTTTGTAAGCCGACATAGGTTTTGATGATTTCTATCTCTTTCTCCAACCCGATTTTTTCGCTGGAGGTATCATAAAGAACATATCTCAGAAAATCTGATAGTTGAAGAATCAAGTCCTTCGTCCTATGATCCCCTTTCTCTGCCAGGGCATAAATGGTGTTCAGGTTATTGAACAGAAAATGGGGATTGATCTGAGCTTTCAGCGCTGACAGTTCATGTATCGCCTTTTCGCGGTTCTCAATTAACATTTTCCCATATTGCCAAAGCAGAAAAACGATGGTTGTAATTGATATATAACCAATCATGATCAGAATAAGCTCCCATATTTTAAACCAGGAGATAAAGTAGAACTGAGGGAATAGCTTATCGATGATCAGATCAAACAGGGCATAATTCATGATTCCTGCAACAACGGCAAGACCAACCGCACTCATCAGGTAAAGCCCAAATCTTCCGTGGATTAAATACTTTACAATCATTATTTTAGTATTCAAATAAACCGCAGCGATGATCGTGATATGAAATATGAGCACATAAAGGAAATTGTCAATTGAGTAGGCCAGAATAAATGGAAGGATTAAGAATTCTTTGTCAAGCACAGGTATTCCTACACATAGAAGAATTGGTAGAAATGCTGTTACAACCCATTTTATCCATGGTTTTAATTCCTTAAATAACCAGATGAATGGGCCGGCAACGAAGATTATGATGATATTGCTGAATAACAGGATATTCCAGATGCTCAGATTGAAATCTTCCAGAACATAACCCGTTTCTACACCGCGACTGAAAAAAGCATTAAAAATATTGAGGGAGACGATCCAGAAGAGCAGATGGAATACGGTAATGATATATCGGTTGAATGTAAGTGATTTCATGGCTGGGCTAATTTATACGTGAGAGATTCATTCTTGCTTGTTGAGTATCCCAATTGATAAAACGTGTCTGATCGGCGTAGTGATCAATCATTTCGGTCAGGTCTCGGGAGGAGGCGGTGAGCAGGAATCTGCCGGTTTCCTTCACCCACTGATAATTTACGCGCACCCTCTTCTTCTCAATCATCTCCTTGACACAGTCTGCACCTAGCCACGAGAGATCGGCATGGTTTTGGATCATCCCCAGACGGGCCAGAGTATGAACCTCGAAGAAACTGTTCGAAGCAAGTTTACTCTTCATCAGGCTCTCTTTATCGTTTGGGATAAAGTCGGCATATGTACTTTTATTCACGGTGAAGAGGACGACCTTAAATTCATAGGTTACTGAATCTGCCGGTCTTTTTAACTTTGCAATGTAATAGTTCTCCGGTTTATAGACTGTCGAGTCCTGCCCCTTTTTGGTCTTGATGACCTGTTTGGAAATAAAACGCTTAACCGACCATGTTGAAGTGGTGTCAGCTAGAGCCCAGATTCGGGAGTTGCCTGAATTGGTCGAATCCTTTGAAGACTTCACCGGTTTGGCGAACCACGAACCTTCGATTGCCAGGTTAAGAATTATGTTTTTTTCGACATAATAGGGGTTCAGCGAGCAGATCATATAAAAATTGTCGCAGCCGAAAAAGAGGAGCAACAATCCTGTTAAAAGCCATAATTTTCGCTTCATAATATTTGATTTTTATTGATTTACGAAACGAAGTTAAGTTGTTTTTATTCAGCTGCTAAATTATTTCGACGGGATGCCGTTTATTTTCGATGAGATGGGATTTGGCAGGTATTTTAATAATATGTTTCGTGCCGACGGCACTCCGGGTGCATAGGTTCATTGATATCCGCTAATGCCGGAATAAATTCCGGCGTTATAAAATTAGTCATCCCTGACGGGATTTAAGAGATTTACAATCACCGCATTAATTGCTTGAACAAAATTAAATCCTTGATGCAGATCTTTAAGGTGCGCTTGCTTGGGATTGATTTCAGAGCTTTAGAGCCGTAGGGTCGTGTTATCTTTTAGGGATGGAATTTATTCCATCCAATTTATATGGAATTCATTCAATCCACAACATTTTATTTGGTTAGATTTCATTATTCGTTCAATAAAACACAAAAAAAGCCGGCCCATAAGAGCCGGCTTTTAAATATTGAATCATAACCCGTTATTTTACAACAACATTGACAATCTTATTCGTTACAATAATGATCTTTGCAATCGATTTTCCTTCAATCCATTTATTGGTATGATCATGCGTTAAAACTGCCTGCTCAATTGCTTCAGTTGGCATATCGACCGGCAAGGCAATCTTAAATCTAACCTTCCCGTTAAACGAAACCGGGTATTCGAAGGTCTCTTCAGTCAGAAAAGCCTCATTGAAAACCGGCCAGGAATGAAAACTAAGGTCTGATGTTTTCCCATAAAGTTGCCAGAGTTCCTCGGCCACATGAGGAGCAAAGGGGGCAAGAAGCTGGAAGAATGTTGCGGCAGTTTCTTTAGTTACCTTACCCGCTTTGTAACAATGGTTTGTAAAGACCATCATCGACGAAACCGCGGTATTAAATTTCATATCCCGGATATCATCACTCACTTTGCGAATCGTCTGGTGCAGAATCTTCAGAGTATCTTTCGACTCTTCCCCTTCGGCAATGTTGCTGAGTTCCCCAAAAAAGGCGACGACCCTGCGGAGAAAGTTATAAACTCCCTTCACGCCATTTTCGGTCCACGGTTTGGTTGCATCAAGCGGTCCGATAAACATCTCGAAGAGACGCAGGGAATCGGCTCCGTAATTGGTGACAACATCGTCGGGGTTAACCACATTTTTCAGTGATTTCGACATTTTTGCCACAATCTGGTGCAGTTCTTCTCCCGTAACGGTGCCGGAGTATTTTCCGTCATGCTCTTCAACCTGATCGGAAGGGACCTTTGAACCTGAAGCTGTTTCGTAAGCAAATGCGAGAATCATCCCCTGGTTGAACAATTTTTGGAATGGTTCATTGGTTGAAACGATACCCAGATCGAAAAGGACCTTGTGCCAGAACCGGCTGTAGAGCAGATGCAACACGGCATGTTCGGCTCCGCCTACATACAGGTCGACAGGCATCCAGTAATTCTCGGCAACCTTACTGAAAGGTTCCTCATTGTTTGTGGGATCGGTAAACCGCAGGTAATACCAACATGAGCCGGCCCACTGAGGCATCGTATTGGTTTCGCGACGCCCTTTTCGCCCGTTTTTATCCGTCACGATTAGCCAGTCGCCCGCATTTGAAAGTGGTGATTCCCCCGTCTCTCCGGGCATATATTTTTCAACTTCGGGTAATGGAAGTGGCAATTCGCTGTCATCAAGCACACTTACTTCTCCGTCTTCCCAATGGATTACCGGGAAGGGCTCCCCCCAGTAGCGCTGACGACTGAATAACCAATCGCGCAACTTGTAGTTGACCGTCGCTTTCCCAAGACCATTTGAGTCAAGCCAATTGGTTACTGTGGCAATTCCCTCCTCTTTTGAAAGGCCGTTGATATCAATCCCAACCTCTTTATTGGATGAGTTGATATATGCCCCGTCTTCGGTCCAGCATGCTTCACCGTTAAGTACTTGATTACGTACTTCCTCAGGTGCATTTTTAGGATCGAGGATGCAGATGATTGGAATATCGAATGTCTGGGCGAATTCAAAGTCGCGGGTATCATGTGCAGGTACTGCCATGATAGCGCCTGTCCCATAACCCATTAATACATAGTCAGCTACCCAGATCTGGATTTTGGTTCCGTTGATCGGGTTTATCGCATATCTTCCTGTAAAAACACCGCTTTTCCCCTTAGCAAGATCGGTTCTGTCAAGATCGCTTTTTAATGCTGCTCCAAGAACATAGGCCTTCACAGCGTTGTGCTGATCGGGTGTAGTAATCTCATTGACCAGTTCGTGTTCAGGTGCAACGACCATATAGGTAGCCCCGAATAAGGTGTCCGGGCGGGTGGTATAAACGCGCAGTTTTTTGTCGAGTCCGTCAATTTTAAAATCGACTTCGGCACCGGTAGACCGACCAATCCAGTTGCGTTGCATATCCTTGACCCCCTCCGGCCAATCGAGTTGGTCTAATCCGTCAAGCAAACGTTCAGCATAATGAGGAATCCGTAGCATCCACTGTTTCAGATACCTGCGCTCTACCTCCTTTGTTCCGCATTTTTCATGTGAACCATCGTTCAGTACCTCTTCGTTGGCACATACGGTTTTGCAATTCCGGCAATACCAAACCTGTGCATTATCGTAATAGGCGAGTCGTTTACTGCCGATATAACTCTGAACAGCAGCACTTCCCTGAGCTTTAACAGTTTCAGGAATTGGCAGTTCACTGATATGTCTACCCTGGTTTTGTTCAGCATCAAACCAGGTGTTGAACAACCGGATAAAGATCCATTGGGTCCATTTAAAGTAATTCGGATCAGTTGTATTAATTTCGCGATCCCAGTCATAGCTCAGTCCTAATGATTGGATCTGACGACGAAAGGTATCACAGTTTTTCAGCGTAGTAATGGCAGGATGTGTCCCGGTTTGAATGGCATACTGCTCTGCAGGTAATCCGAAAGCGTCCCATCCCATCGGGTGAAGCACGTTAAATCCATTAGCTCTTTTGAACCTGCATATAATATCGGTTGCTGTATATCCTTCCGGATGACCTACATGCAGGCCTGCCCCGGAAGGGTAAGGGAACATATCAAGACAATAGAATTTCGGCTTTGAATGATCTATCTCTGTTTTAAAAGTATGATTATCGGCCCAGAATTGCTGCCATTTTTTTTCAATCTCTTTGAAATTGTAATCCATCTGTATAAGTGCTATTCGTTCATTTCCAATTAAGGGGCGAAATTAACGCTTTATTCGCACCCATCCCCGGTCGGACGAAAGATTTGTTCAAAAAAATAGTTCTCAATGGGTTGATTCTTGGCCAAATCGGCTCAAAACAAATTCCACCGACGAGTCGTTTTGGTTTCCGTCTGTTCGCTTTTAACAACCTGTTTTAAGCGCTGCCAATTCTGATATATATCATGAATTTAAAAAACATGACAGAAAACACTATTTTAATTCCCATAAGTTAAAGAAATATAGATGAATAGCGAATTATTGATTTAAATCCTTTTTGACTGGCATGCCAAAGAAAACTGTAAATTTGAATGTATTTAGTCAACACATCGATTAACCTAAAGATGTGTTGGTTGGATCAGAAACTTAAACAAAATTAACGATGAATGCCGGAATAGATCTTTTTATGGAGGGGCTTAAAGCCCGTACGCCTGGTGAGACTGAGTTTCATCAGGCCGTTTTGGAAGTTGTGGAATCGGTTTGGGATGTATACGATGCTAATCCCCGGTATAAACAGGCAAAGATTCTCGAACGGATGGTTGAGCCGGAACGGACAATCATGTTCAGAGTTCCCTGGAGTAATGATAAGGGTGAGGTTGAAATTAATCGCGGATATCGTGTTGAATTTAATAGTGCCCTTGGGCCATACAAGGGCGGTTTGAGGTTCCACAGAAGCGTTACTTTAAGCATCTTGAAATTTCTGGGTTTTGAGCAAACATTCAAAAACAGCCTCACTACACTTCCTATGGGAGGTGGCAAAGGAGGTTCTGATTTCAGTGCCAAAGGGCGCAGCGACAACGAAATTATGCGTTTCTGTCAGTCTTTTATGACTGAGTTGTTTCGTCATATCGGTCCGAATACGGATGTTCCTGCAGGAGATATCGGGGTAGGCGGTCGCGAGATCGGGTACCTGTTCGGTCAGTACAAACGGATCAGGAATGAGTTTACGGGCGTTTTGACCGGCAAAGGGCTTGGCTGGGGCGGATCGTTGATACGACCTGAAGCAACCGGATATGGCGCAGTTTACTTTGTTCAGCATATGTTGAAGGAGATGGGCAAAGAGGTTAATGGATTAACTTTTAGCGTTTCCGGATTTGGGAACGTGGCCTGGGGAGCAATCTCCAAAATCAACGAATTGGGTGGCAAGGTTGTGACTGTTTCAGGACCTGATGGGTATATTTACGACCCTGCAGGGATCACAGGAGCTAAAGTTGATTATCTCCTTGAACTGCGTGAAAGCAATAATGATATTGTAGCACCTTATGCTGAGGAGTTTGGAGTGGAATTCTTTCCGGATGCCAAACCCTGGGAAGCTAAAGTTGATATCGCCTTACCTTGCGCTACTCAAAATGAACTTGACGAAGCTGATGCCCTGAAATTGATGAAGAATGGTTGTATCCTCGTAGCAGAGGTATCGAACATGGGATGTACTTCGGGTGCCGTAAATTGCTTTATAAACAATAAGTTCACGTTTGCTCCCGGGAAAGCAGTCAATGCAGGTGGAGTAGCCGTTTCGGGTTTGGAGATGTCACAAAACAGTATGCGGTATAACTGGACCAATGAAGAGGTTGACAAACGGCTCCACCTGATTATGCAGGATATTCACGATACCTGCACCAGGCATGGAAAATCCGACGGCTATATAAACTATGTAAAAGGTGCCAATGTTGGCGGTTTCGTCAAAGTGGCAGAAGCGATGCTGGCGCAGGGATTGGTGTAAAAGGTTGCAATTTATTGCTAATTGTAGAAATGTGAATTTTGTAGAGACGCGATTAATCGCGTCTCTACAAAATTGCGTCGCTACATCATATCATCGGAAATATCATAAAAAAATCCCGGGCAAATGTCTGGGATTTTTTTATGATTTGTTGTATGAAATCAGATGATCAATTTATATCCTTTGCCATGGACATTGATAATCTCGATCCCTTCTTCAGATTTCAATAGTTTCCGGAGCTTGGTAATATAAACATCCATACTCCTGGCGTTAAAATAATTATCGTCTACCCATATTGTTTTAAGTGCAAAGTTTCTTTCCAGAATCTTATTGGCATTCACGCAAAGTAACTTTAGCAGATCGGCCTCCTTGGTGGTCAATTTGGTATTATCGTTCGCATCCGAAAGGGTCTGCTTACGGGCATCAAAGATGAATCGACCCAGTTTAAATACGGTCTGAGAGTTATCCCCTTCACCGCTGGTCCGCCGCAAAATAGCCTCAATCCGGAATAAAAGTTCCTCCATGCTGAATGGTTTGGTCATGTAATCGTCAGCCCCAATTTTGAAGCCTTCAATTACATCGTCCTTCATGCTTTTGGCAGTCAGAAAGATAATCGGGATTTCGGCATTCAGCATTCTGATCTCCTTGGCCAGGGTGAATCCATCTTTTTTGGGCATCATAACATCGAAGATACACAGATCATATTGGTTTTTCTGAAATCCTTTATACGCGACTTCTCCATCCGGATATAAGTCAGTATCGTAACCTTTTGCAATAAGGTATTCTCTAAGCAGCAACCCTAGATTTTCATCATCTTCTGCAAGAATCACTTTAGTTCTCTTTTCCATAATTCTGAGTATGTGTTAATGGGAAATACAATCTGAAACGCGTACCTTTCCCTAAGGTACTATCTACTTTTATTTTACCGTTATGAACATCAATAATCCGCTTTACATACGATAGACCGAGTCCAAATCCTTTTACGTTGTGAATATTGCCTGTCGGAACCCTGTAAAAACGTTCGAAAATTTGGGACTGATGCTCCTTGGGGATTCCAATCCCATTATCTTTTATCTGGACAATGGCCCAGCCATTCCTGTTTTCGGTCGAAAGTTCAATCAAAGGATTTGTTTTACTGTATTTTACCGCATTATCGAGTAAATTGAAAATGACATTGGTGATATGCACTTCATCTCCCCTGATGAACGGATTTTCAGCGAGTAAATCGGTCTTCAGTTCTCCATTTTCATTGGTTACCCTGATCTCAAAGTTTGAGGCAACTGTTTCTGCCAATTTATTCAGATCAATCTGTGAGAACTTCATTTTCAAACGCCCTTCATTGAATACGGCCATTTGCAACACTTTCTCAACCTGATTACTTAACCGTTTACTCTCATCAAAAATCACGCCGGAAATGTGATCGACCGTTGAATGGGATAACGAAACGGATGAATCCCTGAGCATTTGTGACGCGAGCGAAATCGTTGAAATAGGTGTTTTCAGCTCATGCGTCATATTGTTGATGAAATCATTTTTGATTTGCGATATTTTCTTTTGACGCAGGATGATCTGAAGCGTCACAATAAAAATACCGATAATCATCAACGTGAGAATCAAAGATGGAAAGACAAGAAACGATGTAGACTTAAAGAAGTTGTTATTCTGATCGGGGAAGTAGACACAAAGGTAATCGGGTTTGATAGGCTCATCGTCAGCTAAAAGTAGTCTTTTGTACTGATGGGTCCTTTTCAATGGTTTGTAATCCTTACTCCCCATGATATAGGCATTTTTGCCGTCGATCTGAGTTAATATGGCATATTTATATTCAAGGAGAATATCATTACGCTTAAGCGCAGTGTCCAATGCCTGGGCCAGAATATCAGGAGGAAAGCGTAACGAAAGGGGCAATTCAGACCGCTCCTTCATAAATATCTGATACCTAAGCTTTTGTGCGTCCTGGGCGCTTTTTCGGTTATACCCGTGCTGAAAACTTTGAACCTGAATTTGTGAAAAGAAGTTCGATTGTTCGGTGATACCCCCTTTCCCATTGTTCCCTGAAAACTTTCGGTAGACCGATATTTCACCACTTTTTTCAAGGGTACTTAAAGGTAAAACCGGGTCTGAGTTGGGGAAGATCCCGGAAGAATTCGATGGCCATTCATTTTGCTCGGCATCGAGTGAGTAAAACTGATTGATCTCAAGAATATCAATATATTCAGTCACATCCTGAAGCGCCTTATAAGCCTGTGTGCTGAAATTTTTCTCCTGAAGTTCTGCAGTATGCTTAATGGTCATCATCTGCACAATAATCAGAAATGCAGCGGCGATTGCCATTGCCACACTTAACGTATATATCATTCGTTTGCTCATCGAAACAAAGATAAACCTATTAATGGATCAGGGGAGTTCTCCTTAACATTATTTAACTTAGGAACTTAAAAGGTTAAATAATATCAGAATAAGAATATTATATTTAATAATTATCCTGATTTTGAAAATATCCATTTCTGCTGCAACAAGAGATTTCGCATTTTTAATTGTATATGTTGCTATTTATCAGCCATCCCGATTAGGTTTAAAGTATATTTTAAAAAGAGAACCAATAATATATTTGAAAGGTCTCGAACATACAGAGGAGGAAGAAAAAATGTCAACTGTTTTTGATTATTTTTATTCTGCATTTTTGATCTTTACCTCTTTATTTTTTAACGTTTTTTACTTTTGGGATAAGCTATAAAGTCTCCCCCTCGAACTCCCTTTCTTTAATTAGTCATCTACTCTTCAACTACCCCTTTTAAATTATCGTCAGGAATCCTGTCAACCAAATAATTGTAGGGGTCAATGCCGGCCTGGAATGGTTTTTCGGTCGTTCTGAACGTGAAAACATTTTCTTTTTCAGTGATTTTCACCCGTTTCATGATTAAAGGTTTGCCCAGATTTTTTTTACTTACAGGCTCAGCGAAAATACCGATATCCATATAGTCCGACAAGGCCACATTTTTTTCTTTACCAAGGGTATCGGCTCTGAATTTTTCGGAAGTCGTTTTTAGGGTGACTTCATATTCATTACCTAGTTTTTTACACTTGGCTTCAATGGTCCGATTCGAAAAGAGGGTGATGTTTTCAAACAGATCATCCATTAAATACTGCAAACTATCCGGTGTCACCTTTCTGAAAGCCCGGATGGCAGAAAGTGATGTCGGGTAAGGCGGGTTTTTATAAGCAAATGAATCGAGCAGGCAGTGCAAAGCTTCATTCACCTTGTTTTCACCAATCATCTCTTTCAGATAATACATCACCACACTCGCTTTCTGGTAATGGATGTAACCCTGATGTTCCGTTTTCATCAGGGGGCGTTCTGCCTCAAATTCAGTACTTCTGCCCCGTAAATAGCCATCCATTTCGTACTTCAGAAACTTTTTCATCTTGTCTTTCCCATACTCCTTTTCCATCACCATCAGTGCCGAATACTGGGCAAAACTCTCACTCATCATTTCGCTCCCCTGCATGTTGGCGCTGCAAATCTGGTGTGCCCAGTACTGATGACCCATCTCGTGAGCTACCACATAAAATACCTGATCAATATCTTCTTTGGTAACCTTTCGAAGATCAATAATGAATCCGATTCCTTCGCTGTAGGGCATGGTTCCCGGGAATGCCTGGGCAAAACCAGCATATCGCGGAAACTCTATGATCCGGCATTGTTTGTGGTAGTATTTTCCAAAATTGGTGGTGTAATAATCCAACGATTTCTCCAGACTATTCAGCATATTCGGAACATTGAATTCATGCGCTTTGATGTAATAGACTTCCAGATCAATCCCATTCCATTTTTTCCGTTCCACCTCATATTTTGCCGAAATGAACGAATAAAAATCAAGCGATTTCTGGTCAAGCCGGTAGTTGAAATACTTTCTCCCATTTGCCTCCCACGATTTGATTAAACTTCCCGGGGCAATGGCAATCTGGTCAGGGGAAGTGCTGATGGTTGTATTCACCTCCACCCAGTCTGCATCATTGCTGATATAGGTATTTGCCCTTGTTTCGAGATCACTTTCATTCAATTTGGGCATACGCAGCCGTTTGGGCAATTTCAATTTGATCCTTTTGTTTTTATCGCTGATTTCAAAGCCATTGCTATACCCGAAAATTGGCATAAAATCAAGGTTATTGAAGAATGTCCCATTTTGCGTAAGTTGAGTAAATGAAACTTCATTCTCAAATCCTTTGGTAATTCGGGCTACGTCAAATCTGATCAATACCGAATCTTTAGGTAACAATGGGGCAGCTAACGAATAAATGCGATAGTGTAACCTCTTGTCATTCAGTTTTATTTTACTCCCGGTAATAGTAATGTTTACCGTGTCGGGAATCTGAGGCATTGAAAAATGCAATTCGCTGACAGGTTGGTTTGAACTGTTTCGGGCCCAGGCATCAACAGAGGCTTTCATACTGCGGCTTGAAGGCATCAGGTCGATGTTGTAGTCGTATTTGTAAAAGCGCGGCTGAATCAGATGCTCATATTGCTTGTACGCTTTTTCGTAGTCGATTTGTTTGTTTTCCTGTTCTTTGTCCGAGTCGTATTTGTTCAGAACCTTGGTATTGTAATACACAAAGCTGGTGCACAGTATAAATGTAAATGCAAATACTCCAATTGCCCATTTCTTTTTTAACAACAGGGTTTTGGCATCATTCAATCTTTTCCCAAATCCTGTTTCCTGTCCTCGGATATAAAATGCGAAGATCACAAAACCTATGAGCACGGAGAATATAAGCCAATACAAGTTAAACCAGATTGCTGAAGGGATGAAGGGACCATACCCATTCATATCTGAATAGGTAACCGATGGTGTTGAACCAAATTTTAACATGTTGGTATTAATCCTGAATAGGCTCCAAATAAACGAATTCAGAATCACAAAGGTTACGAAGGCAAAGTAGGCAATGTAACGGTTGTTGACCAGGTAATGAAACAACAAGGCGAGGAAAACAAGGAATGTGAAGGACAGCAAATCCATTACCAGGAGCGATTTAAAGTAAACATCCAATTGATACCGGTGATAGCCACATGCAGTTTGAGCTATAACTCCGATGATGATGGTACAAATCAGAACCAGTGCAATTGAAGCAACCATGGCCACTAATTTTGAAACGAACAACAACGAAGTCTGGATTGGCGTGGCATCCTGCATCTCGTTGAATTTTGAATCGCGCTCTTTCCAGACCAATACCCCGGTGTAGAAAGTGATAATGGCAATCAAAAATAAATAGAAGGAACCCTGGATCCTGCTTATTACATCGTAGGTAACCGGATATTGGTCTGTGCCATATCTGCCGGTAAAGCTGGTAAGTGAGGCCACAAGGTTAATCATTCCAATCAGGACAATAATGATAAAAGTGGGATTTTTGATAACCGCTTTAGTTTCGAAGCGAATCAAATACCACAATGTGGAAAATGAAAATTTTCCGGCAGATTCAACGAAAGATACGGGTGGGGCTGTAATAAATGGAATTGATTCCGATTCCTCTTTCTTCTCTTTTTTTGCCTTTTCATTTTTTGCACTGAATGAAAATTTGAAATAGCCGCCTACCAATATAATCAAGCTCATTCCCAGCCAGATCAAACGATTGAATAAAAACGGACCGACGAGTGACACACCGTGCATATTTTTTTCATCGACTGTCATGTATTTGGCAATAATATTTTCCGGACGGAACCCAAAGGGATCCAAAATATTAGCCAGCCATTCTTTTTCGAGATCACGTGTAAAGCCTGATGAAACAACATAAAAAACTAAAATCAGCATTGCACCTACGAACGAGACGGTATTGTTCCTGAAAATAATGGCCAGTACATATAAAAATACAGCGGCAATGATGGTATTTGGAATTCCAAAACTGATGATCCCCTGCAGATGTCCGTTCCATAGAATATCGCCATACCGTTCAGGTTGAGCCCAGGGCATCAAGGGTCCGATTAAAGCCCCGATTGAAACTCCCAGTAATGGCAGTACCGCGATGGTAGTTGCGCCTATGAATTTGCCAAAATAGTAATCCCGTTTTCTGATGGGTGATGAAAAGACAAACTGATACATTCCCTGAGCATAGTCACGGTTGGCGGAGGCATTCATAAAGGCGGTTGTCATCAGAAGGCATATCAGTGACATCACCCCGTAATACGACTGCACCACGTAGGGGGCATTCTTATGGACGCTACCTAAACCACCACCAATGGTGACATATTCAGATGAAACAGCTCCCATCACCAACATCGTGTTGACGAATAAAAATATCCAGGTCATTGGCGAACTAAGCCATAACTTCCATTCGTGTTTAATAAATTTCCACATAATGTTTCCGGTTAGGCTAATTCATTCAATTTGACGAAAAATACATCTTCCAGATTTTCTTCTGCTTTTGTAAAACCATTGTTCAGATCTTTATCCGAAAAGGCATGAATCAACGGCTTCCCACCCACCAGTTTACTCGAAATAATCTTGTATTCATTTTGGAAATGTGAAAGCTCTGCTTTATCAACTTTTCGTTCCCAGACTTTCCCTTTAATTTGTTGCAAGGCATCATCTGTATTGCCGCTGAACAATACCTTTCCTTTGTCAAGTATCGCCATCTGTGTGCATAATTCCCTCACATCCTGTACAATATGTGTAGAGAGAATAACAATGATATTTTCACCTATTTCGCTAAGAATGTTGTAAAAACGGTTCCGCTCGCCCGGATCCAATCCTGCTGTAGGTTCATCGACGATGACCAGTTTTGGGTTGCCGATTAAACATTGTGCAATGCCGAATCGCTGACGCATCCCACCGCTGTAACTGCCCACCGCTTTTTTACGGATTTCAAATAAATTCACTTTATTCAGCAAATAATTCACCATCTCTTTGCGTTCTTTGGTATTTCCAAATCCTTTGAGCAAAGCCAGATGATCGAGCAGATCAATGGCAGAAGTTCGGGGGTACACCCCAAATTCCTGAGGCAAATAACCCAATACCTTCCTTACTTCATCTTTATTATTTAATACATCGGTACCACCCAGGATGGCTGACCCACTATCGGCATCTTGCAGGGTTGCAAGTATCCGCATTAAGGTTGATTTGCCTGCACCGTTTGGTCCCAATAAACCAAACATTCCTTTATCAATGGTAAGAGATACATCAGTTAAGGCACGTACGCCATTGCTGTACTGTTTGCTTAAGTTATTGATTTCTAATTTCATTTCTTTCTGCGTTTTATCAATCATGGCTAATATAGGCTAAATATTCAGTTTTAAATCCAGGTCTTCCCGGATGGAATCCTCCCCGGGTTGTATCTGGTATTACGTGTAAATTGTTAAAGATAAATATAAGGAAAAATTATTGAAACTTGTTAAAAAATTTCCAGCAGGGAAAATCTGTCGGTAGGAATAAGAATTTACAACCGACCTGCCTATTTTTAATTTTTCTATCCGTCGGTTGACGGATTCCTAACTGAACCTGGAAACAAAATTTAAACAGATTCTCATGTTTTTTTAATTTATTAATAATCATGGGTTTTCTTTGTTTTGCAGAAGTTAGGCTCCAGTCCGGAAAAGCTGATCAGCTTCTACAAAAAGGCAAAATTAGGATTGGAAGTTAAAACAACCCGGAAATTAAAATGATTCGCATAAAACCAGTCTTAATTCCCATTCCCCAACCTCAGGAATCACAAATCTCTGGTAAGGGCCATCATTCCCGGAGGAGGTTATCGTAGTTTCCTTACAAGCCATATCGAAAATCTTAACCGACTTGTTTTCAGTCTTTAACATGAGGATTACATTTTTAGCCGGATCGAATGAGGCGTTTGTAAGAGCGAGGGCTATTTTTCCGCTTTGTGGCTCATGGATCCAAAGGTTAATCCTGTGAAATGAAGCAATATACCCCGGGAGTGTCTCTTTGGAGAGCCAGCGGAAAACCGATTTCATCTGAGAACTCTTGGAGCGGTTCTCCATAAAAGTCCAGGGGTAATAGCCTGCAATGCATATTCTTCCGCCCAGTTTATTCTCAAATATTCCGGATGTACAGGAAGAAACATCCTTCCCGGAGTAGTCAATCAGTGAACTTAAAGGCTTTGCATTTTCATTAACAGGCCGAAGTGTGTAGGCGGCCGATTTCCAGAACGACTGCCGGTTGTCGCGCTGACTGTTTGCAAATTCACCGTTCAGCGGGTGATTTGTGAACTTTTCAATCCGGTCGACATTCTCAGAACGTACCACATCAAAGCCGGTCAGTTCGCTAAAACCCATCCTGTTTAGTTGGTTTAATGCCTCGGCATCCATATAAACTGCACCGGAAAGGAGCGTTTTGATTTCCTCTTTTGACAGTGCCAGAACATTATCTTTCCCTAGGATAGTAACCTTTGCGGTTTTATTTGAATAGCCGGTGGGAAGACCGATGTTGTATAGGTCGTGACTCACCAGCGGGTTTCCGGAATGGAGCCAGTTTCCGTCATCAATATTTCCGGTGGCAAAACTGTTTTTATTCCAGAAAGTCTGGATACCGGCAAGCTCAGATCTGCCCAACAACCGGACCATCAGGTCAAAAAATGGTCTTGCTTCGTGTAACCGGGCCATAAGTGGTTCGTATTCATCAAGTGGTTCGTCATAAAAGGAGAGGACGTTAAAGGCGGCACCGGTACACCCTGCTGCGATATGTGAACACGCTTCCAGCGCCACGATATTAGCCGCTTTTTTCAAACGCTGGTAAGGGAAATTTTCAATCTCAGATTGGATAGAAACCACCTCCTGCGGCAGCATAGAAGCCTGTCTTCCAACATCATGTGATTTTCCGACTAAATCACTTGTAGTAATATCGCTATAGAAGCCGCCACCCGGCCGCCACATTACCGGGGCATGATTGGGCCCGGCAAGAATCCTGGACCAGTTGTCAAAATCATACCCTTCATAAAACCGGTCACCCGTCATGAAGCCGAGAGGTAATGCTGGCGTAATTGCATGAACAGTTTTCTCAATTAGGACGAAAAGCCGCGAAATGGTATTCCGGTTATGCTGAAGCCATGCCTCTCGGAGTTTCAGCTTTTCATCAGCAGGACCTTCATTCAATGCTTTCTTCAGGCTTTGGCGGGTGTACCAGATTCCCGATTCCTTTTCAAAAATATTCAGGCAATTGTCGCAAAAACATCCAAGACCGATAGGCATATGTCCGAACCGAATGTCGTCATCAATCCAGATATAATCGGGATTTGCCTGTGTAGCTAACTGATAAATATTTTTAACATATTGTCTCATCCCTTCGTCATTCGGACAAAAGGAGCCGTTACAAATCTCCCCGTCGATATTGGTTATCCGTGTATAATCTTCCCTGAGTGAGTGATCCAGGTTTTCGTTGTGATGACCGATGGTAGCGAGAATGTTGATTCCTGCTTTGTAGCCCCTTTTCCGGGCTTCAGCCATTCGAAACTTTAATATGGCAACCCGTTCCTGGAAAACATCAAGGGGAAGCGGGGGATGGGTCGTCGATGTAAAGAAGGTAATCTCATCGGTAACCCCTTTGTACTTGTCAAACAGGTCTAAAAGTTCTGAATATCTCTTTTCGGAAGACCACAATGGTACGCCAATGCGGAATGAGATAAAGGCCTTATCGATCTTTGCTCCCTGGGTACCACCAGATTTAGCAATTCCCTCCCCCATTCCGGGTGTCTGGTTGCAACCGATCAGATGAAATAAAATAATGAAACCGATAAATTTATTCATATTAATAGAGTTGATTTTTTTCTCTCACCAAGTCGCGAAGCCGCTATGTATCTCATTCTATGATTTATGGACTCCTATATTGCAGTTTTCTTTTTATATTCTCTAATTAGTCTTGTTTTTCAAGCTGAAAAATTGATTCAACAGTTACCCCGAAAACTTCTGCCATCTTTAAAGCTAAAACTGTAGAAGGTATAAACTTTCCTGTTTCAATAGAGTTGATAGATTGTCTCGAAATTCCGATTTGCCTGGCAAGATCTTCCTGAGTCCAATTTTTCTTAGCACGTTCAACCTTTATTGTGTTTTTCATATGCCATATTTTTTTTTCGAAATGAACCATCCAACAAAATAAAAGAGCCAGCAATAGCCTAACAGGTTCGCATAGCCAAACCAGCCTGGGTTCGATATATCACACAAGCTAAGTAAAAACAGGATCATCACCAACATTGCTGTCAATGAAAAACCGATAACAACGGCTTCAAGTTGCACGCGTTGCTTCACTTCGTCCATTACCGAAAAGGCTTTGATTAATTTAAGAATAAAAATGGAGAAGGCAATAATCGGCACTATAGCAATAATTATTGAAATGGGTTGCCCAAATACACGATGCTTTAACAGCCATACTGCCGGCAAATAGGTGGCTCCGTAGATGAGAGCGAAAATAATCGAGTTTCGATTGGCGATTTTTTTAGATTGTTCCATTGCTCCTATTTTTTAGTTATTCGCAAAGATAAGTAAACATTTCAAAATAACAAGTAAACTTTACAAAAAGAATATAGTATTTGACATATTTTGAAAATTAGTTTGTCATAATAGCTGTTTCAGGAGTTCTATGATTTCTCTATATCGTCCTTAAGATGGCCGTTAACTCCCGATTACTGCAATCAAAAAAAGGAAATTTGTTCAAATTGACTTCCCTTTAAAACGTTTAAGTAATAAGCCTGTAGAAGAAGTGTTCGACCCTGCCAGTCACGCATATTCTTTTGTTTTAACCCTTTTCCATAAACATGCTATCCCTCCGGGTTAACTCTTTGGATTTAATTTAAGTTTAAGAAAACACATCACTCCGTAACCCCTTTCCACTTGTCGGTCCGGAATGATGAGGCAGGAAGATCGACGCTGTTGTAAAGGTTGGCATCATCAGGATTATTGCCCCATGCATATCGGACGGCCACAGGATTCTGAACTTCAGGGGAAGTAACTTCCAGTGTATTTGGTCCGGTCAGCTGAACCGTTGCCCAAAAGAATTTATGATCTTCACCCGCCACGGCAAAACCTTTGATATAGCCGTATTTATCTCTGATCTTCATTCCGCTTCCTACCTGGTCAAAGAAAAGTGCAACCTTGTTTCCGTTAATTTTCATCTCTGTATAAACCGGTCCTGAATAAATAATATCCTGGTTGTAAGCAGCTTTAAGAGCCGAAATCGCCAGCCGTTTACCCACCGTCTGTTTATCTTTGGGATGAATATCCAGTGCCTCTCCAACATCGGTTATGACGGCCATCCCGGTATTTGGTAAAGCGAGTGCCATGCTTTGGGCTTCCCTAAGTTCAGCCCAGGCACTCTCCTGAGGCAAGGAATCGGTTTTCATAAAGTTGGCAAGCTGAACAAACAGGAACGGGAAATCTCCCTGATTCCAATGGTTTCTCCAATCTTTAATCAAATCCGGAAATACCCGTTGGTATTGTTTTGCCCTTCCGGCATTCCCCTCACCCTGGTACCAAATAGTGCCCCGGATTCCGTAATGGACCAGCGGTTGGATCATCCCGTTATAAAGCAAGGTAGGGTAGGAGTTAGGGCTTAAAACGGTATTGAATTTTACAAGACCAACCTTGTATTTCCAGCTGCCTACCAGCGAAATAATTTTTTCGCCACATTGCAGGTATAAGGTAGCAGGATTGCCATAGATCCCCCCCATTCCTCCAATATCTTCCATTTGAACAGTCAGGATATTTTTGCCCGGTTTCAAAATACCTGCCTGTATCGGATAAACTCTCGATTTTTCTGCCTGTAATTTGGTTACCCCGACCAAGGTACCGTTGATGAATGTATTGTCTGAGTCGTTAACTTTGGCGAGGTAAAGCGTCGAATTTTGATTTGCTTCGGCAGGAGTAAGGTAAATCTCTTTGCGAAACCAGATGATTCCGTCGACCCCTTGAAGCCCGTTCGATTCAATGTATCCCGGGAGCTGCATCGTTTTCCAGGAAGTATCATTAAATTCAGGTGCTGCCCATATCGGCTGATCGCCATTCATTCCCATGTCAACGGTTGATGTTTCACCGACTCTGTCTCTTACCTCTTTTTCAATCGATTTGGCATAATCGTCCAGGTTGACTTTCTTCAGTTGTTCAAGCTGATTGGTAAAATCGGGATTCTGTGCAATCATCTGGTCGCTGGTCCAGGTTTCGGCAATCGTTCCGCCCCATGATGTATTGATCAGTCCGATCGGCACATGCAATTTCTGATTGAGCTCCCTGCCAAAGAAATAGGCTATGGCAGAAAAATGAGGTGAAGTAGCAGGCGAACACTTCAACCATTCCCCATCTTCAAGTTGATCCTGAGGATTCTGAGAAATGCGTTTTTTAACCGTAAAGAGGCGGATGTCTGGGTAATCAGAAGCGGCTATCTCTGCTTCTCCATTTTTAGCCGTAATCAGGTGGAACTCCATATTTGATTGTCCTGAACAGACCCATACTTCGCCAATCATAATATTCTCAAAGGTTACCGTATTCTTTCCTGTTACAGTCATCTTATGGGGTCCGCCATACTCCATTGCAGGGAATTTCAGGCTCCATTTGCCATCTTTGGTAGTTTTTGCCGAGGCAACAGTCTTGTCAATGGTCACCGTTATTTTCTCCCCGGGAGAGGCCCATCCCCAGACGGGGATTTCAATCCCTTGCTGCAACACCATATTGTTGCTGAAGAGAAGGGGAAGTTTCACCTGAGCTGAGAGGCCGCTTGCAATAAAAAAAAGCAGCAATAATGTCCATTTTTTAGTTTTTAAAATTGCCATGATTATTTTTAGTTTAATTGTCAATCAGTTTTTCTAATGTGTCCTATTGTGTCTAATAAGGTTAGTCTATTTTTCAAAGTTAATACATCCTTGGAATTCCAAGCCGGGTCTTTCCGGAAGAGTGATATTTAACCTTTTCATTGGCCAAAGGATTTTCAGAGATGATCGACCATGACTGCAGATTTTTTCCTTCTGGGAGGATCATAATCACTTCATTTGCTTTTGTTTTGATCTCCGCAAAATCTCTGCTAATTTTTTGGTTGGTTTTCTGCAGATTGGATTGTACCACTCCCTTTTCCCATGGCAATACCAATTTACAAAGATTTCCCAATAAGCTTTTAATGCTGATCCACTGAACCACTCCTGCGCTGATTTCGGATGAAACGATAAACCCACCCCTGGCATGGAGTGTAAACCTGCCTGTTTTATTATCCGGAAAGGCGGGGAAGACCCTGATTTTGCCATCGTAACTCTGAAGCAGCGACTCGTTCATTGCAGTTGCCAGGACAGACATCGATTCCATCGACATGTGGCGGAATGGCCACATCGGTAATGGAAAATTCTCATCTTTAACTTTTGAAGCGACATCAATGACCTTATTGGTCCTGAAGAACCATTCGGCATCTTTATTTACCTCATCTTCCAAACCCCAGTGTCCCCAGCCATTGCAATAAATTTGCCACCTTCCAGGAAACCTTTCGAGATCAATTGCGAGCTCTTTTGCCATTCCCAGGCGTGCCATCACGACCGGTACCGGATCCCAGCCTGTAACTTCCGATCCATAAAGAAGGGTTGTGGCAGTAGCCAACTTAAAGATAGTGTCATCCTTTTGAGCCAATCCTATTACACCCGAAGGGAATACGGGTGAGGAAGGGACTGAAGGGAAAATGCCATCCAATAGTTTCAAGCCATTGTTTGGATAGAAACGGCTCCTAATGGTGTCACTTTTGCCAATCGGATCATAAACGACCAGCATTTTTTGCTCTTTGATCCCCCAACCGGCTGCAAGAATTTCGTTGGTTGGGGAGGCTTCTCCCTTAAAAAATCCGCGGTTCATTTTATACCCGAATTCAACCTTAGAAATCGTTTCATCACCGTTTTTAAGAACCGGCAAGGGAGCAAGGTGTTCAAGGATATCCTGCCACTTACCTGCATCGGACAAACTGGTCCCTGCCACTTTCAGGGCTTCCAGCGAAGCGGAAAACAATGCTTTTGCGTAAACCAGTTCGGTGAGCCCATCCTTCAGTTTAATCCACCCTTCATAGCCGCTACCCTCTTTGGCATGATACAATCCATCGGATTCCCTGACCAAAATAGATTCATAAAAAAGTGCAGCCTCGATCATGAATGGAAGCGCCTTTTCGTGAAGAAAATTTTTGTCACCGGTGTATTGATATTGCCTCCAGAAATCGAGTGCGATCTCTGCAATTGGGGTGTGGTTGATTTTTTCTCCAGACGAGTTATAACCCCTCCGTTCAGTTACATCAGAGATAAACGCGCCGTCGGAATTAAATAGTTCTTTGGCATCTTTTTTGGCCTGGGACAGTGAATTGAACCTGAAATCGAGATATGGTCTGACCAGTTCAGGAAACCCTGCGGCATTCAATGGCCAGCTGATCTGCTGCTGGTTCCAGTGGAAATAGAAATTCCAGTTCTGGACATCCCGACTCCAGCCCCAGATTCCATTGTTAAAACGCCCCGGATATTTGCCTCCCTGTGAAGCATTGGCATAAAACATCGTCAGGTACCAGAGGTTATTCAGGTAATCGTCCCCATAATCCATTAAGGAGCGGTTCCAGATTGATCTCCACGATTCGGCATTGGCGCTATTAAATGATTCCAATCCTTTGGCTTTTATTGCCGACAGGTTATTCTTCAATTCACTAACCGGGTTACCTGTGATTGGAGAGGTCACCGAAAAAGCGAGTTGGGCTTCTTTTAGTCGGCTGCCCGAAAGCTTAATGACCGAACTTCGTGAGTGCTCGCGCAAATAGTCGACCTTCAATCCATTATTGCGGATCACAGATCCTCCGGCGGCGAATGTGCCGGTTGACAGTTTTTGGGTGATATAGGCCCCATCAGTATCTGCAACAGCTTCTGTTCCAGATACTCCAATGGAAGCATCACGGTTGATCTGATGGTACCAGTGTGAAAAAGTACGCGAGCCAAACCGTTCAACCGCGATATCAACCGGGATATTTTCGTTCAGATCACTGGTTAACTCATAAAAAAGGTTGCCCGATTGATGATCGATGAATGCCTTTAATCCAACTTTTCCAAAGGGGCTTGAACCTTCAAGACTTAATGATGCGTCGGCAAGATTCAATTTTGCCTTAAATTCTGAAAGGTAAAGGGGATTAAAAACCGGAAGTTTAAAATCGATTACAATGCGGCAGGCATGGCGCTGGGTAGTGCTGTAATCTTCTTCTTTTCCATCCCAGTTGTGGAACGGGCCAAAGGGTGCATCATCCCAAAGATCACTTTTATTCACGACCGCAATTATCTTTGAGTCCTCGCACCAGAACAAAACCCCAACTTCACCGTTTCCCAGCGGGATTCCCTGCATCGGATCGACGGGAGGACTTAAATAGACTAAGTCGTATTGAGAAATCCGGCCGGGCCAGGAGATGTTCCAGGTTGCTGTTTTTGGATCAAAGGCCGATTGGATAGTTTTAAGGGGTTCAGGTTCTTTGGCGGAAGCGGATTGTCCGGAAAAAAAGCAAAATGCAGGGCTTAAAATCAAAAGTCTGATGAAGGGGATAAGCTTGGTTTTCATAATTTTTAGACTATATATTATGCCGTTGATTATAAATATTCAACCCTTTCCGGGTTATAATCTATTTCTTTTGTTTTCCGCGGGTTGCACCCATGGTCATTAATATTTAACCTTTTCAGGGTTGCAATTGGAATTCAATTTAACCTCGGGTCATTATTATATCGCCTCGGGGTTTCACATCTTTATTGTCCAATCCCGGGAATCGGGGATGAATATTTATGACCTCCGGTGGCAACCGAAGGCAAGTGAACAATACCAACAGGAACCCCGGAGTGGGTTCAATAATTTTTAATGTCATATGATTATCATCAAATTATTCAACCTTATTTAATCTCCGCAGTTGTTTTTGTAAATGAAATATTCTTTGGAAAATGATTTTCAAAAAATGCTTTTTCTGGTCCGTTGAACATGGCAACCCGGACGGTCCCCCAGGTTTCCTGGTCACCAGTGGCATAATAAAGATAAGTTTTTCCCTGATACTCAATGAGATCGACATCTGAATTGTTAATACCTTCTCCCTCACCAGCTTCCAGAATCGGATTAAAAGGGGAAAGCTCCCATTCAATCAGATTTTTTGAACGGGTTAGGTAGGAGATATACCCCTTATGTCCGGCCATCTTATCGTGCAGGTAGATTACATAATAATAAGGTTTGAAGTACCGGATTACAGGACATGCTGAATATTCGTGATTTTCACCGGTAAATGCAAGATGAGGTACTTTCTCCCATTTTGAGAGATCATTGGATCTGGCAAACTTGAAGCAAAACTGAACTGGCTTATCTGATTCATAGGCCATCAGGTAACCTTTATCATCTTTACACACCGAAGAATTAAAAAGATGCTCATTGCCGTCGGGAAGGATCACCTTTTCGGTTTTCCAGGTTTTCAGATCGGTTGAGGTCAGCCTGTCAATTCCGGAGGATTTCATAATCCTTCCAAAATCGGTAAACTCAAGGGCAAAAACATTCAGCTCTTTACCATTAACATAAGCTGAAACAAACGAATGTCCCTGGCCAAAACGGGCAACTTCCTTACCAGTCTGCAAATCATCGATATACACATAAGCATCTTTCCCTTTGGCATCGGCTCCTCCGGGGCGGTTATTGGAGACGAGCAGCAGGCGCGAATTGAAAAGTACCGGAGTATTTTCCATTGGAGTTCTCCCGATATCAGAAAAGGCAAAGGGGAGTTTGGTTAGTATGGGTTTTTGAGAATTTTGAGCAATTGCAATGGTACTACACCAACTAAGTAAAAAGGGAATAAAGAAATAAACAGATATATTTTTCATGAGTTATTGATCGTATGAATAATGTAATTAAACATCAGGTTATAAAAATAACAATATAAGGGCCTGAAAAGGAATTGTACTTAAAAGATAGATGATTAGCTACTGTAAATCAAGGAAATACCCCCGGGGCGCAAAAAAACAATTTGTACACATCTTGATATTTACTTTAAAACATATTGAAGATATAGAGGGCAAAATAGGCCCATAAAGACCGGCGCTTTAATAACTGTTCAAAAATAGTATAAATACTGATTAAATAAGGCTTAAACGGCAACATTATGCCAAGATAAAACCAATTATTAAGCTCCATCCCAAGGGCTTTTTTTATGGTGATGACCTAACGTCGAATAATCCTAAAAAAACACAATGGGCATACAGTTGCCCATACAGTTGCACATACAAAACAGGGTTAAAAAACGCTCTTAAACATTGGTATAATGTCAAAAATAGGGCGTTTAAGTAGCTATTTTAATACATTCAGGGGGGTTTAATACATAAATAAACGCCGGAAATACAGCAAAATAAACCTTCCAAGCCATTGAAATATAGATATATATATCAAATTCATGAAAGGATCACAATTCAGAAAGTGCGCGTGGGTGGTTTTATATGTATTTTTTGTAATAAAATACCTGGGAACCTTATTTGGTCCGGATCTGTTCCTCCAGGTGGCCAATTAGTTTTGAAAGGGTTTCAATTTGTCTATCCTGGCTATCGATTAGCTTGTCTTTGACCTTACAAAGCTCACAGCTATTAGTGTCACCGGTAGTCTTATTTGTAAGATATTTTTGATAAGTCCCCAGGGCATTTTCATTATGGATCTCAGCGCGCATACTCCCTTCCCCGGTCAAGAGCCATCTTGCATCATATTGTGGATACCTTTCGATAATTTTCGACAGCCATTTGCCACTTATTTCGGACCCACTACTCATCGATTTCGACAAAACCCCATTAGAACAGCCTATTTGACTCTCTAACGACCGAACGCTAACGCCTTCATTATTAACTAATATAATAAGTCTGTCGGAAATTTTACTCATTATGTAGAAATATATCTATTTTTATTTGGTTGTGTAGAAAATAACCTTCATCTTTGTAACGCAATAACGTAACGAATATACTACAAAAACAACCACGAATGCAAATAATTGGCCAAAATAAAAATATCACTGCGGAACAAGTCACCGAATTGCGTAAAAAGCTCAGACGCGGCGATGCTGAACTTATTGCCGAAATGCTTGACGGACTTTACTTACCAATAACAATAAGCCACATGATCCGTGGCCATCGCAAAATGAAACCTATTGTATTCGAGGCCGCCAACCGGCTGATTGAAACTATTGAAAATCTAAAAAACGAATTGAAATGATCCTCCACTCTAACGAAATTATTCTTTATCAGGCTGAATGGTTTAGCTTATACTGTTTGGCTGTGGCTGCACTGACAATAATAGTTTACAAACTCATTGTATTCATTGACCCTAAATTAAAAAAATGAAAACATCATCAAAAATTTTCGCTGTTCTGTTTTTTGTCCTCGGACTTACTGCCGCCGGTGCTGCACTATACGGCGCATCTCATCAATGGTTTATGGCCGGTATCTGCGCGCTGGCAGATATCGTTTTGCTGGACGATATTTTGAAAGAAACCGAATCGAACAAGAATGTTTAACCTCTAAAAAATTAGGTCATGGAAAACACAGAAAAAATCAATTTAGTTGCGGATCCGAATCAGAGGATAGAATGTCAAATAAAATATTATCAGGAACATAAAGGTTTACTTCACCAGATTTATGGACCACCACGCATGGATAATCTAATTGAAAACAATAATCTTTTGGGAAAAGAAACGCAGAAAGTAATTTGTGAAGCTGATAAAACACAACTACCCCGGTTGACCATAAAAATGATTTGTCAAACATGCAAGAAATTATCTTCCGAAGGTCTTTGGCCAATATTAGCGTCGAGACGGTTGAGCGAAGGTAAATTAAATCTGTCATGCTGCTGTCTGGTGATTGACCGTCTAAATCGTTTAAGGAAAAACCTGGGTGGTCCACGGATATCGAATACTCAAGTTTATGAAGCCATGAAAGATGTTTTAAAATGTCCAGTAAAGGTGGTCGAAAGTGGGTGGGATCTATTCCCTCCTTTTTACGCTTTTTCATAACGTTTAGTTTTTAGTTAATACCCCGAAAGTAGCAAAGATTAAATCCAAATCAAATGGAATATTTCAATAACACATTATGCGTTCAGGCCGGGTGGCTAGTCAATGAAACGGGTATTCTATCAACGACGAACTATGATGCTCTAGTGCAGCGCAAACAGATCAACGTTCTTCGCCGTGGTTGCCTGAACACTCCTGCCCTGGTTGCTTACGACAGTATTCCGGAGCGCTTCCGTAAACTGATTGCTGAAAAATACGGCGATCCCCGAAAAGCCATCACCATTAATCTTCTCCAGGATAAAATCGAAGCCGACCCAAAGGCAAATGAATACTTCTCAGAATACATGTTACCCAACAAACATCACCTTCCCGCCAAAGTTCAGATCGAATATTATACCAACGCCATACTCCTCAATGCTTGCCAGCGGATGATCTCCGACCGGAAAGCTTTCCGCAGATCAAGGGGAGGAAATGCGCCCCGCATGTGGGATGAACTTGCCAGGCTAATTGAAGATCTTACTTCCGCGACTTACCCTCATACACTACCCACGCATCCGCGCAGGTTGGAAGATCGTTACAAGCGCTACCAGGCAGAAGGATACCAAAGCCTCATTCACAAAAACTTCTGCAACAAGTCAGCCGCCAAAGTGAATGATGACATCAAAGAGAGCATGTTGACTGAGCTTATCGGGGATCCGCGCAACCTAGACAATGAACAGATCAGATCTTTATACAATATAATAGCCACGAAGATGGACTGGAAGCAGATTACCGCTTCTGCCGTTGGCGTTTGGCGCGATAAGCTGGATATTGTTACGCATCCAGGGCGCAGAGGCGGCACTGACTTTATGAATAATAAAGCGATGCAGGTGAAGCGTTCTAAGCCAACCTCCCCACTATTCTACTGGACCATGGACGGCTGGGACGCTGAGTTGCTTTTCCAGAAAAACGAAAATGGTAGGACTACGTATCACAACCGGCTCACCGTCGTGGTGGTCCTTGATCCTTGCGTGAATTATCCTGTAGGCTTTGCCATCGGTACCCACGAAACGCCGGAGCTCATAAAGGCAGCACTCCGCAATGCAGTAAATCATACCGCAGAATTATTCGGACAACGTTACCGGACCCACCAGTTACAGAGTGACCATTATGCCATCAAGGCGTTGACCCCTCTTTATGAAGGAATGGCGGAGAAAGTAACCCCCGCACGTGTTAAGAACGCCAAAACAAAGGTTGTTGAACCTTACTTTCATCGCATCAATAAGAAGTACTGCCAGTTAATGCCCAACTGGTCTGGCTTTGGAATTACCTCCAAGAAAGAGAGCCAGCCGAATGTTGACTTCCTAAATAAGTACCGGCATAATTTCCCGACCCAGGAAGAATGCACAGATCAGATTGCCCGCATCATTGAATTGGAGCGCCAGGAAAAACTGAACAGGTATATGGAGCTCTGGGCAAACACTTCCGACGAGCATAAACTGCCATTATCCTGGTCGCAATACCTTCTACATTTTGGCGCTGAAACCGGATACCTCAATATGCTACAGGGAAACGGTTTACTCATGACCATCGAAGGGATTAAACACGATTACGACTGCTACGACCCACGTTTCCGGGATTATGCCTCCACCCGCTGGGCAGTTAAGTACGATCCCACAGATACCCGCAAAGTATTAGCGATTAATGAGGACGGAACCCTGCGTTTCGAATTGGAGGAAAAGTATATCCAACCCATGGCTTTACAAGACCGAAAGCCAGGCGACTATAAGCAGCTAGAGCGGGTGCGCGACTTTAACAACGTGCTGGTTGAGTCAATCACCGAGAAGCGCAAAGCAACAGCCACCGCCATTGGCGAACTATTCGAGAACAATATGGCCCTTAATGACACCTTAACCAAATTGATTCTGGTTGACAGCAAGGGGCAACATAAGAATGAGCGTAACGCTAACCGTTTGGGAGAGGCTGCTGTCACCACCAGAAAGAAAATTGCCTCTCACCGATTTGAAGACCAGGAAGATGAGGAAATCGATTTATATGGAATGCTTTAAAAACTAAAAATTGAACAAAATGGAAAGCACAAAGAAAGATCAGATCGTTGAAAAGCTGAAAGAGTACATTACCCGATTTGAAAGCCAGAACAAAGCCGCCAATTCTCTTAAGGGAGTCAGCTCGGCCACTATCTCACAGATGGTAAATCAGAACTGGGATCTCATTAAAGATGAGATGTGGCGCAACGTTGCAGCGCAAATCGGATACGCCGAAAGTGAATGGGTTACCGTTGAAACTCGCGATTTTAAGATCCTGACAACCCTTTTACAGGATGCTCAGCTTAACAGTAATGTTTATGCGATCACGGGAGCTGCAGGAACGGGAAAAAGTTTTGCAATACGCCAGTTTGCCGCCGATAACCGCCGGGTTCACCTTCTGAAATGTGCTGAATATTGGAATAAGAAGATGTTTATGCAGGAACTCTTATCCGCAATGGGCCGCGATTATGCCGGTTACACTATTGGAGAGATGATGCATGAGATTGTATCCGAGCTTAAGCGTCAACAGAATCCGCTAATTATACTTGACGAAGCCGATAAACTGACGGACCAGGTCCTTTATTTCTTCATTACCCTCTACAATCAGCTTGAGGATCAGGCCGGAATAATCCTTTGCGCTACGAACTATCTGGAAAAAAGAATCAAACGGGGTGTAAAGCTCAATAAAAAGGGGTATAACGAGATATACAGTCGAATCGGGCGCAAGTGCATTGAGCTAAAAGGACTTTCGGCCACAGATATCTCAGCAGTTTGCCAGGCCAACGGAATTACCGACCGCACAAACCTACAGAACATCATTGGCGACTGTGAGGGAGACCTGAGAAGAGTTAAAAGGAAGATCCACGCGCTAAAGAATATCGCGTAAATGGGAATGATATAGACGCATAGCTATGCGTCTATATACCAACCCAAACCGTTCTATGAATGACTGAAAAAACGATAAACCGAGCCAGAACCTATACTGACCTCATGCGTCAGAAGGTTAATGAACTCGATTTTGAAGGCGACTGGCTGAAGAGTTTTGGAAAGCCTGAGATCACCGGAACATGGTTGATCTGGGGCAATCCCGGAAACGGAAAAACCCGCTTTGCCCTCCAGCTTTGCAGATACTTCGCCTCATTTGTCAGAGTGGCTTATAATTCGCTCGAGGAAGGAGATAGTAAGAGCATTCGCCAGGCAATAATAGAGGTGGGGATGAACGACGTAAAAAACAACTTCATGCTACTCGACTCGGAACCAATTGAGGAGCTAAAAGTGAGATTACGACGTCGCAAAAGTCCCGAGGTGATCTTTATCGACAGCTGGCAATATACGGGGTTAAACTATGCTGAGTATAAAAAGCTAAGGGCAGAGTTCAAACATAAGCTCTTTATCCTGATAAGCCATGCAGAGGGAAAGAATCCTGAAGGACGCACAGCCAAATCAATACGATACGACAGTTTCGTTAAAGTTTGGGTAGAAGGATATAAGGCGTTTCCCGCGAGCAGATACGGAGGCAATGAGACCTATACGATCTGGGATAAGGGAGCACAAGAATTTTGGGGGAATACATAGAACTAATGGAATATTAATTGGGATCCAGGAATGTGAACCCGGTACCGGAGCAGCTTTAAGATAATATTCTATTATAGTTCGAATTAGGTAAATGAAAATTAACAGGGGTAATATGAAAACAACAACAGACCGTCAGCAGGGTTCACTGTTGAAAAAGTTTCACACGTTAAGCACAAAGGCTGGTTTAACGAATGATGAAAAGCATTTGATGGTTGCCTCATTTGGCCATGAAAGCAGCCGCGAAATGAGTATTCAGGAGCTATTAAGAGCCTGTGATCTGCTTGATGAAAAGCTTAATCCGCAGTTGGCTGAAATTGACTTATGGCGCAAACGCGTAATGGCCTCCATAGGCGGATGGCTTAGGGTAATGAGTGTTGAGAGCAATGCAAATAAAGTTAAAGCCATTGCCTGCAGGGCATCGGCCTATGACAACTTCAACGATATTCCCAGGGAGCGCTTGATTAACCTGTATTATGCCTTTTTGAAAAAGCAAAAGGATTTTAAGCGGGTGAATACGATCGTTAAGGCGCAAATTGACGAATTAATCTATCAGAACTAATGGAAACAAAATCAACCAAGTCACTAATTTATGTTTGTCCCACATGTGGTGGTGACGGTATAAAAATTTATGAAACAATGCCTCCAAGGCATGGGTCAGACTATGGCTCTTTTACGAGTGATATCTGCCCTACTTGTAAAGGTGAGCGCCTAATTGAAATTATAGAAACCACTTCAATAAATATAAAACCTTATAAATCAAAAAAAATCTAAAATGGACCAACAATCACACCTCAAAGTAATGGAGCAGGGATTTATTATCCTTCGGAGCGATGATCAGCCTTCTCCTCGCATTAAGTACATCGCAAAAGGTCAGCACAACTGGGCCACGCTCGAGAGATTTGAAACAAAGGCGGCCCGCGATAGAAAGCTTAAGGATCTACTCCAATTGTCTCACTATTTATTTGACTAATCATGAGTGATAACAACCTTTATCAACCACAGGGATCGCGCGATCGTTTTGTCGCTGCAATCATGGTAGACATTCGAAAAGAGATGTCAACCCGAATATTGGAACTACAGAAAGAGCAAACGCGATTAACGATCGCTCTAAGCGAAAAGTTCAATACCGACGATTACCGAAAACTCAACATCGTGAATCAGCATATACAGGTTGCCTGTTCGAGGCGCAGGGGAGATTGGGTTCGTGGTGATTATCCCTCATATGCTACAATTGCAAAGTAATTATAAATAAGTGATTAATCAACAGTTAAACAGTTTTAAAATGGCAAATTTAGAATCTAACGAAATTACGGTAAGGTATGAGGATCTTTCGATCGAACAAATGGCGGAAATCTTTGAGCAAAAAAAGAGGGAGCAAAAGGAGCTCAAGATGAATAAGCGTGCGGCCTATGAGGGAATCCGCGCTGACCTGGTCTTTAAAATCGAAAATGCGGTGCGCAGGGTAGCTGATGACGTACAGCAGCTGTTCAATTTTGTATGCGAAGAAACAGAGGCCTTCAGGGCCATTATGGGGGAGTATGGGCAACTCAGAAGGGAAAACCAAATGAGTTATCAACTCGAAGAGGGGAACTTCCGGATTGAGGTTAAAACCAACAAGGTTAAAAAGTTTGACGAGCGTGCCGATCTTGCTGCAACCCGTTTGATTGAATTTTTGACCCTCTGGATTTCGGAGAGCGACAAGGGGCAGAGTGATCCCATGTATCAGCTTGCCATGACACTCCTTGAGCGGAATAAATACGGTGACCTGGACTATAAGTCGATCAGCAAGCTTTATGAACTCGAGGAAGATTTCAACAGCGAGGAATATTCGGCCATCATGGTCCTTTTCCGCGAGTCGAATGTAGTGGAGGGCACAGCTACAAACTTTTACTTCTGGGAGCGCAATAATATGGGCGTATGGAAAAAAGTTGAACCATCATTTAACCGGCTATAATGAATGCCAAGGAATTCAGGGAGGCTGTAGCAACGATGCGCAGCCTCCAGAAAGAGTACTTTAAGAATCGGGACCACCTTATCCTGCAACGGGCTAAGGCGATGGAGAAGGCAGTCGATGATTACATCAAAGAGGGGGAAAAAGAGTTAAACGAGCAAAAATCACTTTTCTAATGGATGAAAAAATTTACTACGATATTTTAGAGCTTCAAAAGCTCCCGCTCAGCGACATCTATAATATTGCGCTTTGGTTTAAGGTTGATACCTTGAATAAAAAGAAGCAACAAATCATTTACGAAATACTTGATGCTCAGCAGCAACTTAAACCTAACGGTGATGGCAAGCAATAAGCGGGTCTACATCATTGCGAAAGTAACAGGGCTGTCTCAGCTTGAGGTATCGATGAAATACCAAAATGCCAAAGTTTTAGTACAAAGTTTTGGTTATGAGCCGATATCTCCGGTCGATTACATCCCGGTTAATACCGATTGGCACTCCGCAATGCGGATCTGCATCCCGTTGCTTCTTAATTGCGATGCCTATATCGTTGTTGATGCCTTGCACACTACCCCTGGCGGATTGATCGAAGATACCATTGCCGGTTGGGTGGGATTACCCAGAATTTATCTATCTAAATTATAATCTTATGAACCACGTTGACAACCCGACTCACTTTATTGCCCTCGGCATAATTATCCTGATATCGTTTATAATGGCCTTCCTTTTTGCGGGAATAGTACTTTTTGAAACGGTCAATGAAGAAGGTGAAATTCCGGAGTTTGAAGCCGGAGAAATTGACCTAAACCCTTATCCGGAGGAGGACGAAGTAATATTCCCAAAATACTGATGCATGGAAAGACGCTTTTTAGGCTACCGAATCGCAAGCACTAATGCTATTAGTCGTGAACAACGTAATGAACTTTTGATCGCACGATACTACTATATGAGTGAGTTAAAGAGGCTTCGTTTTGATGATGTGATATTTAGGCTATCCTCCACTTTTTTTATTTCGGACATTTATGTGATGAGGCTATTAAGCGCCTTGTCGGAGCAGTTTGATTTAATGAAGGCGGAACGTCCAACGCGCGAAAGCTTACGTGCAAAATGGCCAGAATGGGATTGGAATTAAAACGTATGATACAAAAAAAAATAATCAAAATGAAAAAATTCAAAACATTTCGTGAGATTATCCAGGATCCCCAGTGTTCGAAATTTATCGTTGCTGAAATACAAAGCTATTGGGAGCAGCAAAATGAGGTTCTGGCACAATTGCCGGCAGGATCAAAGCTCAAGATGACTGCCTATTTTACCCTTGATCGTAAAGGGAAAATGAATCCTGAGGATTTGTTGAAGGAGCTGGAGCTAATAGATCAGAAAAAAAGTGACCTGTCCTCACTTGAGCGGCGACTGGTCAAGCAGATAGTTTGGAATGCCATGGCTGAAACAATTAAATTTTACAAATAACTTTTACACTTAAAATCGGAGGTATGAAATTTAACATTTACAATTCAGAGAACAGTAAGAATGCCTTTACGGGAAAATCAATGATTCGGATCTCACGTAAGGCCGGATTATTCACCTTTAGTAAAACAGCCGGAGAGCGGATTGGGCTGAAGGAAGGCGACCGCGTAATAATTGTTCAGGATGCAGACAGCCCTGACAATTTCTATGTACACAAAACAGCCAATCCCTCTGGTTTCAGTTTGCGGTTTAAGACAGCTAATTATGGGGCATCGTTCAATTGTGCCAAGCTGGCCGCGGTAATCCTTGACTCTACCCCTTATAAATCGGTAAGTTATATCCTTGGCAATGCCCAGGATATTGATGGCATGGCCTATCACTTGATCCAAACTTCGAAACCATTGGCCGAGATGCTGTGATGAAACAACAAGCATCTCGCACCAGGCGACTTGATCTAATCAATAGTATGAAGCATGGAGAGCAAAAGCGGATTGCCGCAATCTGTGGATGCTCAAGAAGCTATGTTTCCAGCGTGCTGAACGGATACCGAAATCAATCGAATGAGCTCGGCACGAATATTATACGGCTTGCGGAACGAGCAGCTGCAGACGCTTATTTTTTAAAACGCAAACAACGCTTTTGAACAATGATCGGTAGGAAATTAAGCCCAATACTTGAGGGAATAGAGGCCACGCTTTGGGAATTTGAGATAGAGCGTGGCCTTTTGCCAGAATTTACTGAATCGGGGTTTAGGTCTGCAACAAAGATTTTCATGACTACTCTAATGGAGAAGATGTGGGAGCTCCAATGCCTTGAGCATATTGCGATGCCCGAACGCGCGGCAATGGCGCAAAAGGCTGGCGAAGACTTGCGCAAATTGGTTAAAACTTACACCAATATCGACACGTTTGATTTTTATAAATAAGTACCTTTACAGCACTAATTTAAAAACCGTTTAAAAATCTTTAAAATGAAAACAATTCTTGTTTTACTATTTACTTTAAGTGCAGTATCTCTTATGGGGCAAATTGATAAAAAACCCTTTACCGAGGTCGATGAAGAGGAACCCGTAAACTCCTCACCCTTCAAGATTCACCCTAAAGGAATTAAACTATTTGGGGATATCTATTTTGGAATGAGTAAACAAGATTTCAGGAAACTTATATCAGAGGATAAGGATAAACAAGCATTTGAAGTATTAGGCTATAAAATTAAAGCACATCCAGGACTTTCACGTTACAATGACAATGGGTTGTATGAACTTCATATGTCTAATTCTGGGTTTAATAACCCTGGAATGGGGGAAAACGAATGCAAAATGGTACTTATTGCTACAGATTCAATTATGGCAGGTCTTGGAGCCGAGGTTGAATTTAAAAATAATTATTGGCCCAACCCTTTAGCTATGAGTGGTAGGACTGCTGCGACTTATTTTTTGAAAGGTAAAATAATTGAGATTTGGAGTAATGATAATTCATACGGTTTAGTTTATACTTTTAATATGGACATTACGACAGAGATATGGCGAGATAAATTAAGATCGGAAGAAAAAAAGGAAATTAAATCAAATCTAAACACCGCCAAACAAAAATTTTAATTAGCCCTTAATGTTATAATCTAAAAAAAGCCCGGTCAATTGACCGGGCTTTTTTTATGCAGTTTATAATCAATAAGTGGGAAAATACAAGGTTATTCGTAAAACATTTTTTTACATTTGTCACGACTGTTACTTTAATAATACGAATCTACGATCAGAGCTTAAAATTCTTCGGCTGAATAAGCCGATGGAGGGTCAATTCCGCAAGGGTTGGCGGCTTTCGTAGCCTCGGTTATTAAAGTGACAGTCACCTCCATTGGTGTTATTTATTTACTTAAATCATTTCCTTATGCCTTTCCAATTCAATTCGTCCTGTGCCCAAAAAAGATCACATTTTAAAACCTTACCCCCTAACCGGAAAGGAGCTCCAAGATGGTAAAATTTCACCCCGATAAATTTGTTATTGAAGTCGCCACAGCTGTCGACCCTGTTGAAAGCTGGCTCGAGACACAAAATGAAATGCTTGATGTGTTGCAATCGGAAGATATTGAGCTGATGAGTAAGCGGCCTCATTACCTGGCGTTGCTCCGGAATATGCTTCCGGATCTTGATACGGCCAAGAAGATGACTAAATAAAAATGCCCGGACAGATTTGTCCGGGCATTTTTATTTAGACGGGTTTAAATCCCTCTTTACAATGTTTCGCTAACGGAAACCATCCACGTGGTTTGATATACGATTAATCCATCTGATCGTTTTTCGCGGTGTGTGGATACACGTTCCAAACGTCCATGCACTCCAACTAAGGCGGGTGCATTAGCAATTGCACTCTCTACCATGCTCCTGTTTTTTAATGCGGTCAGGGAGGCGTTAAAAAGATCAGCTCCTGTCAGGTTACTCTGGTCAGTTGTTTTTCGATAGGCAAACCGCGTTATAATGGTAGCCTGACCCGACTGCGTAATAAGATCTCCTGCGTCCCACTGGACGCTCTGTGCGTCGATGAGCACACATGGCAATAATGCTACCGGTTTAAATTGACCGTCCTGATCAATGTTCTCGAGCTGCCCCTCTTCTGCGCTGATCTGTTTGATCCAGGTTAATGATTTGAGGGCTGTAAAAATTGTTCTGAATATTTCTTCCATAAGAGCTATTTATTATTAAGTGATTTCATTTCGCGAGCTACAATCGCCTGTAAATTGGTGGTCAATACCTTCGATGTTCCCAGGAACTTGCGTTGTGGTATGCGAATAGGATGCGCCTTGGTCCGTGGCAGTTTGTGGCCAGCTGTGGCCAAATTAGCAGCTACCTTATTGCTCACATAGGCCAACTTACCATCTTTCGGGAAAAAGGCCGTTCCGCCGGGATGGTTAATTGTTCCTCCCTCATTATGGATGCGGGCATAAGGTAGCGTGGTACCCACAACAACCATATTATCGGTCTGGCTCAAAATTCGTATATCTTTAAAAAGATGCCCAGACCCTTTACCGATAAGAACCCCGCGCCCCGGATCCGAATCGTTTTTGCGCTTTTCCCAGGGCTCCATTCCACCGTCAAACCCACCCCGTTGAAAATTTTCTTTAGTCTGACGCACAGCCTCGGCTCCCAGAAGCGGGGGCAACCGGCTGATTGCCGATTTGGCCTGACGCTTGAGATTATCGAGCGAAACCCTATTGCAGGACATATTAATCATCCAGGTCGTCGATATATTGTTTTGACAAATTAAGACCAAACGACAAAGCGGAATCTGAGGCGGCTTTCATCGTTGGGTTATCATCATTGAATACCTTACCCGTCTTTCCTGAGTTATTGGCAAATTGTGCGTCAATGGACGGAAGATTCATCTCTGAAACATCGGTAGGTTTAGCGTTCGGATTGGTAACCTGGATCACATCGCAACGGCAACCCCAATCGAGCGGTGGGTAATACGTGTCCCAGAACTCATCATCCACCGGACGGATAACTCCGTTAAGCTCCGCATGTTCCTCACGGACTCGATCATCGCCAGCGGTTATAAATTCCAGGTAAGGCATTACGTCGGCATCGTCCACATAGCCTTGCCATTTGTCGGCCATCATACCTGAACTGGTGGAGGTGTTCCATTCCGTCTGCATCCAATTTTTATTATACTGGATATTCAAGGAGTCGACCACCTTTTTGAAGCTGGCGAACGAAAGCGGGTTCCCATCACCATCGAGCATCATGGCTTTCATGTCGTGCTGGAAATTATCGACCTTGGCCGCGCTGAACTGGTAAGCGTTTTGGATGAGTTTTTCACCCAATGAACGCCGGTTGCTTCCAAATTCGTAATCGCCAATGGTACCATATCCCTCCTGGATGGCTTGAACCAGGCCGTCTGCTATGAGTTGCACCAAATCCTCGTCAACCACATATCCGTCCGGAAGGTTATTATCATAGATCATTTTTGCAATCCTATGGGCCTCTGTTTGAGCCTGGGATGCAAAAGCATCGATTGGATTCTTTTTTCCTTTGAGGGTTGAAAATAAACCGGAAAGTAATGCCCCGATCTTCCCTGAAGGTTTGGCCGGGGTTGTATCTTTCTTTTTGGTTTTCGCAGGTTTATCAGGCGTTGCCACATTTGGCTCTTTGAGCGCCTGGTCGGCATTGGGTTCCAACCCGTTGTTAACTGCCTCGGCCTGATCGCCTGCCGCAAGAGCCACGGCTGCTTTGCTTGCCTCAAGTGCATCAACTGCGGCTTTTTGGTCGGCCTTAAGCTGGTCGTAATTCTCAGGCTTAGGAATATCAAACGTTTCGTAAATGTAGTCGTCCGAAACAGGCACGCTAAGATCCATTTTAATGATCTTAATCATGTCGAGTTGAACCTTTCGGCTTAACTCCTCGGTATCCTGGTAAAAGAATTCGCCACCGGCAACGGGGTAACCATGGAGCTCGAGCAGTTTGAAAAAGTCGTTATTCAAAACCGACATCACGTCCATGCAGTCTTCATTAAAGACGTCCTGTTCGCCGCGTTCGTGGATTTCGCCCAGCGCCCTGGCGCCCTTTGTTCCGGAGTCGGTGGTTAACACGGACCCGATAAAGATTTTAGAGATTTCGTCGTTACAGGCCGATTTTAGTGTGCTGTAAATATCGCCGGTAAGATTGCTCCCCCCTGCATCGACGGTTACGTCAGTGCCGTCGGGAAAGGCAATAAACGGAGCTCCGCCGAGATTCTCGAGCATGGTTAACAAGGCCGCTTTCCCCTGCTCATCGCTCGGGTTGTATTTTCCCTTGCGCATGGGGCGGCCAAACAATTCACCCAGCTCGGACCAGTCGCCAATGCAACCCCGTTTCCAGATCACATACTGGCCGGCAGACATGAGCAGACCAAGGTCGCGCTCACCTCCTGCCTCGATGATATATGCCGATTCGGGAGCGCTCCGGTAATCGATCCCGGTGGTGTCGCCCTGGTTAATGGTTACTATACCAAATTCAGGAACCACATGCTTGCGCGGAATCAACTTATAGGTTAACTTTTCGCCGGTAAAGTCAATCTGGATTAACGAGTGGCCATAGAACTTATGGTCATTGATGTCGGAGAGCATCTGCCGGAAAGCCGAAGTATTCAAAAAGTTAGTAATCTCCGGGACCTCTTCCCCGTCTTTTAAAAAGGAGATTGGCATTGCCCTGACTGCCCTTCGCCGCTTGTCGATTACAGAATGGAGGTGCCCGTCGAGCATCAACTCTTCATAGAGATCATAAAGAATACGCCTGCGGGGTGCAATAATGCTTTCGGCAGCCATGATCGCCGTTCGCCAGGAGGCTATATCGACATTTGTCCTGAAGGTTTGCTTCAGGACCAGTTCTGTCACTTTGATGGTTCCGGGCTTTCCCGGTTTGCGGGTAATATTGGTCATATCTTTGGAATGAAAGAATTAATGAATGAACGGATTAATAATGAGATACACGTTTGTCGTTCGATCCCCCCGCGATTGGAGAATAGGTCGTAGTGGCCGGACCAATGTTTAAGGAGGCTGTGCCGAGCTGAGCCGCTTTTAAAAAGTCCATGGCTGCCGTATATCTTGCAACGCGGGCATGAGGAATGCTGGCAGGATCGACATAGGTCCAGATATGATAAATTGCCAAATCGCGTGCAATCATCAGGACCAAATCGTCCCTTCCTGTTGTTTTGGCGAGCTCGTCTGTAATGTTGTATTTATCCTGAAGATAGGACCAGAGTTGACTAATAGCCTGGGCACAGGCGGTGGTGATGACACTGTCATCACTCGAGAAGTCGAGCGCCTCAAGGAGGGCTTGCTCGATGCTTGTTTCAAGATCTGTTTTTGTAATGTAGGACATATCTTTGGAATTAAAGAATTAATATTTTCGTGATCCTCCTTTGCGGGCACCAAGGATGACCGGCTCGGCTGAGATGGTTTTTTGATTCAGGATATAGACCCCACCCTCCACTGCATCGGGGCCGTCGATATGGCTCGTGGTGTTAGCTGCAAAGTTCCGGAACTGATCCTCGAGACGGAGCATATGTGGATTCGATTTTTCGGCCTCGTTGAAGATGAGCCTACCCTGACGGTTTAACGGCTCAAGGTTACCCTCGATGCGTGCGAACTTATCAGGTTTTTTCCTGACATCGGGAGTGATGTGGACATAGTGGCCCCTGACTCTTCCGAAGGTGAAGAACAAAGGTTGAAAGACCTGTTCGTAAAAAGGATCCTGAAGGGAATTGTTCTCAATGTAATTAAACACCTGCGAGCGCCCTTCGACGTATTGCTCGATATCGTAATACCACTCCACAAACCGGGAATTCTTAACCTGCTCCAGGAACCCGGTCAGGATATAGAACTTCCCTTCCAGCTGGCCAACAAGGATTAATGCTTTGTAGCAATTATCCTTATTCTCTTTGTTCGAGGGTGCGGGGTCGCCGTAAGCTGCCAGAAACCTGAATTCTGAAAGTTTAGGGCATTTCCCCCACGTTACCTCCTTAAAGACTGTGCCCTGGATAATCGGGTTATTGTAATATTCCTTTTGAACGGAGTTGTATGAAATCTTTGAGAGGAGCCAATCAATATGCTCCTCCGTGTTTTTATCGCGCCAGGTGGATTTGCCATTTTTGTCACGTATGTTAACGGTATCGACGTGGTCAGCCTTTTCGCTTGAGCGGGCTATGATGCTATTTTTTGATATCAGGTTTCCCTGGAAGATGATCCTTACATTTCCGGAAACGGAAACGGTGGGGATGAGTGCCTGTTCGACCCAGTCCCATGTATCTGACACCCGCTTTTCATTTCGGCACCGCTCGTCCGTATCTATATCGTCAATTCGGATCACATCCGGACGGACGGCTTCGTTTCGCGTTCCACGCGGACTTTGACCTGCACCTATTGCGCGGAAGCTACAGGATTGACGTGTAACAAAATCGCCCATTTCCCACTGGCGGAAACCTCGCTGGAGACCGTAATCACTAATCAGCCTGGCATTGCTCTCCAGGTTAATCATGTAGGGCATTAATAGTTCCTCCGCGTTGTCATAAGTATGTGATACCAGGAGAAAGTTACGGGCCCGATTAGTCATAGCCATATAAAGATCCTCCATCATCCCCCGGGTAGACTTAGCGAGTTCACGACTCCAGCGCCGTACTTCATACCAGCGGCTATTTTTTAAAAGCCGGTCGGTAGCTTTGCGATGAAAGGGTGCAGAAGGGCTTGAGTAATATGCCGGGAAATAATAGGCAAACCAACTCTCGGAGTTTTTCTCAAGTTTGGCAATGCGAGCCCGGCGGGTAATTTCGTCCTCCAAGGGCAGCGGAGTACTGCGCATCAAGTTATCGCGGTAGGCTTCCCAACGTTCGATCTGATCTTTGGTGGATTTTACTGCCATTTTAAACCTGTTTAAATGTTCCTTAATTGCTCTTTAATGAAGGCATCCTGCAGCTCTACCATTTTCTTAGAGAGGCTAAAATCAGCGTCCCTAAGCCAATTGCCGAACTTGATAAACACATCGATATAGATCGAGATTGATAGCTCCGTTTCCAGGGCTTTAGCAGTAGCAGCAAGTTTTGAAAGAGTGTCTGCCTCTTTGGATTGGATCAGGCGAACTACATGCGTACCTTCAAGATCGTTACCCTCTAGGGAGTCGAATATTTGGTTGATTTGCGCATAGGTTCTACTGAGTGTCTCCTGGCGGCTGATTACGAAATTTGCCTTTAAACTCTCCCAATTGCCGTCGGCCTTCCATTTGGTAATTGTCTGCGCTGAGGTACCTACACGGGACGCAATTTCGGCCTGTGAAAGGTTGTCCTTGAGATATAACATGCGCGCATAATCTTTACGCATGGTCATGGTCGTTTCGCTCTTTGCCATCGCTGGTGGTTTTAATGTATCACAAACTTACACCTTACCCCTTTGAGTGACAATTCGAATTTTTCTGTTGTGCGCGACCCGGTAAAATTATCCTGTACGCTGCGAATTTTACCGTGTAGCGCACACCAGTATTATCTGATTTGCAGAGCGCATGAATAAGTTGAAAATTTGCATGAACGTAATCGCAGACACTCTTAATTACTTTAACTATGTGGGGAGACATCTACATTTATAAGCCGATCGGACCACGCGACGGTGACGATGATAACGATGATCAGGTGATCACCGCTGGAGACATACAAAGCCAATTAGACTGGTGCGACGGGGATACCGTAACCGTACACGTTAATTGTCCGGGAGGATCCTACTTTGAAGGGCTCGCCATCTTCCAGGCACTGAATACCTGTGAGAAAAAAGTTATTGTCAAAGTTGAAGGGATTGCCGCGAGCATGGCCAGCATCATCATACTTGCTGCGGATGAAATTGTGTTGTCGCCCTTTGCGCGGATTATGACTCACTGCATTCAGGGTACCAGTAACGGAAATGCTTCGCAATTGCGCGCTGATGCTACCGAAATGGAAAATTTTGAAGGGTCGATGCTCGCCATCTATTCTGCTCGAACCGGACTCACCACGGAGGAATGCAGGGTGAAATTTATGAGCGATACCGACACTTGGTTCACTGCCGAGGAGGCTATTGCCGCCAAATTGGCCGATCGCATCGAAATGGGGAAATTGACCGCCAATATAGGCCGGGCGAATGATAACTTACCCCTGCGAGCCATCGCCCTATACCAATCCATGGCCGCATTATTAATTGTACCCAATCAATCAAAAGATATGGATTTTCTGAAAATTAAAAACCAATTCCAACTCAGCGACGATGTTACTGAGGATGCCTTCCTTGCCCAGGTCGAGGGATGGCGGACAAAAGCCACCGAAGTGGAGCAGCTTACCGCTCAGCTCGACGGCTTTAAAACTGCTGCTGCACTAGCCGAGACCGCCCGCGTTGATGGGCTGATTGCTCAGGCTGTGAATGAAAAACGGATTGTCGCATCACAAAAGGAGATGTGGAAATCGCTCTTTGCTGCCAATGCCGAGAATGCCGAAAAGGCGTTGATGGGTATTGCACCTGCTAAGGACCTTTCGAATATTAGTTCGACTTCGCTCAGTGGCAAGCTCAGCGAGAGGGATGAACTGACAAAACTGAGCTTCGACCAGATGGATCGCGGGAATAAGCTCGAGCATGTCCGCGCCCAATATTATGACTTGTACGAGGCCAAATTCGAAGAGAAATTCGGAAAGAAACCGGCGAAATAAAAATTTAAAATTCTAATTCATTTTATATCATGAAAAAAATTGCATCCCTTTTAGTAGCCATTTTGTTTATAGCCATTTCAGCCACGGTTCTTGGCGCCGTGACGGGCATTGCCCCTGTTTACCTATTTGCGGGTTTAACCGCATCATCCTTTATTCCTATGCCATCCGGAATATCGCTAATGGCTATTCAAAAGGAAATCTGGATTAACGACATTGTCGCCAACCTTTTCAAGGCGAATCCCCACCTGAGTCACGCAGTGAATGCAGACGCCTTTGTCTATAATGGCAAAGTAGTTCACATTCCCAATGCGGGAACCAAGCCGCTTGTTACGAAGAATAGATCCTCATTCCCTGCAACTGTAATTACACGGACAGATAATGATATCACCTTTTCGCTGGATGAGTTCTCCTCAGATCCTATCAAGATCGCCAACGCTGATAAATATGAATTATCGTATGACAAGCGCGCAAGTGTAATGGGAGAGCAAAGCGCCGCAATTGCCGAGACAGTTGGCGATTGGTTTTACTATTACTGGTCGCCTTCTGCCGCCGGATCGTTATTGCGCACCACAGGTGCTAATGTTACCGCCCATATTGGTACGGGTAATCGGATGCTGATCCAGCTTGCCGACGTGAAACAAATGGCGAAGGCCATGGACCGGCTAAGCATTCCTCAGGACGGACGTTATGCCGCCTTGGATGCAGATATGTATGCTCAGTTTACCGATATTTTGTCGGCGACCCAATACCGCGATTTTTCGGCTGCGTTTAATCCCGAAACAGGAGTTGTAGGCAAACTCTTTGGATTCACCTTCCTGGCTCCAAGGGCAAACGTATTGTGCTACAATAATGCAACGACACCTGTTGTTTATGATCCGTCCCAAACTCCAACAGCCGCCACCGCAATGGCAGCGGGCTTATTCTGGCATCAGGATTCCGTAATCAGAGCATTGGGTCAAAACGACTTCTTCGAGCACATTGCTTCCCCGTTGTATTATGGAGATATCTATTCGGTACTCGTTCGTGCAGGTGGACGTATCCGCAGAAATGATGCAGCCGGCGTGATTGCCCTAGTACAAGCTTTAGGCGTTTAATTTATAAACCATCCCCCGATAGGGGCACAAAAAGGCCGGCCCTATGTGACCGCCCCAATGTGCCCCACCATCGGAGCTAACATATAAACTATTATGGGATATCAATTAGGATCACAGGTGGCCATCAAATGGAACGCTCACCTGCTTCTCGGAAAATTAACCGCAGGGTTTACAGGATCGACAGCCGTTGTTGACGTTACCAACGATACTTCGGCGGGCAACAAAGAGTCGCTCCCCGGCGATATCAGTGGGAGTGTATCATTCTCGGCAGTTTATGACCCGGCTGCCACCGCTGGCCAGGGGTGTGAAGATCTCCGTGCCGACTGGCTGTCAAAAGCTATACATCCGTTAATTTTTGGCGGAATAACTACTGGTGATCACATTACCACGGTGAGCGCCTACATCACCAAGTTTACCGACACCGGCAAACACGGTGACAAACGGACCTGTGACGTAACCTGGGAAATAACCGGCGCCATCGTTAGCGGAACCGCAGTATAATCTAATCATCAAATAAAACCCCCGGGACCGAACAGGCGCCCGGAGGTTTATTGAAAAAATCAAATCGGGAAAATGGTAAACGAATCAATCAAACTGGAATTTAAAGGACGCATCAGGGATCTCCGTTTCGGGATAGGACCCACACGCATACTCTGCGAAGATAGAGGTATCAATGTATCTGAAATGCAAAACATCGATCTTAATGAACTCATCCAGGACCTTATTGTTGCCTCGCTCAAATTTGAATGCCTGGTGTCGGGATCGGAGGTTGACTTCAATAAATGGGAGGTATACAACTTGATCACCGACATGGAGCAGGAGACCTTTCAGCAAATCTTCGATATCTTTATTAAGACGCGAACGGTGGGGAGGTCGATCTATGACACCTACCTTAAAAATCTGGAAAAAGGGAAAGATGCCGGAGTAAAGGCGGAGGTAAAAAAAAACAGACGTGGGACGACCTAGATGAGCTTGCGGCAGAGATAGGGATATCCCCTGATCGTTTTGAGCGAATGACCTGGTGGGAGTTTGATTTGACGGTCAGGGGATATTTTTTGCGATACAACCGACAAAAGTGGATGATGCGCGAAATCATCTGGAATATCTGGGCGGCTAATTCAATGTCTGAGAATTTCAACCTAAGCCGGCAAGACCTGATGCTGCTCCCCTGGGACGAACCAGAACCCGAAATGATAGAACCCACTCCGGAGGAGCTGGAGGAGATTAACAGGAGGTTTGACGAGGCGCTAATTAGAAAGTTGGACAATTAGACAATTAAGAGGATGGCAGATATAAGTGACTTATATATACGGATTTTTGCAGACGGCACGCAACTCGAGCAGGGGCTGAATAACGCCCAGGGAAAAGTTGACATCTTTAGCGAGGGGATGAATAAGCTCGGCAAACAGATGATGGAGGTTTTCTCGGTCGTGGCCATTGAAGAGTTTGTCCGGAACTGTGTTGATGCCGCCGATGAAGCGGCACGCGCAACAGCCAAGGTTGCTCAGGCTTTAAAGAATACCGGGGATGCCTCAGGACAATCGCTCGACAGCCTTAAAGCAGCGGCTATGGAACTCCAGGATACCACACTCTTTAGGGGAGACACCATACTAAACGATGTAACAGCCCAACTACTTGCATTTTCGAACGTAGGTGTAGACTCATTTAAGCGTGCCCAGGCAGCAGCCTTGGATATGGCTACTGCCTTGGGTGATGGTGAGGGGTTGCAGGGGATGGCAAGGTTATTAGGCAAAGCATTACAGGATCCGATTGGGGGCCTAAATTTACTTCAACGCCAGCTTAGAATATTTACCCCTGATCAGCGCGAACTGATTAAGAACTTTATGGAGGTCAACGACATTGCGGGGGCTCAGAATGTAATCCTGAGTGTTGTTGAAGGTCGGTATGGGGCGCAGGCGAAAGCGGCAGCAGACGCAAGTAATGGTCTTAAACAGTTTAGCAATGCGATGCATGAGGTTAATGCGGAAATTGGAACGGCTCTTACCCAGGGAAACGGTTTCAAAGACTTTTTAGCTGGCGCCGCCGGGGTCTTAGCTATGATGCTGGACAAAAACATCCCTGGATCAGTTTCTTATTTATTTACATCGCACAACGAATATTCGAAACCAAAAGTTATCGGAGGAGATACCCAGGAGCAAACTTCAACGGATGCAACATCAAAGCCGGAAACTACCTACGCAGATTTAACGGCTAAACTCAAAACTTACCAGGAAGAATTTAATGATTCAACTATTGAAACTCGAGCAGGAATAGCCGAGAAGATTACAGCTCTAAAGGCGGAGATTAAAGAGTGGGAGGACGCGGGGAAAGCCGTTGTAGATTATACAGGAACAATAAAAGGGCTTGAAAATGAGTTATCAGCGATGCAGACTGCAAAAGATGCAATGCCAACGGATAACCCGATGGGGATTGCCGTTCAAAATGACGCTATCAAACAAAAAGAGGATGAAATAAACGTTTTAAAAAACGCTTCGGTTGCCTGGGTGACATATGGTGATTCGTTAAACACAACAATTAATGGAAGAGTTGTTTCTGGTATTGATCTTATGTGCTCGTCGTGGGACAGATTCAAAGATACAACTATCAATACCCTTATGGATGTTTCAGCCAGCGAAAAAGTGATTATGGATAAAATGGCAGACGAAGAAAAAGACGCGGCAAAAAAAAGACAAATACAAATTGACGGACTCAATAAAATATTAGACACCGACATGAGGACGAGTATAGGTAAAATGGCGAACTTAATTGGTGTGGCTATTGGCGATATTATATCAGGTCAGGAAAGTTTGGTAAATGCTTTTGGAAATATGCTTGGCGGCTTACTAAAAACAGTTGGGGATGCTGCCATAACCCTTGGATCTACTTATTTGGCGATTGATGCCCTTGCGGATAACCCACTTGATCCGGCAGCTGCATTGGCCGTGATTGGAGTTGGAATTGCAGCTGTTGCACTTGGAGAAATTCTGACGAATGCAAGTAAGTCCTCCTCCTCATCTAGTGGTAGTAGTTCGAGTTCCGGATCGGCAAGTAATACGTTTGACACCCGAACACAGCAAGCCTCGCTTTTTCAAAATCAAACCGTTGAATTGACATTAAAGGGTCGGGATTTGGGTACCACAATCAAGCTTAATCAACTCTATTATAATCGTCAGGGGTAAAGATGGCATACGCAACTAAATATCACTTTTCGATTACTGACGTCCTGGGGATTACAACGCTGGTCAATCTAAAGCTAAATGGCTTTACCGGTACAGATAATGCGCTGGCTCAAGGTGGGATTACGTTCGAATTTGGGCAGACTCAGGCGACCAGTGTGGTAAGAGGCGCATCAGCAAAGATCGGTCTTTGGTCACTTACTCAAGGCCAATTTGCTGAGTTTAGGGATATCACCGACCGCAGTTGGATGGTGGAAGTGATAAAAGGTGGTACCCCGTTTTGGTATGGTTGGCTTACGCCCGAAATATTTTCGGAACCGTTTAAATGCTCCATCCCATACCGTATTGAGCTTGTAGCCGTGGATGGATTAGGAGACCTGAGTAATATTGCTTACCCGGTGGACTTTTCTGCGGGAAGCGTCCTTCGGGTTAACTTTAGAACGATCATTAATCAGTGTTTAATCAATACCGGATTGGCACTTAACGTTTGCTTCTGTGCCAGTATCCGGCCTATAGTTACTTCGGGAGATGTATTCGATCTCGCTTATTATTCTCCCTATATGTTTGTAGATACGAATAATGTACCCTTTATGTGTAGCGACGTTATCGAGAACTTTCTTCCCCTCGGAATAACCGTTAAGCAATGCCGTGGGAAGTGGTATGTGATTCGAACTGAGGATTTAACTGGCCATGTGCTTTATTATGAGTATGACTCAACGGGAGCTTATGTGGCTGATTATTATTTGGACCTTAACGAGACAATCGACGATACATCAACACCGGGCGCCATCAATTTACCGCTTAATCAAAGTGGGATCATGAGCCAGGTGGCCGCCTATAAAGAAGCCAGTATACATGTGGATTATGGTAAAAAAACATCCATGCTTGACAACCCCGACTTTATTAACGCAGGTGATAACTGGACTGGACCGACGGGGATGTCATCAACGCCGGCACTTACTTTACCATCGCTGGTATACGGCGTAGTTAATGATGTTTATTGTGCGTTTATGGGCTATTACGATCGCTATAATGCCGGACTCAATATTAAGCAGTCTATCGCGGTTGCAGCTTCACCGAGCGAAGACTTTTGTTTCTCGCTTAAATATGCTTGCTGGTCGAATAGCTCAGATCCCCCTGGTAAGGTCACCGCCCTTAATGTGCAGTTCCAGGTGAGTCTGCACGCGCTTTTTGGAGGCACTACCTATTATCTTAACACAGCGACAGGATGGAGCACTACGCCTAATCTGATCACGCTCCACAATGTGCCGTGCACGGATAATGAGACTTTATATTACTTAAACTTTGACCAATGGAGTGATTTTAAATGCACAACCAAACCACTACCCATTGGCGGCATATTGACGGTTACCTTATTCTGGTTACCGCAGACTCAGCCGGCGCCATTTACCTCACGAACGCCCTGTGGCTTGGCCTTTACCAATATCCTGGCTTATCATCCGGGTAATGATTATATATCGACACAGGATCTCAAGGGGGTTAATAATTCGGCTTGTAATTACATACCCAGTACACCGACGCTGATCATTAATGATGCTCCAAATTTGCCTAATGCGTTTTTGATGTATCGTAATTATATCAGCAATTTGAGCGGTATCCCTACTACTTTGTGGGCCGCGGATGGCATAACCGGTAACTTCCCATTGTCGGAGCTTTATCTTCGCCACGACATTTCTGCACACCGACGTCCGCTGAAGATAATCACAATGACGTACCGGGGAAATCTCGAATTTGCGGGTACAATGACAGACCGGGACGGAAATTATTATGAGGTGGTATCGGCAATTCTTGATAGCCGTTCGGCACAGTGGAACGTACAGTTACGCGAGATTCTTGAGTTTCAGGATTTAAGTCCGGTAATATCGGTAATCGCAACGACCACCAGTTCTGCGGGGGGAAGCGGTACGGCTATTGCCTCGTCCTCCACACTGGCACCGGTGATTGTTTACCTGGCCATCATATCCTTTATCGGTGTTTCCAACCCCACCATAAGCGGGTATAACGCCACTTATTCGGCAACGCACGGGCAATATCCCACACTGAGGCTGATCACCATCGACTCCACGGGGAATCGCCTTGAAAGGACTGAAAAACCTAAATATATGATGGTCGGAGGTCTTATTGACTCAATAGTGTATGATTTAGCTATACCCGAAACGGGATTTATTTTATTGTCATGAAACAACTAATAACACTTCTTTTAATTTTCCTAGGTTATTCGGCTTTCGCCCAATATGCCCCACCCGATACCTCGGCACGCAGGATTAATAGCCCATCGTTTTATTATACTCAGGGTGATTCAACCCTTAGAATATATAAAGGTTCGGCTTATCAATGGACGAAACTTGCAACAAAGAGGGACATCGACTCGATCTATAAATATCGCCATAAAATTGACACGGTTAAACTTAAGGTGCCCGTAAATTCGAGATTAACAATTGTAGGATCGCCAATAACTGATAATTCCGGAATGTTTTTTTTGAATGTGGCGAGCGGGTATATTATTCCCTCTATTGCAGACTCCATAAGCTGGACTTCCAAGGAACCCGCCATAGCCACCGGAAGCATCAGTCAATTCTGGAGGGGAGATAAAAGCTGGCAGGCATTAAATCCTTCTTATGTTGGTCTTTCCAACGTTACTAATGATTCACAGGTTAAACGTTCCGAAATGGGGGTTTCAGCTGGCGTGGCTACTCTTGACGGATCGGGTAAGGTGCCATTGGCCCAAATGCCCATAACCGGCGGCGCAACCTATCAGGGCACGTGGAATGCCTCGACCAATTCGCCAACTCTGCCCAGCACTCCTACAACTACTGGTCAATATTGGATCGTTAATGCGGCCGGTACAACTTCAATGGGAGGGATAAGCAGCTGGGCTTTGGGTGACTGGATTATTGCCAATGGGTCAGTATGGGGAAAGGTTACGAATAGCGTCAATATCAATTCAGTTAATGGATATACCGGTACTGTAAATCTTACAACGTCGGATATAGCCGAAGGTTCAAGATTGTACTATACTGATGCAAGGGTGAGTGCTAATTCCACGGTTACAGGTAAGCAGAATCAACTTAGTGGAACCGGCTTTGTTAAGGCTTCGGGGACATTGATAAGCTATGATAATTCAAATTATGTGACCGGTACTCCATGGACAAGCATGAATTATCTGATTTCTGGGGGGAACTTAGGAACTCCTTCCTCCGGAGTTGCAACCAACATAACCGGGTTACCTTTATCAACCGGAGTGACAGGAATATTGTCTATCGGGAATGGAGGTACAGGAACGACATCATCAATCGGAAGTGGTTCTTTGGTCTTTAATAATGGCCCTAATTTTATTGCTCCCCTACTTGGTACTCCGGTTTCAGGAAATCTTGTTAACTGTACTTTTCCAACGCTTAACCAAAATACCACCGGGACAGCCAATATTGCGGGAGGAACTTTGGGAGCTATTCCCTATCAATTAGCCGCAAATAATACTGGGACAGTTGCTGCCTCCACAACTGCAAATCATATGTTACTCTCCGGAGCTAGCGCAATACCTACCTGGTCCACTTCGACAATACCGACAAGTGCAGGGGGAACAGCCGGTAAAATCCTTGTTTCCGACGGAACAAACTATGTCTTATCAACTCCTACCTTTCCTAGTGCCAACGTGACTGCAAGAAAGGTAATTGTTTCGGATGGTACAAACTGGGTGGCATCGACCGAAACATATGCAGTACCTGGATCGGCGGGCAATATCATACAAAGTAATGGAACAAATTGGGCATCTGTTGCCGTTCCAACATGGAATCAGAACACTACAGGCAGTGCCGCGACCCTGACCACTTCCCGAACCATAGCGGGGATATCTTTTAATGGCTCCGCAAATATTAATCTGGCAAATAAGTTTATCGTTCAGGGAACTACTGATGCTGGACTTTCAGGACCTCAATTTCTTGGAGCACTCACCACTGGAATAGTTAAAAATACAACCTCTACCGGGGTGTTAAGTATCGCAACGAATTCAGATCTTCCAGTTATGTCTGCCACGGTAGGTGGGGCAGTTCCTACACCTCCGAATAATACAACAACCTTTCTGAGAGGCGACGGAACCTTTGCTGTTCCCCCGACGGGCACAACCCTTTCTGGCGGGTCGGTCAATTACCTACCTGTTTGGGCCACATCTTCCACCTTAGGAAACAGCCCAGTATATACAAGCGGAACAAGCGGTCTTTTAGTATCAACTTATAAGGGGGCCAATTGTGATGGTAATAATATCTATATAGGGGGTGGTGGCCAGTCTTCTTTGGGCGCAACTGGATTGACATATGAAGGGTCCATGAATGTTTTTTTAGGATTAACCGGAAATTATCTCACTTATGGATATTATGATACCGGAGTAGGAAATGAAGCACTACAATATGTTAATACAGGTTATAATGATACTGCTTTAGGTACTTATGCTGTGTCCCAGGCTACATCAGGACACGATCTAACCGGTGTAGGTTATGGGGCATTGGCAAATATTAGCACAGGTAATACAGACACGGGATTAGGCGTTAATGCAGGACTTTATTACGGTACAACAAGTTTAAATCAAACAGCAACTAACTCTGTTTATTTGGGTGATAATACCAAGGCAAGCGCGGCGGGAAATACGAATGAGGTTGTTATTGGCTCAACCGCTGTTGGTAATGGTTCCAACACGGTAACCATTGGCAATGTAAATATTCAGAGGACTTATATATCTGGATTGACTGTTGATTATACCGCCAAAACATCAAGTTACTCGATATTAACTACTGACGATGTGATTGATTGTATATCTGGCACATTTACAGTTACATTACCTACTTCAGTAGGTGTCACCGGGCGGATTTATCGCATAAAAAATAGCGGTACCGGAGTGATCACCATTACAACAACCTCGTCGCAAACAATTGATGGAGCAACAACGAGCTCCCTGGCAACTCAATGGACTAAATTAACTGTGATTAGTAACGGATCAAACTGGATAACCTTTTAAAAAACATATTATGAAATTCTCAAATTTTTTATCGCTCAATGTGCATGACCTCATGAAAGGTGCAATCATGGCCGCCGGTGGTGCTGCCTTTGGAATTGTTGAAGGTACGCTTAATGCAGGGAGCTTTCAAGTTGATTGGTCAAATGTTTGGCATATGGCTGCCTGTGCGGCCTTAGTTTACCTTGGGAAAAACTTCCTAACCCCGGCGCCTACATCGGTCATTATTGACCCAGCCGTTACCCAGGTAATTGAAAAGTAATGGGGACGCTTACAACCTTCGGCGAAGTGGTAATGGGTGTTGTTATCTCAGCAGTTCTGGCGGGGATAGGGACCATTGGATGGTCGCAATTTCATACGAACCGAAATTTTAATTCCTTTATTCTTAATCTGGATAAGCGACTTGATGTATTCATCACACTTGTTAATGAGCGGGACAAAAATCAACAGGTTCTTTGTGATATTCATCAGGATGAGACATGCGAATTAAAAAAAACTGTAAACGTTGCGATCTCAAAATTAAATGTGAAAATCGATTACAATCAAAGGGAGATACAAATTTTGAAAACTAAAGTGAAATGATAACTAAAGAACTAATCCTGGGTATTATGCCCAATGCTCGAAATGTGGATATTTTATTGCCATTTATCCTCACCGGGTGTGATCGGTTTGAAATCAATACCTCAAAACGGGAAAACTGTTTTCTGGCACAGGTTGCGCTGGAAAGTGGTGAATTTCGTTATCTGAAAGAACTCGCTTCAGGCGAAGAGTATGAGGGCAGGCTTGATCTTGGTAATATCGAAGCCGGTGACGGTGTAAAATTCAAGGGACGCGGGTTGATCCAGCTGACCGGTCGTGCCAATTATGCCAAGATATCCGCTGATTTGGAGGTTGACTTTATCGATAATCCGGCCTTACTGGAAACGCCGGAATATGCCTCAATCAGCGCATGCTGGTTCTGGAATTCGCATAAGCTTAATGACCTTGCTGATCAGGATTTGTTTATCGCCATCACCAGGAGAATCAATGGAGGCACAAATGGGCTCGTTCAGCGTCAGGCTTATTGGGCAAAGGCAAAACTTTTAAATCCTTAATAATCACTTAAAAATAAAAATCATGACAATTTTAGGAAAATTCTTTCATTGGGCAGCAGGAACTCCTGCTTGGATCACCAAGGTGCTTACATCTGCGGATGCTGAAGCGCAAGTGCTTATTCCGATTGCCATTAATTTGGTAAATGGCCTCAAGAAGGTTATGGACGAACCAGCCACAGATATGGTTATTGCCATCGTGGAGGCAGGTCTGAATAATTCGGCAGATACCGTTTTAATCAATAAGGCTAAGGCGGCCCTCGATACCTGGCTGCCAATTATCCTGCTCAAGCTTCAGAAAGCAGAAGATATTACCAAGATCACTAATCTTCAGGATCAACTGGTGGCAGCGTTGAACGAACTGAAATTCAGTTCTGATACTGCAAAAAACATGTTCTGGAATGATTTTGCCGGGGTTTTGCTTTCGGCACTAACAACCGGGACGGTAACCGTCGAAGCCGGGAAGGTCCTTATTGAGACTTATTATCAAACCTATATTAAAAAAACAGCCTAATGAAACTATCGGGATTTTTAGGAATTATTTTGCTGATCAGTGCCATTGCTCACGGATTGTCGGTCCGGGAGATCAAAAATCTTTATGACGCTAATGTGGTTCTGACCAGCCAAAATGAAAAGTTAGAGGCCGACACGAAGACTCTGGCGACCGTTAATTCGGCTACAATCACCGAGACCAGGGCAACCTATAGGGCACAGAATTCAGCACTCAAGTTAAAGCTTGACAGCCTTGAAATGGTGAATGAAATCAAGCCTGACGAGGTTGTACAGGCAACTGTTGTTGAAACATCGTTTGCCGATTCAACCGCTGTTCAGGCGGATGTGGGTAAACCCGAAGTGCCGGCAGAACCGGGAGAGGTGTTAAAACTTCCTGTTTCATTTAATTCGGAATGCTGGAGTATGAAGGGGGTTATACAAACTACCGATCCGGTTGCACAATTGCTAATCACTGATCGGAAAGCCAATAATTCAGTGCAACTTCTGGTTTTAAAGCCTAAAAAGTTCCTGGGCTTTTTATGGAGGACCAAGCAAGAGCAGTTTAAGATCTTCAGCGATTGCGGGGAAGCGACTATTTCGGGAGTAAATTTTATTGATCAATAAATCAACTAAGATGCAAAATCACGATCTGGTACCGGTAAAGCAGGGGACAACTTACCTTGGGGCAAACATAACTCTTCCGACCGGGGATGCCTATTTATTGCATGGGGCGCTGATAGAGATGAAAGTAAGGTTACAGCCCAACGCGACGGTAAAACTATATTTGTCGAGTGTAAATGAAGGACTACAAATTACCGGGGATTATACTTTTTGCATACCGGCCCAGGTTATTGAAATACCTTCCAACACCTATCAGTATGATATTAAAATTACCTTTTTAGATGGCAGGAAGAGTATTTATCTTGGCGGATCGTGGACGATTTTAAGCGTAATAACGGATTAATCATGGATGAAATCAACATTACTACTTCAGAAAGCGTTGAGAATATCACGGTAGAAGTTGAAGAGGTTGCCGGACCAAGGGGGATATCAGTGTCCAATTTGTCTGCCAATAATTTAGGACATTTGATAATTACTTTATCGAATGGCGATATCATTGACGGCGGACTGCTTCCAACGCTGCCAAAGCTTTCAGTCCCCTTTGCGGCCACAAAAAGCATAACCATTCATTATGCGCGTGATTACGCGGCGACTTATGGGCAATATCCAGACGTGAAAATCTATCAAACTGACTCAAATGGAAATGTCCATCGTTTACCTGATGAACCTGTTTTTTATATTTTGAGTGGGGTTATTTCAAAGATCGTTTATAATTTATCATTGCCTTATACCGGCTATATTGTTCTGTCATGAGAAAAATACTACTATTTATATTATTGTTTTGCTCGTTGTGTTCGCCTGGACAAAACCCGGCAAGTTTACACTTGGTTTATAGTCCATCTTTTTATCGGGACCCGGCAACATCTTATCTTTGGATATACCAGGATACGACTTATCAATGGAGCATGCTTGCAACCAAAGTGAACATTGATAGCCTGGGGGCAATAAGGGAACCATCAATTGCGGGGGGTTTAAGTACCCAATATTGGGATGGTACAAAAACGTGGCATTTATTCCCGACTTCATTACCTGCCAGTGATGTTTATTCCTGGGCAAAGGTAAGTGTAAAACCAACCTATGTTTGGTCGGAAATCGGAAGTAAACCAACCAATTTAAGTTCGTTTACGAATGATCTTGGTAATTATGGTGGCTGGGCAACAATCAATTCGCCAACATTTACCGGTACGGTCAGTGGAATTAGCCCCACAATGGTTGGTTTGGAAAATGTCACTAATAATGCGCAATGGTATTCCGGGAATCATCCAACCACGCTTAGTGGATATGGCATTACCGATACTCCGTGGACTAGTATGGGATATCTAACAGGTATAACAGGAATGCAAGTGACGGGAGCATTGGGCTTTACTCCTTATAATGCGACGAATCCAAATGGTTATATAAGTTCAATAACTTCTGGAAATGTAACGACTGCCTTAGGTTATACTCCCTACAACTCAACCAACCCCTCGGGCTATATATCTTCCATCTCTGGGGCATTGCTCGCATCGGGAGCGACCATGGGTGCAACGAGCCAGTCCCAGGTATTCACAAATGGAGTGACGCTTTCTAATTTAACTGCCGGATCAATACCTTTTGCCGGAACATCTGGAGTTATTAACCAGGATAATTTTAATTTGTTTTGGGATAATACAAATAAACGGCAAGGGATAGGCACTCTTTCCCCCATTTATAAACTTGATGTTAGAGGTTTAACATTTGCTGATGGTATAAGGTCGGCCATGGGTTTCGATATTTATCAGGTTCCCGACCCAACTGTGCCAACAGGAGTAATAAGTTCGGGAGGTTCTGTTAATACCGGAGCGCATTGGTATGGTATTACCTACACAACATCAACAGGCGAGACGCATATTGTTTATTCCGCCGCACAAATAACCACAACAAGTGGTAATAATTCAGTAACACTCACTATTCCTGTTTCAGCTGATCCGAGAGTAACCGGCAGGAAAATTTATAGGACAAAAGCAGGCACACAAAACTATACCGAATATTTATTGGCAACAATTGCTAATAATACTGCAACCTCCTATGTTGACATTATTGGAGATGATTCTTTGACTGGAGGGAGTGGAGTTGCGTATTTTAGAACAAACACAACATCCAATAATATAACTATTAACGGAGTAAAATGCCTGACCCTGGATTTGCTATTTACGGGTATAGGATATAATGCAGGCGCCTCATTAACCACTGGAGGGAGAAATACTCTTATAGGCACCAATGCAGGACTTGGCATAACAAGCTTTAGCGACAATACAACTGTAGGTTATTCTAGTGGGATTAGCATTACAGGACCTTCAAATACCGCAATGGGTTCCTATGCATTAAACGGTTCTGCCACTAATTATAATTCATGCTTAGGTGCCTTTTCTTTATTGGCCAATACAGGCTCGTCTAACAGTTCGTTCGGATATCATTCAGGCAGTGCATCCTCTTCTGGAAATGCTAATTTGTATTTTGGATTTTATGCAGGTCACTACGAAACCGGTTCAAATAAATTAATTATTGACGCTATTGATCGTAATAATGAGTCATTAAGCCGTAGTTCTGCTTTAATCTATGGCGTCACAAATTCAACAATAGCCAATCAGACATTAAGCCTTGGAGGTGGAGGAATTGTTTCAATTAATGGATCACTTTCTAATTTAACCATGCTTCAGCAATCTCTTTCTTATTCAAGTTCGGTTACTATTAATTATACACTAGGATCTGATGCTAATATCTCGGCATTAACGGGCAATGTTGCCCTTGTCTTTTCAAATCTCATGTCGGGTGCACGGGGGGAGGTTGAATTAATCCAGGACGGATCCGGATCAAGGCATTTAACGGGAATTTCAAGTTCAGGTTATACGGTCAAGTACAAAGGGGGTATTTCAACACTTTCAACAGCTCCGAATACAACAGATTTAATCAAATATACCGTAAAGGGAACAGTTATTTTAATCGATTTAAATTTAAACTATCAATAATTATGGCAATCCTCATTACAAATCCAGCCTGCTATCTCCGTTTATCCGCAAAAGTCAATTTTGACAACAAGTCGGTCGAAGTTGGAGTACTTCCTTTTAATTCTAAAGCAGATTATCAATCCAATAATGTCGTCCCATATTTAGGGCAGATGTTAAAGATTAATCCGACTTATACTTATCAGTATAATGAGGAAACGCCCGACATTTTACTGTTTGCGCACCGAAAGCTAATGGAAGACCTGTCAACCGACCAGGTGCAGCCCAAGATGGTTAATACTGGAACAAATCTAATGCCTGTGATGACGCAGGACGGAACTGAAATCACCCGGCCAAAGATTTGTGAACCATCCGCAATCAGTATTGATTTAGTTCAACCTTAGTTTTTCAATATGAAAAACTTTATTTTAATTGTTTGTATTTTAAGCTCATTAATGAGCTTTTCGCAGGAGAATGTAACAATCATTCACCAAAGTTACACAACCGCGTTCAGTCTGATAAAGCATTATCCTATTATGGTTGATTGGTGGCTTACAAAGGACCGGTTAAACTGCAATCATTTAGCACGGGTTAATTCATTTGGTCCAGATCCTCTGTTGCCCCAAGATACGAATTTGAATAAGGATTATACTGGATCGGGTTATGATAGGGGTCATATGTGCGATGATGAGGATAACCAATGCCAGGGACCAGAGATTCAAAAAGAGTGTTTTTACTTTTCAAATATGGCTCCTCAGTTCCATGCTCTCAATGCGGGATCGTGGAAAACGCTCGAGGGGAATAGCCGGAAATTAGCACTCCTAAATGATTCAATACATATCTGGGCCGGGTCAATCGGAGAGATTAAGAAGATTGGGAGGGTAAGCGTGCCTGCGCAATGTTGGAAATTGTTATATATAAAGAAAACAGGCGAATATCATGCTTATATTTTCAACAATACAAAGGATGACTCTGGGAATGGCTCACCTGAAACAACCGTGCAATATATTGAACAATTGACAGGATTGAGTTTTAAAATGAAATAGAGATGCAACGCAGCGCGGGAGGAGGCCGAAAAATCGAGGTAATTACGATAAACTATGAACCGCCCATAGACGAGTCAGAACTGGCACATGCAGCCTAAAAAACAAAAAGAGCAATCCAAACGGGTTGCTCTTTTTGTTAAAGTGGCCAGGGGAACGCCAATTCACCAACCTTACAGCCGATGTGGACTTTCGCCCAACCCCTGGCCGTATCGAAAAGGACACGAACCATGAGAATGGGCTGTAAGTGGTATTGGCGAATTGGCATTGCAAATGTAGATTTTTAAAGGGATTTTAAAAATGAGTATTTGTGCGTGTGTAGTTAATTATTGAACAATTCGTTTTAGATTTGTGTACAATTCGAATTCGCGATTATAAATATTAGCAGAAATGATATGATTTATTCAACTATTCCCCGGTTGAGCAGATAACTTTCCAAAATTTATCTACAGAGTAAAAATTGGTTCGATTAATATTCCATTGTTTTCAAAACCCGGGAAATCCAATGTTTGTAAACTGGAAGAGTGGTAAGTTAAATAAGGGTTTGTCTTTCAACTTGAAGTCGATATTAATTAATCCCCGATATTCAGGATTCGTCCTGATAGGACAGAATTAGAACCCGTAAACCTCTTTATTCTCACGAATTCTTTTTTTAAAAAATTGGTTTAAAAGTGGTTTTGGATGGTTGCACAGATAGACTTTTAAACCATTTTCACGAAAATAGATATCCTTTATTTCCCCAATTTCAATGTAATTATTGAAAAGTTCGGGAATATCCCCTAAATGGCCATCAGTTACAATGTAGTTGGTGGCGCTTAATGAATCCGGAGCCCAAAAAATGTAACTGTCATTTATCGAAGTAGCGTGAGGAAGATTGTATTTTTTCCCGTAAAAATCAATTGCGCCAGCCTGACCATAATTATTTGCATAAATGATGCAGTCCTTTTTTTGATTCATGTCTAGTTTGTTGTAGGCGACTGAAACTATTCCTGCCAGTTCCTTCCACCCTGACATATCCATATAATCCTGAGGTATTGGAAAATAGTTGTTATTTTCACCGCGCATTGGCGCTGTTGTAACGTACTTTGAAAAAATAGCGCAATATTTCCCCAATTGTTCTTTCGGCAATACCTGCAAACCTAAAGGGAGATTAATCATACCGGTAAGAAGAGAAAATCCCACAATCAGGTAATTCACAATTCTTAGATTCCCAATTAAATACTTTTCAACGAAGAATCCTCCAAAAGCAAACATTATAGCATAAACACCGAGGGTATAATACGACTTTCCATTTGTCACCAGAAACAAAAATACAACGATCAATAATATATATCCAAACAGACGATATTTCTTTTCCGATTTATAAAAAAGAACCATTATCAATCCGGGAACCCAGATTAAAATTGCTGTAAAATTCATCAACAGCTGGTCAACCAGAAAGGCTGTCTTTGAAACATAAACCAACTGGGTGCGATATAATTCATGCAAGTGGGTGATTACCGGGAAATTGTGATTTATTTGCCAGATTACATTGGGAGAAACAATCAGCAAACTAATCAGAGCGGCATAAAGAACGTATTTCGAAAATATTAATTTTCTGTGTTCACTGATTAATAAGGCAATAGTTGTGGAAAAACCTAAAATCAGAATAGAATATTTGTTTAGAAAACCAATGCCCAAAATTATTCCAATCCAAATCCAGTATTTTGGATTTTGTCGGTTAATTAGTTTTAAAACAAAGAATAAGAAGAGAAACCAGAAAAAAAGTTCGAAAATTACAGGCATAAAAAGAGAACAGGTGCGAAGCATTGCTGTTGAGATCATAAAGGCAAAGCAACCTGTAAATACACCAAGACCTTTACCACCAATTTCTTTAATGAACAGGGCAATCAATACCAGAATGGAAGCACCAAATAGGGCAGGAAATAATTTGACGCAAAATTCCTGATAGCCAAAAATATTCTTTACAATAAATGCCAGAAAAGAGATAAAGGGCGGTGTAGATGCAAATCCCCAGGATAAGTGGTTTCCCATTTCAAAATACAACATTTCATCCCGGTGCAATTCGTAATTGGTACTTGTTAGAAAGTGAATTGCAAGGTTGACCAAAACTAAGCCAAATGTCAAAATCCAGAATGATTTCCTATCCATTTTATGCCTAATGATTTTTATTTCTATCAACAAACAACCCTGTCATCTATCTGCTACGAGGCAATATGATTGATATTTAGAACTAAAAGATAAATTTATCCCGGATCAGTTCCGAAATGGATATCCCAGCGAGCGGTTAAATCGGGATCTGGAAAACAAAAATACCTAAAAGAAGAACAGCCACACCACAAACTACAATTAAAACAGCATTTAGCTTGCTGATTTCAATGGGATTAGGATTATCGCTCTCAGAAAAAGCTTCACGAAGCACATAAAAATAATAATAGATTCCGATTATGGCCATAACAATGGCGAAAATGGAGATGGCCAGATAACCGCGGCTAATCGACAAAATGAAAACTCGATATTTAGCCAAAAAGCCGGCAGTTGGGGGAATGCCTGCTAGCGACATAAGAAGGATAGTCATAAAAACCGCCATCCACGGTTTCTGCTTATATAGTCCGCGAAAAATGGACAGTTCTTCAAGACCTTTGGACGCCCTCTTCATATGAATAAAAATGATGAAAAGGGGAACGGTGGCGAGTGAGTATACAAAGGTATAATAGAGTAGAACAGAGGCCGATGAATCATGCTGGGAAAGCATTGCCAGCATCATAAACCCAGTGTGTACAATTGCAGAATAGGCCAATAACCGTTTAAAATTAGATTGATTTAATGCCGCAAGATTACCCACCAGCAGGGATAATCCGGTCATCACCCACAAGGTTTTTTCGAGAGGTGCCGGAAGGGGAAGCAATCCCATACCCAATAACCTGTAAAACGCAGCAAAACCGGCAGTTTTGACCACAGTGGCCATGAAGGCGGTGACCAGGGTGGGTGAACCTTCATAAACATCTGGACTCCAAAAATGGAAAGGAGCGACTGCAACTTTAAAGGCAACTCCAATTAAAATAAACAAGAGGCCCAGCATTACCATTGGAGGGAGATGACCGTTGAACTGGGCGATATATGTCTTGATCTCAGGGAGATAAAAAGTAGCTGAAGCGCCGTATACCAATGCAATTCCAAAAAGAAAAAAAGCTGTCGCGAAAGATCCGAGCAAAAAATATTTAAACGAAGCTTCATTCGACCGGTAAGAGGTTTTCTTTCCTCCGGCAAGAATATATAATGGGATAGATAAAATTTCAATCCCCAGGAAAAGCATAATCAGGTTCGAAAAAGAGGTCATCAGGAAGGCCCCGGTCAGGGCAAAAATCATCAGGGCATATTGCTCTGCCACATGATGCTCCATACGCCGGTAATAATTGATCCCAAAAAGAAAAATCAATATGGTAATAATGAGCATTGATACATTGAAAGCGATCGAGAAATTATCGATGATCATCATATCGTGAAAATACTTCGATCCAAGACCCCAATCTTTCAGTGAAAGAATCATACTGATGACCAAACCTGTAATAGCAACGGGCGCCAGAAGTGCTTTGTTATTTGCAAAACCCAGATACAGGACGATAATCCCAAAAACTGTTAATAAAATTAATGCGCTCATTGGCTGACTAAATTCAAGTTGTTTCTAATAGATCTGATTATCGCACAAATAAGGTAACCACCTCATTGGCAGGAATCAAAAGCTTCTGCATGGAATTAACCGATACTTCAACTAAGTTCAAAATTGGTTGGGGAAATATCCCTAATATAATTATTATTGCAATCAATGGAATCAGAATAAAGTAATCAAGTGTCCTGATATCCTTCACCTTTGCGAGAGCAGGATTCTTGTCGCCTAGCATGATTCGCTGATAGGCGTAGAGCATATACACTGCCCCTAAAATCATGGTTGTTCCACCGAAAACAGCAAACCAGATGGATAGCTTGGCAAGCCCCATGATGATTAAGAACTCTCCTACAAAACCGGAAGTAAGCGGCAAAGCGATTGATCCTAAAACAATGATCAGTAAAAGGATAGCCATATTAGGGGCAGCAAGCTTTAACCCCCCCATATGGGGCAATTCAAGGGTCGATGTCCTTTCCTGGATAAGATGAACCATGTAAAAGAGAGCCACAATAGTAACTCCATGACTAATTACTTGAAAAAGAAGTCCTTGTGTAGAATAATAATTCAAAGTAAACATGGCTGCTGCCATCAGGGAGATGTGTGCCATGGATGAAAAGGCGATCAGCTTTTTAATATTCGTTTGACGGAAAGCAATTACCGAAGCGTAAACAACACCGATCAGACACATGATAATCACGGTATTTTGCCAGTAAATAACTCCCTGCGGGACAATCGGAAAGAGAAAACGCAACGCTCCGTAAATACCCATCTTTGTAAGAACGCCCGCCAGAATCATAACTCCCTGCTTGGAAGCCATGGTATAGGTGGATGGTTGCCAGGTATGAAAAGGGAATACCGGCATTTTAATGGCAAATGCGATGAAAAGAACCCAGAAAAGCCAGGTTTGTGTGTGAGCCGCAATATGAAGCTGATTGAATGCCGAAAAATCGGTGGTATGCAAACCGGGTGTTAACTGAAAGAGAAAGATAATTCCGAATAACAGGAACAAGCTTCCGGTTAAGGTATAAATAAAGAATTTTAGGGTGATGGCTCTGCGGTTTTCACCTCCCCAAAGAAGCAGGATAAAATAGACCGGAATAAGCGTTAATTCCCAGAAGATATAAAACAGAAAAGCATTCTGGGCCAGGAAAACGCCAATCAATGCGGATTGAGTAAACAAGATCAGAAAGTTGAGTACCGGAATCTGGACGTGGGAGCGGGTAAAGCCTGAAAGGATAATAAACGGGAAGAGCAAATTAGTCAACAACAACATAATAAGGCTGATACCATCAAAGCCCAGAGAAAATTGGGTCCCCATAAAATTATCCCAGTTTACGGAATATGAGGCAGATGGAACAGAGATGATCAGCCCCAATGTGATCAGCAAATTTACAATAGCCGATGTCAGCGCAATTATTCGCACGGTAGCCGGATCTCGCAGAACCAGAAGAAACAGCCCGGTAATAATAGGTATTAAGAGTATAATCAGCAATATCATAGGTCAGACAATTAAAATAAAGATGATGAAAAGTAGAATACCAGCTACCATGGCAAACAGATAAAAACTCATATTGCCTTGTTGCAATTTTCGCACCAGATTCCCGAGTTTGGAAGTAAGAATGCCAACTTCGTCAACTGCAGGATCAAGCACTTTATTTTCAACTTTATTGAAAAAGAAATCGGAAAGAGAACCGAATGGTTTTTCAATGACGGCACTGTAGATCTCGTCAACATAAAATTTGTTCTCAATTGCTTTACTGAAAATATTGGTTGAAACACCATCAGCTACGGGTATATCCGCCTTCTTTACATAAATCCGGTAAGCATACAGAATGACCAGGCCCAGCAGAATCAGCGAAGAAACAATTAATCCGATTTCAGTGGCACTGCCAAGTTCTTCCGTAATCCCGGAGATTATGCTCTTATTCAGAAATTCACCGAATCGCGAATCTCCACCAAACAGCGAAGGGATATTCAGAAATCCGCCAAACACTGACAAAATGCTCAAAATAATCAGTGGGAAAGTCATTACACGTGGTGATTCATGCGGATGTACCGTGCTTAACCTCTGACTTCCAAAGAAAACCAGGTATAAGAGCCGGAACATGTAAAAGCAGGTGATCAGGGCACCACCCAAGGCCAAAATGTAGAGTAATGGGTTATTCTCAAATGCTTTACTAAGGATTAAATCTTTGCTGAAAAATCCTGAGAATGGCGGAATACCGCTGATTGCGAGAGTCGCGGCCAGGAAAGTGAAATAAGTGACAGGCATTTTTTTCCTGAGACCACCCATCTTCCGGATATCCTGCTCACCACCCATTGCATGGATAATACTCCCTGCTCCGAGGAACAGTAATGCCTTGAAAAAAGCGTGGGTAGTCAGGTGAAAAACAGCTGAGGAGTAGGCCCCCAGACCAAGCGCCAAAAACATATAGCCCAGTTGTGAAACCGTTGAATAGGCAAGCACTTTTTTAATATCATTCTGTCGTAATCCGATCACGGCAGCAAATATCGCTGTGGCTAATCCCAGGATGATCATGATGTTCATTGTCAGCGGAGCCAGATTGTAGAGGATGCTTGAACGAGCAATCATATAGATACCGGCGGTTACCATTGTTGCGGCATGGATCAGTGCTGAAACAGGGGTAGGGCCCGCCATTGCATCCGGCAACCAGGTATACAAAGGGATCTGGGCACTCTTTCCTACCGCTCCCACCAACAAGAGAATGGTAATCAGGGTGACCAGCGGAGTCCCCGAATGCATAGAAGTTGCCTGGGAAAATACTTCAGTGAAGCCGACCGATTTAAAAGTGAAGAAAAGGAGGATAATTCCAAGGATAAAGCCCAAATCACCGATCCGGTTCATGACAAAAGCTTTCCTTGCGGCATAGTTAAACGCAGGATTTTTAAACCAGAAACCGATCAGCAGATATGAGCAGAATCCAACCCCTTCCCATCCAATGAAAAGAATAAGGTAGTTGGCTCCCATTACCAACAGCAACATGCTGAATGTAAACAGATTCATCTGGGCAAAAAATGAATTCACCCGATCATCACCGTGCATATAGCCAATGGAATAGATATGGATAAGAGCCCCTACCCCAGTGACTATCAACATCATCGTAACCGAAAGATTATCAATCAGAAACGCGAAGGGGATCTTCAGATCTCCGGCAGCAATCCAGTTGAATAGGGTCACAGTAGCTGATTCCTGACCAGACGACCGAAGCGCGAAGAACAAAAATGCAGACATCAGGAATGAGAGAGAAACCAATATACTGGCAATAATCCCGGCCTGATTATTTTTCAATCGGTTTTTTGCCATCCCGGTGATCAGAAATCCCAATAAGGGAAAGGCAGGCACAAGCCAGGATAAGGTTATATAGGAATTTAATGCTACCATTTCAACCGGTTCAAAAGGTTAATATCAACAGAGTCCACATTTCGTTTCATCATCACCACAATTGATAGGCCGACGGCAATTTCGGCGGCGGCCACAATCATGATAAAAAATACAAAAACTTGTCCTGACGGATCAGAATGATAGGCAGAAAAAGCAGTCAATAAAAGATTTACCGAGTTAAACATCAATTCAAGGCACATCAGGATGGCAATGGTATTTCTCCGGAATAAAACGCCCATCATTCCGATGCTGAAAAGGGCTATGCTCAGCACGATATAATTCTCTAACGGGATGAGCTGTATGGCAGATGAGATCTCTTTCATAATTATAAGTTATAAATTATGGGTTATGAGTATTACTCTTTGAAGTGATTATTGCACTCCGTAACATCTTCAATAACTCCATGGCTTCTATATTTATACTTTCAAATTTTTGTTCATCTAAATATTTTGTTTCCTTTAGTAATTCCAACCAATACATTGATTCGTCACATTCTTTTTGTGAAATCCCCAATTTATGAATGAAATGCGAAACTTTTATCTTTCAATATACTTTTCCGCTCACTAATAACTCCTAAACGTCTTTTTTTCCGAACATCAGTGCACCTACCATTGCCGAGATAAACAGAATGGATGATATTTCAAAAGGGAGTAAAAACTCGCTGAATAAAACTTTCCCGATTCCGGATACCAGTCCGAAATCACTTGCAAAAGGGTACCGGGCATGAATCTCGAAAGTTTGCCGGGTTGCGGCCAGCAAAACGAGAAAGAATACCCCACCTGTTATTACGGCTGAAACCCGTGTGACTGTCGATTTACGAAGAATGATCGCCTTGTTCAGGTTCAGAAGCATAATCACAAACAGAAACAAGACCATAATTGCCCCGGTATAGACAATAATGTGGACCACTGCCAGGAATTGAGCGTTCAGAAGAATATAGTGCCCTGCCATTGCCAGGAAACAAACAATCAAATAAATAACATTGTTAATTGGATTCTTGGAGAATACAACCGCCAATGCACAGATGATCATTATTGCTGAGAGCAGATAAAATAGAAGGATCATTATAGATTTGTTTTAAAAGTCGTAACCATTTATTTATTATGGGCAAAGCGTTTATCCAATTTGAACTGATAAACCGCTTCAGTTTGCCTTGCCGAAATGTCAATCCTCAGATCCATTGCCTCAACCAATATATCCTTCCCGTAAATAAAAGGTTTACGTTTATATTGAGATTCTACAATTCTGTCGGTAAGGAAGATCGCTTCTTTTGGACAGGCATCTTCGCAATCACCGCAAAAAATGCATCTGAGCATATTGATTTCGTATATTTCTGCATATTTCTCTTCGCGGTAGAGGTGTTCTTCTCCAGGTTTGCGTTCCGCGGCTTTCATGGTGATCGCCTCAGCGGGACAGGCAACAGCACATAAACCACAGGCTGTGCATCTCTCCCGCCCCTCATCATCGCGCTTCAGTACATGCTGTCCGCGGTAAACCTTACTGAACTCTCGTTTTTGTTCAGGATAACTGATCGTGGTCTTTTTTCGGAAAAAATGGCGTATGGTGATAGACATCCCTTTGATAATTGCCGGAATATAGATCCACTCCAAAATGGTCATCTTTTTATCCGAAGCAACTACCGATCTGTTTGTTAATGTTTGCATAGCTTTTCGGATTACTTTAATTCGGTGAAGAAATAATAAATTCCCGTAGCCAGTATATTGAAAATCCCCAGAGGAATCAAGCCTTTCCATCCCATATTCATAAGCTGATCGTAACGGAAACGGGGGAGTGTCCAGCGGATCCACATAAACAGGAAGATCATGCTGAAGATCTTGATGAAGAAGAACCCTGTTCCAAGTAAGGTTACAGTATTCTGGGATAATCCCAGCCCATCAATGAAAGGCATGTTATAACCTCCAAAATAGAGGGTAGCAACAACCGCCGAGGAGATAAACATATTGATGTATTCCGCAAAAAGGTAGAATCCAAGTTTCATGGAACTGTACTCGGTATGGTACCCGCCGATAAGTTCTGTCTCGCATTCAGGAAGGTCAAACGGGGCACGGTTTGTTTCTGCAAAGGCACAGGTCAGGAAGATCAAAAAGCCAAGTGGCTGATAAAAGATGTTCCAATGCATACCATGCTGTTGTGCGACAATATCATGAAGGCTTAATGAACCTGTAGTCAGAACCAATGCGATAATCGACATTCCCATGGCCAGTTCGTAACTGATCATCTGGGATGCCGCCCTGATTGCTCCAAGCAGTGCATATTTATTGTTCGAAGCCCAACCTCCGATCATAATACCATAAACTCCGATGGAAACCATTGCGAAAACATAGAGGATTCCGATATTCAGGTCTGCGATCTGCAATGAAAATTCATGGCCTCCAATCGTTAACGTTCCTCCCCAGGGGATGACCACTCCGGTAAGCAAAGCAGTAGTCATTGCAATGGATGGGCCAATGATGAAGAGTTTTCTGTTGGCTGTCAGTGGAATAATCTCTTCCTTCATGAACATCTTCACCCCATCGGCCAAAGGTTGCAATAAGCCAAAGAGGCCCGCACGGTTAGGTCCTCGCCGGTCCTGCATAAATGCTGCAACTTTTCGTTCACCATAAGTTGAATACATGGCCACAATGAGTGTGACCATTAAAATGATGATCAGAAAAACAGTTTTAAAAATTAATGTTGTCAAATCCATATTAAATGGTTCTTTCCGCTTAAAAACGGCTGATATTGAATTTATGTACGTTACTTAATCATTCGAACTGATTCACCAGGACTGATTTCATAATGATTCTGGGAAATAACCGAATGGCGTTCAATAGTCCTGGGTCCCTCTATAATCCAGTCATTTTTCTCTTTTTGCTCAAAACGGCAATCATTGCAGATGAACTCCCCCACTTCACCGTATTTATCTTTCCGGCCGGTTACCCGGAGCAGCTCATCCCCTTTCATCCAGAGAACCACTTTCCCGCTGCATTTGGAGCACTTGCGGTGCGCATCCATTGGTTTTGCAAACCAAACGCGGCTTTTAAACCGGAAAGTATTGTCAGTCAGTGCGCCAACAGGACATACATCGATCATATTTCCCGAAAAATCATTGTCCACCGCCTTCACAATAAGGGTGCTAATCTCCGAATGATCGCCGCGTCCCAACACTCCATGTACCCTTTTTTCGGTGATCTGATCTGCCACCATTACACAGCGGTAGCAAAGAATACAGCGGTTCATATTGAGCTTTATTTTATCTCCAATGTCAATCGGTTTAAAAGTTCTCCGCTCTTCTACTGTTCTGGTTTCCTGCAGGCCATGAACATAGGAGAGATCCTGAAGGTGACATTCCCCGGCCTGGTCACAAACCGGGCAGTCTAGGGGATGGTTAATCAACAGGAATTCGGTAATTGCCTGCCGGCTTTCCATCGCCTCAGGGGAGGTGATATTTTGCACAACCATACCATCCTGAACCAATGTACGGCATGACGCGACCAGTTTTGGCATAGGGCGGGGATCCCTGGCGGAACCCTGTGCTACTTTCACCAGGCAGGTACGACATTTCCCGCCGCTCCCTTCAAGTTTTGAATAATAGCACATAGCCGGCGGGACCACCTTGCCACCTATTATGCGGGCAGCATTCATGATGGTTGTTCCGGCTTCTACCTCCACCTCAATATTATCGATGGTAACCTTTAAAAGGGGCATTTTTGTAGTTTTACGTGTTCTTCAAATTCTTCCCGAAAATGACGGATTGCACTCGCCACAGGCCATGCGGCAGCATCTCCTAGCGGACAAATCGTATTTCCTTCAACATGTTTTGCAATATCCACCAGCAGGTCAATATCTTTCATCGTCCCCTGTCCGTTTTCAATACGCGTCAATATTTTCTCCATCCAGCTGGTTCCTTCACGGCAGGGACTGCACTGACCACATGACTCATGGCGGTAGAACCGCGCAAAGGTCAGCAGGTTTTTTACAATACAGGTGGTGTGATCCATCACTATAAATCCACCAGATCCAAGCATCGTACCAGTCTGAAATCCACCCTCAGCCAATGATTCATAGCTCATCAGTCTGGGTTCACCGGCTGCAGTTTTCAGTATAAGACTAGCAGGCAGAATTGGAACCGAGGAGCCTCCTGCCACAACAGCCTTCAGTTTATTTCCGTTCCTGATACCTCCGCAATATTCATCGCTGTAGATAAACTCTTCCACCGGCAGACCCAGTTCGATTTCGTAAATGCCTGGTTTATTTATGTGTCCGCAGGCCGAAATCAGTTTGGTTCCTTTACTGTTTCCAATGCCAATGGCAGCATAAGCCTCATAGCCATTTTTCACAATCCAGGGAAGAGCAGCTATGGTTTCTACATTGTTCACGACTGTTGGAGAGCCATACAATCCGACAATAGCCGGGAAAGGAGGTTTGATGCGGGGATTACCCCGCTTACCTTCAAGCGATTCCAGCAGTGCAGTCTCTTCACCACAAATGTAGGCTCCTGCTCCGGGATGGCAGTACAAATCGAGTGAATAACCGGTTCCAAGAATATTTTCCCCCAGGAAACCGTTCTTATAAGCCTCCTGGATCGCCTTTTCAAGAATCTTCAGGACATAAAAGAGCTCTCCCCTGATATAGATATAAGCAGTGTTGGCGCCCAGTGCATAGGACCCAAGGATCATCCCTTCAATGAGCTGATGGGGATTAAGTTTTCCGATATGGCGGTCCTTGAAAGTTCCGGGCTCGCTTTCATCGTAATTGCATACGAGATATTTCGCCTTCTCACTCTGCTTATCAATGAAGCTCCATTTCATCCCTGTAGGAAAACCCGCTCCCCCACGACCTTTTAATCCTGATTTTTTCACCTCTTCGGTAATCTGATCAGGAGAAAGCGTTTTTAACGCTTTCTCAACAGCAGTGTAACCCCCCAATTTCCTGTAAACCTGAAAATCAGCAAGACCTGGTACGTCAATATTTTTTAGTAAGATCTGTTTTCCCATTGTTACAGGTAAGGATTTGTATGCGATTTTTTGTTCTCACTCTTCCATTGTTCAAGCAGTTTATCAACTTTTGAAGGGGTGAGATTTTCATGATATTCTGTACCAACCTGGATAACAGGCGCATTTCCGCATGCAGCAAGACATTCAACGGTTTTAAGGGTAAACTTCCCGTCAGGGGTTGTCTCGCCGGGTTTTATACCCAACCGTGTCTCAAAATGAGAAAGTATTTGCTCTGCACCGTTTAACCAGCAAGGGCCTGTCTGACAGACTTCAATCACGCAGTTTCCAACAGGTTTGAGGTTATACATGCTGTAAAAAGAGGCGACTTCATAGACTTCAATCGGCTGAATATCCAGGAGTGAGGCCACATAATCCATCATTTCAGGGCTTAGCCATCCGCTATTTTCTGATTGGGCAATATGTAATACTGGCAACAAGGCAGATTTTTGTCTTCCCTGCGGATACCGTTTGATAATCTGATTTACCAGATCAAGCGTTTCACGATTAAATTCAGGTATATTGTTTTTATCCTGCATATCTGCGTATTCGGTTTTTTTTATTTTTATTTTTTTTGTTGAGACGCACTGCTGTGTATGTCTCTACACTGTTGTATGTCTCTACAAAACGATTATGCATCTAATTCTCCGGCAATTACATTCATAGAGCTCATTGTCAGAATCGCGTCGGACAACATATTTCCCTGAACCATTTCCGGGTATGCCTGGTAATAAATAAAGCATGGACGACGAAAATGGAGTCTTGAGGCCGTACGTCCTCCATCACTTACCAGGTAATAACCCAATTCGCCATTGGCTGCTTCAATAGCATGATAGACTTCGCCGACTGGAATATCGGTTTCTCCCATTACGATTTTAAAATGCCAGATCAACGCTTCCATGTTGTTGTAAACTTTTTCTTTTGGAGGAAGGACAAACCGGGGATCACTCGCATAGTAGGTCTCCTTATCTTCCATATTGTCCAGCTTCTCCAATGCCTGTTCAATAATCCGCATGCTCTGTTTCATCTCCTCCTGTCTGACCATAAACCGGTCGTAGGTATCGCCGTTTTGTCCTATCGGGATTACAAAGTCAAATTCTTCATACGAACAATAGGGGTTCATAACCCTTACGTCATAATCAAGACCGCAGGCCCGAAGATTAGGACCGGTAAAGCCATAAGCCAATGCGCGGTCTATAGTAATCGGACCGACATTAATGGTACGATCCATAAAAATCCTGTTCCTGGCTAGCAAGGTCTCAAATTCCTTTAACTTGGCAGGAAATGTTTTCAGAAAATAACGAATCTTTTCCCAAACTTTCGGACTAAAGTTCCGCTCAAATCCACCAATTCTACCCATGTTGGTAGTCAGACGGGAACCGCAGATCTCTTCATAAATTTCATAAATGAATTCCCGGTCCTGGAAAATATAGGTAAACCCGGTTAAGGCACCGCTATCTACCCCGATCACACTATTGCAAATGATATGATCAGCAATGCGGGCCAGTTCCATAATGATAATTCTGAGATAGTCGACCCGTTTGGGGGTTTCAATGCCCAGCAATTTCTCCACAGTCATGTGCCACCCCATGTTATTTAAAGGGGATGAACAATAATTCAACCGGTCTGTGAGTGGAGTGACCTGATAAAAAGGGCGGTGTTCGGCTATTTTTTCAAAAGCGCGATGAATATAACCTATTGTTTGTTCGGTACTTACGATAAATTCCCCATCCATGAGCATAACATTCTGAAAAACGCCATGTGTAGCAGGATGAGTAGGCCCCACGTTGAGTGTATTATACTCTCTGGGTTCTTCCGTTTTTACTATGTCTTTGTCCCAATAATCGGGATTAACTCTTTTTGCCATTGACGGTATGTAATTTCTGCTATAAACTTTTGACCTCTGCGAGGTCAGAAAATTTGGTATTCTAAATGAGCATTCAATTCCAGAATTTTTCCAAACTCATAACTCATAACTCATAATTAATATCAGATCACCTTCCAAAAAGCGAGTCATCCTTATCCTCCCGGGTCTGATCTTCAAGGGGAAACTCTTTACGAAGCGGAAAGTCAACCATGTCTTCGACGTTTAAAATGCGTTTAAGGTTCGGATGACCTTTGAAGATTATGCCAAAGAAATCGAATGTTTCGCGCTCCATCCAGTTGGCTGATGGCCAGACCGTTGTTGCGGAAGGCACATTTGGGTTTGTAAGGTGTGTAGTTGTTTTGATCCTGATCCGGTGATTATGAACAAAACTATGCAAGTGATACACTACACCCAGCTGCTCCTTTTCAGGATAATGCATCCCGCAAAGGGTTGTTAAGAAGTTATATTGCAATTCCTGATCATCCCTCAGGAATAGCAGCAACTCAGCGACCACCTCTTTTTTGACCGTAACGCAAAGCATATCGGCCAGAATTTCATGTTGATCAATTGAGGTGCCAAAATTCTCAATCAATTTTGTAACAACTAACTCGTTTCTTTCTGGAATGATCTGGAACACAAATATATTTTTTAAGGTACTAATTTTTTAAGAAACTACAGCTTACTATTTGAATATGAATGAATTTCAAAGATATAACCCCTAAAATCCGGTTAACTTTATTCGATATTATACTGGTCCATCAGCTCCTGGTATTCTTTTGAATTACGCCTTCTTAATGACTCATTTCCAACAAGTTCCTGTATTTTAATGATGCCATCGATAATTTGTTCAGGACGTGGTGGACAACCGGGTACATATACATCCACCGGAATAATGCGGTCAATCCCCTGTAATACACTATAGGTATCAAAAATTCCTCCACTCGAGGCACAAGCGCCAACAGCAATGACCCATTTAGGTTCTGCCATTTGAATATAGACTTCCCGTAACACAGGTCCCATTTTTTTTGCCACTGTTCCCATCACCATCAGTAAATCGCTCTGGCGGGGAGAAAAACTCAACCGCTCAGAACCAAAACGGGCAAGGTCGTAATGAGCTCCCATAGTAGCCATAAACTCAATTCCACAACAGGAGGTAGCAAACGGTAAAGGCCACAATGAATTTTTCCGGGCCAAACCAACAGCCTTTTCCATCGAAGTGGCAAAAAAACCCTGTCCGGAGATTCCCTCAGGAGTCTCTGCCAGGGTTGGTGCCATGCTTATATCTTCTTTTTTGAACATGAATACAAAATTTTCAGCTTTTCTTAACGCTTATCCCATTTTAAAGCTCCCTTTAAAATGATGTAAATAAACCCGGCAAGGACGAGCATCATAAATAAAAACATATCGATGAAACCTTCCTTACCTAACGATTTGAAATTCACAGCCCATGGATACATAAATATGACCTCAACATCGAAGAGTACAAAGAGAATGGCGATCAAGAAATATTTAACCGAAAACGGACTCCTGGCATTTCCTAATCCTTCAATTCCACATTCAAAATTTTCAAGTTTGGCACGGGAGTATCTCTTTGGTCCCAGAAAATGGGTTGCCACCATGGTGGTTATCACAAAACCGAGAACAATCAGTGTTTGAATCAGGACAGGAATATAATCTTGCGGCATCTTTTTGTCAACTAAGTTTTTAAAAATTATCTATCAATATTACAATAAAACAATGAATATTTCATTTTGTTCGTAAAATTATAAAAAAAGGCGCATCGCCAAACAGAATCAGAAAAAACTAACTTTGCTTTTCCAAAGAAAATAACATCCATTTAATATTTGGTTTTCAATCCCATATTTGACTCTTCATGGATCTTGAACGTTCTGAAAGAAAGACCATATCCGGGGACCAACAAAATTAACTTCAGAAAGGGCTTCGTCCCCAGGACCAGCCAATATTACCCAAAGGTCTGAAAGAAAAGGATCGCGATCTTATTCTCCTGAATTATTTTAATTTGTGAATCATTTTAAGATCTTTGTTGAACCGTTAGTGGGTGGAGAAATCAGAACAAATGGAGAAGGATCATCCGGAGTTAGAAAATTAAAATTTGACCGATAAAACAATTTATAAATGAGAAAATTACTGTCTGCATTTCTAATGCTTTTTACTTGCCTGATTTCTGTACATGGGCAGTACACAACTCTTAATGCGAATTCTCACGCCGATTATACTCAGATTACCCCCTTTTATTCAGCCTACTATGCACATTACGGATCCATTGAGGCGGATGTTTGGGCTGTCAAGGGAGTCCTCTATATTGCACAAGACAGTTCCGGCATTATCGCTTCTAGAACACTGGAAGCGCTTTATTTACTGCCTGTTGTTACAGAGTTCAGAAAAAATGGCGGGAAGGCATGGAGTGACATCCCCGCCACGTTTCAGCTTATGATAGATTTGAAAACCACCGTTGAGCCAACCCTTTCAATGCTGGTGGAGGCATTGAAAAAGTACCCCGACGTTTTTGATTTCCATGTTAACCCCAATGCTGTTCAAATTGTAATTACAGGCAACAGACCGCAGCCTACAGACTTTAACAAATATCCCGTCTGGATCTCCTTTGACGGTAATGTAACCCTGAAATATGATGCTCAACAGCTCAAAAGAGTTCCCCTTTACAGTGAAAATATGGCCGGTTTAACCGACTGGAAAGGGAGAACCCCCTTGTCCGAAAACGATGAAAACAAATTAAAGCAGATTATAGGTACTGTCCATGGATTAAATAAAAAAATCAGATTCCGGAATGCCCCTGATACAGCCTATGCCTGGAGAACCTTAATGAAACTTAAGGTAGATTATTTGAATACAGATCATACTCAGGATCTTGCAACCTATTTGGAAAATTTCAAACCATCAATCAAATAACAAATTCAATCCAATTTTATATGAAACGCAGATCTTTTATCAGTAACTCAATCATGACTACAGGAGCCCTGGCTCTTGGTCCTAATCTGCTTTCCGCATCAACCCCTCAAAAAAAATCGAATCGGCCGGAAGTTTCAAAACGAATATTTAAAAGTGAGGCTGTCGAAGCGGAGATTATCAAAATAAAAAGAGATATTGGGGACCCTGAGATTGGATGGCTTTTCGAGAATTGCTATCCCAACACGCTGGACACGACAGTCCATTTTTCACAGATTAATGGAGAAGCTGATTCCTTTATCATTACCGGAGATATTGATGCAATGTGGCTCCGCGATTCTACTGCCCAGGTCTGGCCATACCTCCACCTGGTAAATCAGGATCCGCAGCTGAAGAAGCTTTTCATCGGGGTGATAAACCGCCAGGCAAAATGTATCCTGATAGATCCGTATGCCAATGCATTCAATTTTGGTCCTACCGGAAGTGAATGGAAGACCGATTTAACCGAGATGAAACCAGAGCTGCACGAACGCAAGTGGGAGATCGACTCGCTGTGTTATCCGATCCGCTTAAGCTATCATTATTGGAAAAAGACCGGAGACATCGTTCCGTTTAATCCGCAATGGCTCAAGGCTGCAAAAACGATTGTGAAAACGTTTGAGGAGCAACAACGCAAGACAGATAAAGGGCCATACCACTTTATGCGCCAGACGGAGAAACAAACCGATACTGTTTGCGGCGCCGGATATGGAAATCCGGTAAAGCCAAATGGATTGATATGTTCCACCTTCCGACCGTCCGATGATGCAACAACTTTTCTATATCTGATCCCATCGAATTATTTTGCCCTTATATCACTGAGACAGATGGCGGAACTGGTTGCATCAGTTTATAATAACGCTTCCTTTGCTGCTCAATGTAACTCATTGGCCAATAGCGTCGAAAAAGGGCTTAAGGAATATGCCCTGGCAAGCCACCTGAATTACGGAAAAGTGCTGGCTTTTGAAATTGACGGTTTCGGAAACCGATTGTATATGGATGATGCCAACGTACCCAGCCTGCTTGGGATGCCCTATCTGGGTAGCATCAAGCCCAATGATGAAACCTATTTAAATACCCGGAAATTTGTCTTAAGCAAAGATAATCCATGGTTTTTTGAAGGGAAGGTGGCCTCAGGTATTGGGGGTCCCCATGTCGGAGCCGATATGATCTGGCCGATGAGCATTATCATGAGAGCCATGACTTCGACCAATGATCAGGAGATAAAACAATGTCTTCGATGGCTCAAAAATACCCATGCCGGTACCGGATTTATGCACGAAACCTTTCATAAGGATAATGCTGAAAACTTTACCCGTACGTGGTTTGCCTGGGCCAACACCCTTTTCGGAGAGTTAATCCTCAAAATCCATCAGGAGAGGAAACATATACTTAATAGTGTATTGTAGGTGTTCGTGGTTGACATTATGAACCGGACGTGATTCTTTCCCCTTGATTTTCGCGCAGAGAACGCCGGGAAACGCAAAGAATCTGATTTAATATTTGTAGAAAACCAATTTAGGAGTAGTTGAAGGTACGGAATACCGGAATATCAATCCCGGCTAAACATATTGTCTCAAAAACCCTGGCCTGAAAGTCAATTATTTCTTTGTATTCAGTTGTTCAAAATTATTTTTTCTAAATTTGGGCAATCACAAGTTAAAATATGAAAAAACTGATTATTCTGATTTTTGCATGCCTTACTTTAAGTGCGACCTCGCAGGTAAAGCACAAGTCTCATAAAAAGCATGTAACCCATGCAAGTATACCATTAAGGAGTGTTAAATATGAGGGGAAGTATTGTTCCGGAACCGGAGACTTAAACTTTCTCCGACTCATAGACGAATCGTTTGCCTTTTTTCATCCAAATCCGGTAGTTCCGAATCTGACAATGATTTATAATGCAGATTGGGATACGTTCACTGAAGGAGCAGGATGGGGTGCATGGTGGATTCAAAACAGCTATGGATTTTCGTATGCTGCCACCCCTTTTCTTCAGGAGCCATGGTCCCGGATCCTGCAACGGTCATGGGATCTTTTTTGGGACAATCAGGGCGATGGAAAACGTAAAGGTGGATGGAGTGATAATGGTAAACCGAATCCGCTTTCAGAACTGGTTGCTCCCGACGGGAGCCTTGGAGATGCAGCCGCTCCGGGCAAGATTATCTTCAAACAGGGGGATGGCGATTTGAAGGTTCACGATTGGTTTTATGAAGCCACTGCCGCAGGATTGGTTATGCAATCCGAAATATTGCTGGTCAATCATGACAAAAAAGCACTTGAGCATTATCTCCCTAAAATGGAACGGGCCTGCAATTTCATAGAAAAGAGCCGTGATCCGAAGAATAACCTGTTTCTTGTAGGACCGGCCTGTAATCTTTTGGCGCCGAGCTATGGAGGAGTCAGACAACCCGATGGTACATTCGGGAAGAGCTATCTGACCGGACTCTCCATAACCTACCTTGCGGCATTGGATCGTTTGGCTGAGCTCTACAAATTCAACGGAGATAAAGAAAAACAGGTATTGACAGAACACCGCCAAAAGATTACGCGGGAGTCATTATCCCAACTTCAGGCACCAAAAGGATATTTTACTAAGTCGGTTGAACCGGGTGGAATTAAACATGGAGTGCTGGGTCAGCAACAGTTTGGGTACCTCGAGGGGGTAGCGAATGCTGATGCAGTAGCGCTTCGTGTGGTTGACAACAAGACTTCGGAAAATATTTACGACCAGATTGCGGCCTATCCTGCGATCCGTCCTTATGATTTCCTGCTAACCAATGCACCGGGTCTTGATGACACCTATGGAGGATGGGGTCGTGTTTCAGGAAAAGGGCTCGAAGGATTCTGGACTTTTGGTGACTGGGTGAACGGAGGAGTCTGGGGCACCGTAGAAGGGCGCGCTATTCTGATGTACTACCGTTTAGGCAAATTCGAGGATGTCCGCCGCTCAGCCAACCGAGCCATGCGATGGGCCAAGGATTTCAGGATGGATGCTCCCTGGTCGCAACGCGGTGAAAATACAGCTAATCCCTGGTCTGATTCCGGAAAATTCCGTGTCGGCGGTGTGGCAGTTATGGTGGATAACTTTGCGATTCCAGCAGCAACAATCCGCGGCCTTTTTGATTGTGATTACCGCTCTGATCGTCTTATTCTCCGACCACGTGTTCCGGGATCGATTACCCAATATAACCAGAAGGAACCCATCCGGTTTGGCGGAAAGCAACTGTATCTCTCGTGTAAAAACCAGGGACCAAAAGTAAAAGAGGTTAAAGTAAATGGCAAGACAATCAATGTTGAAACTCCTGACGAGGTGGATCTTTTCTACGAGGCACTGCCGGAAACTGCCAATATCGAGATTACTACTGAGGGAGGATGGCCGGAAGAAGCATCCGTTAGTATTTATCCGATCAAACCCTTACTTGTTCCCAAAAAAGCGACGAATCTGCCGGAAAACAAAGAGCTACCTGAGTCTTTAAAAAAACCATATGCTGTACTTTCTGCCATGCAAAAATCCCTGTCCAATGCAACCGGAGCAGAAAGTGAGCAGACCTTTCTCGCTGTTGCGATTGAGTCATTTGAAAACTGCCAGCATCGTGCCGCATTGGATCCGGGTCTGGGTTATTACCGGCCAATTACTCCTGAGCGCAAAGCAGGGATCAATCAGTTTTATGAGCGGACTGCCCTAACTATGTACCATGGTTTTGCTAAACGAATGGAGGGTTATGCCGCCAAAGGTGATGCCCTTCAAAAACGGATTGCAGCATTGTTTTTGGCCATACAGAAATAGAATTTTAAAAACATTTTATTCATAATCATTACGCGCCAGGAGTAATTCTTTATCACGGAAATGGGAAAATTACAGGGCAAATTCTGGCCAGACTTCAAGAATTGAATTATTAAAATCGGTGGTCCCGTTTGACGTTAAATTTCATGAATTAGTCCCTCTCTCCGGTGTGAACTAGTTCTCTAATCTGAATAATTAGTTGAATTCTGCCTGCAAAATGACCTTTCCCAATAAGAATTTTTGCAGACATTTTTTTACGTAAGTAATATTAAAAATTATAGGCAAACAAATTCCAAAACACAGTAATCTTATAGTTTTAAAGCAATATCCCCTGCTTTTTAGCCATTTGAGACTATTTAAGATCCCCAAATCTTATAAAAAGATATTTTTATGTTTCAAAACCAGATGTAAACATATATTTTATATGAACTTTATTTTACATTTATAATCACAAAAAGCCATTTATTTTTACATTGAATCATGCTTCTAATTTAGAATTATTATAAATTAAATTTTATAATATACAGGTAATCAGCATTCTGAAATTATTCTTACATTTGAAAAGATGATTTATTCTATTTAAATGCATTGATAATAATAGTTTATGTCATAAAGAAAACTTGTCTTATAACCTTAAATTCAAATAATAATAATTCATAATATGTTTCATTTTGGGCTATATTCCGGTAATTTTTTATCGGAATATACCTATGATTAATAGTGTGAATTTAACGAATATCCCTATGAAAAGTCAATCTGCGGCAATCTTACGACCAACCAAAAATCCATTTCAAACTATACAGACCATGGTAAATCTTTTTAAACCTTTTACAAAAAAAAAGGTGTCTCCCACCATTGACAGAATTGCCAAACTGTTTTTTATCGTTCTATTTTTTGGTTTAACCGGTTTTGCAGAGCAGGCGGAAGGGCAGACAGCCTCGTTTACGGCCAGTTCTACATCGGCTTGTACGCCAACAACAATTAACTATACCAATACATCTACAGGGGCCACATCGCATTACTGGGATTTTGGGAATTCCAATTATTCAACCATTCCAGGGTACTCACCCACACCTGTATCAGCCAATTATCCGCAGCCGGGTGTATACACCGTTACTCTTAAAATCAATGGATCGGTCAGTTCAACTCCCCAAAGCATCTATGTTTATCCCAAACCAAATCCAATTGGTCCTGCCCCGGTACAGGGGTGTGAACCATTTTCAACCACTTTAACAGCGGTTGCAACGCCGGTTGTGGTTGCCCCCTTTACCATTACCGGAGTGTTTCCGGCTCCACCCACCTCGTATGTTGGAGGGATTACAGGAGGTGCAGCTTTGAGCTATACCTGGAATTTCTTTGGAGACCTGCCCACCGTTACTAAAACTGTAGGGGTTGATCCCAATCCAAGCCAGTTGAGCCTGACAAATATCCCTGCAGGCATTTATGATGTTTTAATCACGGTGACTGATGTTAACGGGTGTTCAAATTCTGTATTCGTGCAAAGTGTCATTACCGTAAATCCCAAACCGACTGCTAATTATAGTTTTGTAAAGGCAAATAATTGTGGAACCGGGAATGTGACCTTTACCGGAACTGCATCGGTAACCAGCGGCACGATTGCAGGTTATGCCTGGAATTTCAACGATCCGTCAGGCACTTCATCCCTCCAAAATCCGGTCCACAATTTTACAACAGCCGGTACCTACAATGTTTCATTTACAGCAACTTCGTCTGACGGATGTACTTCTAATCCGGTTATAAAGCCTGTTATTTTTAATAGTACCAATTCCGTTGGATTTTCTTTCGCAGGAAGTTGTACCGGGCAGCCTGTTGTGTTTACAGATATGTCGGCTGTCAGTGCCAATATCGTAAGCTGGGCATGGGTTTTTGGAGATGGGAACACCTCAACTGCGCAAAACCCGTCACATACTTATAATTCCCCGGGGAATTACAGTGCACAACTTACGGTCGTTTTTAACGACGGATGCTCGATGTCTACAACTCAAACTGTAGCGATAACCGGTCCTACTTCTGGTTTTACCTTCAGTCCCACCAACGCCTGTCTCCCCAATTATACTGTTGGGTTCACCTCCACAGCCTCAGCTGTCTCTCCGCAGACCATTACCGGTTGGGCATGGAATTTTGCTGATCCATCAAGCGGAGCAAACAACACTTCAAGTTTAACTAATCCTTCACATATTTTTGCGACTGCCGGCACTTACAGCGTTTCACTTACGGTAACGAGCTCCGATGGATGCTCAGGCACATATTCCCTGAGTGTAGTTGTACCGCCAGCTTCCGTCATTAATTTATCGGCAAGTCCTACCTCAGGTTGCGCCCCATTGACATCGGCTTTCACACCAATATACACCAATCCATCTGATCCGATTTCCACTTACAGCTGGAATTTTGGAGATCTGGCAAGTGGAGCAAACAACACCTCAATCCTTTCAAATCCCTCGCACATCTATAACAATGCAGGGGTTTATGATGTAACGCTCACAGTTACCACCACGAATGGCTGTATTCTTACCGTAACCAACACTGCTTATATTAAGGTTGGTACACCGCAGACCATTACCAGTGTAACCCCTGCATCAACATTTTGTTTGAATAATTCCATTGTATTTACGGCAAACTTCTCTACGTTGACGGATCAATTGGTCTGGAATTATGGTGATGGAAGCGGACTAAACACACAAGTTTTGACATCAGCACAATCTGCTGCAGGGACTGTCGATCAATCCTATTCCTATGGTGCTCCCGGCTCCTATCCGGTTACTGTAACGGCTTATTATAATAATTGTCCCTCGGCTGTTTATACCCTGGCCGGAGGTGTGACCGTTCTCGAACCGACGGTTGGTTTTAAGCCATCTACTACCAAAGCCTGTTCTATTCCTGCCACGATTTCATTTACGAATAACAGTACCGGAGCAACAAGCTACAACTGGACTTTTGGGGATCCGACTTACAGTACTATTGGTAATCCGAATACTTCAACAGCCTCCAATCCTTCACATACCTATACTGTTACAGGAGATTACCTAGTCACCCTGGTTGCCCATAACAGCACATCAGGTTGTTCAGAAACCGCCACTTCCACCATACATATTACAACATCTGATCCGTTGTTTACGGTAAACAGTGCAATCGTATGTGCCGGTACTGCATCTGTTTTTACGAACCAGGTGGCCATAAACTCATCATCCAATTTTATTGTCGGTTCCTATCTATGGACTTTCGGCGACGGTAATACTTCCACCTCGGCAAATCCATCGCATACCTATGCTACTCCGGGAATCTACACCGTGAGTCTGCAGGTTACTGAAGCACAGGGTTGTGTTTATAGTTACACCTTGCCTGCCCAAATGGATGTTAGGGGTCCTATTGTTAATTTCACGAACTCTCCTACTCAAATCTGCGCCGGCACACTGGTGACCTTTACCGATGCTACCTCCAAAGCGGCCAACGATCCGGCTAATCCGGCCTTAAATACCTGGTATTGGACCTTTGGTGATGGTGGTACTTCGACATTGCAAAATCCTACCCATACCTATACCACAAACGGAAGTTTCACTGCAACGCTGCAGGTCACCAATAATCTGGGGTGTATAGGTACGAAATCAATTAACAATTCGGTTATTGTACCTGCAATAACGTCAGCATTCACTACCCCTAAGAGCATCTATTGTATTAATGATCCTGTCAATTTTACCAATACTTCAGTTGGAACAATTACAACCTATGCATGGGATTTTGGAGATCCAACCTACAGTTCAACCGGCAACCTGAATACATCGGCGCTAGTTAATCCGTCACATACCTATACTGTTACCGGGAGCTATGACATTACATTAACGATAACAAGCAGCCTGGGTTGCACCTCCACTGTGATCAATTCGATATCCGTAGTTGACGGGACCGGTGCGATTAATTTGGTTTCACCAGGGACAACAGAGTTGGGATGTGCTCCCGCATCTGCAAGTTTTGCTGCGGCAGATCTGCCAGGCGTTGTTACCAGTTATGCATGGACCTTTGGTGACGGACAAACATCGTCTGCCCAAAACCCAAACCATTATTATACACGGCCGGGGCATTATACGGTAACTCTTACAGAAGTACTTACGGGTGGATGTACCAGAACCAGCAGTGTCATTATGCACGTCGCCGGTGCTGTTGGTACATTTACCTACACCAATACGCCACAATGTGTAAATCACACCGAAACCTTTACCGCAGCAAATCTGGATGGAGTAACCTCACTTACCTGGGATTTTGGCGATGGGACAACTGTCAGGAACGATGCGCCAACTATTCCAACAACTACAACAACCTACACGTATACTACATGGGGAACCAGGTTGCCAATTCTGATACTTCGCGATCCTACCTGTGGTGACTATGCCTATTATTATGGTGTCAATGACCGTATTAATACCAGTGATGCACCAACAGCATTATTTTCTTATGCATCGATAGCCAATTCCGGACAAAATTGCCAGAACCTAAGTTTTCAATTTACAGATCTGTCTACGATTGATGATCCCCGTTATGCGATCTCTACATGGGATTGGGATTTTGGAGATGGCTCAACCCATTCCACGATACAGAACCCAGCCCATACTTATACGAGTGCAGGAAACTATCATGTAATTCTAACCGTTACCAATGGGTTCATTCCGGGTGGATGCCCTGCTTCCACCTCGCATGATATTACAGTGAATCCACTACCCGTGGTGGCAACGCTGACTCCACAGGAATTTTGTTCGGGAAGCTCCAGTACTGCTATGGTTCTGAAGGAGAATAACAGCCTGGCAGGGACGACTTTTGCCTGGTCCCGTAACACCCCTTCCGGGATTACTACATCACAGCCAACAAGTGGAACAGGCATTGCTATTGGTGGTACTATTCCTGCCTATTCATTTACCAACTCAACAAGCGCTCCTGTAACTGTCACCTATGCCATAACCCCAACAGGGCCGGCTCCTACCTATTGTGTTGGTGTTCCCTATACATCAACTATTCAGGTAGATCCGATACCAACGGTAAACAGTGCCCCAACTACAACCATCTGTAATAATGCGGCAGTTGGATACGCCATCAAATCTGCCACTACGGGAACATCCTTTACATGGGCAGCTTCCTTGTTGACAGCTCCAACGGGCGGATCCATTTCCGGTTTTAATAATTGTTCATCCGGATGTACTTCTACAATCGATGACATTCTGGTAAATTCAGGAACCTCTCCCGGAGTTGTTCAATATACAATAACTCCAACCGGGCCAAATCCAACCGATTGTCCCGGGATACCATTCACGCTGAACGTTACGGTTAACCCGACATCAACTGTTTCTGCTTCTCCGCAAACCATATGCAGCGGGGCAACTACAAGTGTGGGACTAAGTACCGGAACAACCGGGGCTATTGTTACCTATTCCTGGACAGCATCGGTAACCTTAGGAAATGCCACCGGATCCTCTTCCGGAAGTGGAAGTACTATTTCCCAAACGCTTAACAATGCGGCTCCACCCCCTTCAACCGTCGATTATCACATTACTCCATACATTGGAACATGTGCCGGTACACCCATTGATGATATTGTTACAGTAAATCCAGGGGGTGAAGTAGACCAACCGGTCAGTCAGATTGTATGCAATACAGCAAGTACAGCAGCCGTTAACTTTACAACTAGTAATTTAAACGGTACGACCAACTATACCTGGACAAACAATACGACCAGCATCGGACTTGGCGCAAGCGGATCGGGTAATATAAGTTCATTTACCGCATCCAACAGCGGAAACTCTCCGGTAATTGCCACTATCATTGTTACCCCTCACTTCACGTATGCAGGTCAGACCTGTGATGGGTCAACCAAGACGTTCACCATTACGGTTAACCCGACCGGACAGGTGAATCAGCCTTCAGATGTGGTATTTTGTAAGAGTGCCACCGGAACGGTAACTTTTGCCACCGCTAATACAGGAGGAACGACTACCTATGCCTGGAGCAATGATAATCCGGCGATTGGCCTGGCCGCAAGTGGCAATAATAATATTTCCTTTACTGCTACAAATACAACTTCAGCGCCAATCTTTGCCAATATCACGGTAACACCTACTTTCACAAACGGTAGCAGCTCGTGTGCCGGACCAGGCAAGACTTTCATAATTACTGTAAACCCCGGAGGCGAGGTAGATCAGCCCACAAATCAGGAAGTATGCAACAATACTAGCACTTCTATGGTTACATTTACCACCTCCAATACGGGAGGAACTACAACATATGCCTGGACCAATAATACCACCGGTCACGGTCTTGCAGCCAGCGGGTCTGGTAATATTGGCGCTTTCACAGCCACCAATAATGGTTCATCTCCCGTTACCCTTACGATAACGGTTACCCCAACTTATACTAATGGTCCATCATGCGCCGGATCTACCAAAACATTCGCCATAATCATAGACCCAACACCAACGGTAAACAGTGGTTCTTCAAAAACAATTTGTAATAACTCAGCTGTCGGTTACACCATCGCCTCTGCCACATCCGGGGCAACCTTTACCTGGACCGCTTCAGTCCTGACAGCTCCAACAGGCGGCACAATAACTGGTTTTAGCGATTGTGCCTCAAGTTGCACCGTTATAAGCCAAACGTTAGTTAATACCGGTACTTCAGCTGGTGTTGTCAGATATGTCATTACTCCAACCGGACCGGCACCAACTAATTGTCCGGGCACGCCATTTAATTTTAATGTGACGGTTCAGCCGGTAGCGGTAGTCACGGCAACCCCTTCTTCACAGACGGTTTGCAATAATTCGGCTACAAATATTGCGCTGTCATCAACAACCACAGGGACAATCAGTTATTCATGGACAGCCAGTCTGACTTCGGGCACTGCAACCGGATTTTCAAGTGGAACAGTTCCACCCATTGTCCAAACGCTCCATAATACCACCACAACTCCGGCTACGGTCACCTATCACATTATACCATCTATAGGCGGATGTCCGGGAACACCAACAGATGTGGTTGTTACTGTAAATCCGACTGGTGAGGTCGATCAGCCTGCCAGTCAGGTAATCTGTAATAATACAGGTACTACTCCTATAACCTTTGCAACAACCAACCTGACAGGAACCACCACCTACACCTGGACAAATACCAATACCAGTATTGGACTGGCAGCCAACAGCGGGGGAAATGCTACCGGTATTCCGACATTTACAGCCACAAATACGGGCACTTCGCAGATATCCGGAACTATTGTTGTTATACCTACTTTTAGTTACAACAGTGTTTCCTGTGCAGGTCCGACAAAGTCCTTCACCATTGCGGTAAATCCAACCGGAGAGGTAAATCAGCCTGCTGATTATGTTTTCTGTAATGCGGCGCTTTCGTCTGTACCTTTTGGAACCACAAATACAGACGGAACCACCACCTATTCCTGGACAAACTCGAATACGGCGATAGGTCTTGCAGGCAGTGGAACAGGTAACTTATCATTTACAGCGACCAATACAACCACAGCACCAATATCAGCCACCATTGTCGTAACTCCGACATACACCAATGGGGGGACATCATGTGCCGGGCCAACCAAAACATTTGCCATCACTGTAAATCCAAGCGGGCAGATGAATATTCCGGGAAATCAGACCGTATGTAATAATTCAAGTACTGGTCTGGTTACATTCTCAACCAATAATACCGTAGGTACAACGACCTATTCCTGGACAAATAATACCACAAGCATTGGTCTGGCAGCCAGCGGATCAGGGCCGACTATCCCTTCCTTTACGGCGTTGAATACAGGAACGGTACCGGTAATTGCCACTATTACAGTAACCCCCACTTTCACTAACGGAAGCATAAGTTGCCAGGGACCAACGCAGAGTTTCTCAATCACTGTAAATCCAACCCCAACGGTAAACAGCGCGTCCACATTGTCTGTCTGCAGCGGAAAGGCAATGAGTACTTATCAACCTACGTCAGCTGTTGCAGGGACAATTTTTACCTGGACTGCCGTAAATAGTGTTGGTACAGTCACCGGTTTTACTCCAAGCGGTTCGGGATCTATTCATGATCTTCTGACCAATACAGGAGTTGGTGACGGGCAGGTCAATTACATCATCACTCCAACTGGCCCTGCACCAACCAATTGTGTCGGACCCACTTTTGACCTGCAAGTGAATGTAATCAATTGTAATTCGTCAATTGGTGTTGCGAAACAATTGGTAAGTATGACCAATAACGGGGACGGAACATTTACTGCCTTGTTCAATATTCGTGTTCAGAACTATGGAAATATAGTGTTGGATGGTGTCCAGGTTACTGAGAATCTGACTACTGCATTTGGGGCAGCAAATTATGCCGTTCTGGGATTGACCAGCACCTCATTCGCCGTAAATACTTCATTTACAGGAGTAGGAAATTTGCTGGATAATACGGCCACTTCCAATATCCTGGCAATAGGCGCTTCTACAGATATAAGACTCACGGTCAAAATATTAAGTGTTGGAAGCTATTTAAATACAGTGACGGCAACCTCAACTACAAACGGAGCTACGGATATTTCCCAGAATGGCAGTGATCCTGATCCTGATGGAGATGGTGATCCTAACGGCCATAGTGACCCTACTCCTGTAGTGACAGCTTGTTCACCGGTTATGACTGTAACAGCCAGCAATGGTACCATGTGTCATCCGAATATTACCTTCAACCAGACATATCAGACTGTAGCAACAGCTGCAAATTATTCAAGCCTCCTTTGGACCACAGACGGAACAGGTACATTTAGCAGTACTACAGCATTAACCCCAACTTATACTCCAAGTGCTTCTGACGTACAGGATGGACAGGTTGCGCTAACTCTTACTGCCCTTAGCGGAGGAGTATGTCCAAATGTGACTGCTACAATGATCCTGACTATCTGGACTCCGCCCACAGTCGGAGTGACCAGTGCAACCATTTGTGCAGGTGATTCTTATGCCGTAACAGGAGCTACTGCCACAAACTTTTCAAGTCTCAGCTGGGCAACAAGCGGAACAGGAACATTTAACAATACCAATACGCTTAATCCGACCTATACCCCGAGTACAGCAGATATTACTGCAGGAACAGTTAATCTTACCTTAACTGCTCATAAGAATCCTGCTTCGGCCAATACCTGTAATGATGCCAGTGCCACAATGGCGTTGACATTACGGCTACACCGACGGTAAATGCCGGCTCAGATGCAACGATTTGCGCATCTTCTTCGACCTATACATTAATCGGAACTGCAACGCATTATGCATCTTTGCTCTGGACTACCAATGGCACCGGAACCTTTACAGGGGGAACCACACTCGGTGCCGTTTACACACCGAGTGCTGCCGATATCGCTACCGGACAGGTACAGTTAACCCTGACCGCCACCGGCAACGGAAGTTGTCCGGCCGTTAATGACTTTATGGTATTGAATATCTGGCCTGCTGCGACGGCATATGCTGGTCCGAATACTTCAATCTGTTCAGGCAACCCGTTTGTATTAACAGGGGCAACAGCGACCAATTACTCCTCTCTCACCTGGACAAGCGCTGGTGGAACCTTTGACAATAACCATGCCTTGAACCCAACCTTCACCCCGACAACCAACGGGCCAATTACTGTAACCTTAACAGCCACTGCATTAAACGCTTTATGTTCGGATGCATCATCTTCCCTGACCCTTACGGTAAGAACGCCGATAGTTTTGACGGCGCCAGTTGTAGTAAATGCAAATTGTCAGGGTGGTATCTCCGGAGGAGTTACACTGGCGGTTACCAGTGGCGGCACGAGTCCGTTTACCTACAGGTTGAGTACGGGTGCAAGTAATACGACAGGTCTTTTCCCGTCTCAATTATCAGCTGGGGGTTATACCTATACGGTAATCGATGCCAATGGCTGCACAGCCAGTGGTTCGTTCAAGGTTACCGATCCTAATTTGCTGAGTTTGGCCATCACCACACAGACCAATGAGACGTGTAATCCATTGAACAACGGTAGCGCCAGCGTAACGGCTACGGGTGGAACGGCTCCATACAGTTTTGCATGGACAGGTACGGTTACGCAAGCCAGCACGACTGCGAACCCCAATGCAGTAACAGGGCTTGCAGCGGGTACTTATGTTGTGACAGTGACCGATTTCAAAGGGTGTACTTCAGTTCAGACCATCACCATCATGCAACCAGCGGTATTGAATCAGTATGTGGATAGTAAAACTGATGTATTGTGCAAGGGCGGTTCGACCGGAGTTATAGTCATGGCAGGGACAGGCGGCACTGCACCATATACTTTTACCAGTACGGGCGGAATAACTTTCAGCGGGAATACGGCAACAGGTTTAGCAGCAAACACGTATGTGATCACTGTGACCGATGCCAATGGTTGTAATTCAGCCTCAACGGTGAGTGTAACCATCGGCGAGCCGGCAGCGGCAGTAGGAGCGGTTGCCTCTACGGTTACGAATGTTTTATGTTATGGATCAGCCACGGGTGTTGCCACAGTAGCAGCTTCGGGTGGTACAGGTCCGTATACCTATTTATGGAATACAACCCCGGTACAGACCACCGCAACGGCCACCGGTCTTGTGGCAGGTACTTATTCAGTTATAGTTACCGATAAGAATGGCTGTACAGCTACCAGCAATACTGTTACAATCACTCAGCCAAGTGGGGCGATAGTTTTGACGGCGCCAGTTGTAGTAAATGCAAATTGTCAGGGTGGTATTTCCGGAGGAGTTACACTGGCGGTTACCAGTGGCGGCACGAGTCCGTTTACCTACAGGTTGAGTACGGGTGCAAGTAATACGACAGGTCTTTTCCCGTCTCAATTATCAGCTGGGGGTTATACCTACACGGTAACCGATGCCAATGGCTGCACAGCCAGTGGTTCGTTCAAGGTTACCGATCCTAATTTGCTGAGTTTGGCCATCACCACACAGACCAATCTGACTTGCAATTTAGCGCACAACGGTGCTGCCATTGTAACTGCATCAGGAGGTACGGGTGCATACACTTTTGTATGGACAGGTGGAGCCTTCACCCAGGCAGACACACATACCAATCCCAATGCTGTAACAGGACTTGTTGCCGGTACATATATTGTCACGGTAACTGATGCAAATAACTGTACGGCAATCCAGACCATCACTATTACCCAGCCAGTTCAGCTTGTGGCCCAGATCAGCGGTTCAACAAATGTCAGCTGCTTCGGTGCTGCTGACGGAACAGCTTCCACGGATGTCACAGGCGGAACAACCCCATATACTTACCTATGGGATGATCCGTCAGCTCAGACAACTTCCAGGGCAACAGGGCTTGCTCCGGGAACATATCATTTCACGGTGACTGACGCAAAAGGGTGTCAGGTGCTAAACGTTCCTGTAACAATCACAGGGGCTTCAGCCGCACTTGCAATCGTAGGTTCAGGAACCAATCCTACCTGTTATGCAGGATCGGATGGTCATGCAGATATTACGGTATCCGGAGGAATTACTCCTTACAGTTACTCATGGTCGAATGGCTACAACGGACAAAATCCGACAGGTCTTACCGCAGGAAGTTACACGGTAATTGTCACCGATGCAAACGGATGCACTGCGACTCATACCTATGTGCTGGGTCAGCCTGCTGCTCTGGTGCTAAACGCCAGTGGCATTGTCAATACCCAGTGTAACTCATCGGTGGGTTCGGTAACCTTAACTGAGGCTTCCAGTACTGCCGGTACATTTACCATCGGGGGAACCCCTCAGACCGGAACAACAGCTACATTTACAGGGCTCAAGGCAGGTTTCTATACCGCTACTTTCACGGCTACGGCCACGGGATGTACGGCAACCACCACCTTTAACATCATCAATATCAACAGCACGCTTGCAGCTACTGTAAGTGTGAATGATCCATTATGTTATGGTGAAACAGTTACTGCAATTGTAACTGCAAACGGAGGAACTGGTCCTTACAGCTTCACACTTAATGGTGGAGCGTCACAGTTGACTGGCGTATTTAACTCACTTTCAATAGGTAGCTACAATGTTCTGGTTACCGATGCCAATGGTTGTACTTATACCGTTGCCTTTGATATTCATCAGCCGGCACCGCTCGTATTGTCACCGGCCAGCCAGACCAATGTTTCCTGTAAAGGGTTATCTGACGGTACGGTTACGGTTCAGGCTACGGGGGGAACTACTCCTTATGTTTATAGTATTACG
>CAIXZH010000015.1 GCA_903923905.1 uncultured Bacteroidia bacterium
ATTCCTGGCTGAAGGGTACGCACCATTTTCAAAAGGTCCTCCGAAGCCCAGTCGTTATGATCTTTTCCATGCTTGCCAGGGAACGAGAAGTCGAACCAGATCACACTGATTTCTCCATAATTAGTCAGCAATTCCCGTACCTGGTTTTTGAGGTATACACGGTATTTTGACATATCGCGATTCTTGTTCAGGCGTGCGTAGGCCGAATCAGTCTCCTGACGTAACGGATGCACCTGGTCAATGGTATAGTCGGGATGATGCCAGTCGATGAGCGAATAGTAGAATCCTACCTTTAACCCTTCAGCCCTGAGCGCATCCACATATTCCCTGATAACATCTCTGCCAAAGGGCGTATTCGTAGATTTGTAATCGGTAAACTTCGAATCAAACTGACAGAACCCTTCGTGATGTTTTGCAGTTAACACCACATACTTCATCCCTGCTTCCTTAGCCATCCTGGCCCATTCCTTTGGATTAAAAAGATCGGGATTAAACTCTTCGAAGTACTTCTGATACTCCTCATTGGTCATCCGCTCCTTGTTTTTAACCCATTCGTGACGGGCAGGCAAGGCATATAACCCCCAATGGATAAACATCCCAAAACGGGCATCAGTCCACCATTCCATCCGTTTGCTTTTTTGCTCAGCCGTTTCAGCTTTTAACTGTGCGGAAGCGGTGTTTTGCATGACCAGGGTTGCCAGCAGCAATACTAAAATCATCCCAATCTTAAATTTGTTGTTCATTAGCGTTGGTTTTATTGTTGTTAGTATAAATATTTAAATTCTTTCGTGTGTAAAATTGTCCGGATTAAAAAAAAATAAAATTAAACTTTTATTAATAAATATTTCGGTGCGTTGCACCTCCAGGTCTGTCAAGATTAATCTTCTACAAATATAGTGGTGCTCTGCACCTTTGTAAATATGAAAGCAGCAGAGCTGCGAAATATTTGTAGCAATGATTTTATTAAAAGTGATTTTTTAAGGTGCAAAGCACCGCAATATTATATTTAGTTTTCATTTCTAATCATTATATTCAATTGTTTAACTAAAGAATATAACATTATTTCATTCTTATTACAGACAAGTTGCCATATTGACGATCCTCCTTTATTTTTGATCGGATTTGAAAACGCTGTACGGAGAAGTAACGGTGGTCATGTAAATGGCATTTTGCGGTTTCTCTAAATTATAACATTCCCACGGTTCACCATATTCCCCACCTTTGCGAAAATCACCTGCACGCAAATTATCAATGTATTCCTTGGCCAGCTGCTGTGCTGCAGCAAGATCTGTTTTAGCCATAGCATAGCAAACCCATCCTGTCGGGGTTCCCCAATAGCCCCCATTTTGATAATCGCCTTTTCTCACAAGGCTTTTTTCCCAGGCGGATTTTTCACTAAAATCTTCACCGATAAAGATGTGCCTGATATTTCCATTCTTTGCCAAGAGCCCTTTTTTATATCCGTCAGTGATCGTTCTTGATGCGTTTAGCACGTGGTCTCCTTCTAGAACGCCATAGTAAATTGCCATAACGGTGCTCCAGATATCAGCCTGCCTGCTTTTCCCTGTTGAGGCCAGCAGCATGCCGCGGGAATCAGAAAAACGCTGAGGAATCTCCTCTTTAAGTCGTTTGGCATTAGCACGATAAATTATTGCCTTATCTTTCTTTTTAAGCCGGTCAAAAAGTTCAGCCAGCTCGAGTGAAGCCTTATACTTTAGTAGCGAAGGCATACAAAGCTCTCCGGTGATTGTGATTACATCCCGAAATCCATAATCTACGCCTCTGAAATCCTCCGTTGCATAAACCATAACCCCGTCCTGTTTGGTTGGAGGGGTTTTGTAGGCCATCTCAAGCCGGTCAATAAGAGCAACTCCATTTATTTTCCCGGTTAATAATTGAGATGATCCGCTACCTTTAGTGTAAAAATAGGCCATATCAATAAAGAAAAACTGGTCGCAGTAGGGAGGCATCATCCCCCATTTTTTATTTCCTTGTCCTTTATAATCGTAAGTCCCTGGAAAATAAATAGGGTGGCTGTCATCTAATCGAATATGATCTGGTATTGCCCCAATCGGAATCATACAGCCACCATCGGATATCCAGGTCTGATCGCATTGCCCTGAGGCGGCAACCAGAAGCATGTGCTTTTGCTCCTTAACAGGGATGAATCCACTCTCAATCGACATCGCATAATCGCGAATCCAAAAGGCTGGATAAGCTTCGCTGCCTCCGGGCTTAATTAAAACACCTCCGCTGTTGTTGGTTTCAAATTCTTTAGTTACTGTTTGATTCGGATAGACGCGCGAACGTTCAACAACATCTTTGGTAAGTTCTTCAAGGTATTTGAGGTCATTATCAGACAGTAAATTATAGGTTTTGTTTTGCCCAATTAAGTTTAAAGAAAACAGTAAATTAAGCATTAAGATAAAAGCAATGTTCCTCATTTTTTTGTTTCTAAATTGGTTGGGAATATTTTGTGCCTCACGCACATTCTTAATTATCCTTCAATCCTGCACTCTTGCCCTTATGATATGAAGTTTAATGATTTTCCTTGATCCTAAATGAATAATTACCGGAACCCGTTTGAATGACTGTTTTGCCATTTGCAGTAGATATTGACTTAAAATCTTTGATATTGATCAGGTAGTTTCCATTTTCAGCAATATTAGCAATATTATCGGTGGGTAGAGATATGGTGGCTGTTGTGTTTGC
>CAIXZH010000016.1 GCA_903923905.1 uncultured Bacteroidia bacterium
AAAAGGTGAAGAAATAAAACGCAAAGATCGCAAAGTCCGCCAGCTGGAGGATCGCAAAGGTCGCAAAGACCATAAATACAATATTTTACCTTTGCGTTCTTAGCGCAACCTTTGCGCACTTTGCGGTTAAAATAGACTTTTTGGACACCCCCTGACGCTATATTTGGTGAATTGACTTATTTACCCAGTCCCAATTGGGTCATATAGGTCTGGTTATCCCAGAATAACGATTCTTCAAACATAATACCGTTCTTCCAATGCCCGATGGTACACATAGGCAATTTAAACGATTTCCCGGTAGGTTGTATAAATTGTCCGTTGCCTATGGGCATAGGTTTGGTGAAAGTTCCTTCCATAATTCCCATAACACAAGTCCATTCGCCGGTGTTGTTCCCGAATCGGATCGGATGTTGTTTGATCCTGGTATCAGGTGCATATACAAACATGGCGCTCAGATCTGCAATGTGTTTCTCGATACCTGTTGTGAAATGTCCATCAGGCCAGTTTACCTTGATATCTTTTGAATGACTTTCATGTAACCGGACCCATTCCTGATTGGTGAATACGGTGAAGTCAAGAGTATCAAACTTAACCAGGTTTTTTTTCAAAGTCGCTTCACCTTCTGCATACTTTTTTAAAACGATGGTCATTGAGTCAATCTTTGCCTGTAACGCTTTGGAATGCCCCATCTGGGCTGAAACGTTGCTAAAAGTTACTGTAGCTGCAATTGTCAGAACCATTGCAATTGCGTTGAAATTAAATGTGTTCCTTTTCATTTTAATAAACTTTAAATTATTTGTGATGTTTCGACAATGCAAAGTTGCATCGGTTTAAGAAGGCTATGGTAACAGATTTAGGAAAGGTTGTGGTACAATTTGGAATTAGTGGAATAAACATTCGGAGCTTAAAAAACGTTTCCAAATAGTACTATCTTTCTTCCGTTAAATGTCACCAAAAACCGGCTGGATCAACGCATCTTTGTACTGGTAAAAGGATATGAAAAGTAGTATATTCGTCCTGAGACGCCGATTTAAAATAGGAATGTAGGAAAAATAGCAGATTTAAGAATATAATTATGAAACTTGGATTTATTGGTTTAGGAAAGATGGGCGGAAACATGGTTCAGCGCCTGTTGCTTTCCGGACATGAAGTGGTGGTTTATGACCGAAGTGCAGAGGCGATTGATCATCTTGTCGAAAAAGGGGCAATTCCAGCCGAATCCATTGAAGTTCTGATCCGAAAACTTAATAACAGAAGAATCGTCTGGCTCATGGTCCCTTCCGGTAAACCGGTTGACGACACAATCAGTTTACTTACCGGGTTGCTGAATAGTGAAGACATCATCATCGATGGTGGAAATTCAAATTACAAGCAGACCCAGGAGAGAGCGGTCCAACTGGCAGAACACCAGATCCATTTTCTCGATTGTGGTACCAGTGGTGGGATCTGGGGACTCGAAAACGGATATAGTCTGATGTCCGGAGGTAATAAGGAGGCATCAGAGTATGTGTTGCCAATTTACAACTCACTGGCCCCCGAAAACAGTTATACCTATTGCGGGGAAAGTGGTTCCGGCCATTTTGTTAAGATGGTCCATAATGGCATAGAATATGGGATGATGCAATCTTTCGCCGAAGGTCTTGAGATCATGGAAAAATCACCTTATAATTTAGACTTGTTGGCTATTACCAGCGGATGGCAGCAGGGAAGCGTCGTGCGTTCATGGTTGTTGGAACTGTTGGTATTGGCTTTGAAAATGGATCCAAAACTTGAAAAGCTGAAGGACTATGTGGAGGATAGCGGCGAAGGTCGTTGGACTATCCAGGCTGCTATGGATCTGAACGTACCGGCGCATGTCATTACAGCAGCCTTATATACCCGCTTTCAGTCGAGGCAGGACGAATCATTTGCTATGAAAGTTCTGGCATCATTACGCAACCAGTTTGGAGGACACGCTGTAATAGAAAAGTAAATAATGGAAAAGCCAAAAAATCAAATAATGGTCATATTTGGAGCCTCAGGCGACCTGACCTACCGTAAATTAATACCGGCGCTTTACGCCTTATACAATCAGAAGTTGCTACCGGATAAATTTCATGTCCTGGGTGTCAGCCGCACCACTATCCCTGACGGGGAGTTTCGTGAAAAGATGACCGAAGGGATCAGGAAGTTCTCTGAAAATATCCATCTCAATGACTTGCAAATAGAGGAGTTTAAGTCGCATTTATCGTATTTTCAGATGGATATGACCCTGGAAGAAGAATATTCCCGTCTGAAGAGTGCTTTGGATGAGACTAACCCGAACGAAGGTGCCGACTCTAATTATCTGTTTTATTTGTCGACTCCTCCCAGTCTTTTTAGTGTAATTGCCGGGAATCTATCCAAAGTTGGCTTTAGTAATGAATCAGACGGTTTTAAAAGGCTGATCATCGAAAAGCCATTTGGTTACGATTTGGAATCAAGTTTAACGCTCAACAGCCAATTACATGATGCATTTCTTGAAAACCAGATTTACCGTATTGACCACTATCTGGGAAAAGAGACGGTTCAAAATCTTTTGGTTATGCGTTTTTCAAACGGCATATTTGAACCGCTTTGGAACCGGAATTATGTTGATCATGTTGAAATCACATCAGCAGAAAGCATTGGAGTTGAAGGACGTGGAGGATATTACGATGGATCAGGTGCAATCCGCGATATGCTTCAGAACCACCTGTTACAGGTTGTTGGTCTCACGGCCATGGAGCCACCATCTTCCATGGATGCAGATGCTATCCGGAATGAAACCATGAAAGTTCTCCAGTCTCTTAAACCGATAAAGCATGAAGATGTTGCCAGTCAGGTTATTCGCGGGCAATATGTGTCATCTCATATTCGCGGAGAATTAGTACCGGGTTACCGTGAAGAGAAAGGGGTTAATCCGGAATCCCGGACTGAAACCTTTATTGCCATGAAATTTTTTATTGACAATTGGCGTTGGGGGGGTGTTCCATTTTATATCCGTACGGGGAAAAGACTTCCCACCAGGGTCACCGAAGTGGTCGTTCACTTTAAACCAACCCCTCAGAAACTTTTTCAGGTTGACGAAGCGTGCAAAAGTTGCAATCAGTTAATTATCAGAATACAACCAGATGAAGGTGTTTTACTTAAATTTGGTTTAAAACAACCCGGAGCAGGATTTAATGTGAAAACAGTGAATATGGATTTCCATTATTCGGAGCTTTCAGATACTCATCTTCCATCCGCTTATGAAAGACTGCTCTACGACGTAATGGTTGGTGATTCCACCCTTTATGCGCGTGCCGATGCAGTAGAAGCCGCCTGGAAATTTGTTTCTCCGATACTCGAAGTTTGGAAAAACGATCCTGATCAGAAGATTTATGGTTATCCTGCAGGAACCTGGGGGCCGGAAAACGCGGATGATCTTATTAACGATGGGGAAACCGGATGGAGGTATCCTTGTAAAAATCTTGCCGACGATGGCAATTATTGCGAATTGTAACAATCACAGGAAATAATATTACGATCATGAAAATAGGTATTGCTTCCGACCATGGAGGATTTGAATTGAAACAGCAGTTAAAGCAACGATTCTCCAAATTGGATTATACGATTGTTGATTTTGGCAATAATACCTATGATTCAGAGGATGATTATCCCGATTTTGTGATACCACTTGCGAAATCGGTTGCGAATGGGGATGTCGAACGGGGCATTGCAGTTTGTGGCAGTGGCGTAGGGGCATCGATTGCAGCAAATAAGGTTACCGGAGCCAGGGCCGCATTGATCACCGATCATTTTGCCGCACACCAGGGTGTAGAAGATGATAATATGAATATTATTTGTCTCGGGGGAAGAATTACCGGTGTTGAAACTGCGTTTGAACTGGTGCAGGCCTTTTTAAATGCCAGATTTTCATATGGAGAAAGGCATGTAAGACGACTAGAAAAGGCAGATCCTTTGGGAAGAATCTCTCCAGATTGAACGAAAAGAGGCCTTCTTTCTAATTTAAATTTAGCGCTTTAACGACTGTTTTGGGCCTTTTACGCTGAAAGAATCAATCCTGCTACCGGAACTACCGTCTGGTGCAATTCCCTGGATCACTATAACATATTCTCCAATCCGGTCTGAAGTATAGAATCCAACCCGACCTTTCCCCAAGGAGTCTGTTTTTGAATCCGGGGACCAGAAAAGCAGATTACGGAAATCGGGTAACCGGTTTCCCTTTTGCGAATCGGTCTCATAAACAGGGGAATAAAATTCTTTTTGCTTCTGCAACCCCTCATAATCAACGGTCATTGAATTTGCTGCTGGTTTTAATTCATTATAATTGCCCTTATAGGTTGACAGACTTAAAATGCCATCATACTGAGTATCCCCCAGGTAATATTTTTGATTAATGATCTCTATTTTTTTTACCATCAGGGGATCAAATTCCATCACTTTGTTGAAATCGCAAACCGGAACACCATCGAACAGGACGAGTGGTTCTTTCTCGAAGGAGAGATGCTGATGCAAGTTCACGAGCTGAACAGAAAAATTGTTTTTCTTCCGATGTAAGGAAATACCTTCAACATACTCTCTGATAACTTCTTCCATAGTGCCAAACCTTGTGTAGGCATCAAGAAAATACTTTAGATCGGGCTTTCCGAAGAATGCGAGGGTATCCGCGGGTGGTTCTTTGATACGACCGATTGCCTTCGCAGAATAGATATTTTGTACCTGAACATCGATACTATGTTCTGCAATCTCCTTTTTTACATTCTCCGAAAGAACGAAACCGGGAACAAGTCGGGATGAATAGTTGCTGCAAAACGGGTTACTAACTTCGAACCGGTAAGAGGAATCGGTCTGACAACCCGTTTGGACCATTATTTCACCCTGGGTATAGAATTTTCGGGTATAAAAGCGTATTAGTCCTTTCGAATTACTGGTTGAGTTGTAGAATTGAAAATGAATTCCGGGAACAAAGAGTTGCGTAAGAATATTGCCGGCTGGCTTCCCGGTTTTGTTGTCTGATATTTTTAAGTCAATGATATGTCCCTCATATTCTGGAAGGTATTGGGCGGAGTCTGCTTCATTCTTTAAAACATTTTCCCATCTGAACCGGCTCCAGCCGTTGACGAGCATCAGGTTGTCAATGGCCTTTTTCCCCACTGCATCCTGATTAGTAAAGTAATATTCCGGTGACTCTATATTTCCTTTGAGATCAGAACTCAGCCACAAATAATTGAAAATGTTTGTTGGGTCAACTGTCTGAAGAGAGTCGTGCTTATAAACAGCCACGGACAAATCGGCTGGTTCAGGAGTTCCATCCGAATTTTGGGAAAAAATGTCCATAATGACTTTCCCACGGGGTGAATATTGTTGTGCTCCGGACTTAATTTCTATTTCTAATTTCTTCCTGGGAATTTTGAAAAATAAGCGTTCACAAACAGGTTGCTGGTTGGAATTAAAAAGTGTAAAATGGGAGATACCCTCTCCCAGTAAGCTTTTGCTGAATTTAAAGTCCCGCTTTCCATTAATCAGGGCAATTCTTTCGGCAATTTTTGTTTGCTGACGGGTATGTACAAATAAATACATCAGTCTGTCGGCTTCAACGGGCGATTTTACCCTCTCCCGGATGGTTACCTCAATACTGTCATTCCTGTCCTCGTTAAGGTTCATGACATATCCTTGATCATGGATTAATGGTAGCTCCTTGGTAACATCCTTATTATCAAGCTTAATTATAGCCTTGTAGGAGTGGCCCTCCTCAGGTTTGAACATGAAGTTCCCGATCCCAAATTTCAACGGGTGAAATGTGACTATGTTCCTGTTGTTTTCATCAACTACCATTCCCTCGAAGTTCATTCCTCTTCCCTCCTGGTTAACAACCCTAAACCCAATTTTGGTTTCAATATTTGTCACCAGGTTTCCACCCTCAGGAAAGAACTGAATGTCGTATAAACCATCCTTTTGATGCAGGCTCGCTGGGGCCGTTTTTAAGGTATTGATTATATTCAGCGGCTTCTCAAAAAAATACTCAGGGGCTGTATTTTTCATCCAGTTGGTATATGCCCTGAATTTGTAACTTCCGGAATTAATCGTGAATGGCAGCGAAAAGGAGCCGCTTCCACTTCCATTTTTAAGTGCAATTTTGGCTTGCAGAACAGGTTTATTCTCATGATCCAAAATCTCAGCATATGCCAACTTGCTGATATCGAGTGGTATATGCGTTGTTGCTTCTACATCATAGATCTTAAACCACATTATTTCTCCGGCAAAATAGATTGGTTTGTCCGTATGAACAAAGATTTTTTCCTGTAAAACATGCTGCCGGTAATTGTCAAACTTTTCCGGGATGGCAAAAGGATCGCCTTGTCCTGAAGCGGATAAACAGGTCAGTAACAGAATCTGAACCCACGTGAAATGTTTCACAACTTTTTTAACTGATTCCATCACATTTTTCTTAATTTTTCAGAGGCTGTCCGGCCAAAAAACAGGCCGCAAACTTTTACCCCCCATCCATTCGCAATTTATACAACTTGACGGAGCAATGATGTAGCCGGTTATTTCCTGAGTTATATGATCTCTAAGATAATCCACCGGATAATTAACATTTGGATATTGAATATCAGAGACATTGAGGCTGTGAAGTAACTGAAGCTTGCATGTTGGGGGATAGTGATAAAAGAAATCCTTGCTGATATAAACCCGGTTTGCAGATAGGGTTGAAATACTGACGTATCCGATCACCGGTTCAGCGGGATTGGTTATATTCTTAATATTTCCGTTAATTTCGGAAGGCTGAGGGTCAAAAAGTGAACCTGTTTGTTCAGAGTTCATTTTCATGATCCCGTAAAACTCATAAGCCTTTTGGGTTAATGCATATTGCTTAACTAAAATACTGTATATGAATGACTTTTTAAGTGAATTTCCCTGAATTGAGGTGAGTTGTTTCATGGAAATAACATCCTGCGAAAGCTTCACCGTATTGTCGATAATTATCGAGCTCGAATTGTCAGTTTGCCAGCAATAATATAATCGATCCTGGTCAGCCTGGGTGTTAACCAGGACCTGAAAATCATTGATATGAACCTTGCTTACAAGATCCGAATGATATTTCCAGGTCTCTTCATAATTCCACCTGTAGTATTTGGTGTTGTTCAGGGGATCGTGGGTATTCACATAAATTGTGAGATCTTTCAGGGTCTGATCTACCTTGTCGGTATCCTGTTTCGAGGTAATACTGTCAATAGGCGGGGTTTTTATAACAGGAACGAAGTCGGAGACAAAGTTGCTCCCATCGGAAGTCTTGATTTTTAACCGGTAAGTCAAATTCGGATTGAGGTTCAGACTGTCGCTGGTATATTGACCATTTGAGTTCTCTGTGAGTGGGAATACCGAATTGTCGGTTCCTTCAACCTGTACTTTGGCACTTTGCTCGTAAACAATATTTATCGAATCGTGCCAGCCAGTTGACCGGGTCAGGGTGACGGCAGTCTGACCTTTACCATTTACAATCATCCCATCGACTACCAGATAGCCTGTTTTTCCTTTAATTGCTGCAGGCTCATAGGGTACCCTGCATCCAACCAGCCGGAACAGGAAATGAATAAGCAATATGTACTTCAGATATTTTCCCATGTATTAAAATCTTATGTTGTAGGTAATAAATGGAATAGCAGTTCCCAAAATAGAGAGTTTATATCCCTGTACATGTCCGGTTGAATTGGTAATAAAATAGATCGAATAAGGGTTTTTCCGGGCAGTAAGATTATAGACTCCGAATGTCCAGGAACCATGAATCAGCTGTTTAACAACATGGTTGCCTTCCAGATTAAATGACAAATCCATCCGGAAATAATCCGGAACCCGGTAGGCATTCCGGGAGGAATAGAGTGGCCTGAATTCGCCATTGTAATAAAACTTCCCGATTGGTAAGGTTATAGGTCTCCCTGTACTGTAAACTCCGTTCAAAGAAACGCTGTAACGATGTGAAAATTTATAATTCCCAACCAGCGAAAAATCGTGGGGGACATCATAGTTGGCGGGGTAATATGCCCCTCCGTTAATGACTTCTCCCGCATTCGGGTCATCCATTTTTATGAATGTACGCGAATAGGTATATGTAATCCAGCCATTCAACTTACCGTTTGCCTTTTTCACCATAAATTCTGCCCCATAAGCCTTTCCCTTGGTTGTAAAAACCTCTGTTTCAATGTGATGATTCATTAAAAGCATTGCACCGCTTTTGTAATCCAAATAGTTTTGAATATTTTTATAATAAACCTCTACAGATGCTTCAATGGTATTTGATACGAAATTTTTATAAACTCCAAGCGAATACTGATCCCCCAATTGTGGTTTAATATTCGGATCACTCAGTTTCCATATATCCGACGGGGACATTGCTGTAGTATTGCTGATCATATGAATATATTGTCGCAGTGTATTATAGCTCGCTTTAACCGACATATTCGAAGGGAATGAATACCTGATGGACAAGCGATATTCAGGACCCTGATAAGTTTTGGCTATTGCTCCCGGTTTAGTATAGAGAGAATCGAGTACGTTATCCATAGTCATCGGCATATTACTTCTGTAGGAATATATTTTAGACGGGCCTAAGAGATTAAATAAGGAGTATCTGATCCCTGCATTTACAGCCAGCCGGCTGGTAATATCGAATTCTTCGTTTGCATACAAGGCACTTTCCATAGCCTGTTCTTTCCGGACAACATCAGGCATAACCAAAGATTGGCTGGAAAAAGGTAAATATGTCCCTGGATGTAATTGGTAATGAATCGTATTTAATCCGAAATTCAGACTGCTTGATGAATTGGAATAGTAATTAAAATCAGCCTTAAGATAGATCTGGTCAATATTGAAGGAAAATTTATATCCATCTGCCGGATTCGAATTCATTGAAGTGCCGGATTTATAAAAGTCATTTCCTGTGACAAAAACACCGGAAAATTTGTTGCTGAACAGGTGGCGCCACTTTAATGATATGCTCTTATCTTCATAATTATATAAGGTATCTTTACTTAAACTAAAACGGTCACTGCTGAGATAGCCGGTAAAATAAAGACTGTTTTGGGAATTGAACTGATGTGTTATATTAACATTCACATCATAGAATGATGCAGAGCCGTTTGTGTATCCTGAGTTTTTTGGAAGTTGTCTTAACAGCCAGTCTGAGTAGGTGGTACGTCCTCCAATTAAATATGACGTTTTACCCTTCAGCAAAGGTCCTTCGATGGTAAAATGGCTGGTTACGAGGCCGATGCCAGCTGTTCCGGTAAATTTATTCACATTCCCATCCCGGCTGGTTATTTCGAGCAAAGATGACAATCGTCCCCCAAACTTAGGGGGGATGCCGCTTTTATAGAATTGGATGTCCTTTACTACATCGGAATTAATTGCAGAAAAGAAACCAAAAAGATGGGCAGGGTTATAAATGGTACCATTGTTAAAGAGAATGAGGTTTTGATCACTTGAACCGCCTCTGACATTGAATCCGGCACTCCCTTCACCAACAGATTTTACTCCGGGAAGTGAAAGGGTGATTTTCAAAATATCCTTTTCTCCAAATAAAGTGGGTACCTGCTTGATGGATTGCGCAGTAAGCTTAATAGCTCCCATTTGCAACTGTCTGAGGTTACTCCCCCTTTCTGAAATAACTTCGATACCCTTTAATGCAATAACTTTCTCATTCATCTCGATATTCAGTCTTCCGTCTGATAATAATTTTACAGCGCTTTTTGCATCTTTCATACCCATATAGGTGTAATAAATGCTGTGACTCCCTAAAGTCAATGGAAGTGAGTAATAACCAAACTGATCGGAGACAACACCGATTCCTTTTTCTTCAGGATAGACCAAAACTCCCGGCAGCGGTTCCCCGGTTTTTGAGTTGTGCACATATCCAGATATAATTGCTTTGCCGTTAGGTTTTTCCCGGGATTTAAAACCTATTTCAATGACTTGATTCTCATTTGAAGTGCGGATAGATTCAGATTCTTTAAATGGTTGGTCTTCTGACTTTACAGCTTCTTTCGGTATTTTTTCACTGAGGTATTCCCTGAAAAATCCGGCGGGCAAAACTGTCTCAACTTTCCGGTCTTTGGTGATAAACACATGCCCTTCCTGATCAACAGCATATTTAACCATTGAATTTTCAAAAGCCTGCTCCAAAACCCTGGATAATGGTTGGTTCTCAACGTTGAGATATATTTTAAAGCTATCAGGTAAGGCTGGATCCACATAAAAAATAGAATTAACCTGAGATTCAATTTTTTGAACAAATTGTCGGATTGTGAGTGTATTGAATGATCCGGTGATAAGTTCCTGCTTTTCCCCCTGGCCTTTAATATGCTGAGATCCAAAAAGCAAAATAAATAACAGGATTAACAAATTATATTTCATAATTAATTTGCTATTTCACAGTAATGGGCTACTGTCTGAACCAGGGCATTATTAAAGTCCTTTTTGAATTTTATCTTCTTTTTCGTAATAAAATGGCTTATTTCCTTCTTTTTATCCCTTAAGACATTCAAAACCGATTGCTTTCCATCCACTTCAAAATAGGTTCCCCCTTTTTCGATGTAATACCTGCTGTTTTCGATAGCAACTCTTTTCAATTGATATCCGAAATCGGTAACTTCGTCAATGGTCTTTTTATTTTTGGCCCAGGCCTTGATTCTACCATCGTAGAGTCTTTGGTAAAAGCCAGGTTCAGGAACTGATCCGATGGAAGAATTCCCTGATTTCCGAATAATTGTATAACCGAAACAGGTGAATTGACTTACCCGGTTACTTGCCAAAGAAGTAATTTGTATTTGGTTTAACCCCTGAATAACCAGGACGTCTCTAACGATATCATAAAGCATTGGAATATCCGGATACAGAATATCCTCACAAATGATATTCCCACTGGTAAATCTTGCAGTATTAAAAAAAGCATGCCCGACATTGATCCGGTCAAACTGGTATTCGCACCCATTATAAATTGCGGATTGGGCCCCTTCTTTTTGAGCATAAAACGCGATAGTATTTGAAATTGCAATATCCCCGGTAAGACTTTTAGGGACCCGAACCTGGGCATGAATCATCTTCATGCCTGTCATAAGCATCAGAATAATAAGGGTTAACCTGAATTTTATTTTATTCCCCGGGCACAGGAATTTTAACCAGATTTCTTTCATGGTTTGAATAGTTCTAACGATGAAATTTTCAGCAATTTAAGGATATTAAAATAATAATAAGATGATTTGCGGCATTTAAAAACAACTTTTTTAATGTCTATTGCTTTGTTTTAATTGAATTGATATAGCTTTCCTATCCGGATTAATCTGATTTAAAGTATTGTTATTTCACATAAAATACCGTGTTGACAACTGAATTAGGTGAAAGAATAACCGAATTAAGATTTGTATTCCTCCAGGTAGCTGGTAAAAACGGATGCACCAGGAGAAGTTACAATTAGTTAATATTTAATTAATTGTAATAATCGTTACTTTGCATAATTTTGCAAAAAATATTTTTATTTATGATTTACATGGCAGACACAGCTGATCTGGAAGAACTCAGAAAGCTGTACCTTTTTTTCCCGCTTCAAGGAGTAACCACTAATCCAACCATTTTAAGTCATGCAGGGAACAAACTTTCTGTTGCTATTGAAGGGATACAAGAGTTGGTTGGATCCGGAATGGTGCATGTTCAAATGATCTCGGCAGAATCGGATGATATGGTTCGTGAGGCAAAGAAATACCGCAGTTATTTTGATTTCGGAGACAATTTTTACGCCAAAATTCCGGTAACATCCAATGGTTACCGGGCAATACGAATATTGAAAGATGCCGGAATCAATGTCACTGCAACTGCTATTTTTACACAACAACAAGCCCTGGTTGCCATGAAGGCAGGAGCAGACTTTGTAGCACCCTATGTAAGCCGCCTGGACAATATATCATCACATGGTATTGAGGTTGTGGGAGATATCGTTAAGAATATTGCTACCTATGATCTTAAAGGCAAAGTGTTAGCGGCGAGTTTTAAAACGGTGGACCAGATTTACCGGGTAAGTATGGCTGGTGCCCACTCAGCAACCATTGGTCCGGAGTTGCTCCACCAATTGATCAAACACCCTATGACAGACATTGGGGTAAATCAGTTTGAAATAGATTCAGAAGGTCTTTACGATATCGAATTTTAATTCGAATCAGCTCCGGACGCTGAAAGATTGATAATAGAGTTCCATCAGTCATCCAAATCTTTCCAAAGAATTAAATGACTGATGGAATTACACAGACGTTATCTATTCTATCAATATTTTAATTCCTGTTGGAGCATCAAATGAAGTTTTGACTGTTCCGGCATCCATTTTCCTGTGTTCAATTTTCAACACTCCCAACGGGGTTGGAAAAGTTCCTTTAACCCATTGCAGGTCACCCAGGTGCGGTTCGATTTTGATGACTTTGCACCCTGGTTCCAAAACATTGATACCCAACACGTATTGTGTCAGCCATGATGTAGGACCTGAAGCCCATCCATGACAAAAACTGTGGCGGAATCCTTTATAACAATATCCTCCGTATGAGGCATGAACATCAACTTTTCCGTCTGGAACCATTTCGTCAATCCGAGCACCGTTTTTCATCCAGTCGATGTCAAAATCTTCCCAGAAAGTGGTCGCTCCGAGATCGAGCATACCTCCCCAATACTGGCGCATATTGTCTATCGCACCCTTGTAATCACCGGCTTTGGCCCTGGCTTTAAGCATATAGTAGCCATAGAATGTTGACATTTTATGAACTCCCTCTTTTGCCAGCATTCCCGAGTTTGCAAGTTGAGGCGATATCAATCCGGAAATGGCTAGAAGAGCTGCAGCCTGTTTGGATCCGGCCATTCCGGGAACATGTATTTTGAGTTTTTCAATACTTTTCCTGCAGATTTCAGCAGTTTCCGGATCACCTAATATTTTGCATAATTCGCCACCTGCCTCGAAAGTCATCACCATCAATGACTGTAAACCTGCGTGAATTGCCTCCTTGTTTTCGCTGGATGGCCAGTCAAGGAACCGCCCTCCATCGAGGTTTTCCTTCCCGTCAGCTTCAATTTTGGTGGAAAGCTGCCGCAACAGGGCAGCAAGGTAATCCTTTTGATTTTTAAGGTATTCCAGATTCCCCTGATAATAGTACCAGTCGTGCTGAATCAGTATCCACCACATGGAGTAGGAACTTATCCCGTTCATCCAATTGGGAAGTGGGGTCAGGTCGCGGGCAAGATCGAGACTTTTGGGCACTACATTGCAGTTCCCGAATACCGAATTAATGGTCATCACTTCAGGATGCATATCTCCTACCCATACTAATCGGTCACGTTTTATACCATCCCAAAGGTAATCCTGCATATTTAGGTGAACGGTATAAGCACCTGTCATCCATATTTGATTGAGTCGTTCGTCGTCACATTGAAACGATCCCAGGTAGGGAATGTCGCGGTAATTAAATATTGCGCTTAATTCTTTGATCTCCAGCTTAGAGTCAGGATCCCCAAGGTCTATCCGGACAAACCGGAAGCCGGAATTGCCCACCTCCAGACGTCCCAGCCAGGGTAACGTAACCGTGAAATCGCGCATTGCATGATCATTGGTAGCTCCGTCTTTCCCTGGGTCGCTCATCGCTTCGCTAACCGATTCTCCAAACCGGATACGTAATCGACCAGCCGGATTTGGATTGCCGATAGTTGTTATGAGCTCCAATCCGCCCTGGATCTCCCTTCCAAAATCAAGAATAATCCATGGTTTTGTGTTCTGATCACTAATCAAAGTCATGTACTTTCCTTTGTTCAGGTCAGTCTGGCCAATGCCAGGTTTCAGAATACTTTCAACATTCAGGATTTGCTTGCCTGTCGGATCAGAAATTTTGACAATTCGGACTGGGGCCAGATACTTACGGATAAGATCTGTCGAGCGTATTGCGGATACTTCTTTAGGTTTAAAAGCTGCCGGAAGCTGGGCTGTTGCGGATCCGCTGGCGAATACGAAAACAGAAATAATCAGAAATTGGCAGGCAAAGTTCATCTTTGAGTTTTAAAAGTTTTGGTTTTTATTTTTGGCTCCAGATAAACCGGTAATTGAAACGGCGGTTAGGAGCCGTGTCTCCATTGGTGCAAAACGATATTGGATCACTAAGATCTGATGCATTGTCACTCCATTTGAAGTCGAACGTAAAATTGGTGGTGGTAAGTCCAAGTAATTTCCGCGGGATTTCAATCTCCAGCTGATTTACGGCATAGCTTAACTTTAATTCTGCCACCTCTACCCATGGATGTTCAGGGTGTTTATTATCGTAACGCATGAGTGTCGAAGTATTTGGATCCTTTACATTTTTATTGATTAAAAAATCATAACCAAACCATCCTGTTTGGGAATTGTTGTCTGCATCAATCAGCAAGAGCATCCAGTTATTACCAGTGGCAGGGGTGAGTTTTTCGGCTGTTTCAGCATAGAAATTGACAAATTGCTTATCCACAGCCACTTTGCAGGTGACTATATCGTTTCGGCCTGAATCATTTGTATAATGCAATCCTCCATAACCGTTGTGATTACGATGGAAAGTGTCGCCTCTGGTATCACGAAATTCGGTGAGCCCTTTTCCCCAATCATCAAATTGTCCGTCAATTTTCACCTGGTGAAATCCCTTTTGTATGGGTATTGGTCTGATCCCTTTGTATTTGCGAATATTTTGAGCCATTTGCATGTAATAATTGTCAGTATAACCGCCTTTCATTGGGCTCACCGACCGGTTGAATTCCGAATTGTACTGATCGACAAAACGGAATGGACTATTTCGACCCAGCCAGGGTGTCGTGCTTTCTCCATCCATTTGATATTTTCCGGCTGTCCATTCGTTCCAGTCATTGACATAGAGAAACTGAGGATTTGCAGCAATGGCTTCATCCCAGCGTTCCTGAAAATAGATTCCGTAACCTTCGGGGTTTTCAACCGTTTTACCTAACCACGGGACATAGGCTGGTTCTGGCAAATCGTATTCATTCAGTGTTGGTTCACCATTCTGGCGTGACCACGATTTACCCACGCCCATATTCACACTGGTCATAGTTACAGGGTGCTGTGCTGGGGTAACTGCTGCTTCCTCCCTTTTGCCGTTGTGCGTTGAAAGCAACTCTTCTGGCTTCATGGCTTTCACTTTAGGTTCAGCCATGCTGTAACCAAAACTCCAGTTGTCTTCAGTACCAATGAACCGTTTGCCACCCCATTCATAATAACCCCACCACATAGTCCGGGGGGTAAAGAAATTTTTAACTTCTTTAGTATAATCGGTATAAAACGCTTCTGTATAATCAGGATCTCCATAATGCTGGTGATTCCGATTCGTCCTGGCAGATGCATTATAGTTTGGATTGGGATTTTTCTCGCCTCCGCCATTGGCATCAAGTGATGGATTGCTATTATAAAGCAGCAGAGGTTTTCCGTCCCAATAAAACCATAAATCGGAGAATCTGCCTTTCTTGTAAATTTTTTCATACAAATCCTGAACAACTGTGATTACTGGTCCATTGTATGCCCAAAAGACAAATTTCGGTACTTTATTCCCTTCTGCCTTCATTCTCTCCATAACATTAAATGTCACATCCCATTCGGTCCAGTATCGCACGGCGTTGGTTACATCCATCACGAGAACATCTACACCGGCATCAGCAAGCATCGACATATCTTTCCGGATTACGTACTCGTCCTGACTCAGGAAATAACCCATCTCCGGTTCCCCCCAATGATACGATCCTTCGGACCAAAACGGATGTTTGGCATCCAGACGAGCCTTAGGATCAGCAGCCAGGATTTTTGTCACATCAGCCGAATACGGCGTTTTGAAGTTGGTATGATGCGCCTCTTCGTGCCACGTAATGTAGAATATTCCAACGATCCTGCACTGATCCTTTTTAACAGGCCCAACCTGTTGGTAATCGGGCATCAATCGTCCAAGAGCATCATTTGCTACCCAGGTATCCGGGTAAATATCGCGGTACGAATTTTCTCCTGAAGTGGTTGATGAGCCTTCGGTAATTCCTATTTTCTCTTGAGAAAAACTGGATAGAGCAGACAATGCCATAGACAGCACAACAGCCATAAGAACATTCAAATAAAAAAATCTGTTCCTTGTCATCTGTTTATAATTTGATTTTTATTTGCCAGATGGAACTCGCCATTGATAATCATCCAAGTGTGTGAAAAAATATTGCTTATAGCTCGTTTCATAACTCAAAAATTTAGTATTCAGACAATCTTTCTGGTTGTTTCGTGATAAATTCTTTATTCAGCCGGATCGTGCTTAAAAACGAAAGGTGATCCAATTATCCGAACCAGAAAGGTTTTATTAAATTATTTTCGGCGTTTTAACTCTTCCAGATTAATTGTCAACAGTCGGCCAGCAGGTTTCCCGTTGCGGTAAGTAACAGCCCAGATATCCGTGGCTCCCTTTGGTACCGTTAACGGATCATTGTGATATTCTTCCGCGAAATTATCAGGGACGGTATAATTAAATGTGTAATAAATCTTGAGCCCTTTTATCTCCGTTTTAAATACGATTTTGGTTTGTCCATCCTGATCTATAACCGTTGAAATAATCGGATCATAGATGCTCGGGGCATAATTTACATGCGCCTGTTCGAACCGTGGAAATTGGGCTTCCATCCGTGGGACAAAATTGTCCCAGTTTAAATGTGATTTAGGTGACCATAATATTTCGGACAAGGCCAAAGCACGGGGCCAGGTCATATATTCGGCCAAACGTGGCGACGCAACAAACTCTGACCATAAATTGGCCTGCGCTCCCAATAAATGTTTGGCATCCATTCCTTCCGGAAGCGGATCATACCCATAAATATCGGCTGTTCGTAGAATGACTCCTCCGGCATAAACCCGCTCGATATTCAGATCGCCCTGCAACTGATTCAGATACAGGTTGTCGCCTGGAGACATAATCACATTATGACCTTCTTTAGCGGCAGTAATACCACCTTTGACGCCTCTCCACGACATAACTGTTGCTTCAGGGGCCAAGCCACCTTCTAGTATTTCGTCCCATCCAACAAGCTTTTTCCCATTGGAATTCAGAATTTTTTCTATTCTTTTGATGAAATAACTTTGTAATTCTTCTTCGTTTTTCAGCCCTTCTTCAGCCATTCGTTTCTGGCATCTGGGACATTTTTTCCAAAATTCTTTCCCTGCCTCATCACCACCAATATGAATGTATTTTCCGGGAAATAATGTAGCGATTTGCGAGAAAATAATTTCCAGTTTTTTAAAGTTATCTTCATTCCCTAAACATAGGACAATATCATCTTTTTCATGGGAGAAACCCGCGTTGACATGATATTGTTTTTGTGTGCAGCACGCTTCAGGGAAGGAGGCTATAAATGCAAGACTATGACCTGGAATATCAATTTCGGGAACAATGTTAACGAACCGTTTCCCGGCATATTCCACTACCTCCCTGATATCCTCCTGAGTATAAAATCCACCATCGGTAGCTTTTTCTCCCGATTCAGGGAATTCAAAAGTCCAGTATTTACCTGTACGCGGAACGCGCCACGCCCCAATATTAGTCAGCTCAGGCATTCCTTTTATTTCAATTCTCCATCCCTGATTGTCGGTCAGGTGCCAGTGAAACACATTCAATTTATATTTCGCCATCTGATCGATATAGCGTTTAACAAATTCTTTAGAAAAGAAATGACGGCTAACATCCAACATCAACCCCCGCCAAGCATAATGTGGATAATCAGTAATGGTTACGCATTGAACAGCGGTTTGACCATTCTGCTTCTCTACCGGAATAAGTTGCCGCAGCGATTGTATCCCATAAAACAATCCAACCGTTTTATTGGCCGAAATCGTAATTCTCGTCGGAGAGACAAGCAGCGTGTACCCTTCTGTCCCCAAAGTGGCATTAGGTCTATCATTTAACCTGAGAATAATTGCCTGTTTAGGCTCCTTTATTGAGTCAAAACTTACTTCAACTTTTGAACCAATAAGAGGCTCCAGTTCAGCAGCAAAGGTTTGTGCTATCTGAACTAATTCCTCATTTGCTGGTGAAATAATGATCCGGGTTTTGGATGACAGCAGGAATGCCCCATTCAGGATATTCACCTCAACAGCCTGTGGAATGAGCGGCAAACTATCCTGAGCAAAAACGCAGAAACCACCATTCCACACCGTAAACAGAACAATAAATAGCAATAATATTTTTTTCATGAGAATAAGTAATTAGAATTAAATGACATATTTATTTAATATGGGGTAGCTCATTAACCTCACTCTTATCTGTTTGAAATGATATATTTATCTTACCATATGATAGATAACATTAAAACAGGTGAGATTGAGGCATTGGAGCAAAATTATAAAACAGCACTTATGGCACGACAAGAAAACGCGGTTAATGGCTTTGAATTATAAAAGAATAAGGAGAAATTTCAGATCAATTCACCTCATACATGATTGAAGACTTTAATTTATCCCAAGACCACAAATAGTATACATACGTTAAAAACAACAAACAAGTAAGCCGAACACCATATCGAATTTTTCTTCTGATGATTTTTCAAGCAAATACTATTATTCCGGTTGCAGTAGTTATTAATTTAAGAAACAAGGAAGTTTAATGTTGCACAAAAGGCATTGGAATACATCAATAAGGGTCGTCATTTAAAATCCAAATTTTCTAATTAATGTTATCCCAAGGGATAAATCCCCTGGGATGACACTTACAATTTTTGAACTTTTAAATCGACAATAAGATCGCCCAGCGGGTCAGTCAGGCTTTTAACTCTTAATAGGCCTTTCCGGCCAATATTTGTTTGAAAGAAAATAACATCTCCCTGCTTTATTTGGATAACGCTTACCGTTCCCTGCATGGAAGAAAATAATTCATCATTTGTAATCCCATCAAAATCAGAAGAAGAAATAGTTGTGGTTGCAAATGTTGTTCCTGTTTCCGGAAACCTTGCACCGGAGTAATCTTCAGGATAAAAATCGACTGCGTCCAAATCGTGTGATGCAAGTTCTGAATTATCAAAAAATATGTCCACAATTGATCCTACAGTGCCCAATTGACTTGATCCATAAGGTGTTCCGGTATCTGCATCCAGAGCGCTTCCGTAATTACTATTCCATCCCCCCATGGGAACATTTAAATAGGAAATGATGTTGCTTTGACGAACAGTAATGGTATAAACCGAAGAAGATGCACTATTCCCATTTTTATCGGTCACCTGAATCCGGACATTCTTAGTTGACATAAGATTTGGGACAGAAAGAGCAAAGCGATATGTTTTGGTTGTATCACTTGGAAATTTAAAAATTCCCGCTCCGGCAACTTCTACTTCAGAAACTCCGCCAAGCCAGGTAAAGCTCTGAAATATTTGAATCATTTTTAATTCTCCGGCAGCAGAAGCAACCCCGTTTATAATACAGTTATTACCCATAAAGACAGAATCCTTAGTTGTTTTATTATCCAGATTAAGTGAAACCGGTAATTCAATATTGTTGTTTTTTTTGCAGCTACAATAGAAACATATCATGAACAGCGCTGCGAGTATAGAAAGCTGTTTTAAATTTTTCATAAACCAAATTTTAAAGAATACATGTAATGCTTACAATTTAATTTGAAAAGAGAGACCAGTAGTTCAGAACCAGTCTCTGATTATAGTTAGCTTCTTACCATCCCGGATTCTGCCAGTTCAAAATTGCCGAATCATTAATCGGAATTGGGAATATTAAGTATTTAGTATCCCAGGATTGTTTATGCCCAACAACAAAGCGTTCATAACTAAATGTATTATTTGCATTCTTCGTTATCTTCATCCCTGTGGAGAGTCTATCCGTTTTATCCAGCATTTTCCAGCGACGTACATCCCAGAATCGTTGCTCCTCAAAAGCCATTTCCGTGAAACGTTCTTTCTGAATATATGCCCGCATCTCATCTTTACTGGTAATGCCGGTTTTGATATTGGGCATATTCACACGATCCCGTATAACTTTAAGTGCACTATATACAGCCTGATCAGGGCCATTCACCTCGTTTTCAGCTTCTGCATAGTTCAGATAAATTTCAGCTAAACGAATTTTTTTCCAGGGGGCACCACTTGGCTGATTAATAGGTACACTATCATTTATAAATTTGTTCATATAGTACCCGGTAAAAGTATTAAAACGACTATTGTTCAGAACCTCATCACGTCCTCCGGTATAGGTTTGAACGGTTAGTGTGGGATGAGTACAGCAATTTGAACCATTAAATAAGACTGTTGCATAAAATCTGGGATCACGTCCAACATACGGATTTTGGCTGTCATATCCAGAATTTGCAATGTAATTGGGCAGCAAATGATTATCATCGGCATATCGGCTGGCAGGATCAATTACCGGCAACCCTGTACTTTTCATATCATAAGCATCCACTAATTCCTGTGAAGGGCAGTTTCCGGCTTTTCCCCTGTCAGCACGCTGAGGAATCGCATTAAATACATAAAAGGAACCATTCTGCATCGATCCGGCATTTTGATTTTCCATAATTGTTTCCTTGTCGCGTGGATCAGCATTAATATCCATTTGATTTACAAATAAATATGCATAAGAGTTATTCCCTAGAGAAGAAGAATAATATAATTTATACCCGTTTGCAGTCAACTGGTCTACTGCATCTTTAGCCGCATCCCGGGCAGTAACCCAAAGCGCCGGATCATTGGATGGATTCCATAACGGACTCGCAGCATATAGGGTAGCCTGTGATTTTAATGAAACAGCAATCGCTTTCGTAAATCTGCCACGTTCTCCTTCATAGGTAAGTCTCCATGGTAGCTGAGTAGTTGCCACAGCATCAGCAACGTCTTTTGAAATATAATCAGCAACTTGTTTGAATACTGGCCTTGACAACTTACTAAAGTCGGTCATCAAGTCAAAAGGAACCGTAGTAAGTGGCTGCGGACCATATTTTCTAAACAATTCAAAATAATAAAAATCACGAAGAATTTTTGCTTCAGCTTTAAATCGTGGTTTATCGGCTGTTTTTATTGCAGAATTATCGACATTGAGCAGAAATACATTACACTGTCTGATTCCATCCCAACAGGAGTAATACAACGAAGCATCGGTGGGATCATTCGTTGTGGTCATGGCTCCATTGTACCACATATTTGCCATAAGCTGTCCCTGGGTGAAATCGGAATCCCATCCACAGTCGCTTAGTCCATCAAGCATGGTTACCCAGAAATAACTGAGGCCGTAACCATCCTGGTGCTGATAACACGAATTTAAATAAGCTTCTGACTCTTTTTGATCCGACCAAATTGTACTCATTGAAATACGGCCGTCGGGTGTAATATCCAACTCTTTTGAACATCCGGATAACATTAGGATGTAAGCGGATATAAAAATATAATAAAGTATTTTTTTCATGGCAGACATATTAGAAATTAACATTTGCACCAAAATTCACCACTCGTGTCATTGGATAGGTGTAATTACTTGTTACTTCCGGGTCAAGATTTTTACTGATCATGTGATCCACAGTAAATAAGTTTAATCCATTCACGTAAAGTCTTATTTTGGATGATCTGATTTTTCCAGACACCCTCTTAGGCAACGTATATCCAATTTCCATATTCTTCAATCTCCAAAATGCACAATTCTGGAAAAAGAAATCATTTTGACATTCACTTGCTGACTGAGCAGTACTTAGGGCAGGGAAAGTAATTTTAGATCCTGCTGCGGCTCTTTCCGGAGTCCAGGCAGCACGATCATTGCTGTAATATACCCCATTGCTGCCGGTGAATTCCCAAACACCCTGATCGTAATAATATTTCGATACATGAGCAACACCCTGAAAGAGCATCGATAAATCTACATTCTTAAAAGTCAAATTTATGGAAGCTCCGAAAGTATATTCAGGAACATCAGTATATTTCAGTGGAACTTTGTCAGCATCATTAATGAATCCGTCGTGATTCAGATCTTTGTATTTAAAATCACCTGGGCGAGGTGCTCTGCCGGGATATTTTAACCCGGAGGCACTAATTTCATCCTGACTTCTCCAATAACCGTCTGTTTCATATCCAAACCGGGTCCACCAACCGGCATTCATAATCGATATTCCAGTTTGCCTGTAACGATAAGCATAATCCGACGGCAATTGAGGTTCATCTGCATAGAGTACTTTATTTTTTGCGTAACTCATGTTCAGATTAGACCTCACCGAGAAACTATTTGAGAAAGCATGATGAATATTAAGCTCCATTTCGTAACCCTTATTGACTACGCGACCTTCATTCAATGGGGGAAGCGAATTCATTCCTACTATTGACGGAACTAAATTTCTATTAATCAACACATTATCTCTTCTTTCATTGAAAAGATCAACACTAAATCGCAGAAGGTTAAAGAGACCGACCTCCGCCGCAATATTATTTTTCTTAGCTATTTCCCAAGACAAATTAGGGTTCCCAAAATAGTTTTCATTCACTGATTTTCCGTTACCGATAGACCCTGAATAGCCGCCTCCTATTGTAATATTATCCAGATATAAGAAACGAGCGCCACCTAACTGATCGTTTCCTACTTTCCCCCAGGAACCTCTGAATTTCAGGTAAGTAAGAATCTTATTGTCTTTTAAGAAATTCTCGTTTGAAACAACCCAACTGCCCGATATTGCGGGGAAGAAACCGAAACGATGTCCTGGCGCAAATTGTTCCGATCCGTTGTACCCGGCATTTAATTCTGCAAAGTATTTATGATTATATCCATAAGTTACTCTTCCCGCTAAACCCAAATACCGATAAGGCAAACGATCCGCATTTTCAATCCTTTCGTCTCTTTGGAAAAGGAGCATACCGGTAACATCATGCAAACTGTTAAATGATCTCGAATAATTCAGAAACCATTGATAATTAAAATAGGATTTAAAAGTAGCAACAGTTGATAATGAGAGAGGTGTGTTCTCCTGGGCATCTCTCCGGGTATAGGCTATTGAATCCTGACCTTTTGTTCCGGTTATTACATTGGCTAACCAATTTTGATGGCCCTGCGATGCAGTCAAATTACGACTTGCATAGGAATCAAAAGAAGCAACCATTCTGGTGGAGAGTCCCTGAGTAAGAAAATCCAACTTTTGTTCCATTCCATACGTCGCTGTAACATTACTTCTTGTATCCTGTTCATATCCGCTCCTGTTAATCATAGCATAAGGATTCAGACCATCATTTGCCGCTGGAGCTATCACCTGTCCGCTTGGAGTAAGTGGCCCAACCTGCGTATTAGGCGTAACCATTGTATAGGCCATTATCATAAGTGCTGAATAGGCAGGGCTATTCACCTTTTCAAGGTATCCTCCCACATTTAAAAAAGCGGTAAGGGTCGGATTTAATTTTAAATCAATATTCGAACGGAAATTATAACGATGCAGGTAAGTACTTGGATTATAGGCTGTCTGATCAACTCTCCACTGTCCCCCCTGATCCAGAACACCCGCATTCACAAAATAGGTCGCTTTCTTATTACCTCCTGAAACGTTAAGGTTATATCTGGTTTGCGGGGTATAATCTTTAGCGACCATTTTCATCCAGTCATTATCCGGATAAACGCCAGACATATCCTGGCTTTTATAATGCTTTATTTGTTCCTGGGTATAAAAAGCTGGCAGACCATCATTTTGTAAAGCCTGATTTCTAAGAGTAGCATATTCCCAGGAATGAACCGGAGTTGGAAGTCGTGTAAAATCCTGAAGTCCTTTCTCCACCGTCACCGAAATTTGTTGGGTATCATCTGTTCCCCGTTTAGTGGTTACCAGGATAACCCCATTTGCCCCACGCACTCCGAAAACTGCAGTGGATGAAGCATCTTTCAGAATAGAAACACTTTCAACCTCATTTGGATCGATATAAGTCAAATCTCGGGGAACACCGTCAACTAAAATCAACGGAGCAGCACCATTTAAAGTACCCTGTCCACGCAAATACAAACTGGTAATATCTCTGCCGGGTTCTCCGCTAGTCTGAATGGTTGTCAGACCAGGCAAACGACCAGCAAGGGTAACCGCTAAATTCGCAGCAGGACTTTGTAAAATATCTTTCGTTTGAATTGTTGAAACAGCACCTGTTACGGTTTCCCTTTTCTGCTGACCATAACCTACAACGACGACTTCATCTATTCCGTGAACATCCTCCTCCAACTTCACATTTATTTCCATTTTCCCGCTAATGGCAACGTTTTGCGCGATCATCCCTATAAAAGAGAATTGTAAATATTCAGTTCTAGATGGAACTTCAATTGAATATTTTCCATCAGGGTCAGAAAGAGAACCGATTGTTGTTCCGGCAACGGATATGGTTGCTCCAGGAAGGACTTGTCCCTTTGAATCAGAAATTGAACCTTTGACAGTTCGCTTTTTGGGTTGGGGGCTCTGTAGTTGAGGCTTATTATCTGACTTAGTTCTGTCAGGAGTAATAATAATCTGCTTTTTGTTGATTTCAAACTTTAAACCTGTGCCCTGAAGAGCACTTTCAAGAATTTTATCAATAGTAATATCCTGTATATTAACACTTATCTTTCTGTTCAGATCAACAATCTCATTCTTATAAATAAACACGAATTCACTTTGAGATTCGATTTGTTTAAATAATTCAGATAACGAAACTCCTTCCAAATCCAGTGAGAATTTCTTGGTTTGTGAATAAGTTGAGGCCGACAAACTCATAAGTCCAAGAAAAAACAAAACAACAGTTAATTTCATTATAAAAAATAATTTTCGTATACGGCTATCCAAACCGTATATCTTTAAACGGATTTTTTTCATAAATTTGTACTGATTAAATTAAATAAAGGATTTTAATTTTCTTCAAATTCAGACTGGTGGATGTTCGAGCATTCACCAGTTTTTTGTTGGTTTTTAGCAGATTACATAGGCTGAATTATTAAGTTGATTATTCTGTTTATTCCAATAATTTATATGTTGATTTCTCTCTCTTCTGATATTTAACTTCAAGTGTTTTTGCGAGATAATCAATGATATCATCGCTTTCATCTGTCAGAACGAGCTTCCCGGATATGATCGTGCCGGCCAGCTTTTCATTTTCAATATCCACGGAAATATTGTAATACTTCTTCACTCGTTCAACAATCTGTCTTAAAGATTGGTTATGAAACTGGTAGAGTCCATCCTTCCACAAAATATAATCATCAACATCCACCTTTTTAACCTCTGAATTTGATCTGTTTTTGGAATAAAAACATCCCTCCCCAGGTTGAATCAGAAATTCTGCATTGTGAAAAAAACTATTTTTCTGAAAAATATGAACACTACCTTCAACCAAAACTGCCGACACAGTTTGATCATCTCCATAAGCCGAGACATTGAATTTAGTCCCCAAGACTCTGATATCCAAATTTTCTGTTCTGACAATGAATGGTTTTAGCGGATTTTTCTCAACTTCAAAATAACCTTCCCCATTCAAATAAACCTCCCTGGTCGTCCCTCTGAATTCTGCCGGAAATACAAGCTTACTTCCGGAATTTAAATAAACCAGTGTCCCATCAGACAACCTCACGGTATGGCGATGCCCAAAAGGAACAACAATCTGATTAATAAATACTTCTTTATTCTGAGCCTTGTTATCAAGTCTCTCTGCGGTTGATTTCCTGCCTTTAACCGTAACCTCACCTCCATTTTGGCTATACTCAATTACCGAGTTGTTGACTCCCAAAATATGGTTTGATCCATCTGAAAGGATTATAACAGCATCATTTGTTTTAGGATTGTCATATTGGGCAAATCTGGTTAATTTGTCAGGTTTGGTGTAAAGGTAAATTCCTATTGGTATTGAGAATAAAACTAAAATAATAGCGGCAACCTTCAATAAATTATTGATAATATGCAATCTACGGGAAACCCTTTCTGTCTTAGACTTTGTAAAATCAGTAATAACTGCAAGAAGACGATCTAAATCAACCTGGTCCAAAGCTTTTCTATCTGACTGATTAAATCTGACAAATTCAATGGCATAGTTCAGCGAATCCCCTAATTCGAGGTATTTAGTATGCAAATTAGCCAAGCCTGATTCAGAGACCAATGCATCTTTAATCTCATTTAAAAACTCTTCATCCTGAAGAATTGAAATGAATTCTTGTTTTGATTTTTCCTTCATATTTTATTAAAAACATATAGTTAATGATTGATAAGCGCATTTATAGACAAAAAAATTAATTTATTTTATCGGGCGATAAATTAAATCCGGATTAAATAGCCGGTTATCTAGATTTTAATATATGTATTATAGAGAGAAGAAATATTCCCTTTCTACTGATATTCTCTTTTAATTCTTTTAAGGTTCGGTACATAAGAGTCCGCACAGAAGCGATTTCGACATCAAGAATAATGGCAATATCTTCATAGTTAAGGCCTTCTGAAAATTTCAAAAAAATTGCCTCCTGTTGATGCTCCGATAAAGATTTAATCGCATCGAAAATGATTTTCTTTTGAAAATGCTCATCCTCCGAAACAACAATTCGCTCTTCTGCACTTAAAATCTGATTATCCAGGTCGTGCACCATATTTTTTTCAATATTCCGCTTCCTTGAGTTTGACCTATATTCTTCTATGATCTTGTTTCTTAGTGATTTAAAGAGATAAAGATGCGTCTTATCCGAGATTATCAACCGATTCCTCTTGTCTGCTAAATTGATAAATACTTCCTGTATGCAGTCCTTTACAAGAGACTCTTCTCTGGAAATTTTAATGCCATATGAGTATAACTGGTTGGCATACAATTTATAAAGTACAGACAATGCCTGATTATCCCCTGATTTAAATCTAATCCATAAATTATATTCCTCAATTTTGTCCATCCGGTCTTGATAAGCTGCTCGTTTGATTGAATACCTCTAAAAAAACCTCTGTTAAATGATCATAAAAAACTTTGTCCTGAATGATTTGTCTACCGCGTCTTTACCGGTTTTTAAAATAAAAACAAGGAATTGGGATTCCCTAAATTTCGTAGGTCAGGCAAACTAATTATTTTCAAGTTCTATTTAAAAATAATTATATTATGAAGAAGTACAAATATAGGGATATATTCAACGTTCATCATAAAGCTGAATATAATATTTTGCCTAAAACGACAACTACAAACGCTGTTCATCATTTCCGGACAATACTTTATTTTCGATAAACATGGAAACAATCAGTTTGCATGCTGAAATAACTGGTATTTAAAAGTTATATTTTGTTAATAGCTTGATTTTCTTCATTAATTCCCCAATGGATTGTTTAATTTTGCTGTAGTTTTTTAAAATATTTAAGATATGAAAACAAAATTATGGGTATTCCTGCTTGTATTTGTCTTGATTGAATCGTGTGTTAGCACGCGAAAATTTAAGGAGCAGGTTGGTCAGGTTGCACAAGAGAAGTCGGCTCATGCCGCAACGAAACAGGATCTGAATGATTGTGCAGGTTCCTTAAAGGTTGATGAGAAAAAAATTGCCGATCTTCAGGCCGAATTGGCAGCAGACCAGGACCAGATCAGCTTTCTGAAGCAGAATAACAATCAGGCGCTGAAACAACTTGAAAATCTTTCTGTGATTTCAAGTTCACAAGCTGAGAGCATCAAAAAATCGATGGAAAACATGGGTGTTAAGGATAATATGATTTTTAGCCTTCAGGCTTCTCTGGCACAACGTGATTCTTTAAATATGGCCCTTGTTTTGAATCTGAAAGGGGCAATCGGAAATCTTGACGATAAGGATATAAATATAAAAGTGGATAAAGGGGTGGTTTATATCGATATCTCCGATAAAATGCTTTTCAAAAGCGGGAGTTATAATATAACGGAAAAGGCTAGTGAAGTATTGGGAAAGGTAGCAAAAGTCCTTAAAAATCAAAAAGATATTGAATTTATGGTTGAAGGGCACACCGATAATGTTCCTTTCAGGAGAGGTGATCTAATCGATAATTGGGATCTTAGTGTAAAGAGGGCAACAGCCGTTGTCCGCGTACTACAGGATAAGTACGATTTAAATCCAGCCAAGATGACTGCTGCCGGCCGAAGTGAATACCAGCCTTTAAACTCCAACGAGACCGAGGAGGGTAAAGCAGCCAATAGGAGAACCCGGATCGTTATCCTGCCTCAGCTCGATCAATTCTTTAAATTATTGGAGCGACCAAGGAGATAATACTTCTGACATTCTTAAATCTTAGACTTACAAAATTCATTTTGCAAGTCTAAGATGCCTAAATGATCCTGATTAAAGATCTATAAAATAAATCAAAGGGGACTAATGTCCTCTTTTTTTGTGTGATATTATTTATTTCAGTTAAGAAATAATTTGGCATTATTAAGGAATCAACCATTACTTACGAAAATTGCAATTAAAAAAGAAGTCCTAATATTATTAAAATTTAGACAAAAATTAAAGTCTAATTGTGGGTCATTTATTTCATGAATTGAATCCAAACGGCTATAATTGTTTTAATTCCCTAAACCGTTTCTCAGTTTCCTTACCCCTGAATATAAACTTTTTGTCGTCCGGAAGCTGACCATAAAGTCGCATAAAGTTAGTGACGCACGACGGAGCCGGAAAAACAATCGTCTGAACCCTGGTCAGATCCAAAGGCTTTAAATGATCAGGGTACTGATTCTCATAAAATACCAGGCGGATTACCTCCCAACCCAGCCTGGCTAAATTCTCGGGAAGTACTGGAAGACCCAGATTTGAACGGGGGATCAGCACACGACCTGCCGGAATTTTTTTCAGTTCAATCTCGCCGATCAACCCTTCGGAGCACTCTTCCCCAGGTTGTAAATCGGGCTTTATTCCATGTTTTTTAAGAGCGTCGGTGGTGAGCTTCCCCATGGATGCAATTTTGAGATGAGCCAGTGACCGGCTGTCTTTTCCATAAAACTCCAAAAAATCGAAAAAGAATTGAACCGTGTAACGGCTGGTAAAAAAGATCCAGTCAAACTGATCCAGATCCTGGATACATTTTTCAAGTTCGGGATTAGGTTCAATCCGGTTTATCTCAATCAATGGCTGGTGAATCACAGTTCCCAGCGCATGGTATTTCTCTGCGGAAGTTCCGGTCACCAAAAACACAGGCTTTAGAACCTCAACCTCTGAATTGTTCCTAAGGGCAACCACCTTGCCAATGACGATGATGATTGGTGTTGGAAATTTCTGATCACTTTGCGCAAGTTCTTCAAGGGTTGAGAAGAATTCCTGCTGATCGGGTAGCGATATATTATGGACCAGCATTACGGGTGTGTCGGGTCTTTTGCCCTGAGCAATCGCCTTTTGGGCAATCATCCGGACATTAAAACCTCCCATAAAGCATACGAGAGTATCGGTTTCAGGAATCCTGACCGATTCCGAATGACCCGAAACAAACGCTACCGAAGATGAAATCCCCCGGTGTGTCAAGGAGATTTTCGTATAAGCTGCCACTGCAATACCTGCGGACACGCCGGGGATCACATTTACCTCCACAAAATTCCGGTGCAAATACTCGATCTCCTCACCCCCATGGGCAAAAACCATCGGATCTCCACCCTTAAGCCGGACCACCCGTTTCCCGGCTTTGGCAGCATTAAACAATAGCCGGTTGATCCGGTCCTGTCTGAAGCTGTGGCAATCTTTCCGCTTCCCGACATAGAACTTTTCTGCACGATACCTCCCGGTGAAATTCTGATCGAGCAAATCGTCATGAAATATGATATCGGCCTTTTCAAGGGCTTTATCGCCGCCAAGTGTCAAAAGATCAGCATTACCGGGACCAAAACCCACCAGCGTAACTTTGCCGAATTTGCTTCGAACATCTTTCTGCCCGAAAAGTGTCTTTAATTCAGAGTGTCCCGACCGGGCAACAATTACAGAATACCCGGCAAGGGGATCTGCCTCGATTGGTAATTGTTCCAAAGAAATATAATCAGAGCTTAACAACAGCTCATTCTGATCTCCTGAATCCAGTAAAGCGACCACTTCAAGACCTTCCGGTAGCGGATAAGGTAAATCAATGGCTTGAAAAACAGCAACATCAGAATTTCCGATAAGTAATGCATTGAAAACTCTTTCCGGATCAACCGACAAAGGATGTAAAATGGAAATTTGATTCTCCTCATCCGGGGCTGAGCCTATCGGAATTAATTCATATTCCAGATTGGGGAATAACTCCAATGTATCTGTCACATGCCTAAGGGCAAGTGGATTATTTAGACTGATTACTCGTAATTTCCCTTGTAAAATGATCATATTATTTGTAGAATTAAATAATAATCTTTCCGTCCTGAATAAGGGCAGTAATTTGATTCCGTATGGCGACCGATTGGAAGGCGTCCCGGCCATTTGTGCCTACTGATATTGTTACGTGACCTTCATTATGGATAGCAGGGGAAACAAAATCACATAAAAACGGGGAGTCGCAAACACTGGTCAGAATCCCTAAAGCTTCGGCATCGGCCTTGATTTGGGCATTCAGTTCATGATTACCCGTGCAGACATAGACGAGGAAAAATCCGACTAAATCACTCTTTTCGTATTCCTTGGCAATGAAATTGAAAGGCAATTTTCTGATCTCTTCTGTAAATTCAGGAGCAACAACGGTGACCTGCTGGTCTAAGATCCGGGCCATGATCGTCCCCTTGTGAGTGGCCACCTTACCACCGCCAATCAATAAGATTTTCTTATTGGTCACATTGATTGAAATTGGTAAAAACTGAAGGTCCTCGCGTTTCATTGGATAATAATTATTAAACAGGCACCACAATGTGGTTAAATTTCAATAACCCCCAGTGAAACCGGGAGTTTGAAATAGTATAAAGATTACAGCCCTGAAAGGGTTGATTATATATGGATTATCAAATATTCAACCCTCTCCGGGGTTGCAGTTAATCCGTATCGTTTACCCCCAATTTTCATTGGGGGTCATTTAAATTTAGCACCTTCGGAGCAATAGAACAATGTTTATGAGTACTTTTTTAGAATTTAATAAAAAATAACCACCAAACCTCAGGAAGAAAAATCATCTCAGTTCAAGGTTGCGGATTATTTTATCAATGCCAATCTTTGATCCTAATTATCAATATCTTCTAATAAATTTACTTAATCATGAAAGTTCTTTCCGGCAGTGGTTGCTTTTAGATATCCTTTACGGATCACAAAATCTCCAAAATGTTCGTCTTTGGTCCGGCTTTGAGCAAAATGCTGAAGGATTGGTGAGAGTATATCAATAATTTGTTGCTCATTGACCATCTCCTTGTACAGCTTATTCAGCCGCTCACCGGCGAAACCTGCTCCTAAATACAGATTATAAAGCCCTGGAGCCCGGCCGACCAATCCGATCTCTGCCAAAAATGGTCTTCCGCAGCCGTTCGGACAACCGGTCATCCGAATGCTGATGGGCACTTGCAGCAGATCATTGGCTTCAAGGATTTTATCAATTTTATCAATTAAGGTGGGCAGATAACGTTCTGCCTCTGCGAATGCCAGTCCGCAATAGGGCAAAGCCGCACAGGCAATTGAGTTTTGCCTGAGTAAGGAGATACCAGAGGCGTTAATCACATTGAATTTCTTTAATATCTTCTCAATCAAAGGTTTTTGTCCCTCAGAAACCTGGGCAATCACCACATTTTGATTTCCTGTAAGAATAAACTTCCCCTGATGAATCAGGGCGATTTCGCGCAAGGCCGTTTTGGCCAGATATCCATTCCGGTTAATCAGTTTTCCCCCTTCTATAAATATGGTATAGTGCCACATTCCGTCAGCACTTTTAATCCAGCCATACCGATCGCCCATGGTCTCAAACTCATATTCCTTGGTTGGAGCCAGATCAATCCCCTTAATCCGCTTAATCTCGGACCTGAAGAAATCGAGACCTACCCGGTCAACCGTATATTTCAAACGGGCGTTTTTACGGTCGGAGCGGTTCCCATGATCGCGCTGAAAAATAAGTATCGCCTCTGCCACCTCAGCAATCTGCTCCTTCGGCACATAACCTACAACATCTGCAACCCGGGGATAGGTATCGGTATTTCCGAAGGTATAGGCCATTCCGCCCCCCACGGTCACATTGTAACCTGTTAGCTTCCCATTTTCAACGATTGCAATAAAGCCCAGATCATTGGATAAGACATCCGTATCGTTGCGGGGAGGAATGGCAATGGCAATTTTAAATTTACGGGGCAGGTAGAGTTTCCCGTAGAGCGGCTCCTCCTCTTTTTCACCACCTTCAATTAATTTACCATCGAGCCAGATCTCATGGTAGGCATTCGATCGGGGAAGAAGATGTGCCGAGATCCGTTTTGCATCTTCGGCAACCCCGGCATGAACGGGCGACTCAAACGGATTTGCGGAACACATCACGTTCCGGTTCACATCGCCACAAGCCGCAATGGTATCGAACAACGATTTGTTGATCTCCTGCATCGTTTTTTTCAGATTGCGCTTAAGCACGCCATGGAACTGAAACGTCTGACGCGTAGTTAATTTCAAGGTCTTATCCCCATACTGATCCGATAAACTATCCATGGATAGCCACTGTTCGGGGGTTGCAATGCCGCCGGGAATCCGAACCCTTATCAGGAAAGAGTAAAGCGGCTCAAGTTTCTGACGTTTACGTTCCTCGTCCAGATCGCGGTCCTGTTGCTGATAAGTGCCATGAAACTTAATCAACACCTGATCGTCAGGCTGCATACCACCGGTCAGCGGATCAATCAGGCTCTCCTTAATCGTTCCCCGGAGGTAGTTACTCTTATCTTTTATAATCTCAATTGGAGAAGGGGCTGGAATATCTTGTTCGTTATGCATGAATTTTTAAATATAAAGCAATAATAAATCTGAGTCCTTTTTACCGCTGAGTTTCGCAGAGAAGGCGCAGAGAACGGCAAAATTAATAAATTGAAATTTGTATCTTTGCGATTCTCTGCGTTTTGTCTTCGCTGCTCTTTGCGTTAAAACTTAACCGGCCCGGACAACCATTTAATCAATAAAATGTTTAGTGCAATATTTATAAGTTACTGAATCATATGTTTTAATCATTAATACACATCCAGCTGCAACCGTTTTTCTTTCTGCATGTTAGTAACATATTCCAGTGCACTTTCATTGTTCAGGTCACCCTCCTTTTCAATAATTTTGACCAGGGCCTTCTGCACATCGCCCGCCATTTTATTCATGTCGCCGCAGATGTAAAAGTGCGCGCCCTCCTGAAGCCAACGAAACAATTCTTTGGAATTCTCAATTAAACGATCCTGAACATACTCTTTTTTCGAACCATCACGCGAAAAAGCCACGTTCATTTTGGTCAATGCGCCAGATTTCAGGAAGTTTTGCCACTCAGCCTGATATAAAAACTCAGTTTCAAAGTTACGGTTTCCAAAGAAAAGCCAGCTTTTTCCCCGCTTCTCCGACAATTCCCGGTGCTGAACAAATGCCCGGTATGGGGCAATTCCGGTCCCGGCACCAATCATTACGATCGGTGTCTCCTCATTTTTAGGTAACCTGAAATTCGGATTGGATTCAATAAAAATGGGGACATGCTCATCTTCAACCGCCACCTCAGAAAGGTAGGAGGAACATGCACCCCGTTTTGCCCTTCCGCTTTGTTCATAATTGACCACGCTCACCGTCAGATGCAATTCTCCCGGACAGGCCAGTGGACTTGAAGATATGGAGTAAGAACGGGGCTGAATAGGCCGAAGCAGTTTTGACAATTCTGCAGAAGTTACTTTCGCCGGGAAATCCTGGAATAAATCCACAATGTCACGACCGTACAAATATTCCTTAAATTTCGAGGCATTCTCAATCAGCTTCTTAAGCTTCGTATTCGGCGCAAAAGCAAGGTATCGGCTGGCGACATCGGTAGTTATCTTGGAGAGTTCAAAATTCCGGCGAAGTGAATCGTAAAGGGTGGTTTTGACTCCATTTACTTCCAGCTCCTCTTCTCCATTCAGCCCGGTAACTTTAAGAACTTCGTTAATTAATTCCGGTGGATTTAATGGGATCACCCCTGCCGAGTCACCCGGTTCATAGGTCAATCCTTTGTCGTCAGTGGCTAGTTCCAGATGAAGGGTTTGCCGCTCACTTGGCTTACCGTGGAGGGTTATCTTTTCGTATACAGGGGCTTTAAATGGGTTCTTCTTCGAATATTTAGGGGTTTCTGTGTTTATTTCATTCGAAGCTGTAACCTGATTTGCAGTTGAACCCTGTGATCCATTGACCAGTTCACCTCCAAAACTGTTCAGTGTCGATTTTATCCATTCATCAGCAGGTTGTTCAAAATCGAGATCGCAGGTGAGAACAGGAACCAGACGCTTTGCCCCTAATTTTTCAAGTTGCTCATCAAAATCCCTACCGGTTTTACAGAACTGGAAATAGCTCGAATCGCCCAGTGCAAGTACGGCAAAATTGACCCCTTCGAGTTTAGGCGCCCGTTTACCAAAGATAAATCCGTGTAACTCTTGTGCCGAGAATGGGGGAACTCCTTCACCATGGGTGGAAACAATGACCAGCAGATTTTTCTCTGCCTGCAGGTCACGGGTTCGGTAGGTCTCCATATTTTTCAGAACAACATTTAGCCCCTGAGCTTCAGCCAGAATTTTTGCCTTCTTTGCCAGCCTTTCGCCGTTTCCTGTGCGCGAACCATAAAGGATAGTCAGCACTGATTGAGCTGAAGTAGTTGCAATTTCAACCTGCTGACTTATCTGTTCTCCGTTTCGTTCCGAAAATCCGGCCAGATAACCCGCTACCCATATCTGCTGTTCTTTGCTGAGAGATCCTGTTAGTTTTGTCAGAAGTTCGAGTTGTTCTGCTGACAATGCCCCTGATAAGCTATTTTCCACCTTAAACCGTATTAATGATTAGATACAAAACTACCATATCCGAAAGTGCTGTGCTATACCATTAATTCGGCATTTTGATACCTATTTTATGGTATAAAATCCTTGCAGGATATTCAAAATTTCATAAATGAATTACATTTGATTAAGATACCCGGAGACAATTAGTTTCTTCAGGATTTTACCGGCTGACGAGAGATCAAAGACTGGGATAAAAACGATCTTCCGGGGAAATTCAAACCGGGTTAGCAGGGAATCCATATTCGTGTCAAGGTCATGAAGTTGCTGCGGTTTATAAGGTTCACCTTCGATAAATAGGGTTACTTTTTCGCCAAGCACAGCATCCGGCAAGCCTGCAATAAAAAACCGGCGGGGAATCAGGGAAAAAAGTTTCTTCTCCACCTGTTCCGGAAAAATCTTAAGACCACCCGAGTTAATGACATTATCGGAACGCCCGATCCATTCAAAATGAGTGTCGTCCTTTATTTCCACAACATCGTTTGTAACCAGTAATTCGGGAGTCAGTTGCGGGGCATTGATTACGAGGCAACTCCGCTCATCAACTGATACATGAACATTTTTCAGGAGCTCATAAAACGGTGATTTTTGCATGCCGTTCACTGCCCGGATAGCAATATGCGAACTTGTTTCTGTCATGGCATAAGTGGCATACAGATTTGAAGGGACCTTCTGACACAGCTTCTCCAGATCATAGGGGATCTCCCCACCCCCTACAATAACGGTATCAACAGGTACATTTTTGAGAGCTTTCAATGAGTGAGCCAGTTGAAACGGTGTAATAGCTGCAAAATGAATCTTGTCCGAAAGCGTTGAAAAAGGATCCGATGATGGTTCAACCGTAATCAGGTTCATCCCGGTCACAAATGCCCTCACAATCATCATTTTGCCCGCAATATAACTCACTGGCAGACACAACAGCGCATTAGTCCTTTCATCCAATCCAAAATATTCCGCAGTCATCAGGGCCGAATTAATCATCCGTTCCTTTGGTTGCTTAATTGACTTGGGAATGCCTGTCGATCCGGAGGTGTGAAGGATTACAAAATGATCATCGGACACCCATTCCAGAATGAACTGGAAAATCTCACTTTCCCATCCGGAAATGTCCGGCCTGAGTAACTGTGCCCGGCTAAAAACAATCAGCTCCTCAGCACCAAAGTGATGGCCATTCAGCGTGATGGAGGTGTGAATTTTCACCATTGCATCAGACTTAAGTCCCAGCTTTTCCCTGGTTGGTAATAGAGTTTCCCCGCTGAAATTGTCAGGGGTGATTCGATGTTATTGCTGTAAATCTGACCGGTTCCCAGCCCCTGTGGCATGGGATTGTTCAGGGTGAATGTCCATTGAGCAATGGCATTAAGTCCAATATTTCCTTCCAGTGCAGAGGTAATCCACCAATCTATTCCATACTTCTCTGCCAGAGAAATCCAGGCCTCACATGCTGCAAACCCACCAACCAGACTGGGTTTCAGAATGATATATTGCGGCTTAATGGTTTTAAGCAGCTCTTCCTTTTGGGCCAGGGTGAAAATTCCTGTCAACTCCTCATCCAAAGCTACCGGGATTGGCGAAGTGCGGCACAATTCAGCCATTGCCTCGGTCTGCCCCTGCCGGATCGGTTGTTCAATGGAATGAATGAAGAATTCTGAAAAACGGGATAATTTCTCCATGGCATTTTTGGGCGTAAATCCACCATTGGCATCAATCCGGATCGTGATATCGGCTGGAGAGAACTGTTTCCGGATATTGCGAAGGATATCTGTTTCAGTTTCGAAGTCAAGCGCCCCGACTTTTAGTTTGATCGTGTCAAAACCTTGTGCGATCTTATCCCTGATTTGATTCTCCAT
>CAIXZH010000017.1 GCA_903923905.1 uncultured Bacteroidia bacterium
ACCCAATCGGCAAATTGTGGCAAGGTCATCATATATGGCTGTTCCTGTTATGGCGCTCACGTGTCCGGGAGCAATAAATCCGTCTATTTTCACCCCCTCTTCCACCAATGCTTTCATTACAGGTGGCATCACCTTATGGGCACTTAAAACGAAGAAATTGGAAATTTCTTCCTCCTTTGCCTGAAGGATTGCCGCAGCAGTCAGCGGTGCAGTGGTTTCAAACCCAATACCCAGGAAGATGACATTTTTCCGAGGATTATTTTTTGCAATTTCAAGAGATTCAAGCACTGAGTAAACAATACGCACATCACTACCGTTTGCCCTCTCTTTTTCGAGCGATGTAAATGAGCCCGGAACGCGGATCAAGTCCCCGTAAGTCGCAATAATTACGCCGGATATCTTGCTGTATGCCATCGCCATATCAATAAAATGCTGGCTTGAGACACAGACCGGGCAACCCGGGCCCGAGATCAGCCGGATGGTAGGAGGAAGAAGTGAGGCAAGTCCAAACCGGTGAATGGCCATCGTATGTCCGCCACACACCTCCATCAGGACGATCTCTTTTTTAGAGACCGACTTCAGTTTTTCAGAAACGGACAGGATCAGCTCCTTTTTGCGGTATTCGTCGATATATTTCATGAAGCGAGTTGGCTAAAAAATGATGTTTATTAAGGCTGTTGGGCTGTTTAAAAAAGATATTTAAATCCTTATTGCCCGTAGGGCATTAATCTCAATAGAAAAACAAGACGAACTAAAAACATTGTCCGTTAGGACATTAACAGATAATCGGTTAATTCCCTACGGGAAATTTGTATTCAGAATTATTTTTTCTATTGATATTTATCTCCTACGGAGAAATTTATACAGTTTCATCTAATTTTCTCCCAGCTTGAATTGTTCCAGCTCATTCAGCAGCCGCAAGGTCTCCTCAGCCTCAGCAGCATCCACTTTTTCGATAGCAAAACCTGCATGGAGCATGATATAATCGCCTGGATTTACATCAGGAAGCAGTAGCAGACTTGCCTGGTATTCCACATCTTCGATCGTCACCAGGGCACTGGTACCGTTAACTTGTATAACTTTTGCAGGTATGGCTAGACACATTTTAATTCCCTCCTTTTAGATGCCACCGCCAACTGGCCGAGCGCTATTCCGCCGTCATTCGCCGGTACTTTTGAATGTGAATAAACTTCAAAATTATTTTTCTGCAGGATTTCCAGGGCACCTTCCAGCAAATATTTGTTCTGAAAGACACCACCTGAAAGTGCAACTTTATTGATCCCCTGATTTAGTCTGATTGAATTGGCAAACTCAAAGATAACCGAAATTATTGTATTATGAAATTTCGCTGCTATGGTACCCTTATCAATACCGTTTCTAATATCTTTAACAATATTGCGGATTGTTTGGTCGAAACAAAACGTTTCCAGGTTTTGAAAAGGATAACTTTCTGTGCAATCCTTCCGAACCAGCGATTCAAGACGCATTGGACCCTCAGCCTGGAAGGATGCAAACTGTACCAGATCGAGCAGGGAGGCCACACAATCGAACAACCTGCCTGCACCGGAGGTTAGGGGAGAATTGATCTTTTTATCGATCATCTGCAGAACCAGTTGGACTCTTTCCGGGTCAATATTTCTTAGAAAAGGTAATTCCAGGTTTAGGAACTCTCTGCCAAAAACTTTATAAAGATAGGAGACTGCCATACGCCAGGGTTCTTCAGTAGCCAGATCACCGCCCGGCAGAGGAATGTATTCGAAATGGGTAACTCTTTCAAAATCATTCAAATCACAAATCATGAATTCTGCGCCCCAGCTATTCCCGTCGGTGCCATAACCGGTGCCGTCGAGGGCAATTCCGATCACTTTTTCATCCAAATGGTGTTCTGCCATACATGAAGCGATATGGGCATGATGGTGCTGCACCTGAACTATCGGCAGATCACCATAATTCAATCCTGTTTTTGTAGAGATATATCCTGGGTGCATGTCCACTGCCAATAATGAAGGGTTAACCCGGAAAAGCTTCAGGAACTGAGTAATCGTTTTTTCAAAAAACAGGGTGGTCTCCAGTCCCTGTAAATCACCAATATGCTGGCTCAGGAAAGCCTTTTTTCCCTTACCCACGCAAAAACAATTGGTCAGTTCCGCGCCAAAAGCCACAATTCCGTCCGTGTTAATGGCCGTTCGCACAGGGGCAGGAACATAACCACGCGACCGGCGCAGAATCCGTTCCTCACCACCCATTATCCTTACAACAGAATCATCGGTACGATTATAGATATCACGGTTATGTAGGATAGTCGCATCCACAAAAGGTGAAAACTGATCGAGTGCCGACTGATTATCAATGAGGATTGGTTCGCTGCTGAAATTGCCACTTGTCAGAACAATAGCCTGAGTTTTTAGTTGGCGGAACAACAAATGGTGAAAAGGCATATAGGGAAGCATCACTCCGAGTAAGTTTAAACCGGAATTTAAATTTTCAGTCATTAATGAACCTGATTCCGTTTTCTGTTCAAGTAATACGATGGGTCTTTGCCAGGATATCAATGACCTTTCTTCATTCTGATCTAAATGGGCATAGCGATTAACGCTTTCCTTATCGCAGAACATCACCGCAAAAGGTTTTCCTTCCCTGTTTTTAATGGCGCGGAGTCTTTTCACCGCTGTTTCATTGAAGGCATCGCAGGCCAGATGCATTCCTCCCAACCCTTTGACAAGGACGATTCCGCCATTATCTAAACAGGCTGAAACATGATTAACGATAATTCCGATCTCTTTGCTTATCAGGTTGCTTCCGGCAAACAGTTCATAATGAGGTCCACAAACGCTGCAGGCGGTAGGCTGAGCATGAAACCGCCTGTCTGTGACTGTTTCGTACTCTTTCCGGCACGACGGGCACATCGCGAACGAATTCATGGTTGTTTTACCCCTGTCGTAAGGCAGATCTTCGATAATGGTGAACCGTGGCCCGCAGTTGGTGCAATTCACGAAAGGATAATCCAGCCGGTTGCCGGGCTGGTCGATGTCATGCAGGCATTCCTCACAAACGGCAATATCAGGACTTATCTCGGTGATCTGGCTCGATATGTCGTGGCTTTCATGAATTGTGAAGGACGGAAACGAGATTGGCTCAATTTCCAACAGGGTGATTTCATCAATCAATGCGGCGGGCGGAGCCTCCTGTTTGAGTGAAATCAGGAAATTTTGAATATTTACGGGTGTTCCGGTGATTATTATTATTACATTCTCATTGGTGTTTTTTACCCAGCCGGTTAACCCCCAATGGGTGGCAATACGGAAAACAAAGGGTCGGAAACCAACCCCCTGCACCAGACCGGTAATTGCTATTTGCAAAGTTTTACTACTCACGGCTATTTTTATGTTAGCTTATGTAAAAGTATATATATTTGCAATGCGAATTGCTTGTTAAAATAATGCCGAAGGCATGATATTATTAGATTAAAGAACAATTTCGGAGTAATCTGAAAACCGAATAAAAGATCTCAGAAGGATAAAATTTTACCGCAGAGAACCGCAAAGTAAAACCGCAGAGAATCGCCGGGCTGTAAATTTTAGTCTTGATAACTCTGCAGATCTTTGCGCCATCTCTGCGGTAAAAAGTTTTTGAGAAAACCACTTTTGGGTTTAACGCTTTACATGCTACGTATTCTATAATAATGAAAACCCAGGTTTATAATTACAAAACCTTTTGTAGCCATTTATAAGAAAATATTTACCCCCAAAATCGAATGATATGTTAACCTTCCTGACCGGATTTATCGCAAGTGTGGCTCACGT
>CAIXZH010000018.1 GCA_903923905.1 uncultured Bacteroidia bacterium
CATCCATCGAGATCCGGAATATTCATGGCAGCGGATTTATCATGACTCAATGTGCGGAATAAACAATTTGATTTATTATCTAAATAATTGTCATGCTGAGCTAAACGAAGTATAGCGAAGAATCTTTTAAGACTGATTGCCATTTCCCCGGACAATAATGATTAATTTGGTATATTATGCCTACTGCATACCAACTTTCTGTCCAAAATTTTATTGGTTTAACCGATTACTGCCTGTTCTTCAATAAAAGGTTTTTATCACTGGCGACAAACATCCGTGTGCTCTGTGTAAAATCCTCTCCGAACGGTGATTTGTATTTCAGATCGACATAAAACGCCTTAAAGCCCGATTCAGGAAGCTGAACCTGGACAGTAATTTCGGGTTTGTGAGCCGAATCAAGGCTTTTGCCTGACCACTTTTCTTTTCTGAAATCCTGATTTTTGGAGTCTGCACTCCATATCGAAGCGTCAACAAGAAGGTCAGGAGTAGATTTGATTTTCAGCGTAATCGTTTTCTTATCCTGTGAAATGGTGTATTTACAGATAGGATATTTGCCGTTTGTTACGGTGGTTCCAACGAAAGCGCTTAATGTGGCGAATGCTTTTTTCTTGTCGCCAAGGTTATGCTCCGCATTAGGGGTATAGCAGATATGATTATCGCCGGGAATGCTGTCGATGTAGTTCTTCACTGCGTCCGACGGCCAGTAAGGGTCGTTGGTTCCCATGAAAATCATCTTTGGCATGGTTAGGGTTTTACGGTAGGAGTAAGGGTCAACCATTTTAACCAGGTCACTACCACCCGGGGTATTAAACTGCTGGGCAATTCCCAGTTTTACGTAATCTTCGATTTCGATGCTGTAGTCGCCCCATACAACTTTTTGGTAATCAATATTTACAGGCATATTCAACACGTCGATTACCATTGGTCCGATTGCTTTTACCCGCTTATCATTGGCACCTGTTAACCAGGTTGTCCATCCCCTTTTTGAGGCGCCCGAAACAATGAAATGGCCGACATTCCGTTTAATCTCTTTTTGGGAGAATTTCTGAACCACATCCATTGCCCTGACTGCACTCTTAGTCATCGGGAACAGCAAAGGCCAGGTAAAGTCGTGATCCTGAAGATAGCTATGGAGCGTGTAGGAGATTAAAGCATCTTCAGTCCGGTCTCCATAAAGTGGCTGATTGGGTACCTGCCAGATCAGCGAGACAATACATTTGTTTGTCTTAGCCAGGTTGCTCAACGGTACGGCGATATCATCGTCCCATTTATGGGTGCTGGGAACCGTTTTGTCATTATGTCCCCCGGTGATAAACAACAGGGCATCGTTGTATTTCAGGATATCGGGAACCATGATAAACATTTCATGTCTCCAGGTGATCCCGCGCCATATCTGGGAGGTGTATTCCAGGCGATACAGCATAACTCCGTCTCCCTTTTTTTTCTCAATAACCTCCCATTTAAACGATTTATCCGCATTGTGAAGGTAAGCCTGAAGTGCGGTCTCAGGGGTGATCGCTGCATGCGTAACCGCAGAGGCGGTCAGGTAAGAACAACATAAGATTAATAATCCGACTAATACTTTTTTCATTGTTAATTATTTAATTTAGAATCTATTGAAAAATCAGGCAGGGATATTTTGGAAATATCTCCTGCCTGATTCTAATTAATTTAACCGCTAATATGGCATGTTGGTACCTTGGAGCAGCCAGGTTTTTGACCATGCGCTGTTATTCCCATCGGAAGATGTGTACGGGGATTGTACTAAGGTATTGGTAATCGCGTTATTGGTGTTAACTGCGTTGTACTGTAATTCATTCAATCCATAAATAAATCTTAACGGTAGTGCCGGTCTTGTGGCATTCGGACCGGCGACAAAAGCAGGCAATCCGGTTCTTCGATAGTCGAACCAGGCTTCAGCGGCTGCAGTCCAGCTGGCAATCCATTTTTGCTCCATGATCTGACTTAATGTACCGTTAAAGGGAACACCGGGATTTGTGATATAGGTAGCAAAAGAACTGCTAAGTCCCCAGGTATCAAAAGAAGCTTTTATTCCGGCATTGTAATAACCAGCGGCAGTTCCCCCGACAGACCAGCCTTTGAATGCTGCCTCAGCAAGGCCAAATTGCACCTCTGCGGCAGACAGTAGCCTTGCCTTTAACAGGGGACCTGAAGGCTGTGCATAGATGTTATTAAGTTGTGAAACGTGAGGATTGGCAACCCCCTGGTCTGCAACCGCAGCCAAATTGTACAATTGTGGGAAAGCAGCCCATGACGGGGGAATACCTACATAGTTCTGATCGTAATTTAATGGGGTATTGAAGTATTTTGTTGAGTAATTTGCAGCTACCTGGCTACCAATAACTTCTACTCCATTCACGACCTGATCATAGGTTGGAGATTGGTTGGGATCAAGTTGTAATGGGATTCTGACTTTTGCTGCCCAAACCCCAAGACGCGGATCGCTGAGTGGTACCATTGCCCCAACCAGTGTCTGACACATTTGTATCCTGGTAAAGTTTGTACTGTCTGTTGTGAAGCTCAGGTTACTTGGCCATGCAGTCCCCGAGTTATTGCCAATATAAGCAAAGCTTGCATCGTCCGAAGCGTTCAGAGTAAGTGGGTATTTGTCAGGATTTCCTGCAATTTTCTCAAAACCGGCCCGGGCAATTGATGGTTCCTTTTCCGATATCCTCAGGTAATATCTCAATGCCAGCGAGTTTGCAAATTTCCGCCATTGGGTGACATTTCCACCGTATAAAACATCCTGAGTTGGATTAGTGGCATAGGAGCCTGGATCTTTCGATAAAAGGGTGTTCGCTGAATCAAGCGTTGCCAGTATTCCGGCATAGATGGCTTGCTGTGTGTCAAAGGCCGGCAATAAATGGGTGGAGCCCTGGGTTCCCAAAAGCGCCTGTGAATAGGGAGCATCTCCCCAAAGATCAGCAATATAGCCAAAGTTATACGCCTTAAAGATCAGTCCGACTGCTGTTGTAAAATCAAGCTTCGATGATTCAGCTTTAAGGATCATTTGTTGATCGGTGTTTAGAATACTGTAATAACCTGACCAATCGTTATTGGTCCAGTTATAGTCGTTATGGCCACTTGACCATCCGTCTAACTGGGTGTGCTGCATCACCCCGGCAATGTCGCCGAAGCCCAGGTTAACAACATTCAGCCCGGTTGAAGTGATCACGGTAGCCATTAACAAATTAGGATCTGCAGTTGCCGGATCGACACCATTTGGATTTATGTTCATATCCTTGAGCTTATGGCATGAAAACATAAATAACACAAGCAGAACCAGAAGTGCTGAAATTTTATTTTTTATTGTGTACATAATATCAAATTTTAAGAATTTCTAAAAAGTCAGGTCAAATTTCACACCAATGGGGAAAGTCCAGGGATTCACGTTGAAGTATTCAATTCCCCGGTTGAAAGAGCCGCTTTGTTGTGCCTGATATGCACGTTCAGGATCTATACCGTTTTTTGCCTTGGTCCAGATCACAATATTACGGGTGTAAACAGCAACTGTTAAATCCTGGATTCCGCCTACCTTTTCTAAAAGACGGTGTGGCAGTTTATAGCTGATTGAGAGTTCCCTTAGCTTAATATTGTCCGAAGGTAACATAGCAATTCTGGCAAAATCCCATCCATCACTTAAGACATAAGGCTGGATCAATGTTCCGGGCCCTCCAAGATTCTCTGAATAAGTCCCGTCCCCATTGGCAATTACTCCTGGAGCAAACTCACCGTCATGCACGGTATTTCCGCTTAAGCTTTCGGCGAAACCGCCATAGGCAGCTGTCGGTCCTCCAACCACATGAAATCCGTTCAGGATATATTTATTTTGATTGGCAACCAACCAGTCACGCAAAACTGTTCCGGTTCTACCTCCTGGATTGATCAGGCTATGCAGCCAACGGTTCGATTGCAGGTTTTCAGTCATATAACGTTCTGTTTTTGAAATAAACTGTCCACCATTTCTCCAGTCAAGTGTAAAACTCAAGGTAAAGGATTTATAGCTAATTGAGTTTTGAAGCCCCATTACAAAATTGGGGTTGGAATTACCAATTTTGTTCCGGGTATTTTGCATTTTAACAGATTGCCACTCATAATCGAGTGTTTGGCTGATAATCGGATAGCCATAGTAAGGAGAATTTTTATCCGTGACTTTGATTACCGCTGCATCGTATATTGCACCAACCTGGTCACCAACATAGGCCCATGAACCGGCATTTGCATCAGCCCAGAACTGAATCTGATTTACCCCCGGGGCAATTTTTTTGACCGTGGTCCGGTTACGTGTCCAGTTTGTACTGATATTCCAGGTTATGTTTCTTGTTTTGATCGGTGTTCCTCCAAGGACCATTTCCACTCCTTGGCTTTCAATTTTCCCTGCATTGATATTGATCGATGAAGCGCCGGTAGAACTGGCAATTGGGATATTATTTACGATCTGATTTTTATTGTCAACCAGATAATAGGTCCCTTCAAACTTCAACCGGTTATTAAACATCCCCAGATCAATCCCCCCTTCTTGCGAAGTGGCTGATTCAGGTTTTAAATTGGGCGATAAAATCTGCCCTGATGCGACCAACTGTGTGGCGTTACCCCACTGACCTGCATTCCCGTATGTGCTGTTCAACGAGTAAGGGCTTGTATCGTTTCCCACTGTTGCAATCCCCCCCCTGACTTTTAACATCGAGACCTGATCACTTAAATTAACCAGTTTATTGACTAACATGCTCAATGAGGCAGAAGGGTAGAAATACGAGCGGTTGGCGACAGGAAGGGTGCTTGACCAGTCGTTACGTGCCGTCAGGTCTAAATAGATTTTATCCTGCCATCCCAGATTCGCCAGGGCATAAACACTGTTAATCCCTTTTTGGGACCAACCACTGCCGTAATTGAGGTTCTGTGATTTAATATTGCTAAGGGTGTAAAGATTTGGTACGATTAGGCCAGCCCCCTGTGCAGCTGAATTGGAAACTCCCTGACCCTTCAGGTACAGTGAATTCCCCCCTGCCGAGACGGAGAGACTGAAATTTTTGATTTGTTTGGCATAAGTTGCAAGGACATCCATATTGCGTTGATAGTTCATTGAATTTGAAATGCCATAGGTTCCGTTATTAGGTTCCTGGGAATAGCCTGGTGCTATTTTTGATTCACGGGTCTCGTTATAAGTGTCAAGTGAATATCGGGCCATAAAACTTATTTCCTTGGTTATTTGCCAGTCAGCTTTAATATTGCCAAAAACCCTTTCCCTGTTGAAACTATTGTTGACTTCGTGCGCCAGAAAGTATGGATTATCATAGTGCTGTCTGTCAGGTGTCAAAACGGCTTGTCCTACTTGTCCCGGTAGCCAGTAATTCCTCATTTCGCGGATATCACTGGTTTGTGGATACCAATAGGCGGCCGCTAAAGGATTGGCGTTTGTTCCTGTTGAAGGGCGATTGCCTGCCCAAGACTGGGTGATTTCTATATTTGAGCTAATCGTAAGTTTATCATTTGCTTTGACGGATACCGATGAAGTAATGTTGTTTCTGTTCAGATCGGAGTTTGGAACAGTTCCATGGTTGGTCATATTGGAGGCACCGATCCTGTAATTAGTCACCCCATTATTGGAGGATACTGAAACACCATTGGTACTCGTGAGCCCAGTCTGAACAAAGTTCGCCATGTTATGGGGATGTCCGACTACCTGTGTCGGTACCTGAACCCCATTGGCATCACGTGGACTATCCCATTGAAGGGCAAAATATCCCTTATTCATTTCAATTCCGGCCCCTGCAAATTCAGCAGGATTAACCCGTAAAGTTTGTCCCGGAAGATCCTGCGGAGTATAGGAGAAATAACCGTTGGCAAATTGCTTCTGGAGCGCATAAAACTGGTAAGGGACCTCAACTACGGTATTTGAACTGACATTTACTTTTATCCCTTTGTTTTTCAAGCCCGATTTGGTGGTGATCAGTACCACACCGTTTCCTGCCCTGGAACCATATAGGGCAGCGGCACTTGGCCCTTTTAAAACGGAGACACTCTCAATGTCATTGGAATTAATATCAGAAATTGCATTCCCATAATCCACAATGTTACCACTTCCGAATCCACCAACGTTATTCAGGGTGTTGGTAACTGGAACTCCATCAACAACAAAGAGTGGCTGATTATCGGTGCTTAGTGAAGTTGCCCCCCTGATAATCATACTTACAGAAGAACCTGTTCCTCCGGTCGAGTTGATTTCGACCCCGGCAACCTTCCCCTCAAGTGCGTTAATCGCATTTTCTTCAACAACCCTTGACATATCCTCGCCGCTAACTTTCGCAACAGCATATCCCAGAGACTTTTCCTGCCGGGAGATTCCCAAGGCAGTAACAACCACTTCATCCATCATGGCGGTATTCTCTGTCAAAACGATATTAAGAGATTTAAGTCCGTTGACTTGAACCTCCTGAGATTTGAACCCTATAAAAGAAAAAATAAGAATGGAATTGTTTGATGGAACGGATAGATTAAATTCTCCATCGGCATTGGTGATAGTCCCTTTGTTTGTACCTTTAATCTGGACCGTTACTCCTACCATTTTAGATTTATCGGAACCGGAACTTACCTTTCCGCTGACAGCAATACCTTGCTGAGCTTCCGAATTTACCGTAAATTCACTTTGCCTAGGAGAACCGTAACTGACTAATTCCGTTGCAATTAGCAATGTTGCGCCCAACATCACAGGCATTAATTGCCTGATTAATTTTTTATATAAATATTTATATTTCATAATCAATAATTATTCGGTTTTGATACTATAGTCATCATTTTCAACATGTTTATTGCGGGCTAATTAACCGATTGGAAGTTAAGAATCAGCGCATTTGTGGCTAAAGGATAATTGCCCGGATCTCCAGCCAAAAAGATAACGAGTGTCATCGATTTGTCTGAAATTGATTTCACGATCACCTTACGATTGACATCCCTGAAACCAACAAATTCAGTTCCCGAAAAATTGAGTGTACTGACACCAGGATAGGTCACGGCATTATTTTGTGCTCCATAAACTGAAGGGACTGCATAATTTTCTGATGCAACATAAGTAAATGTAGCACCTGTCTGCGGAGTATATTTCGCAGTAACCAGATCATACCCTGAACCGTTGCTATTGACAATGTCAGTACCCCCTGTTGTCATCATATCAAATAAATATCCGGTGAAAGCTCCGCCTGTCGAATTGACCTGGTGCCCATAATTCCCATTAAAATAAAAGGTATAAATATCATTATAAACTTCACCCATCCCAAAGGCAGTGCCGAAAATTCCTGAGGAAAGAAGACCCGGACCAGCATCAGAAAATGAAGCGTCCGAATTCACAAGTTCGTCGCCGGAATAGGAAGCGCTTATTTTCCAACCCTTTCCATTATAGCCGGCTGCTGTATGGTTCCCGGTAAGCAGATCGTACGGCGTAAGTGATACAGCCAAAGTAGCCGTGGCGGAAGCAGTATCGCCTTTGGCATCTTTACCAATAAGGGTTGCAATATAATATCCCCCAGTTTTGTAAATATGGACCGGGCTCTTCTCCGTACTGCTCGTCCCATCTCCGAAATTCCAGTTCCAGGATGTTGCCTGAATGGTTAATGCGGTAAAGGCCACCTGAGTACCCGTATCTGCAGTACTATAAAACATTCCTACCTGAAGCGGCAGATTATTCGATGCCTCCTTCTTGCACGATTGGATGAAAACCGTCCAAAAAGCAAATAAAAGGCATAAAAAAAGTAATTGCTTTCTCATGATTTAATTGAATTGGTTTATAAATTTATTTTTATTTTTATTCGGTATTCGGAATTCAGAATTAAAGGTTTTAGGTTTTCATCATCTCCTATTTAATTTTAAACCTTTAGATTTCAGCAGTATCAGGTGAACAAGTCTCAAAATATCCCTCGAGTAATTTATTTTACCACCGTTTAAGAATTTTTAACTTTTAAAGTGGAAAAATAACCTAATCACTTGCCGAAAATAGATGGAAATTTGTTTGTATTTAATAGTTTTTTAACCAATTAGAGGATATGTTAATTAAAATTGCGCGTTTTTAGTTAAGAATAGATCTATAAATTATAATTTGGCAGATTTATTATTCGTTGAAATACTTACGAACCAGAATTTATTATCAACAACTTTTTTTATTTTAAGTTCATAATACTAATCCAGATTTTGATGAAACCTTCAAATGAGTTATCTAAAGAAATGAAGAAGAGTGCTTTATGGACTGTTCTGCTGACCCTGCTTTTCCTCCTGTTTTACCGGCCGGCAGAGGCCTTCCAGGATCTGCTTATTGCATTACCCTTCTTTATTGTATTCTATTATTGTTTCTTCACCATCGGAAAAGAGTCAGTTTCTTCATGGTTAAGAATCCGGATCAACGGGGATGTTAAAAAAGTCATTCTTTTTCCGGCAATTCTTTTATTCCTCTATTTCACCTATGTCCTGATCAATGGACAAAATCCTTACCATGGAACCCTTGCCCTGGTCCCTTACCTGATTTTCTTCCCGGTTCTCCTCTTTGCAGCGAGAAGACATACCGTCCGGAAAATTGACTGGCTCGACTTTACCGCATTTGTAGTCTATTTATTGCCAACTACCTTAATCGAGGTTAACCCCGCCGGCAATCTCCCTTTCACGGGTGAAAGCTTTGATTCGATTTACAGGATCATTTTGATTCTGTCGGCAGTATATGCCTTTGGTACGGTCAGGGGATTGAAAGATATCGGCTTCTTTCCGGTCTTTAACCTGAAGTTCCTGTGGACCTCAATCTGGGTGTGGTTTGCATTTTATTTGTTCGTGTTAATCATCGGATTTAATGTCAATTTTATCAGATATGTCGGGCATGATGTAATTGATCAGGCGTTGATCCATAAAATTTTCCTGACACTCATTGCTACATTCTTTCATACCGCCATTTTTGAAGAGCTTTTTTTCAGAGGAATATTGCTCAATATGCTCACCAAACGGATCGGGCAGGCAAAAACCTGGAAATTATTCTGGTACTGGGGACTGGCTGTGGCTATTCCGCTTGCCTTGCTGGTTGGCTATACCTTGAAAGGTGGAATGCATTGGTTCCCGGCATTAATGACTATTTGCCTTTTTACAGCCGCCTTTTTTCTTGAAAGGGCAAATTATGCACCATCCGGAATCTATACCGGCCTGGCAATTACCAGTACAATCTTTGGTTTGGTTCATTACCATTCAGGAGCAATTGTGTATATTGGCTTTGCCTGTATTGCCGGCTGGGCCTATGGATATACTTACCTGAAAACCAGGAATGTCTTTTATAGTGCCATCGTACATATGCTGGTCAACTGTTCAGTTTTAATTTTTGGATTTGAATTTATTAAGTAACTGGAAGAGGGGAGAACAGCTAAATTCACAGTGCAAAATTCAAAGTGTAAGTTGTCTTCTGCAAAGTGTAAGTTGTCTTCTGCAAAGTTTGAGATGTAAAGTGCAAAATACAAAGTGCAAAATGCAAAAGATAAGATATCAGGAACCAGTTTACATTTTGAATATTGCATTTTATATTTGTTAAGATATTAATATTCAACTAAATAATCCAATAATATTCCAAACTAAATTCCATTATGAAAAGTCAGACACGCAGCAGGAAAATCATAAAATATTTGGTCATCATCCTATCCGTATTGTCATTGATTTACTATTTTCTATGGGCATATCCGTTTCGTGGAGTTCCATTCAACGCTCAGCGTCATGGGAATCCACCGCTGACTCCCCCCTGGGCGCTTGAATGCTGGTTATGGGAGGATGATGAAAATACTTCGGCCCGGGTAGATACGTTAATTCAGGGATATGCCAAATATGATGTTCCTGTGCGAACTGTCATATTAGATAGTCCGTGGAGTATGCGGTATAACGATTTTGAAATCGATACCTTACTCTATCCCAAGCCTAAAAAGTGGTTTAAAAAAATGCAGGACAACGGTTACCGGATTGTTATGTGGATGACAACCATGGTGAACAGCCAGAGCCAGGATACCCGTGTTAAAAACTCAGAACCATGGTACAATGATGCGAAAAAGAAGGGGTACCTGGCCGCAGACGGCGACCAGATTAAATGGTGGAAGGGGAGAGGTGGCTTTATTGATTATACCAATCCCGAAGCTGTTAAGTGGTGGCGCGGATTACAACAAACGGTATTCGATTACGGTATTGACGGATGGAAACTGGATGGTACCGCAACAATGTTCTATACGAAAATTGGACCAATTCCCCTTTTCTATAAAATGACCCATGCCGGTTTGATGACCGCTCGGACCTACATGGACCACTATTACCGGGATGAATATTTTTATGGCCTGTCCCAAAACCCCGAATTTGCAACCATGTCGCGGGGCATCGACCGATGGTTCCATCCTGAGGGGTTTGCCCCAATCGATGCTTCTCCGGTGAATTGGGTGGGCGATCAGAAACACACCTGGGAATCGACAGGGAAAATAACCGAGGAGGACAAACAAAACCATGACATCGCTTTGGACGGAATAGATGGCATAGAATTGGCTTTACAGAATATACTGGCGAGCGCCAAAGTTGGATACAATGTTATAGGATCTGATGTGGCCGGCTTTTCCGGGAAGATCATTCCACCCCGCCTTTATATCCGGTGGACACAACTATCTACGTTTTGTGGATTATTCCTAAACGGAGGTCACGGTGAAAGAGCCCTATGGAAAAGAACTTCGCAGGAACTTGAAATTATCCGCAAGTTTTCGTGGTTACACACAGAACTCGTTCCTTATATGTATACCTATGTGGTAAAGGCTCATCAGGGGGGGACACATCTGCAAACTCCTGCCGATGGGAAATATCACTATCTTTTCGGGGATAATTTTCTGGTCGCTCCGATTTATAAGGATCAGTTAAAGAATAAAGTCACGCTTCCGGATGGGAAATGGAGATATTTCTTTGATGACAAGGAGGTTATTCAGGGTCCTGTAACCTTTGATCGGGACTTCCCGTTGGATGAATATCCTGTTTATGTCCGCGAAGGGGCGATTATTCCAATGGACATCAAACGGGATTATACCCATATCGGAGATAAAAACTCATCCGGTTATCTGACGCTGCTAATCTATCCATATGGGAAAAGCGGTTTTACGGTCTGGCATCCCGATAAAAGCGGAAGTACGACTATAAAGGTAGAGGAGATTCCCGGCGAAATTCATATCTCATTGGGCAATAACCATAAACCTCATATTCTGAATATTCAGATGGATAAGAAGCCCCAAAAGGTGGTACTCGATAATGGAACCCTGATTGATTCGGTGAACTACACTTTTGATCAGAAGCGGGGCAAATTGATTATTAAAACGGATAGTTATAGCCAGGGCTATTATAACATTTACAGGTAAAATTTTCAGTATTATCCGTGGAAATGGCAATCTTTAATTAATTTCCAAATTTGGTTTAACTTTTGACCATCCCGAATACTTAAATGAGCTTTGCGCTTACTTCCGTTTAGTCATTTCAGACCAGGAAAATGATAGTTTTCTTATCTGATTTCAAAGATTAGAATCTTCATCCTGATTATTCTAATATTTCATTATTTTTGATAGCTGTTGTTATCTTTCGCTTTGTTATTGCAACACTAACATAATCATTGTCTTCACATAAAAAGAGTACTTAGTATTTTAATACTCACTTATTTAGAAAGAATATTTATTATTCTGAATTGATAATTTTTCTGAAAAAACAGAAAAATATATTTTTACATTTACAATCAGTGAACTAATTAAAATCGACCTCTTTATGGAACACAAACAACGCTCATTTTATGAGGAAGTCCGTGGGGAAGGAACATCCCGAAGAGATTTTCTTAAGTTTTGCACCACCATGGCTGCTTTTCTGGGGCTCGAATCGAGTGGCGTAGGCCAGATAGTAAAAGCCCTTGAGACTAAACCCCGCCTACCTGTGATCTGGTTTCATTTTCAGGAATGTACGTGTTGCAGCGAGTCATTTATCCGGGCTTCACACCCTATTGTAGCTACGATTGTTTTGGATAAGATTTCTTTAGACTATCAGGAGACGCTAATGGCAGCTTCCGGGTATCAGGCTGAGGAGGCTTACAAAACAGTGATGGCCAAGCATTCTGGCGAATATATTGTTATGGTTGAAGGCTCTATTCCAACTGAGAATGAGGCCTATTGTTGTATTGGGGGGAGAAGTGCCCTTCAGATTCTTCAGGAAGCTGCAAAAAATGCCATGGCTGTTGTAGCCTGGGGAAACTGCGCCTCTGCAGGGTGTGTTCAGGCGGCTAAACCGAATCCAACAGGTGCCAAACCGGTTCATAAAGTGATCAGTGGCAAGCCTGTAATCAATGTTCAGGGATGTCCTCCAATTGCGGATGTAATGGCCGGCGTTGTGGTTCATTTATTGACGTTTGGCCGCATTCCTCAGCTCGATGAGCTCAATAGGCCTAAGGCTTTCTATTCCAGAAGGGTTCACGATACCTGCTACCGCCGTGCGAACTTTGATGCCGGGTTGTTTGTGGAGTCATTCGATGATGAAGGGGCAAAAAAGGGCTATTGTCTCTATAAAATGGGTTGTAAAGGGCCGGTTACCTATAACTCATGTGGTATTATAAAATGGAATGATGGAATAAGCTATCCTATCCAGTCAGGTCATCCGTGCATCGGCTGTTCAGAAGAGGGATTCTGGGACAATGGTCCATTCTATCAGCATCTGCCCAGTGTTGCGGGATTTGGAATTGAAACAACGGCTGATAAAGTCGGTCTCGGTTTAGGTATAGCCACAGCTGTCGGCGTTGCCGGTCATGCTATCGTGACCAACATCCGCAAACACCGGGAACTATCCAATGTTCCTGATAAAAGTTCCGAAATTGAAAACCCTAAAGTATAATTGCCATGGCTGAAAGAATCGTTATTGATCCCATCACCCGGATAGAAGGTCACTTGCGGGTTGAAATTGAAGTGAATAATGGAAAAATCACCGATGCCTTTAGTGCCGGAACAATGGTACGTGGCATTGAAAGCATATTGAAAGGTCGTGATCCCCGCGATGCATGGGCTTTTGTTGGCCGTGTTTGTGGTGTCTGTACCTCCACCCATTCCCTGACTTCTGTCAGGACTGTTGAAAATGCGTTGGGTATTGCAGTTCCTCCGAATGCCGAATTGATTCGCAACTTAATGGCTCAGGCCTTGTATATCCAGGATCATGTCGTCCATTTCTATGTCCTCCATGCCCTCGACTGGGTTGATGTGGTTTCAGCGTTAAAAGCTAATCCTGCCGAAGCGTCCCGGATCGCTCAAAGTATTTCCCCCTGGCCAAAAAGTTCAGTAGGCTACTTTACCGATATCCAAAAGAAGTTTAAAAACTTTGTGGAGAGCGGACAACTGGGCATTTTTGCCAACGGATACTGGGGCCATTCTGCCTATAAACTTCCCCCCGAAGTAAATTTGATTGCTGTAGCACATTATCTGGAGGCTCTCGAATGGCAAAAAGAGATTGTGAAAGTCCATACCATCTTTGGAGGTAAGAATCCTCATCCTAATTACCTGGTCGGAGGGGTCCCCTGCTCCATAAATATAGAGGAAGCAAATGCAGTAAATGCAGAAAGGCTGGCGATGGTTGGAAAACTGTTTGAAGATGCCAAGACCTTTGTTGATCAAGTATATATCCCCGATTTACTGGCAATTGCCTCGTTTTACAAAAATGACTGGGGAGCCATCGGAGGTGGATTAACCAATTACCTCTCTTTTGGCGATTTTCCTATGAATGGTTACAATAACCCTGAAAGCTTTAAAATGCCAAGAGGTGCTATCCTTAACCGCGACCTGAGCCATATCCATGAGATTAAAGCTGATGATCCTCAGCAGATTCAGGAATATGTGAATAATTCATGGTATGATTATTCAAAAGGGGATAAAGTTGGATTGCATCCGTGGGAGGGGGAGACGAAACTTAATTATACAGGTCCAAAACCCCCTTACGAGCATTTGGATGTTACTCAGAAATATAGTTGGGTAAAGACCCCGAGATGGAAAGGAAACCCCATGGAGGTTGGTCCGTTGTCCAGGATGCTGGTAGGGTATGCTTCCGGACGGGCAGATTACAAGGAGGTTATCGAAGGCGCACTGAAGGCACTGGATGTTCCTGTTGCTGCTTTATTCTCGACACTTGGAAGGACAGCTGCGCGTGGTCTTGAAACTAAACTTACCTGTGGTTGGGCCATGGAATCGTATCAGCAGCTTTTGGCAAATATCAAAAATGGAGATTCCCGCACGATGAATAATGTTAAATGGGAACCTTCTACCTGGCCAAAGGAAGCCAGAGGCATCGGTTTAGTCGAGGCTCCACGCGGCGCCTTGTCCCATTTTATTGTGATTGAGGATAAGAAAATTAAAAATTACCAGCTGGTTGTTCCCACAACCTGGAACGCCTCTCCACGTGACTTACAAGGCAAGAGATCTGCATTCGAGGAATCCCTGATTGGAACCCCGGTTGCTGATCCCAAGGTGCCACTTGAAGTTCTTCGTACCATCCACTCCTTTGACCCTTGTCTGGCCTGCGCAGTGCATGTGTACGATGAAAACGGAACCACCATCCATGACCTTAAAACCTATTAAGCCATGAGAAGCAGAACCATACCCATGCGGGAGGTATATGTATGGGAATTGCCTGTCCGAATGTATCACTGGGTGAATATGATGTGTGTTATCGCACTTTGCATTACCGGTTTTATCATAGGTAATCCGCCCGCTTTTATGAATGGCACCGAAGCTTATTTCAATTACTGGTTCGGGACGGTGCGATTTGTCCATTTTATTGCAGCATTTCTTTTCTTCTTCAATTTTATATTTCGGACCTATTGGGGGTTTGCCGGAAATGAATTCTCGCGCTGGACTAATTTTATCCCATTGAAAAGGAGTCAGTGGAAGGAGATTGTTGATGTGATTAAGGTTGATATTTTGCAGGTTACGCATCAGAAGATCGATTCGATCGGGCATAATGCCCTTGCAAGCCTGGTCTATTTTATCACTTTCCTGATCTTTCTTTTACAGTGTCTTACCGGATTTGGGATGTATTCGGCCATGAGCAAGTCCTTTTTACCCAAAATGTTTGCCTGGATTGTCCCAGTTTTAGGTGGGGATATGGGAGTCAGGCAATTACATCATATTTTAATGTGGGGCTTTATCATTTTTGCAATCGTCCATGTTTATCTGGTTTTCTATCATGACTACATCGAACGGCGCGGAGTAACCTCCTCGATGATCGGCGGATGGAAATTCATTGAGGAAGATGTCGTGGAGCGGCATGAAGCGGAGACGGGTGAGAATACGAAATGCTAAATTAATAGATTTTGCAGCATTTAAGTGAGCGGGTGACTTTAGATTTATAGTGAGCGGGTGACTCTTCAGGTCCTGAACAGTCACCCGCTCACTATGTGGATAAATTTTTTATTTAGAAGAGAATATTTTGACAACACCACATAATAGCATCCTCGTTCTTGGAATTGGAAATATTCTGATGAACGACGAAGGGATTGGAATTCACGTAGTTTCACAACTCGAAAATGAGGGGTTTGATCGTGCAGATCTTATGGATGGAGGAACCGGCGGATTTCATTTGCTCGGGTTTATACAGTCCTACAAAAAGGTGATTCTCGTTGATGCCTCTCTCGACGATTTTCCTGCAGGGCATATTAGGGTTTTAACTCCGAGGTATGCCAAAGATTTTCCGAAACAACTGAGTGCCCATGAGGTTGGGCTGAAGGATCTGCTGGATGCCGCCTTTCTTTTGGGGAATATGCCTGAGATTCAATTAGTGGCGATCTCTGTCAAGGACTTCCAGGATATGGGGATGGAGCTGACCCCGGAAGTTGAAAAGGCGATACCTGAGGTGGTAAGACAAGTGAAGGAGCTCGTTTTGGCCTCGCTCAACGACCCGGTTTCGGCTTCGCTCAACGACCCGGTTTCGGCTTCGCTCAACGACCCGGTTTCGCTCCGGAAGTAATCATATCTTTTTAATGCTGGTCCTAAGGGTAACTAATAATGAATTAGTTGGATTGTTTTTAAAATTTGTGTCATTTTTACATTCTGCCAACTGATGTAATTTATTCGTTTCACCGTCAATCAAAGCTTCCTTCTTCTTTCTGCTCCATCCCTGAACCTGTTTCTCGCGATAAAAAGCCTCGTCAATCCTTTGATATTCTTCGTAATATATTAATTCAACGGGCAGATTTTTTTTGTGAAATTAGCACCCTCTCCATTAAGGTGCTGTGCCAATCTTCTTTCCAGGTCTTTGGTGCTACCCGTGTAATACTGTCCATTTGAACAAAGCAGTATGTACATATATCCTTTCATAGCGATATTTCGTTTAGGCTTCGCTCAACGAACGCTTCCGGACCCTGAGTGGAGTCTATGTTTTATTTTGTACGGAACCATGCGCAGAGCCTATATTTTATTTAGTGCGGAGCCTATGTTTTATCTTGTGCGGAGCCTATGTTTTATCTTGTGCGAAGCCGAGGGTCGTACCCTGAGCGGAGCCGAAGGGTTGTTTTTCCAGCCACTCATACCACTGCTCCATCCCTTCGCCGGTCCGGGCAGATACGAGGATAAACTCCAGTTTCGGATTCAGCGAACGGGCATAACTGATTGTTTTTTCAGTGTCAAAATCAACGTAGGGGAGGAGATCCGATTTGTTGATCAGACACAAATGTGAGGACTGAAACATATAAGGATACTTTAATGGCTTGTCTTCCCCTTCGGTCACACTAATTACCACTACCCGTTTAAATTCCCCGAGATCGAACATGGCCGGACAAACAAGGTTCCCCACATTTTCGATAAAAAGCACAGATCCATATTCAATCTCCAGCTTTTGTACGGCAAGCTCAACCATCCTCGCGTCGAGGTGGCATCCAGAACCAGTATTGATCTGAATGGCCGGGGCACCCGATTTTTCGATCCGCTCGGCATCGAGCAGCGTTTGTTGGTCCCCTTCAATAACCGCTATTTTCCGGGATGGGATCAGCGCTTTAATCGTCTTCTCAAGGATGGTTGTCTTGCCCGAACCGGGAGAACTGACTAAATTCAGACAAAGAACCTTTCTCCCTTCAAAAAACCTCCGGTTGAGCCGGGCCAGCTTATTGTTCTCTGAAAGGATATCCATATTCAGATTTATTACCTTCTGATCCGGATGATCATGCGTATGGGTCACGCCGTCATGTTCATGGGTATACGAATGCTCATAATCATGTTCGTGGTGATGATCATGATGATGGTTATGGTCTCCATGATGCTCGTGATCATGATGATGATGTTCATGTTCGGGAAGATGGTCATGATGGAGATCATGGATTCTGAATTCACCCGATTCGCCGCAGCCGCATGTTTCGCACATATTGATTCAATTTAGGTGTTGTGAATATTCTCTTATGCTACCGTAAGGGACACCACCCTGAACTCTTCCCCTCCACTTATTTCGGAAGGGAAACACTGGCATTTGGGACAGGTGGCCATCCGGTGATTCATCTCAAATTCGTCATTGCAGGAATTACATCTTCCAAGGCCAGGAGTTCTGATCAGAGTGACCAGCGCCTGATCGAGGATGGAATCCTTTACCAGTAAACCCAGCGCAGATTCAAACGCATCTGCATCAACGCCGCTCAAATCTCCAACCTCAATAGTGATCTTCTGAATGGAATTAGCCTTGTTCTTTACAGCTTCACGCTGAGCCAGGTTAATCACCTCTATGGCCATGGAGAATTCATGCATGACATCTTTATTTTTAGCAGATTCGTGGCAGCTGGTCTCCGGAAAGTGAGTCGATAATCCTGCGGCCGCCTGTTTCGTTCTTCAGAACCACCTTCCCCGGATGATCGCTTACAACCCGCCCGATGATGGCGCTTTGGAGCCCAAGTTTATTATTTTTCAGGATTTCAAGAATCCTATCTCCATCCGTCTGATCGGCTACTATGACTACCTTTCCCTCATTCGCTATATGGAGCGGATCGAATCCAAGCACTTCACACATCGCTTTCACCCCTTTGTTCAAAGGTAAGGCAGATTCATTAATTTCGATCCCCAGTCCGATTTTTTCCACCAATTCATTCAAAAGGGTGGCAACCCCGCCCCGGGTAGGGTCGCGCATAAACTTTACCGGGACTTCCTCCAGCACTTTCCGGATCATATGATTCAGACAGGCACAGTCGGATTCTACGGAGGCTTTGAAATTAAAGGATTCGCGGGCATTCATCACAGCCATCCCATGATCGCCAATGGTGCCATTAATGATGATGACATCCCCGGATTTGATATTCAATGCCTTGCTGATAAGCCGGGTTTCCTTTTTCAGGCGCCCTATCCCTGCGGTATTGATAAACAGCTTATCGCATTTCCCTTTATTTACGACCTTGGTATCTCCCGTTACAATTAGTACACCGGCTTTTTTTGCTTCTTCCGCCAACGATTCCACGATAATCTCCAGCTCCTTCATAGGGAATCCCTCCTCGAGGATAAACGAAACACTGAGATATAAAGGTTCAGCGCCGGAAACCGCAAGGTCGTTCACCGTTCCGCAAACTGCCAGTTTCCCTATGTTTCCCCCAGGGAAAAACAAAGGATCAATCACAAACGAGTCAGTTGTGAAAGCTATATCCGAAGAGCCGATAGAGAGAATAGCAGAATCTGTTTGTTCATCCAGAATTTTATTCCTGAAATGTTTAACAAACAAATCTTCAATCAGCTGGTGCATCATCCTGCCGCCACTGCCGTGGCTGAGCATTACTTTATCTTCCTGGTGTTTCATGAACGGTATTTATAATAGGTGGCACATGTCCCTTCGCCCGAAACCATGCAGGCGCCAACAGGATCAGAAGGGGTGCATTTCCTTGCAAATAGCGGACAATCGACCGGGGTTTTCAATCCCCGAAGGATTTGTCCGCAAATACACCCTTTGGGTTCGGTTGAGGCGGGTACTTCAACAGTGAATTGCCTCTCTGCATCGAATGAGGATAATTCCTCCCGGATCTTCAGTCCGCTTTTCGGAATCGTCCCGAGCCCTCTCCAACTGTCGTCACGAAGTTCAAAAACATCTTTTAAAACCTGCTGTGCAACTTGATTCCCTTCGCTATGAACCACACGTTGATACTGAATTTCAACCTCCGGTGTTTCCGATTCAATCTGAACGGTAAGCATCAGGATTGCCTGCATCATATCGACCGGTTCAAATCCTGATACGACCACACCCAATCGGCAAATTGTGGCAAGGTCATCATATATGGCTGTTCCTGTTATGGCGCTCACGTGTCCGGGAGCAATAAATCCGTCTATTTTCACCCCCTCTTCCACCAATGCTTTCATTACAGGTGGCATCACCTTATGGGC
>CAIXZH010000019.1 GCA_903923905.1 uncultured Bacteroidia bacterium
CGACTGAGCCTTTCGAAGTACCGGCGACTGAGCTTGCCGAAGTATCATTTCCGGTGATACTCCTCCCGTAAATACTAACAATCCGGTTTTGGTTGTCCCTGAGTGGAAAGATAATACACTCTTTGGCAAATGGGGTGTAAGTAGTACCGCTGCCATTGGGTACGCTGCCATTGTATGGAATCAATAGCCCGGCATTGATGCAAGCTTGTTTGTCTGCTTCACTTAACTGCCCCCGGTGGTGGAACTGCCCTGAGTTGTAACCCATTTCTGATTTTGTATAATCCAGGTTCCGGCCCTTTAAGTATTCTTTGGGCTTTACGCTTACCGGGTGGTTCAGCCCGTTTTTAAAGCCCTCGAAGATCCTGGTTAAGATTTCGGTCTGGCTCTCGTAGCGGGCTGGGTTATCCCCGGTGGGCTTTCGCTCCTTCCCCTTGGGAGAAGGCTGGGATAGGGCTTCTCCTGCTAATTCCGTGGCTTTTAATAATCCCTTGTGTTTGCTGCCTTCTTTAAGCGTGCAAAACTCGATCTGATCGCCATTCCGGTTACAGCCAAAACAGTTGAACGTATTAGTCTGAGGGTAAACTTTCATACTGGCCACTTCATCGGCATGAAAAGGGCAGCAGAGCATTCCGTTCCGGTCGGGGCTTAAATTGTAGTGTTTTAGAACGGTGTTAAGGGATAAACGTGCCTTTATTTCTGTGATTTCCATTGTTTAGAAATATTTTTGAAAACTACTTTCTGATATATCTGTCGCAAATCTAAAATATATATCAGAGAATGCCAAGAAAAACATTTCTTGTTTGTGATATATTTATCAACTACTTTTGCAATAAACTCATTATTTGAGTCATTTTAAAGATATATAGGTATGACTTTAGGACAACATATCACTGCGTTAAGGAAGGGCAAAGCCCTCTCTCAAAGTGAACTGGGAAAAAAGGCGGGAACATCGGGGGATATTATTGGGCGTTATGAACGGGACGAAGTAAAGCCGTCGATTGAAGTAATTATAAAAATTGCCGATGCCCTGGACGTTTCGATTGACTACATGGTCGGCAAAACCGACTTTGAACTGGACAAGGACACCCTTAAAAGGATACAGGATGTTTCGACCTTGCCTGCCGACGAGAAAAAGCAGGTATTTATGGTTATTGATGCCCTGATCCGGGATTTTAAGACCAGGAAAGCTTATGCAACACATTAAACACGACAACGATGGAACTTCAGTATATTACCGACCGGAAAGGCCATAAGAATGCAGTACAGTTACCCTTGAAGGATTGGGAACAGATCAAAAAAGACCTTAACGAGCTTGAACGTCTGCGCAACAAAAAACTCTTCCTGGCAGAACTGGCCGAAGCCGTTGAAGAAATAAAGCAGGTGAAGGAAGGTAAAATCCAGGCCCGTAACGCCGAAGACCTGCTCAATGAGCTTTAACGTCAAGACCATATCTGTTTTTGACCGGCAGGCCAAACGCCTGGCAAAAAAATTCCCGTCTCTTAAAAAGGAACTTCAAACCCTTGTCAATGAGCTAAAGGAAGACCTGCTCAAAGGAAAACCCATTGGCCACGACTGCCAAAAGATACGCCTGTCCATTGCCAGCAAGGGCAAAGGCAAATCGGGCGGCGCACGGGTTATTGTTCACATTGTTTTTAAGAACAGTACTGCTTACCTGCTCTCCATTTACGACAAATCGGAACTGGAAAACCTTACCGAGAACGAGATACTCGAACTTATTAAACTCATCCCAAAATAAAACAACAGAACCCAACCTTGCGGCCGGGCTTGTTGTTATTTTGTGGATAAACTCCGATTTCTCTGCTTTTGCACGCTAAACTTAGCCTCCACGTATTTTTACGATTTTCTTATTTCTTTCGTTAGTCTCTTTATAAACCTTATATATTGAACCATCATATTCTTTAAATACTATTGGATTACCTTTTGATTTTATTAAGGAATCACAAATACTACATCTCAGTTGTTGTGTACCCCTTATTCCAGAAATATATTTAGCATTAATTTCCCCCCGATAAAAGAGATAAAAACCTTCATATTTTGTCAAATAAAAATGGTCTACACATGAATTCAATAAATCCGCATCGAGTATCCACAAATCAACGTCTGAATCCGAATTATCGCCAAAACTTAGAACAAGAGAGCAAACCCGTGGATTAAGTCTTTTGCTATTCATTGAATCAGCAATAAACATATTTAATAATTGCTCGCTTAAAGGTGTCAATTTAAGACAATTAGCATCTTCTGATTTCTGCTGTAATTTTAGGTTAAAACCCAAAATAGGAACTAGAAGGAGAACCAACAAAACCTTTCTTATCATATTCATATATCATACTTTTTTGAGGAGTATAAACGTGCCTTTTAATTTCTTTTCCACCAATTTCGTTAGTTACACGAAAGTCGCCAGTATTTGTGCCGTCAGGTTTGCCGGTTGCAGTATACCCAGAAGGTGGAGTGCCATCCGGATGATTATGTGTCACATCTTTTATGTCTGCGCCATCTTTAGCTAATTCATTTGCAAAGGATGATCCACTAACATAATTTTCTGCTCCATCTGTAACAAGTGCTGCTTGTGATTTACCATCTTGCTCAAAATTAATTAGAGCATGTTCTACAGGGGAACTACCGTCTCCGGAGGATGAGATGTCGGCTTCAAACTTAAATACTTTTTTCGCATCATCTACATTGTCTGTCTTAAAACCCGTAGTTTCCCCATCCTTGCTTTTAACTGGATTATTAAAAGTTCCTTTTTTCACAGAAACAGACTTATCTTTGTTGATTGATCCATCTTTATTGGTTGCATAAAGTTCATCTGTTTTACTTTTGGTAGTCTTTACAAATTCTGGATTTCCATCATTGTTCAATTTATAATCATCTTGGAACATCCCATCCGGGTCAATAAACCTCATTGGATTATTAACGCAATAATTATATGGACTCCATTTTCTGCTTTTCTCCGCCAGCGGATCTACACTATTCCATCTGCCTATTTGTGGGTCATAGAATCGAGCGCCGTAATCATACCA
>CAIXZH010000020.1 GCA_903923905.1 uncultured Bacteroidia bacterium
CTAAAGTCCTATCATAATGAACAGTATAAAAAATATAAAGTATATGAAATCTTTGACAAATTATAAAAAAGGATTACGACTGGTGTGGTCACCTTGTAAACTGGCCCTTAAAGGGCTTATCGGGAGTGTCCTGATTTTGACCGGAATTCAGTCTTCACTTCAGGCACAGGAAGTTCAGTACACAAAACCTTCATGGTATTTTGGCGTGGCCGGTGGTGCAAATTTTAATTTCTATCGCGGTACAACTCAACAATTAACTACAGGTTTTACCGTTCCATCAGCCTTTTATGATGGCAATGGCGTAGGGCTTTACGTAGCACCTTTGATTGAGTTTCATCGCCCTGATACACGTTTAGGCTTTATTTTTCAGGCTGGATACGATAGCCGTAAAGGAGCTTTCAAAAAGGTAACTTCCCCATGTAATTGTCCTGAAGACCTGAAAACAGACCTTAGTTATTTTACGATAGAACCGAGTCTTAGGTTTGCTCCCTTCAAATCAAATTTCTATTTGTATGGTGGTCCGCGTTTTGCTTTCGACATAGCAAATTCATTTACTTACCGGAAAGGGATCAATCCGGCCTACCCTACACAGGTAGCAGATCCGGATGTAAAAGGCAATTTTAGCAGAACTAACAATAGTCTGATCTCTATGCAAATCGGTGCGGGATACGATATTCCGCTCTCAAAGCAAAAAAAGAGAACCCAGCTTGTCCTTTCTCCCTTTGTTTCTTTTCAGCCCTATTTTGGACAAGATCCCCGATCCATTGAATCATGGAACATAACTACTGTCAGAGCAGGTATTGCACTCAAGATTGGAAGTGGCCGAAGAATTGAAGCACCTGTTGAGGCGGTTATTCCAATAGTAATTCCAGAGCCGATTGTTCAGTTTACAGTTAATGCTCCGGTGAATATTCCGACCGAGCGCCGTGTAAGGGAATTATTCCCACTTCGTAATTATGTGTTCTTTGATCTGGGATCATCGGAAGTGCCAAATCGGTATGTGCTGCTTACAAAAGATCAGGTCAAAGATTTTAAAGAGAGACAATTGGAAGTAATTGCACCTAAAGAATTGTCGGGCCGCTCAAAACGTCAGATGGTTGTTTATTATAATGTTATCAATATTCTGGGTGACCGTTTGAATAAAAATCCTTCAACAACAATTACCCTGGTCGGATCCTCCATGAAAGGTCCAAAAGATGGCAGGCAAATGGCAGAATCAGTCAAGAAATACCTTGTTGATATGTTTCAGATTGATCCTTCAAGGATTGGTATTGAAGGTCGTGTAAAACCCCAAATACCATCTGAGCAACCTGGTGGAAAACTCGAGCTTGTACTTCTTCGTGAAGGAGACCGCAGGGTATCTATTGAGAGCAATTCTCCGGCCCTGTTGATGGAATTCCAGAGTGGACCGGATGCCCCTTTAAAACCTATTGAGATCGTTTCGGTTCAGGAAGCCCCTGTTGACAGCTATGTATCAGTTAAGGTTGAGGGAGCAAAAGAGGCATTCTCGTCCTGGTCATTGGAAATTGCAGACGAATCAGGAAAAGTGCAAAATTTCGGACCCTATTCACAGGAAATGGTAAGCATTCCCGGGAAATCCATTTTGGGTGACCGTCCTTCGGGGGATTATAAATTGACCATGGTTGGTCAGGCCAAAAGCGGCAAAGTAATCAGGAAGGAAACATCTGCACACATGGTACTATGGTCCCCTTCAACGACAGAGGAGATGATGAGATTCAGCATTCTTTATGAATTTAACAAATCCACAGCCATCACTATGTATGAGAAGTACCTTACTGAAATTGTAATTCCAAAGATTCCAACGGGTGGAACTGTGATCATACATGGTCATACCGATATCATTGGAGGTGAGGATTATAATTTGAAACTGTCGATAGGCAGAGCCGAAGATGTCAGAACCATCCTCGAAAGTGGACTTGCCAAGGCTGGCAGAAGTGATGTTAAATTTGAAGTGCACGGATTTGGCGCAGATCAAACCCTGGCACCGTTTGAAAATAAATATCCGGAAGAACGTTTTTATAACCGGACAGTTATTATTGATATTGTTCCTGTAAAATAAGTTTAACAGTCATTTACTTCTTTCAAAAAAAGGCTGTCCGGATAAACCCAGGCAGCCTTTTTGCATGTGTGAATGATGTAACTCTTATCGGGAATTGTGTAACGCATTACTGTTCCAACAGACGCAACTTTGTATAAAGAAATTTTATAACAATTAGAAATAAATACTATGAACACGACAGAAGTAAAAGGAAACTGGAATGAGCAGAAAGGATTGCTCAAACAAAAATTTGCAGTCCTAACAGACAATGACCTTATGTTTGAAGAAGGCAAGAAAGAGGAGATGTTGGGAAAGCTTCAAATCACCCTCGGCAAAACAAAAGAAGAATTATATAAAATTATTGGAACACTTTAATCAATTGTTTTATTTAAAAAGTCATCGTTCACCGGCCATCACTCTGAACGATGTTTTTTTGATTATAAACCATTTTGCAATTAACCAAGTGTTTTTATCATGAAAAAACTTATTCCGGTTATAAAACTTGCCCCAAGTCTGTATAAGGCAAAGAAAATCACTATAAAAATAAGTGAAAAAACAATTGCAACTACTGAAGAGGCAAGCAATTTTTTAACGGATTTTGCTGATGTTATATTGTTTATAACCCGAACAGTAAAAGAGACATTTTCCCGCGAATTTGAATTCAGGGAATTTTTGCGTCAATGCTATCAAATTGGGTATAAAACTTTGCCTCTTATCTCAATAACCGGGATCATTATGGGTTTGGTGCTTACGATCCAATCGCGCCCTTCTCTGGCAAAATTCGGAGCAGACGCAATGCTTCCCGGAATGGTGGCAGTTTCACTTATCCGTGAAATGGGACCTGTGATTACCGCTTTGATTTGTGCCGGGAAGATTGGATCAGGTATGGGGGCAGAATTGGGCTCCATGAAAGTCTCCGAACAAATTGAGGCGATGGAGGTGTCCTCTACCAATCCGATGAGATTTCTATTCGTTACTCGCGTTTTGGCTGCTACGCTTATGGTGCCATTGCTCATATTGTATGCTGATGCCTTAGGGATACTTGGAAGCTGGATTGGCGCAAATATTAAAGGGGATGTCACCTTTGTCCTGTTCTTCTCCCAGGCATTTCGCCACGTCGATTTTATCGATTTCTTACCTGCATTTGTGAAATCAGTTTTTTTCGGAGCTGTAATCGGAATGGTTGGGTGTTATAAAGGATATAATGCCGGACGTGGTACTGAAAGTGTAGGTATTGCCGCAACATCTGCCGTGGTTTTGGGATCACTTCTGGTACTTGTGGTAGATGTAGTTGCCGTTCAACTCACGGATCTGTTGTAATCTGATAAGTTATAAACATTTAAATATCTTCCAAATGACTGATGCCCAAGCAGAAATGATCTCTCCATCCAAATCAAATAGCATCAAACCGGTTGTTGAGCTAAAGAACCTCCGGAAAGTTTTGGTGATCAGGAAGTCTTGAAAAATATTTCATTACAACTTTTGAATGGGGAGAATCTCGTGGTCCTTGGGAAATCAGGCTCTGGAAAATCTGTTCTGATCAAATGTATTGTAGGGTTATTAAATGCGGATAGCGGATCAATTAATGTGCTTGGAGAGAATGTGAATGAATTAAACAGTAAGGATTTAGGAGAATTGAGAAAGAAAGTTGGATTTCTATTTCAAAGTGGGGCACTGTATGATTCGATGACTGTAAAACAGAACCTCGAATTTCCGTTACACCGGGTGAGAAAAGAACTTACTCAAAAAGAAATTGAAGAAAAAGTAAAAGAAGCTCTTGAGAATGTCGGATTATCTGACGCCATCAGTAAAATGCCATCCCAGCTTTCCGGAGGAATGCGGAAACGGATAAGTCTGGCCCGAACCATTGTGGTTGACCCGTTGATTATGCTTTATGACGAACCCACCACAGGACTGGATCCTGTAACATCTGATGAAATAAGTTTGCTTATTAATACTATTCAAAAGAAATATAAAACTTCTTCTATCATCATTACCCATGATATTGAATGCGCCAGGGAAACAGCCAACCGGGTAATCATGTTAAAGGATGGCGAAGTTTATATGGAAGGAAATTTGACAGAATTTGAAAAGTCAGATGACCCGTCTATCAGATCATTCTTTAAGTAATTTTTCCACAAGGTTTAAATTAATAGCATAAAGTTATGGAAATGCATACAGATCAGTTTAAAGTGCGGTTAGGGCTTTTTGTCGCAGGGGGATTGGCACTGTTTATTCTTGCCATATTTATCATCGGCAAACAAAAAAATTTATTTAATCCGGTTTATTCGCTCAATGCAACTTTTTACAATGTTAGTGGGTTGCAGGTTGGAAATAACATCCGTTTTTCCGGAATAAATATAGGTACAGTTGACAACATAACTATCATTAACGATTCGACGGTAAAAGTAGATATGTCGATTAAGAAGGAGGTTAAGAAGTTTATTAAAAAGGATAGCGAAGTAGCCATTGGTTCCGAAGGACTGATTGGTGACCGCCTTCTCATCATTACTCAGGGAAGCACAAATGCCCCTTTAGCCATTGAAGGTCAACAGCTGGCATCGAAAGAGCCGGTTGAGACTGATGCAATTATGGCAAGTTTAAAGGTGACTGCGGTTAATGCCGAAGTGATTTCTCTTCAATTGGCCGAGATCATGACGAAAATAAACGGGGGCAACGGAACCCTTGGCAGGTTGATCCAGGACACTGCTATTGCTGAAAACATAAATCAGACCATTGTAAATCTGAAAAAGAGCTCCAAAGGATTAGGCGAAAATATGGAGGCTGCCAAGCATAACTTTCTTTTTAGAGGATATTTTAAAAAGAAGGAAAAAGTAGAAGAACAGAAGGCAGAAGAGAAAAAAACTTCTACTGAAAAGAAATAAATAAAGATTTTAAAAATGTCGCAAGCAAATGTGGCTCAAAAGAATTTTCTTCCTTTTACTTTCTTTAATTTTAATCAGTGATTTTGCAGACGCCCAAGTAATTCCTGCTAAAAAAGACTCAACTCATATTTATAAAAATATTGAGACTTATTCGAAGAAGGGTAAGTTCACAAGGTTTATGTACTCGCTTGTTTTCAGGCCTGTTACACATACCTCAAAAAAAAGAAAATATAAAAAACTAATAAATAGACCACTCAGTTCATTTGAGGGGAAAATTATCCGTCATATTAATATTGAAACGTTAGACCCTTTTGGCTATTCCATTGGAGATACCATTGTGGCAGCACCGAATTTTATTTCGAAAACAGGAAACAGCTTGCACATCAAGTCTCAGCCTATAACCATTCGAAATCTGTTGCTGATCAGGCAAAACCAACCTTTCGATGCATTGCTTGTAAAGGAGTCTGAACGTTTGGTGCGGACCAGAAATTATATAACTGATGTTTTATTTTATGTGAAAACTTCTTCAGTAAAAGCTGACTCTGTGGATATTTTCATACGGGTTCTGGATATTTGGAGTATTATTCCCAGTGGTTCTGCTTCCACCTCAGGCATCAATATCGGTTTGTCTGATAATAATTTTATGGGTTTAGGCCATACTTTCCAGAATATTTATGCCAGAGATTATACCCAGAGGAATAATTCCTTCAAGGCAAATTATACGATTCCAAACATCAAAAATACCTATATAGCAACAGTTTTGCATTATGACGACATGCTGGGAAGTAAAAATTCAAACAAGAGTGTGACTTTTGATCGTCCTTTTTTCTCCCCATTTGCGAAGTGGGCAGCAGGTGTATCCTTTTCCCAGCAATTCCGGGCGGATTCTTTCAGGATGAGTAATATGGTATTTATGCCTCAACGGTTTAAATATAATACGCAGGATTATTGGGCAGGTAATGGCTTTCGGATTTTCAGGGGAAATACCGAAGACAAACGTACCACTAATTTTATTTCTACCGTCCGGTTCTTGCGTATACGATACCTGGAAAAACCACCTGATTCAATCGATATTCAGCATAATTATTCCAATGAAAATTTTTACATGGCAGGCATTGGAGTCTCAACCCGAAAATATGTACAGGAAAAATACATCTTTAAATTTGGAATTACTGAAGATGTCCCGATTGGGAAGGTTTTCAGCCTGACAGGAGGCTATCAGGAAAGAAATAATGCCGGCAGATTATATTTGGGCGGGCGTATCTCTTTCGGTAATTATTACTCATGGGGATACCTGAGTTCTGACTTTGAATACGGAACATTCTTTCGTGGTTCAAAGGCAGAACAAGGTGTTATTACTACAGGTGTTAATTATTTCTCCGGATTATTTGAAATTGGAAAGTGGAAATTCAGGCAATTTGTAAAACCGCAAATTGCAATTGGTATAAACCGGCCCTCCTATGATACGTTAACAATTAATGATGGGTTTGGTCTCAATGGATTTAACAGTTTAGGATTATCGGGTACCAGACGACTCCTGTTTACCCTGCAAACACAGTCATATACCCCATGGAACTTTATTGGATTCCGTTTCGGCCCCTTTCTGACCTGTACTGCAGGCATGCTAGGTAATGCCTCGACAGGATTTAAAAACTGCAAATTGTATTCGCAAATTGGAATTGGAGTATTAATAAAAAATGAGAGTTTAATTCTAAATACATTTCAAATATCCATTGCCTTTTATCCTTCAATACCAGGCAAGGGACAAAATGTTTTTAAACCAGATGTATTTAAAACCACTGATTTTGGGTTCCGGGATTTTGTAATTGGTAAGCCCGCAAAAGTCGTATTTCAATGAGCCAAAATTATAAATATCCTTGAGAACACTATTTTTTAAAGCAGATGTCACGGATAGAAAATAATTTTCAATGCATACTCTATTCAAATCGATAAATAAAATTGTCCGGCTGTATCCTAATTGCTGAAAATGTGTGAATCATGCAATTTAATTCAAAAGTTGTGTAACATTTTTCCCATCTCTAAGTCCCAACTTTGCCATATTATTCATTCATATAAACCATAATGAAAAGAACTTTTTATTACCTCGCATTTGTATCGCTGTTTCTCAGCATTACATTTTCTTCATGCGTTTCAAGCAAAAAATTTAGGGCGTCAGAAGCCAGAGTTAGCCAGCTGCAAGTTGACAGTGCAAATGTTCAAACTAAACTTCATGAATGCGATAAGAATGTAAAAGATCTCAATGATCAGAAGACCTCCTTGCTCAATGAAAACTCATTAGTTCTAAATGATTTGAAATCACTTTCTGCCGAATCAAAAATGACTATAGCCGACCAGGCAAGACGTTTAAAAAGCCTTCAGGATATGATTCAGGCACAAAAGAATGTGATGAGTAAACTTAAAAATTCTATTGCTGATGCTTTGATGAATTATAAATCTGATGAGTTATCTGTTTACACTAAGGACGGAAACGGTCGAGTGTAGCAGCAGTAAGGGATTGCGGGGTACTTTCCTGTCCAAATACACCGAAGTTTGAGCGGGGCAGAATGATTGAATTACCGCTGAATCCCTTATTGCTGCTACACTTTGTTATGCTTTGTTTTTCATTGAGTTGAGTCATATGATTGATTTATTAAGAACATTATATCATCCATCGTGAACCTGCCGTCTTTTTCATCTTGCGGTGATATATTAAGTTGTCTTGTTATATTTCCGTATCCGTGTGTTTTCGGAATTTGTTTTGTCAAATTCAAATTATCAATCAAGTTGTCACTTATTGTTCTCAGCAGCAGTCTCAAGCAATTGTTCTTATTTTGAACTGCTAAACAAACAAAATTTCTCGAAGTCTTATATAAGATTTCTTGATTTGTGGTATAGCTTTCTACTTCGGAACTAATTTCTTTAATTGCTATGTCAAGACGATAGAACAAGTCTTTTAATTCTTCAGATGCACTTTGTAAATGTTGTTCAACTGTTTTAGCGATTCGAGGTTCTCTCCCAATTTTTTCTATAGTAAAACCTTTACTTTTTGTTTTAATCAATTGCTCTGGCTCTTCTTCTCTGGATATTACAAGAGTCTCATTTTCATAATACCTGTACTTCCACAATTCTGCACTAAGAGCCAATGCTAAACATTTATCATCTATGCTATATTCTTGAGCAAAACATAAAATTCGTGGATTAGCAAAATCAATTTCTCCATTTAGGTTTTTTAAATTTTTCCTGACTATTAGTTCAAAAGAATCTGGGTTTTGCTTTATCCAAGTCATGTATCTGTTTGCCTGAACGAGTTGACCTTTCTCCTGTGTTCTTTTATACTCAATTACTACTGGTCTATTACTCTCATCAAGCCCTAAAGTCTCAATTCTGCCATGCTTGTCAGTAATATGTTCATCCTTAATATATCGTATTCCAAAAATTTCTTCCAAGTTTTTATCAATGAGTTGATGGAGTTCCAATTCATTTTTAAACTCTTTTTGGTTTACTTTCTTTGCTTTGCTGTTTTTTATCTCAAATAATGGCATATTTCTGTCTTTTTAAAATAAAGCATAACGTATATGTTTCACTGGCCGAAAAATTGCTTTTCAAATCGGGTAGTGATGTTGTTGATCCAAAAGGTAAAGAGGCACTAAAATCGCTTTCGCAGGTCATAAACAGCACCAAAAACATCACTGTGATGATTGAAGGCCATACCGATAATATCCCTATTAAAACAAATATCTTTAAAGATAATTGGGATCTCAGTACCGCAAGAGCGACCTCAATTGTCCGTATACTGACAAAAGATAATGGTTTTGATCCAACTCGTATTACAGCATCAGGCAAAAGTCAATTTCATCCTGTTAAAGAGAATGATACCGTTGAGGGGCGCGCTGGGAACAGAAGGACAGAAGTGATACTTTCTCCTGATTTAAAAGAGCTCTATAAGCTGTTGGAACAATAAGATATAAAAGTGACATTAAATCACATAAATTCAAATCTCAGTAAAATGAAAACTTTTAAATTATTAGCTTTTGGAATCGCGTTATTCTTTGCCGGTGCAGTAAATGCTCAAATTTCTGTCCGTTTAAATTTAGGTTCTCCACCATCATGGGGCCCTGCCGGTTATTCCGATGCCCGTTATTATTACCTGCCCGATGTGGAAGCCTATTATGATGTTCAAAATTCGATGTTTATTTATTCCAATGGAAAAACATGGGTTCACAGGTCCAATCTGCCTGGACGTTACAAGAATTATGACTTGTATGGCGGATACAAAGTGGTTATGAAGGATTATCACGGGAATACTCCTTATGCTCAATTTAATGATCATAAAAGGAAGTATAACAAAGGTTACCGGGGCGAAGCGCAAAGAACTATAGGCGAGCGGCCGGGTAAAGGAAATCATGGAAATAAAAATAACCGAAAAGGTAATCACTGAAATTAAGTAAAGATGAAACCCTCATGATCCGCCAGCGGATCACAAAAGGAGATGTATAAAATCCATGAGGGTTCCACACGGATCAAGAATCTAAATATTAGTAAGTTAATTAAAATTTATAAATGTGAAAATTTAAAGTAAATATTCAATAATTAATTATAATTCAATAATATGAAAACACCAATTTTTATTTTGTTCTTATTTATGGGACTGACCGTAACCAATTTATCAGCACAGGATTCCAATTATTCCGAAAAACATGGAAATACCCTGAACTTAGGTTTCGGCGTTGGAGGGTATTCCGGATATTATGGAAATACAGTTGGCACACTCCCGGTTTTTAATATTAACTATGAACTTGATGCGGCTAAAAATTTCACATTAGCCCCTTTTGCTTCATTGATTACTTATCATCAGAATTATTACAGAGAAACAGCCATTCCAATAGGTGGGAAAGGGACTTATTATTTTGATCAGATTTTAGGTGCCAGCAAAGACTGGGATTTTTATCTGGCAGGCTCACTTGGATTCACAATTGTCAATACCACCTGGGATAATGGTTATTATCAGACTGATAACTACCATACAATCAACCCGCTATTTCTTGATTTTCATGCAGGGGTAGAATGTCATTTAAATCGTAGGCTTGGTTTATTCCTTGACCTTTCGACCGGCGTTTCAACATTGGGGCTTGCTTTTCGTTAATTAAAAGACAAAAAATTTATTGGGTTCAGCGTTTGAACTCAATAAATTTCTTCCTTTAAAGAAGGATCTGATGCCATCAAAATTCCGGATAGGGAAGCCTGCAAATAGCCATTTCTGAATAATAACAAGCAGAAATGAGAATTATATAAGGGCCTAAAATCTGTGGCTGAAGGATTTAGAATCAATATATACAAAGATGAAAACTGGAATTTTTATTTTATTAATTTTTTTGTTAACCTCCTGTTTCACAATGATCGAAACAACCGCCCCGAAATCAGGAGAAATTATTGAGGTAAAGGGGACAAAAGGTGAACTATTCATTAAGTCCAATCAATGGATGGGTAAGGCTTTTACTAATGGGAAAAGTGTGATCCAATTACAAGACAAACAGGGAGGGAAGATTACAGGCAAATACTTATTGCATGGAGAGTTTGGGATCCGTAGTCCGTATGGATTTATTCAGCAGTCTCCCGATGCTTTTGCCTTGATTACTATTTTTGTAAAAGATAATACAGCTAAAATAGTTATAGAACCTCAGGGTAGTTGGAAAAGTATCGCTAACGGAAAGAATGTAGGATACGGTGATAAATACGGATATACCACTGAAAGAGCGCAGTGGGATATTAGGCAGTTAATTGATAGTTACAGGAATTATATTACCTCTGATAATCATATTTTGCAAAAATAAAATTTCTCTTGCCGAAAATCTATTCATCCATTTCAGGAGAACACACGCAAGTGCTGCCCCAGCCAAATTGACTAGGTTTATGCACCAAAATGATGCTCTTGGCTCAATAATCATGCCACTATCTTTCCGCTTTCGGATCTTCTGAATTTTGGTTTCATCCAGAGTTGGGCTTCCACCAATTCTGCCCACCTGACGGCTTTTTCCCAGACCAGCTTTTACACGTTCGGAAATTCGAACTCTTTCCTGTTTGGCAAGGTTAGAGAGTAATGCAATTATGATAAATATTTTATCATGAAAACTAAACCTATTACCAAGAATCACCAAAAAAAACTTGAAGCCATTGCTACCTATTTTAGAGAATTACGCTTGAATGAGAATATAACCCAAGGTGAGGTGAGCCGTGAAACTGGGTTGAATCGTAATACCATATATCGGATTGAGACTTCAAAAAACTTCTCCGTATTGACATTACTAATATTATCTGACCTATATCACTTATCACCATCAGAAATATTTTCGATTCTTGACTAGTAGCTGTATAACAACAACGACGCCCAACCCAACCATTTTCTTTTTCCTTATTGTGAATATTCTTTTTCTTCCCCCCCTCACTCATGCAAACGTTTACTTTTTCCAGAAGTATTTATCCTTCGACGGGATCTAATTCCCGCTTTAAATTATTATGCGAAAATTAAAAAAAATGGTAGAGCAGAACTCTTTCAAAACCAAGATTAGTATTTCGATAGATGATGCCTTTCACGAATTACTGAAGCAAAAGGCCAGACAAGACTACGTTAAGGTAGCCATGTGGATTCAGCAGTTTCTGATGAGAAACCTGCTTGATAAAAATAATGATGTAGAGTTTAAAAGTTTAACGAAAAATGGGAAAGAAATGGATCTGAATCAAGGTTGGCAAAGGATGGTGCTGTGTCGGACGTTTTTTCCTTATGCTGATGCGTCCAATGAGATTCCATCCGGGGGTAAATAGCTTGAGACTTGCAATTCTATCTCCTACATTGCGTTGCCGAATGAAAATATTAAGAGATCATATCGAATAATATCCTATATGCAGGATATTATATTGCACATATATCTTATATGTAGAATATATGGCTCGTCTTTTATCCTGTATGCATAAAATTTGTTTTATCTTTGTCATTTAAAATTGAAATAATTGCGCCATGGATAAAGAAACAATTAAACAAATATTGGTTGAGAACCACGAATTTATTGCGAAAGTCGAACTTATAAAGCGCGATGTGTTTTTCGAAGAAGCGGGTAATTATGTTCTGGTTGGTTCCAGAAGGGCAGGGAAAACATATTGTATGTTGCAGATTATTAAATACATGTTAAGTCAAGGTGTTGATTTATCGTCAATTTTATACATCAATTTTGAGGATGAACGATTGTTGGAGCTAAAAGCAGCAGAACTAAGTCTGATTGCCGATACATTTAAGGAATTGTTTTCTACAACACCTATCTATTTTTTAGATGAGATTCAGAATATTGATGGGTGGGAAAAGTTTGCCAGAAGATTAGCCGATGCCGGCAGCAGGGTTTTCATAACCGGTAGCAATGCAAAAATGCTTAGTCGCGAAATTGCAACAACATTAGGAGGTCGATTCCTAATCAAGGAGATTTATCCGCTCAATTTTCAGGAGTACCTTGCAGCCAATAAAATAACACTTGAAAAAAACTGGGAATATGGATCTCAGCGTTTCGAAATACGCAAGCATTTTGAAACATATTTTTATTTTGGTGGATTTCCAGAGATAATTAAGTTTGCGGAAAAACGCCAATGGTTGGATAATTTGTATCAAAAAATATTTTATGGAGACCTGGTAGCCCGTTACAAAATCAGGAATGAATTTGCGTTGAAGCTTACCGTAAAAAAACTGGCTGAAAACATTCACGATGAGGTTTCGTTTAACAGGATTAAGAATATAATTCAATCAACCGGTACTAAAATTGGAACTTCTACGGTAGTTGAATATGTATCTTTTTTAGAAGAATCGTGGTTAGTGTTTGGAGTTAAGAATTATCTGGCAAAAATTTCTGAAAGAGAAACCAAAAAAAAATATTATTTTAACGACAATGGGATTTTGACTTTATTCCTGATAAATCCTGCTACCATTTTGTTGGAAAATATAGTGGCTGTTAAGCTTCGGCAGCTTTATGCAGACCAATTCTATTATGTAAAAGCGAATAACGAAGTCGATTTTTATATTCCCACACGAAAAATGCTTATTCAGGTTTGTTATACCATGAGTAAAATGGATACTGAAAAAAGAGAAATGAATGCATTACTTAAAATCAACGAATTAATCAAAGCCGAATATCTTATAATAATAACCCTCGATGAACAACGAACGGAAATCGTTAACGGTTATGAAATCAATATACTCCCTGTTTGGAAATGGTTGATAGACTAATCCCGTTACCCCCGGCTCTTCCATCCCGGGCAATTGGCAAGGAACTTGCAATTCCCCGCTCAAGAATTTCACATTTGAGATTTTCCAAATCAGGAAATAAATCTCTGCCAAATCAGGAAGTAATTTATCGCCATATCGGGAAGTTAAAATTGAATCACATGAATCGAATGGCACAGTATCTTTAGGTGACCTATTTGATGGAAATCAAGCTATTGAGGCTATGTCAGAATTAACGATAGAAAAAATTGCTTTTGCTTTATGCAGAGGTGGATGGCCTGCCAGCGTCATGAAGAATGAAACATCAGCGTTACGCATGTCAAGAGATTATGTTGAGGCGGTGATCAACCATGATGTGTCACGCGTTGATGATGTGGAAAAAAATCCCGAAAGAGTTTGGAGACAAACTTCCGGCAGATAAGAAAGGGCCTATTGAAGCTGCTTTGGAAAAATTAAAAGAAGCCCATAAAGTTCAGGATGTGGCTGGTATTGATGCAGCAACCACTGAATTAAATGCCGTATTCCAGGCAGCCTCACAGGAGATGTATAATGCGGCAAGTGCCCAGGGTCAGGGAGCACATACCGGGCCTCAAGGTAATCCCGGATCATCCCAGCAAGGGCCCAAAGGCGACGGAGAAGTTACTGACGTTGATTTCGAGGAGGTCAAGTAAAGTCGATTATAAACGATTATCAAAAATAGCGAAACCGCAGTAAATATCTGATTTATTGCGGTTTTTATTTTTTATAAAATTATTGAGTTCGATATTTAATCATTTTTTGCTCACAACATGAAGCTGGATGTTTATATTTTTCTCTCTGTCAGATTTATTTGTTAAACTTGCCGGGTCATTTTGATACGTCAAACTTACCTGTTTTAAACCATTTGCAGAATGGCTAATACATCTCTTCTCAATAAAAATAAGGTAGATTCATACTGGAAGGATGTCTGGATGAGATTTAAAAGCGGAGAAGTCAAAGCATTTGAATTGATTTATGCCGATCATATTGATTTTCTGTATAGTTATGGTACAAAGATGACTGCCGATACAGAAATGGTTGAAGATGCGATCCAGGATTTATTTCTTTACCTCCTCACTAAAAGAGATAATCTTTCGGATCCTGATTTTGTAAGATATTATTTGTTGAAAGCCTTTAAACGAATTCTGCTTGAAAAAATCAGAAATGAGAAACTATGGCTGAAAGACAAGGACGATGATTCCTTCTCGTTCGATTATTCAATTGAGCCAGAATCTTTTTCTCATGATGATGAAAAAGAAAGGAAATTGGTATTCATCGAAGAATTGCTCGAACAACTGGATCCGCGCAAGAAAGAAATCATCTTTCTGAAATTTCATAGCGGCTTAAGTTATGACGAAATTGGTGATATTGTTGGAATACAGTCGTCATCTGTCAAGAAGTTGGTATATAGAACGATATCTTCATTCCGGGATATCCTTAAAAACAAAATCATCACATTGTTTTTTCTTTTTTCGAGATCCTCAAACATTCGAAACTAAACATATTTGTGTTGACGGAAGTATAAATAGGGCTTCTTCCAATTCTTCGGCTCTATGACGTTCGTTGTGGGTAAGATATATTTGCTTGTATTGCTGCTGGCAATTGGCAACTTGCCACTGGCAGATTTTTTACCGGAAGGAGTTTAAGCTTTTTAGAATAAGTTTAGAATAAAAGTCAATTAGTTACACGCATTCAAGCTAGCTGCTCCCGACGCGTCGGGACAAATCATTAACCTGCCAGCAAAAAGGGAAGCTTCATTACCTACACGTTTCGTATTAGAGCCTTTTTTTTTAAAATGTTGACTTTTTCTGTCCACTATTTTTAAAAACTCCTACTCTATAATAAAACACATATAAAATTAATGGAAGACATTCGCAGATATATCGATAATTCATTGTTTATTAAATGGGTTTACGACCCGGATGTACATATTAATGACTATTGGGATTTTTATTTGGACAATCATCCTGACGAAAAAAAAATTCTATTTGAACTGAAAAGTGAACTGGCTTTGTTCCGTATCTCCGGACAAACACTTTCTGAAGAAAAGAAAAAGATGCTTTCTGAAAAAATTGCCCGAAAAATTCAGGCCAGGCAAAGAAGAACCAAGGTCTCCGAAATTGGGCGGTTCGTGCTTAAATATGCCGCTTTGGCTTTCTTGTTTATCGGTTTAGGTGGTGGTCTGGTATATTATTTTTACCAGGATAAACCGGAGAAGGCAGATTTTTCCCGATATCTGGCAATGCCCGAAATGTCGGGTAAACCGACTTTGGTACTTTCTAACGGGTCGAAGATTAATATGAATAAGAACGAGTCGACAGTGGATTATGCCTCATTGGATCGGATTGTAATAAACAATGACAGTATCATCCCGGTTAAAAAAGGAGTTAAGAAAGTTGAAGCATTACCCAATCAGTTTTTCATCCCTTACGGGAGTCGGGGGAAATTGATACTGAGCGATCATACCGTTGTGTGGCTGAATGCAGGTAGCCGGTTAATCTATCCGTCGGAATTTACGGGTGATGAACGTGAAGTTCTTCTTTTCGGGGAAGCTTTTTTTGAGGTCGCTAAAGATAAATCAAAACCATTTATTGTAAAGACCACTGATTACCGGATAAAAGTATTGGGTACCCAGTTCAACATATCGGCTTATTTGGGTGACGATGTTAGTCAAACTGTCCTAACAGAAGGAAGTATTGAGCTCAATATGAATAATGAAGGGTTATTTGGCCATGGGGTTGTGCTGAAACCAAATGAACTGTTTTCTTTAAATAAAGGGACGAATGAAACCAATATACGACAAGTCGATCCCACGAAGTATGTATTATGGAAAGATGGAATCCTCAAGTTCGAGAACGAAGACTTAAGCCGGGTATTGAAAAAAATTGAACGATATTATGATATTCAGATCAGTCTTAAAAATCCATTGGACAGTTCAATTATTATCAACGGGAAACTTGATCTGAAAGATGATAAAAATGAAGTATTATACTATGTGTCAAAAGTAGCAAAGAGGAAATATATAAAACTAAACGAGCGATCATATACGATAGAATGAAAAACAGAGGAGGATGTTGGCACATCCCCCTCTAAAAATAAATAGTTAACTGACTTGATAGATAAGTTAACTAATGTTCAATAATTAACGCAACAAATTTATGGAAAAAAAATGGATTCGTGAGCTCCTTTTCAGAGGGGGGCTAAAAAAAATGTTTAGGATTATGAGAGTAACTTTCATTTTAATGTGCTGTTTGGTATTTTCTGCCACAGCGACCACCTATTCTCAAAACACCAGGTTGACCTTGAATCTTCGGAACGGAACAATCCTGGAATTAATAAAGGAAATTGAATCTCAAAGCAAGTTTATCTTTCTCTATCAGATTAGCGATCTGAACCTGAATAGGAAAGTGAATGCCGACTTTGAGAACGCAACGATTGAAGAGATTCTTGATGTTGCCGTAAACAGAGAAGGATTGACCTATGAAGTCTTTGAAAAGCAGATTTTGATTTCGAAGGAAGATCGGGTTGTTGAGCCCATTGTGCAACCGGCACAACAACCCCAAAAAAAAGAAATCTCCGGTAGCGTCAAAGACTCCAAAGGGCTTCCACTGCCTGGTGTAAGCGTGATAGTGAAAGGCACTACAATAGGGACTATTACTAATCCTGATGGAAATTTCACTTTGGCTGTGCCTTCTGATGCTAAGACACTCTCCTTTTCGTTTGTTGGAATGAAAACGGAGGAAGTTGTTATTGGCAAGAATCTGACAATTAATGTTACCCTAGATGAACAGGCAGTAGGGCTTGAAGAGGTGGTAACCGTCGGATATGGTACTGAGAAAAAAGTAAATCTAACCGGCGCTTTATCAGTAGTTTCTGGTAATAAATTAAATAATAGCCATATCAGTTCTCTATCTGAAATGCTACAGGGGCAACTTGCAGGTCTGTCAGTTGTTCAAAGTACCGGTGAGCCGGGGAATGAACAGGTAAATCTGATTTTGAGAGGACGAGGATCATTTGGTGGAAATCTGGCTCCACTTCTAATTGTTGATGGAATTCCGGTAACGGACATATCTGCTATTAATCCTACAGCGATTGAATCGGTTACTGCATTGAAAGATGCAGCATCTAGTGCCATTTATGGTTCACGGGCTGCAGGCGGTGTCCTGTTAATTACAACCAAACAAGGGGCGACGGGTAAAGAGGTGATTAGTTTTGATTCAGATATTTCTGTTCATTCTCCGGCCAGAATGCCTTCCTTAATTACCAACTCAGCTGAATATATGACAATGTATAACGAGGCCAAAACAAACAGATATGGGTCAAACGTCCCAAATCTGTACACACAGGCACAAATAGACAGCTATAAAAATGCTCCCAAAGGTGACTTAACACATCCTAACACCGATTGGGCAAATACCTTATTCAGACCAGCAAAAGTCCAAAATATAAATCTTGGCATAACCGGTGGTAATGAAAACTCATCGCACAATATCACCCTGGGTATTATCAACCAACCGGGTACTATGACGGGGTTTGATTATAAGAAATATACGCTTCAAATAAATTTGACCTCCAAACTAAACAAACAGATTCAGGTAGGAGTTTCAGCCAGAGCAATGTATAGTGAAAGAGACGGAGCCGGTGGCAGTAATTCACCTGGACTGAACCTCCCTTTTTCCGAAAGCATAATGAATCAGGCAATTAACCAGGCACCTACTTACGGCCCGAGATTATCAAACGGAAATTTTGTGTCGATGGCATTCCCAACCATTGAAACACCCAGCACCAATCCGTTTGCCACAATATATAATACTCCAACAACAGATAGGGATTTACGTCTGGAAACCTCTGCATTTTTAAAAATAGCCTTCACCGACTGGCTTACCTGGGAATCAAGGGGTGGCTTTAATATTGACAACGATCTCAAACATTCTTTCTCTGCTCTGACACAAACCTATTATTGGGATGGGACTTTACCACCAAACGCACAACCAGGGAATGTGGGAGGACAGCTGGGAGCAGGTGATGCCAATGGCCGAATGATTAATCCCGTATTCTTTTCGACCCTAAACGCCCATAAACAATTTGGAAACCATTATTTATCAGCAATGGGCGGCTACCAGGCTGAATATACAAGAACTAATTTTTTCTCTGCCCAAAGACAAAACTTCCTGCAATCAGCCGCTCAGCAAATCGATGCAGGGGTAAATAATACCAATCAATTCACGACCGGTAATTCAACTGAACTTGCCCTTGAGTCGTTCTTTGGTCGAATTAATTACAACTATAAGGAAAAATACCTGGTGGAAATCAATGCCCGCGCCGATGGTTCATCCCGTTTTTCTCCTGCAAAACGATGGGGAGTCTTCCCTTCCGGTTCCGTGGCCTGGCGTCCCTTGAAAGAGTCTTTTATGCCTGAAATCAACTGGATGAGTGATCTTAAATTACGCGGCTCATTCGGTGTTTTAGGAAACCAAAGTGGTGTAGGGGGAAGCAATTATCTTTATCAGAATTCGCTCTCAACTACCGCAATACCCGGTTCGGCCTGGGGTACACCTCCACTTTATGCATTTAATAAGTCAAGTATTACCCAGGGAGTTGCCTCACCGGCATTAATTGACCCTACCCTCACTTGGGAAACAACCTATTCTTCCAATGGTGGTATTGACATCTCCCTCTTTAAAAACAAACTAACAATTGGCGTCGACTATTATCTTAAGAAAATTGTTAATATTTTAGTTCCCGATGCCAAACTTCCATACTATTCCGGCTACAGTACGCAAGTTTCGGCTCAGGGATCGATGCAGAACAAAGGGTTAGAGTGGACTATTGCCTATAAAGGAAATGCAGGCGATGTTAATTATGGAATAACCTGGCTGGTTGACGGAAACAGGAATAAAGTGTTAACCTATCCTACTCCAGGCCCTTACGGTAAACAGATGTACGCCCCGGGGATCGAATATGGCGCCTATTACCTGAATATTTTTGCAGGAATCCGCCAACAACCTGAAGTTGTAAATTATAATGGGACAACCCGTACCGTTCCTGCAGGAACGATGATTATTAAAGACCTTCATGGACCGTCAAGTCCTTCCAATTATGGAATGGGAGTAGGTGGTCCGAATGGAGTGGTGAACAGAGATGGTGACCGGGCAGTTATTCAGGGAGCAACACCCAAATTTGAAACGAGTATGAACCTGACAGCCTCCTGGAAGGGATTTGACATCTCATGCTTCTTTTACGGAGTTTATGGAGTTAAACAATATATTGAAGGAGCCGGATGGGACCCATTTAACGGCAATACTGCACCCCCTTCAACCATGTGGAGAAACAGGTGGACACCGAATAACCATTCTACAAAGATGCCAATGCTCGATTTCGGCAGCGTAGGAACAGGAGTCTGGTATATTCCTCAGGTTCAGGATGGTGATTTAGGCAGAAACACCTTCAGCCTCTTCGACGGCTCATATCTTCGTCTTAAAAATATTAATTTAGGTTACACATTTAAATTTCAAAAATATGGAATCAGGGCGCTGAGAGTCTACTTTTCCGGAGATAACTTATTAACCTTCACCCGTTTTCCAGGCGATCCTGAACGGTACACAAGCGTTTATACCGATGGTACAGCAGCCAGACAGTTTGACAATACGTTCCTTCGGTATCCACAGAACAAGATATATTCTGTAGGAGTTAGCCTAAAGTTCTAATATTAGCAATTTAAAAACACAACGATGAAAAAAATAATTTTTAAGTCGATTCTGATACTGACATTAGCATTTGGCGCTTTGTCGTGTAAAAACTTTCTGGACCTTCAGCCTCTGAATGTCGTCCCTGCTGCGACCTATTACACAAATGACGCTACGATTCAAAGCGGATTGGCAGCTTGTTACGCCGGATTATACCTGGTAACCGGAAATGGATATTATGAATTAAATACATTTCCTGGCATAACCGACGATGGATACACCGATGACGGACAATTTACAATGTTCCTTCAAAACACACTTAACAATAATATGACTGGTCAGCTCAATGTCATGTATTCCAATTCCTATGAAGCTATCGTTAAGGTAAATAATTTTGTTGCCGCAATTGCTCCCACAAATGTGATTGACCCCATATTAAAGGCTCAATACATTGCAGAAGCAAAAGTCCTAAGAGCTTATTATTATTTCTTTATTACCAATATTTTTGGTGATGCTGTATTAACCCTTCAGCCTAACGGGTCAAAAGCCCAGCTTTTACAGCAAACCCGCACCTCCAGGGTTGCTATCAAAGACTCAATGATTACTGATCTGGTAAATGCCATAAAAATACTGCCAAAAACCTCTTATAGCACCGGGCATATTGTAAGTGGAACTGCTGCATTGTTGGCAATGAAGTATAAGCTTATGGATTATGGAACACCGGATTATGCTGGCATTATAAGTTTATTTGAGGCTAATTTCAAGGTCTCCGGAGATCCTAATTTTGGTCTGGTGACAAAAAGGCAATTCAAATCGATCTTTGACGGAAATAATTCGAAAAACACCGCAGAATCAGATATGCTTTCTCCGACCAGTAATAATGAAGTCATGCTAAGTGCACGTTACAGCACATCAGCCATCCTTCCATTCCCATACATAGGCGGACTGGTATCAACGACTAACTGTGCCCGTCCCAACCTGTTTAAATTTTATCAGTTTGATGATGGGACTCCTTACGATGCAACGGGTGCTAATCCAAAATACAATGCAGCCAATCCATTTCTAAACAGAGATGCACGTTTGACCTATACCATTGCCAACAAGAATTCTCAGGACACCATGGCTTATCAGCCAGCGAAAAATTTTCTGAGCACCAATCCGACAGGTTATGCATGGAAAAAATATACCCCATATTACATCCTTTATACCAGACCACTTGCAGTTGGAGAGATACTCGCCCAGGATGTTATTCTCATGCGTTATCCGGAGGCCTTATTGACCTATGCAGAAGCGCTCAACGAAACAGGGCGCTCATCAGATGCTCTTGCAGCACTTAATGCAGTACGCACAAGATTCCTGCCTGCTTCAACTGCAAGCACACAAAGCGATATTCGACTTGCCGTTCAATATGAGCGTAGAGCTGAATTTGCGGAAGAGGGTGGTATGCGATATTATGACTTGCAAAGACTGAATATGATGCAGACTATTTTACCTACACTTCCTGTGTCAGTTCTAAGTCAATCTACAATGTGCACATTTGCAACAAGAGAACGCTATTGGCCTATCCCTGCATTTGAAATTCTGGCGAATCCGAAAATAACTCAAAATACTGGTTATTAAAATAAATGATTAAAATTTGAGTACCATCAGTTTGTTCCTTTCAAATTCGATTAACCGGGGTAGTTTCATAGTGCTACTCCGGTTTTTTTATCTCGATCACGATTCTCTTGGCTTTTGATTATATTAAGTCCCTATGTTTTGACTCCAAAAGTTCAATTTGGTCTGAAGATATACAATCCTAATAAATAGCATGATATTTCAATTTATTTTCAAATTTTAAAACATACTGATTCAATGGATTATAGATACACAAATGAATCTTGCTGGATTTTAGGTTGTAGAGCCATTCTCGCCGCAAATATGATAACCTTAAAGCGTCTCAAAATAAACTGCTGGGTGGTAATACTATTAATTACCCTCTCGGTAAACCTTTCCGGGGCTGAAAAGACTCCGGCGTTTGTGTACAGTTCAGATTATTACGCTATTCAGCTTATGGGACAAGCGCCATTTATAAAGTTTTTTTCCGTGGATGCTTTGGGTAAGAGGGCGCTTTCTAAAAATGTAATCAAGTGGAAAGAGCTAAATGATACTCTTGCATTTGAAATTAGGAAGATCTCTGACTCTGAGGCAGCGATTCACAGAAAAGGATCATCTGACGAAGCGGAATGGAGCTTTAAATTTGAGAAGAAAAAAATCGTAATTCGTTCAGCGTATCAACCGAAGAATAGGATAAAAGAAATTAGTTTCATTTTCGACAAACATGAAAACCACGCCACCCTGCTTGGCCTGATGCCTGAAAAAAACAAAACCCGCTTACCTGCTGTTCTTCACTTTCCGGATATGGGAACTTTTCAGTTAGTTGCTGACCGGCCGGTTGATGTTGATTATGATGCCAGCCGCAAAAATAAATCCAACTTTATCTCCATTGGCTTACCGGAGGCGGATAAAGCACAGAGAAACATCACCTATACCCTGACATGCACCTCAATTTATCCGAAGTTCCCGGGTGTTGAATCCGAAAAATTTGACGGCTACAGGCGTAATTACCTGAATCTTTTCCAGGTAAATCCGAAATTGCAGGTCATCGCTAATAATTCTTGCAGCGATGCGTGCGCCTTTACACTTTTTCTATCCTCCATGCTTGCACTTAAAACTCCGCCCCTCGTTGATTCACTGACGGCCTTAGACCTGCTTAGAATGTCCATCGAACGATACCTGGATGGCATGAAGGGTTACGGTCTTGAAGGATATAATTCAGAATGGGAGACTGGAGGATCAATCTCCAAACCCGACACTACAAAGCATGATTCCTTTCTTGATTCCTATCCGTCTCTGGTTATTTCAGCCTGTAATTATATCAAAGGTTCAAATGACAAAAAATGGGGAGAGAAATATTATCCTCAGATTAAAAAGTGGATGGATAGTCAAATGGAGCGGGATCATGACCACAATGGACTGGTTGAGGATAAAAGATCAGGGAATTCCGGGGCAAAGGACCAGACAATGAGACCTGCAAACTGGTGGGATACGATAGGATTCGGTCATGAGGATGCATTTAGTAATGCCATCACGTACGATGCACTTAACCTTATGGCCCAAACGGCCCGGAAGCTGAATAGGCAAGAGGATGCACGAATATATTCCCGGCTTGGCGTGAAACTTAAGGATTCCTATTTCAAAACCTTTTATAACCCGGCTACAGGTGTTTTGGCCGGATGGAAAAGCAGGGATGGTAAGCTGCACGATTATTACTTCCTGTACGTAAACAGTATGGCAGTTTATTACAACCTTGTTCCCGAATCAAGGGTTAAAAGTGTGATGGAAGCCATGTGGAAGAAGATGGCAGAAGCAGATTTCAACGATTTCACGCTGGGTGTTCCGGGCAATCTGGTCTCGATTCGCAGAGAGGATTACTATCATCATGATCCCCGTTGGGGAGGTGGCGAAAAGGAGGATGGAAGTGACGCATTTCAGCGGTACGAAAATGGCGGGGCCTCGTTAAACTGGTCGTATTTCACATTGAAGGCGCTCAAAAAAGCGGGGATGAATAAGGAGTTTGACCAGATGGCCGGAGGAATTCTTCGCGGAATCAATGATGGAGACTTCCAGGGATTTTGCGGACTTATGGCAAAAGACTGGAAAACATGGAAAGGAGAGTGCTGGGGATATGAAGGATTCCTGTGTGATGGTTATCTGGCACTCCTGGCGTTCAATCCGGCAGATAAATAGGTATGTGCCAATGAAGCGCACCTCCTGAATAGTCATTCATGAAATTGATTCTCAACACTTTCCCTTAAATCATATAAAAGCCACTCCTTTTTCATGACTGACGATTGCTCAGTACGTATTAAGGTAATAAAATCTTTTACACCGATTAGTTCATTGCCGTTACCATGAATGAGCACAATACTTCCTGCAGACGCTTTCTGTCCTTTGGCAAGCCAGGCATCACTTCCAATTGGAATTAGTCCATATCCTGTCACTTTATCAACTACCTGATGATCAGAAACCAATCCCGGAAATCAAGCTGGTGCGGATTTGCAATCCGCGCCTTTCAGATATGGAATTTGCAATTCCAAGATTCAGTAAAATTCAATAACTTTGTTTAAATGGGAATTCGCAATAAGATATCATCTGGTTATGTTTATTACCTTACTTTAACAGTTGAGGAATGGATTGATGTTTTTTCTCGGACAGCTTACAAACACATCATTATAGATTCGCTAAATTATTGTATTATTAACAAAGGTTTAGAGTTATACTGTTGGTGTTTGATGAGTAATCATCTGCACCTGATTGCAAGGGCAAAAGAAGAAGGCAATTTGTCTGATATTCTTCGTGATTTCAAGAAATTTACAAGCAAAACGTTAATTGCGGCGATCAAAGAGATACCGGAAAGCAGAAGAGATTGGATGTTAAATTTGTTCTGGTATGCAGGAAAGAATAATAAGAAAATAAAGTATTTCAAAATATGGCAGGATGGCAACGATGCAAAAAAGATTCATTCCGTAGATTTTCTGGATGAGAAGATGAATTACATTCATAACAACCCGGTAAGAGCTGAGCTGGTTGCGAATCCTGAAGATTATTTGTATAGTTCGGCAAGAGATTATGCTGGAGAAAAAGGGTTGATTAATATTGAATTTGTCTGATATAATATGGATTACAAATCCTAAACCTGAATGCGCGGATTGCAAATCCGCACAAGCCCGGGCCGGGGGGTCAGCTTAGTCCGGATTATCCACCGATTAGGCAGATCGACTTTAGATGTTTTAAAGACTTGGAAGGATCTAACTGACATGGGAATTAAAGTAGTATGTAGAAATCCAAATCTCACCAATTTTAAGAGTGACGGTTCACAGGATGATGTTTCACAAATGATTATTTCAATTTTGTCAATAATGGCAAATTTTGAGAGAAATATGATACTTCAAAGACAAAAGGAAGGTATTGAAATTGCCAAACAAAAAGGGCTTTATAGAGGAAGAAAGGTAGGTACGCAAGAGTCAAAAGAATCATTTCTTGAAAAACCGCGCAATCAAAAAATATTGGGTTATTTGGAGAAAGGATACAAATATAGCGAGATATGCAAAATCGTGGGTTGTTCATTTTCGACTATTAACAAAGCAAAAACTATGAATCTGGAATCTAATTAATGATTTTGCATTGATTGTATTTAGGTACTTATGAATTTTTAATATCACTTAAATACAATAAAGCCTTTATCATTAATTTGATGGAGATTTTAATTTTAAATATGAATATAATCAGATTATTGTTAAATATGTTTGTTAAATTTGGTGTATCCTTAATCTAAATAATACTAACATGAAAACAACCTTAATTACATTATTGATTCTTATTTCCTGCACTTCATTTGCTCAACAATCTAAATCATTAATAAAATTTAGAGCCACAGAAGAAGCTTCGCCAATGTTAGGTGTAAAATGGGATTTTAATTATATTGAAAAGAAATTCCCTTTAGATATTGATTTTGATGGTAAAGTATTAAACATGATATATGTAGGTGGAGAAGTATTAGAACGAATTGATGTAATTTCATTTGAGCGAATAGTTGAAAAGGATAAAGCTGGTACAAGTATTGAAACATTTACTTTAAAAGTGAATAGAAAGCCTTTTATTGCATATATAATTATTGAAAAGAAAGTTTCATCTACCAACTTAATAAAGACTATTAAA
>CAIXZH010000021.1 GCA_903923905.1 uncultured Bacteroidia bacterium
AGTTCAGCTGGTGGCTCAGATCAGCGGTTCCACCAACGTTACCTGCTTTGGTGCTTCCGACGGAACAGCTTCGACGGATGTCACCGGCGGAACAACCCCATATACATACCTATGGGATGATCCGTCAGCACAGACAACTTCCAGGGCAACAGGTCTTGCTCCGGGTACTTATCATGTAACGGTAACTGATGCCAAAGGGTGCAGCCAAACGATCGGCATAACTATTACTCAGCCTGTCGTTCTTTCAGCAACTGCGTCAGTTATCGATGTTCTTTGTAAGGGTGCAGCAACTGGCAGTTCAACAGTAACTCCAAGTAATGGAACCGCTCCTTACACTTATCTTTGGAGTAACGGAGCTACAGATCAATCGGCAACAGGTTTGACAGCAGGCACTTATTCTGTCATGGTTACCGATAAAAACGGTTGTACATTTACAGTTAGTTCCATTTTAATTTCTGAACCAGTTTCAGCACTGACGGCAACAATCACCTCATCGACCAACCCAAGTTGTGAAGGTTCAACTACCGGAAGTGCAACTGTAACTGCGAGTGGTGGAACAGGTACTTATACCTATTTGTGGAGTAATGGCCAGACTACAGCAACAGCAACCGGTTTATTTGCAGGAAGTTACTCTGTAGCTGTTACTGATGCAAATGGTTGCACAAAGCAAACATCAGTTCTACTGGCTGACCCAACAGGTGTATCAGCGTCTATTACTGCTAGTACTAATGTAACGTGCAACGGAGGTACCAACGGAACTGCAACAGTAACAGCCACAGGTGGTGCAGGTACGTATACCTATTCCTGGAACACCTCTCCTGTAAAAACCACTGCTTCCGTTACAGGACTTGCAGCTGGTCAATATACAGTGACAGTCACCGGAACAGGTGGATGTATTGCCCAGGCAGTGGTAACCATTTCCCAACCTGATGTGTTGGTGGCTGATATCACAAGCAGCTCAAACATTAATTGCAGGGGTGGTTCAAACGGTTCGGCTACTGTTAATGTCACCGGCGGAACAACTCCTTATACATACTTATGGCCAATGAGTGCAGGCAGCCAGACAACAGCTACTGCAATAAATCTGGCAGCAGGGACTTATGTGGTAACCGTGACTGATAAGAACGGATGCCAGAAGACTGCCAGTGTAACCATCACCCAACCTGCCATTGCCCTCTCTGCGTCTATCACAGCAAGTACCAATGTACTTTGCTATGGTACTGCAACAGGGAGTGCAACAGTAACAGCAATTAATGGAACGGCTCCATATACCTACCTTTGGAGTAATGGAGCCACAGATCAAACTGCAACGGATTTGTTGGCAGGCATCTATTCAGTTACAGTCACCGATAAAAACGGATGTACCGTGACCCTTACAAATGCTGTTACAATTACACAGCCTGCCGGAACAATAACAGTAAATGCCGGTCCAGATCAGACGATTTGTTCAACCACTGCAACAATCTCTCTGACAGGGACAAGTGCAACCAATGCACTCAGTTATCAGTGGACAACTTCAGGAACAGGGACATTTACCAATCCAACTTCACTGTCTACTGCAACCTATACACCTAGTGCTGCAGATATTGCCACTGGTCAGGTACAATTGACCTTGACTGCAAAAGGGAATGGGACATGTGCTGTGATTAGCGATTTCATGGTACTGAATATCTGGATGCCTCCAACAGCAAATGCCGGGCCTGCAACTGCGGCCATATGTGAAGGAAGTACTTTCGTACTGACAGGTGCAACCGCAACGAATTACAGTTCATTAACATGGACCTCAAACGCAGGGGGAACTTTTAATAATCCAAATGCGTTGAATCCAACCTTTACACCAGCAGCTGGTTTTTCAGGAGTTGTCAGGCTTACCTTAACAGCAACTATATTAGGAGGTTCATGCTCCAATGCAACCAATTATATAGATCTAACGGTCAACGCTTCTCCTAAATTAACCGTCAGTTCTATTGTAAATTCAACCTGTAACAATTCAGCAGGTTCAGTCACCCTGACCGGTAGCGTAGCTGGAACAGTTACGCTGGATGGAGTATCAAAATCTTCGCCAGCCACCTTTACCGGACTTGCAGCAGGATATTTTACCGCCACCTTTACTGCTGCCGGTGCCACAGCATGTACTGCAACTGCAAGTTTCCAAATCACCAATTCAAATAGTAATCTGGCAGGTACGGTAACAACCACAAATGCCTCATGCAATTCAGCTTCAGGATCAGTCACGGTAAATGCGACCGGGGGTACAATATCCGGTGGCAGTGTTACAGCAACCGACGGATACTGGTACAGTCTTGATGGAAAAGCTTCACAAGCTGGCAATTCATTTACAGGCTTATCTGCAGGAAATCATACAGTTAAAATAATTGATGATAATGCTTGTACTTATTCCATAGATTTCTTTATCGATCAGCCAACCCTTCTGATCCTTGAACTGTCCGGTACAACTAATGTAATGTGTTATGGTTCCTCAACCGGCAGCGCGATTGTCAATGCTGCAGGAGGCACAACCCCCTACATTTATTCTGTAATATCCGGACCAAATGCACCTGCTGTAGCCGGAAATATGATCACGGGGATGATTGCCGGAACGTATAGTGTTCAGGTCAAGGACGCAAACAATTGCACAGCTTCATTAGCCGTAGTGATCACACAGCCAGTCAGCAATCTGAATATTACAACCATTCCGGCTGTTCTGACTAATCCATCCTGCTATGGTACAGCCACAGGAAGTATTCATACCACTATTTCAGGTGGGACTCCTCCATATTCTTATATTTGGAGTAATGGAACAAGTTCCCCCGATCCGACAGGATTGTTGGCAGGAAAATATACAGTAACGGTTATCGATGGCAACAACTGTTCAATCAGTGGTGGTCCTTATGTTTTATCTAATCCAACCATTGTTACCTTAACTGCCAGTTCTATCGTAAGCACTACGTGCGGATCTTCAACCGGATCTGTCGTTTTGACCAGCAGTGATGGAAGCAGTGTGACATTAAACGGAATTACGAAAGCTTCAGGATCCACTTTCACCGGATTATCTTCAGGTTCCTTTACTGCAGCATCAAATGGAATATGTATGGCAACTACAACCTTCCATATAAACAATTCATCGAGTACATTAGCTGTCGCAATTACCAGCACAACTTATCCTTTATGCCATAACGGGACTGGTTCGGTGGTTGTAACCGGAACCGGAGGTATCGGAGCACTCTCCTATTCGCTGGACGGGGCTACTCCGCAGTCAACTGGTTCGTTCTTTGGTATTTCGGTTGGCAACCATATGGTGACGGTTTCAGATGCAAATAACTGTACCTACCCAGTTAGTTTCGACATTACTAATCCACCATCACTGACTCTGGCCCTGACCAGCCAAACCAATGTTTCCTGTTACGGAAGTGCAACAGGGAGTGCCATTGTGAATGCTGCCGGAGGTACTACAGGGTATAACTATTCTGTGGTATCCGGGCCAAATATCCCAACAATTACAGGAAATGTTATTACGGGAATGATTGCAGGAATCTATAATATTCAGGCTGAAGATGCAAATCATTGCAGTGCTCCGTTGCAGATAGTTATCACGCAGCCATCCGCCAGCTTGAATATTGCAACCATACCTGCTTTCTTAGCTAATCCTTCATGCTATGGAACAGCAACAGGAAGTATCAATACAACCGTTTCAGGTGGAACGCCTCCGTATAGCTATGCCTGGAGTAACGGGACAAATAGTGCGGATCCGGGCGGACTGATTGCAGGAACCTACACCGTCACTGTTACTGATACCAAAGGTTGTACAATTACAGGTGGACCGTATGTACTGACAAGTCCTGCACAGGTTACTTTAGCCGTCAGTTCTGTTGTAAATACTACTTGCGGATCTCTGACAGGATCAGCTGTGTTAACCAGCAGCGATGGAAGTACTGTGACTCTAAACGGAGTTACAAAACCATCCGGTTCCCTTTTCACTGGATTAATCGCAGGAACTTACAGTCCAATAACAAATGGAGTATGTCCGGCTACAACGACCTTCAGCGTAAATAATTCAACAAGTACGCTGTCCGCTGCAATTTCAAGCGTAACTCCGCCGGCATGCTATAACGGAACCGGGGCTGTGGTTATAACAGGGAAGGGGGGCACAGGTTCTCTTGCCTATTCATTGGATGGAGCCACTGCACAACCCACCGGAACATTCCTAAATATTCCGGTTGGAAATCATATCATTATCGTGTCCGATGCAAATAATTGTACTTACCCGGTCAGTTTCTATATCAATAATCCTGCGCCACTTACTTTAAGTCTGACAAGTGAATCGGGCAGTCTCTGTTCCGGATTATCAACAGGTACAATAACCATAACAGCCCCTTTGGGAGCAGGGATCACTTATAGTATTGACGGGATTACCTATACCAATACATCAGGTATATTCACCCTGGTTCCTGCCGGAACCTATTATGTCACAGCCAAGAGTCAGGGCGGCTGTATTTCTCCGGGATCCAGTGTAACAATTAATGCCAATCCTCCAATTCTCGCTTTAACCAGTGCAGGGGTAACTTCAGCCATTCAATGCAATGGAGAAACAGCAACAGTTACACTGACTTCAAATGGTGGAACAGCTCCGATTTCATATACCTTTAATGGGGTAACCAATAATAGTGGAGTCTTTTCCGGAGTCCTTGCAGGGAAATCGCTGGCCTATAGCATCACTGATGGTAATCAGTGCGGACCTGTAACTGGAACACTTGATGTCCTTGAACCTGAGATAATTGTCCCGGTAGCAGCCATCACCAATGTAACCTGTAAAGGTGCTGCAAACGGTTTCGTTAATCTTACGGTTAAAGGAGGTGTTGCACCATTTACCTTTGCCTGGACTGGTCCTGGAGCATTTACAGCTACGACTCAAAACCTCGCAGCTCTTTCAGGCGGAACCTATAATCTGACAGTAACAGATGCCCACGGCTGTTTGAAAACAACTTCAGTTATTGTAAAAGAGTCTGATACACCATTGAGTGCCTCGGCAACTTCAACACCGGAAATACAAACAACGAGTATGGACGGAACCGGAATCCTTAATGACGCAGGGGGAACAATTACACCTGCTGTCATTGGCGGAACATCGCCATTTACCTATTCCTGGACCGGTCCAAACTCCTATATTTCAAGTTCGGAATTTCCGACAGATCTGGTGGGTGGCACTTACAACGGCATGATCACAGATGCAAACGGCTGTACAACTACCACATCTGCCATTATTACGGTGCAGATTGTATTGGCAGAAGATGTAAATTGCCCAATTGTCGTACCAAATTCCTTTTCACCAAATGGCGACGGTATTCACGACTACTTCAAAATTGCCTGTTTATATAATTATGCCAATCCTATCATTGAGATTTACAATCGTTGGGGTAACCTGGTATACAAGAAAGATCATTATGGGGATACTGACTTCTGGGGCAGCGAAGCTGCGGCCTGGTGGAATGGACGTTCCGAAAATAATCTGACAATTGGCGATCAGGTCATGCCTGTGGGAACCTATTATTATATACTCAAATTAACGAATAGCAAAGTATTGACAGGATTTCTGTTCTTAAACAAATAACTATTTAACAGCGGGCCGTCAATGCGGCCCGCTTAAAGTGAACAATAACAAAAAGAAACAGATCAGAGCACTATGAGAATAATAAAAAAAATAACATTGGCAATGCTGATGATAATGGGGGCACTCTTTTCAAAAGGACAGCAAGATCCTATGTACACTCAATATATCTTTAATCTGCAAACTATCAACCCGGCCTATGCGGGTTCCTGGCAAGATATTGGTGTTACTGCATTATCAAGAGATCAATGGCTTGGTATTCAAGGACATCCAACTACTCAGACTTTTTCTTTTCAGACCCCTTTACGTTCTGAAAATGTTGGAATTGGTCTTAATATAGTCAATGACAACGTGGGACTCGAAAAAACAATCAGTGTTAATTTCGATTATTCCTATCAGATCCTCTTATCAGAACTAACTACGCTGCGATTTGGAATTAAAGGCGGATTTTTGAATTACAGCAACAACCTGCTTGCCTATAATCAGGGGGATAATCAATCTGACCAGTCGTACCAGGTAAATATTCAAAATAAATTTATGCCCAACTTTGGATTTGGACTCTACCTCTCCTCCAGAAAATATTATTTAAGCCTTTCATTACCGGAGATTGTCCAGGGCAGCTATCTGCAGGGACAGGCCAGTTCAGCAAGTACTTCAACACAAGTCCGCCATCTGTTTTTTGCGGGGGGAATGGTCTTTGAACTATCTGACAATGTTAAATTCAAGCCAAACTTTATGACACAGGCTGTTGCAGGAGCTCCATTTCTGTATGATTTATCGGCAAATTTTTTAATCGCAGAAAAATTCTGGATTGGAGGGATGTACCGGTCAGGAGACGCTGTTTCAGTTATTGCCCAATGGATTATTAACAGGAAGCTCCGTTTCGGTTATGCCTATGATTTCACAACGACCGACCTTCAGAAGTTTTCAAATGGTGTCCACGAGGTGATGATCTCCTACGAATTTTCATGGGCCAAACGTAAATATGTATCACCCAGGTACTTCTAATGTGCTCTGGATTCAAAATAAGTCAACTATATTCAACTTAAGGTTTAAAATATACCATAATGAAATCACCAACTTTAAAACATAACTTTTTTTTGTTGATCCTGATAATCTACTCCTCGGTGGCATTTCCGCAAAATAAGGACAATCGGTTATTCAACGATTCGACACTGAAAATTTCAGAAATCGGAATAAATTCGATACACAGTGATTTCGGTCCATTTGTTATTCAGGATACCCTCTATTTCACAACGTTCAATGATAAACTGATAGAAAAGTCGGATTGGATCCTCAGGAACAGGGAGTTTTATGATTTGTATATGGCCCCTATTGACAAACAGGGTAATATTATTGGCAACCGTGAACCTGTTCCCGAATTTATCACCAAATTTAATGATGGTCCGGTGACCTATTGTCCAAAAACAGGTGAACTTTTCGTCACACAAAACTATAATGATCAATCACTTAAGTCCAAACCTTTTCATACCCAGATTAACAGGCTTCGAATTATGATTGCCAAACGGGTCAATGGACAATGGAGAACTATTTCTGAATTTCCGTACAATAATCCGGCCTATTCTGTTGGACATCCTGCGGTAACTGAAACTGGTGATACCCTCATATTTTCAAGTGACAGACCCGGAGGATTCGGAGAAACCGACCTTTACTATTCCATACGTAAAAATGGGAAATGGGGATTTCCGATCAACCTTGGTCCTAATATAAATACTTCCGGGAAAGAGGAGTTCGCCTTTCTTACCGATCACCATTTTAACGGGCAATTCCTGATATTCTCTTCAAAAGGGAGATTCGGAAACGGTGGATTTGATTTGTATTACACCCGGTTTCCGTCCGATTTTAGTGAAATCAGCCATTTTGATGGCCCAATCAACACAAAGTATGATGACTTTGCCATGACGATCCCTCCTGGTGCCGATTATGGATACCTTACCTCCAACCGGCCTGGCACAGGAGATGATGATATCTACAAATTCACCTTCAAAAGAAATAATAAACCACCGGTTCAGGTGATGCCAAAATGCAGAACACTCTATGTTTATGATCAGACCAGCCAGCGTCCAATTCCCGGCGTCAGGATTTTATACTGTGATCAGCAGTTTTACATCACCGATACAAAAGGGAAAGCAGATTGCCTGCCTTGCCTCGGCAGTAATTGTTCGGTGACCGCCAGTACATTTGGATATCCAGACAAGACAAAAACCTTACAGGAATGCAAAATGAACAGCCAGGGAATTGTAAGTGACACAATCTGGATGGACATTCTTGTCAATCAAAAAATTGCCTTGAAAAATATCTATTACGACTTCGATAAATGGGATATTCTTCCTGATGCCGCCAAGGAGCTGGACCTTCTTATTGCATTGATGAAGGAAAACCCGGGCATGAAAGTCGAATTGGGTTCCCATACTGACGACCGGGGCACTGAGCCATATAATCTTAGGTTGTCACAATTGCGTGCCAAAGCCGCTGTTGATTATATCGTTTTAAAGGGGATTGATCCATCAAGAATCAGGGGTACCGGTTACGGTAAATCGCAGCTAATTCATAAAGGTGTCGGTGGAAGAAAATGTACTCCAGAGGAAAACAGGGAAAACAGGAGAACCGAAATTTATATTCCGGGATTTTTAAGAGGTGAAGCAGTTAAACAGGAAAACGGTGATTATTCAAATGGCAAACCCAATGCTTCAAAAGATTACAGTTCATTTAAAGAACATGGATCGATCATTGAAAATGAACATAGGATTGAAAAAATAACAACCGCTCCAAAAGTATCGGCTGTTCTACCTGCAAAAAAGAGTGTTAAAGCCATAACTCCTCCCAAGGTCCCATCGAAATCAAAAGTGGAAACTGTTCCTGAGGTAGTTAAACCAACAAAATCAACTCCTGCTCCCAGAACTCTCAAACCGGAAAGACCCGATACCATTCAAAAAAAGGTGAAAATACCAAAAGCTTTGCCGGTTTCAAAGAATGCAAAAGCTGAAAAAGCATCAGCCGCAACTGTTGCTCCCAAAGTGGTAAATGAAACCCAAGCTAAGGTAAGCTCAGGAGTGAAGTATTATCTTGTTTTGGGCTCATTCCAGAATGAAAAGAAGGCGTTAGCTCTTGTTCAGCGACTTAAAACAGAAGGGTATGAAGCAACAACATTGAGTGAGCCAGGAACTCTCAGGGTCGTAATTGGATACCAACATATTGATCAGGCAAAAAAGACTCTTGAAGAGTACAAAAATAAATTCAAGGGAGCCTGGATTCTGAAAAAGTAAGGTTTAATATGCATTACGAAAAAGAGGGTGTCCAAAAAGGCACCCTCTTTTTTTCATACAAAATCAATATATACTAATATTTATGATTCCGATCTTCAAAATTAAACGTTGATAGAACCCTAAAACTTGTTTGCCGGTGAAATTAACTTATTGATCAGTGAAAATCACTGATTTCAAGGAAGGCAAGTGCTTTGCAGGCAGAACTTTGCTGAGCCTCCTTTTTGGAATATCCTTCTCCTGTCCCTACAACCAGGCCATCAATTCTGATCACCGAAATAAAAGGGAGATGGAGATGACCGGTTTCACTGTTTTCATGGGTATCGAACTCAACATCTCGTTTGTTCTTTTGTCCCCATTCGATCAGCTGGCTCTTATAATTGTTGTCGCTACGCTCCAGTTGCTCAATATCCACATGCACAGACAAGACCTTTTTAATCAGGAAATGTTTGGCTCCCTGATAGCCGATATCGAGGTAAATTGCACCAATAAAAGCTTCGAAAACGTCTCCGTAAATGTGACTCGAATCATTTACAGAATTGGTATTGGAATTTACAAAACGGTTGAGCCCCAGTTTAAAGGTAAGTTGTGTCAGAAAACTCCGGTTCACAATTCGTGAACGCATTTGGGTAAGGAACCCTTCGTCTCTTCGTGGAAAGCGATTATAAAGATAATCAGCGACTATCGCTCCGAGAACTGCATCTCCGAGGTATTCAAGCCGTTCATTATTGACCGGCTGCCCCATCAGGTCGGTCGAGGATGCCGATCTGTGTATAAATGCAAGATCATAAAGCCTCAACTTAATGGGACTAAACCCGGTTGTAGCTTTCAGGAAAGTATAAAACTCTTTTCTTGGAGAAGAAAAGAGTTTTATTCGATACCTTAAATCTCTTAACACTTTCTAGGAAAGTTTTTTAAAGATTACAGTTCCATTATGTCCGCCAAACCCAAAAGTGTTACTTAATACATAGTTAAGTTCGCGCTTTTTGGCAATATTAAAGGTGAAATCAATTTTAGGATCAATTTCAGGATCGAGCTCAAACTGGTTAATAGTCGGAGGAACGATACTGTCTCTCATCGCAAGAATAGAGGCGATGGCTTCAACAGCCCCGGCAGCACCAAGTAGATGGCCCGTCATTGATTTGGTTGCACTGATGCTAAGATTGTAAATGTGATCGCCAAATACCCGTTTGATAGCTTTGGGTTCAGCGATATCACCAAGTCCAGTGGAAGTTCCATGAACATTGATATAGTCAATATCTGTGGGTTTAAGACCTGCATCTTCAAGAGCCCTTTTCATCACCAACGCGGCACCCCCACCTTCAGGATCGGGTGCGGTCATGTGATAGGCATCAGTTGACATTCCAACTCCTACCAACTCAGCATAAATTGTAGCCCCACGTTTGATGGCGTGCTCATACTCTTCAAGGATTAAGGCCCCCGATCCCTCTGCCATTACGAATCCGTCACGACCTGAATCAAATGGTCTGGAGGCTGTTTTCGGATCATCATTTCGGGTTGATAAGGCGCGCATAGCATTAAAACCTCCTACACCTGCTTCGTTGATGGCCGATTCAGATCCCCCGGCTATAAAGATATTTGCCTTTCCAAGCCGAATATAAGTAGCTGCATCGATCATTGCATGGGTGGCAGAGGCACACGCAGTGACAGTAGTAATGGTTGGTCCGCGGAAACCGTATTTTAATGCGATATTTCCACTCGCCATATTGGCGATCATCTTTGGGATAAAAAATGGTGAGAATCTTGGATTCTCAGGCATGTGATTATACTCGGTAATAACCTGTAAAAACGTATTTAAACCACCAATTCCTGCACCCCAAATGACTCCACACTCATCTTTATCTATCTTGTCGAGATCGAGCCCTGAATGTATTATAGCCTGATCTGCAGCAACATATGCAAATTGTGCGTACAAATCGTGCTTGTGAACCTCTTTCTTCTCGAGGTATTCACTCGGGTCGAAATCTTTGACTTCGCAGGCAAATTGCGTTTTGAATCTGGAGGCATCAAAACGAGTAATGGGGCCGGCACCGCTAACCCCATTGCACAGATTTTTCCAGAATTCCTCAACGTTCTTACCTAGCGGGTTTATCGTGCCCAATCCGGTTACAACAACTCGTTTTAATTCCATAGTAAGCTTTTGAGCCCTTTATTAGTGAAAAAAACTGAATTACTTCGCGTTTTCAGTGATGTAATTGATCGCATCGCCTACTGTTCCGATTTTTTCAGCCTGATCATCGGGGATAGCAATGTTGAACTCTTTTTCAAATTCCATAATTAGCTCTACAGTATCGAGCGAATCGGCACCTAAATCGTTAGTGAATGATGCCTCTGGCGTAACTTCGCTTTCATCGACGCCTAATTTATCAACAATGATCGCTTTTACTTTAGCTGAAATGTCAGACATAATTTTTTAATTTTTACGTTAATACTATTACTAATTTTACCTGCTGATTTTATTTTGATTCAGCGAGTGCAAAGAAACAAAGAAAGGAATTTATCTTCCAAATATTTAGACAAGAATCTATTATATTGGGCATTAAAATAACGGTATTAAATACTTTGTAGAATTTATTAGTCGAAAATTCGAAAAAAATAATTTCATAAGACTTCGAATATGAGAAATATAGCTATATTTGCTTCAGGTTCGGGCAGTAATGCTGAGAACATAATACGATACTTCAAAAATCACCCGGATGTTCGGGTTGACTCTGTCTGGTCCAATAAAAAGGAGGCTTTTGTGCTTCAACGGTCCAAAGACCTGGGTATTGAATCAAGATATTTTACACGGGAAGAGTTCATGGTGCCCGATCGAATGATCAGGGAGCTCCAAAGCAGAAATATTGACCTGATCGTTTTGGCTGGTTTTCTCTGGCTGGTTCCACCTGAATTTGTTGATGCTTTTACCATCATTAATATTCATCCTGCCCTTTTACCCGGATATGGAGGTAAGGGAATGTATGGTTCCTTTGTTCATGAATCAGTGGTAAACAACAAGGATAAGGAGTCAGGTATTACCATTCACTTGGTCAACAGGGAGTATGACAAAGGGGATCACCTTTTGCAGGTGAAATGCCCGGTTTTACCCGATGATACCCCTGATACCCTGGCCGCAAGAATCCATGAATTGGAATATCAGTTTTTCCCGCGGGCCATTGAGGATTTTTTAAACCGGAATCACTAAAATAATCAACCTCATGAAGTATCCTCCCTACCTGGTAACCGGAGATAAAGTAGCCATCCTGTCACCTGCGGGTAAAATATCCCGCCAGGTTGTCGAACGGGGTGCTGAGCTTCTCAGGCAACAGGGATTCCTGGTTGAAATTGGGTATCATGCCTTTGATGAAGAGGGTATTTTTGCAGGGTCCGATACGAGCAGAGCTGCTGATATGCAAAAAGCTCTGAACGACAAATCGATTAAAGCAATCTTCTTTTCCCGTGGCGGATATGGTTCTATCCGTACCCATCTCAATTTGAATTGGTCCTCTTTTTTTAAGAAACCGAAGTGGTTGATTGGATTTAGTGACATTACCGTTTTTCATGCCTTTCTTTCCCGGCATCAAATCGCTTCGGTTCATGGCGTGATGACTTCATGGTTCGAAAAGGATGAATTTCTGACCGGAAGTTTCACAGAAATGATGGAATTATTAAAGGGAAAACTACCCCAATATTCCATTAATCCACATGAATTAAACAGATTAGGATCTGCTTCAGGTATCCTTACCGGTGGAAACTTGTCAATTATTCAAAGCTTAAGGGGAACTTTGTTCGATATTTCACCTAAAGGTAAAATCCTCTTTATTGAAGACATCGATGAACATCATTATCATATCGACAGAATGATCTATAATCTCAAAGCGGGACATCTCCTTGAGAAAATCTCCGGATTAATTGTCGGCTATTTTACTGCAATAACTGATGGAGAAGCCCCGTTTGGTAAAACCAGTGCTGAAATTATCCGCGAAGCTGTTGATTCGTATCGTTATCCTGTGTGTTTCGGTTTCCCCGCCGGTCATGAATTGCCAAATATGCCACTGATTATGGGAAGCAGGATTCTGCTGAATGTTTCTGATAAAGAGGTGAAAATTAAAACAACATGAAACGAAAGGAAATTTTACCACCGGAGGATATGGATCTGGGAGAGAAAGGGGAAGAAATTGCGGCAGCCTATCTTATGAAGGAGGGATATAAAATACTCGAATGTAACTGGCATTATGGTCATAAGGAAGTAGATATTATTGCCCGACAGGGGGAGGAGATTGTAATCGTGGAGGTTAAAACACGCGAAGGGGACTATTTTGAGGAACCGTGGGAAGCAGTCTCGGCACAGAAGATCCGAAACATTGTTGAAGTGGCTGATGCCTGGCTGATTCAAAATAAAATCGACCTCGAAACCCGTTTTGATGTCATATCAATCATCTTTTCAGATGATGTTAACTATGAATTAACCCATTTCCAAGGGGCATTCATTCCACCAGTGAATTAAAGGAAATTCAAAATTTAAGCAATTAACCATTAACCATTACAAACATGGATATTGAATGGATCAGATCATATTGTCTCTCGAAAAAGGGGACTGAGGAGAGTTTCCCATTCGATGATACCACCTTGGTCATCAAGGTCGGCGGAAAGATATTTATATTAATCAGCCTTGAGGGCGATGTTTCGATGAACCTGAAATGTGACCCCACCCTGGCAATTGAATTGAGGGAGGCACATCCGGCAATTTCTCCAGGCTACCACATGAATAAGAAACATTGGAACACCATCTTTCTCGACGGTTCATTGCCAAAAAATCTGTTGCTTGAGATGATTGATCACTCTTATGAGCTGGTTTTTAAATCATTGCCGGGAAAGGTGAGATTAGAAGTTGATGAATCTTATTTTGACAAGAACTGATAGCTGCCACTTTTCACTTTAAATACCCGGCAGCCCTCTTTCTCCTCAACGAACCTTAATTCGTCTGATCCGGTGATTGGACGTCCGTTTTCAGAGATCTCTTCCCCCTTCCATAAAGGAACATAAACGGTTGCTTCGCAGCCTATTGGAACCATTACCTTCATAGAGAACTGCTGATCGTCTTTTTTCCAGGATATCCCAGCCTCCCCATACGATGTTTGCGTGAAGTATCTTACAAACGAAAGATCTGCTACCGGTTGGGGACGGAAGAAAATATGCCGGTATCCGGGAGCCTCCGGATCGGCATTCATCCCGGCCAGTTTCCGGTAAAACCAAACAAGGCTCCCTCCAAACATCGGGTGATTGCGTGAATTGTCACCGTTCCATTGTTCCCAGGTCGTTGTGGCTCCCTGATCAATCCACCAGCCAAAGCTGGGTTGGGTACGTTTGTTCATCGCTTCATAGGCTAAATCGTGCATTCCGTTTTCTGATAGCACCTCAAAAAAGAACTGCGTTCCAAAAATACCGGTATCCAGATTACCTTTATTTGCTTTGATATCTTCTCTCAGCGCTTTGGTTACCCTGAGGTACTGATTTTCAGGGACACCCATTTTCAGAGCAAAGATATTGCCGCCTGCTTTTCCGTAGGTGCCATACTTTTCATCATAAAATTGCTTATAGAAAGCCTTTCTGGTCCGTTCGGCTAATTGGGCATATTTTGTTTCATCTTCATGTTTATTCAAGGCTTTTGCTGCTTTGGCCGTGAGATCGGTGCATCTCCAGAAATAGAAGGTGTGGACCATCTTTTCGGGAGGTAAATTTCCCGGAGCAACCCAGTCGCCCAGGTTAAACCATTCGAGTACTTTCCCGTCTTTTCCGGTTCGCTGCGAATACATGATTCCATCCGCATCAATCCAGCTCTCCATATAACGAATGTACTCCTTCATCCCCTGATAATTATCTTCCAACATATCTTTGGACCCGTAATGAAGATAAAACTCCCAGGGCATAATGCAGATTGCCGCTCCCCAGGCAACACCACCACCGCATCCCGGTTGCCAGGGGGCACTGTTTGGAACATATCCAGTTTTCACATTCTGAGCGCCACGGATATCCTGAATCCATTTCTGATAGAAATTCCGGGCATCGAAATTATGCATGACCATTACGCTCGAGACCTGTCCATCACCAGTGTAAGGAGAGCGTTCCCGATGGGGGCAGTCGCTTGCCACTCCGCCATGCATATTATCGGTCTGACTTCTTTTCCAGATTTTATTGATTTGATTCAAAAGGGGATTTGAGGTTTCAAAAGTGGCTGATTCGTCAATATCAGTATGGACAACCTCTGCGGTTATTTGTTCGGCCCGAAGTTCTCCCGGCCAGTTCGAGATTTCAACTCCGCTAAAAACAAACCAGTTAAAACGGGCTGCATACGATTCGGGGCCATCACCTTTGAATGTGTAGAAATTTTCACCGGAAGGATTAGGGCACAGGTATTTAATTTCAATTTGATGGCCAGCGGGTCCTTTAACCTGATTTAGCCGGACCCAACCCGAAACTTCAACGCCAAAGTCAACATGATAATTTCCGTTGGCCAGCTTTTCAATTTTGACCGGTTTGAGTCGCTCCATCACCTTGTCTGTCCGCGAAGCATGAGCAACCAGCTTCCCTTCGGGTACTTTGCGCAACACCACGGGATTCCATGATGAATCATCGAAGTCAGGCCCGCTCCACCCTTTCTGTTCTTTCCTTGCATCATAGTGTTCACCGTAATAAACCATGTCCATCAGAATTGGGCTTTCTGAAGCTTTCCAACTTTCATCGCTTACAATAACCTTTTCCTCTCCGTCGGCATAGGTGATATGGATCTGGGCCAAAAAGCGGGGAGATCCGTAAGAACCTGCCCACCCCTTAGCCGGATTGTAAAAGCCATTTCCAAGGATACTGCCCACCGCATTTTGTCCGTCTCTCAACAGATTTTTGATGTCATAGGCCAGGTACATGACCCGATATTCCGCAAAATTGTCTTCCAGGGGAATACCTTCATTGATTAACTCAGGACGTTTCCCAAAGTTGGTTTGATTTGGAACCAGTACATCATCACCTACCTTCTGTCCATTCACGTACAACTCAAAATATCCCAGCCCGGTAACAAAGGCGACCGCTTTTTCAATTTTCTTATCAATCCTGAATTCCTTTCTGAACATTGGAGCCGGAGGAGGCAGTATTTCGGGCAGATGGGTTTTGGGATTCATAATTTTGGGAAGCGCTTCTTCTCCCTGCCACGGAGCCCCAATCCATTTGGCACTCCATTCCGAAGGATTCAGGATTCCCATCCTCCAAAACGAGGGTTTGCTCCACGCAGAAGCAATACCATCCTTATCCCAGACACGCACCTGCCACCAGCAATCCATCCTTGATATTAAAGGAGTTCCTTCATATTCAACCCTGTTGCATTGTTCGCTGTTCACCTTTTTACTGTCCCACAAATCTGCCTGTTCCAATTTCTTATCAGAAGTGGCCACACGGATCTGCCAGGCCGTTTGCCTTTGTCCGAGTTCCCCTTCGCTGGCAATGTTTATCCATGCCAAACGTGGCCTCGCCACATCAACCACCGCAGGATTCTGCAAATATTCACTGGTAAGTTTGACAGGATAGATTTTTCCATAAGAAACAAATCCGGGAATAATCGAAAGAAAGACAAAAATAAGTGTGCGATTCCTCTTCATTGAATTATGACATTTAATTTATTGTGAAGTAATCAGCCATAAATGTAGTTTATTTCTGCTTATTTGTAATTTTGAGAGTTAATTATTACCCTATAAATTAAAAGGTGAATTTCAAAGTCTGTAATTTATGTAAAGAACATGATATTTAATTTGAACGGTGCCGAATATATTGAACTGATCAAGCTTTTGAAGCTACTGCATATTGCGGAGTCAGGAGGCCATGCCAAAATTATGGTTGAAGATGGAGAGGTAATCTTAAACGGAGTGGTAGAATACCGCAAAAGGGCAAAACTTCGTCAGGGAGATGTGGTAAAAACTGTTGGTAAGGAGATTTTAATTGAAGTTTAAACAGTAAAATTAATTTTCAGAGGTTTTATTTTCCGGATTTAAAAGTGGCTGGATTCCTGCTATTTCCATGGGGTAATGGTAATCGTTTGTATTTTTAAATATCATTAAATAAAGCAATTAGCTTCTAATCATCGATTGAAGATCTGAATTTTTATATTTGGTAATTGCGTTGGAACTTCGAGGGAAGAGTTGGGAATGATTCTTATATTCAAAAAAAAGTCGATTTATTGAGGCAACTTCCTTGTATTTTTGTTGTCTAAGGATTAGTGATTCCATTTCCCCTTTTGGAGACGGAATGCTTTGCCTGGCATAAGATAATTAAGTTTAACGCGGGAATACTGATTTCTGTATTAAAAAGCATAGATGAGAGAATATATAGGTTTGGTATTTCTGATAGTTTTAATTTCCATTTCCGGTGCCAGGGCTCAAAAAACTGTTATTCTTGGGAAAATTACCGAAGCTGGAACAACCACTCCAATTCCCTACGTAAACATTATTTTTAAGGACACCTTTACAGGGACCATGTCTGATCTGAATGGGAATTATAACCTAAGTTCCACTAAGCCAACCTCCGTGATTGAAGTCTCAGCGGTCGGTTACAAAAAACAGGTCTTTAAGATCAAGCTAAATCAGGTCAACAGAATCAATGTATCCATGGTCGAGGATGTTATTTCCTTGGGTGAAATATCTGTCAGGCCGGGAGAAGACCCCGCAATTCCCATCTTCAGAAAAGTGGTAATCCACAAAAAGGATAACAATCCGGCAAATTTTCCATCCTGGCAATCAAAGCTCTATTCCAAAATAGAGATTGATATTAAAAATATCAATGGCTCGTTGAAGAAAAAGAAGATGTTGAAGCAATTTGAATTTGTATTTAAATATATTGATTCTCTGGAGATTCAGGGGAAAACCTTCCTTCCCGTCTTTTTTACAGAAACAGTTTCCAATTACTATCATAACAGTGCGAATAATTCAAACAGGGAGGAGATTACAGCAAGCAAAGCTTCGGGAATGAAAACCGACGTGATTACCCAGTTTACAGGCAAAATGTACGAAGGGGTTAATCCTTATGAAAACTATATCATGATTTCGGATGTTGGGCTTATCTCTCCTTTAAACTCGCTTGGACTCCAGTTCTATCATTACTATCTGAGAGACAGCGCTATGGTGCATGGCCGAAAGATCTATGAAATCTCTTTTAAGCCTCGGCTTCCGCAGGATCCAACCTTTAAGGGAAAAATCTGGATAGAAGACGAAAGTTTTGCCCTTACGAAACTTGACATGCAGCTTTCAACCAAAGCAAACGTCAACTTTCTGAATAATCTTCAATATTCCATTGAATTTCAAAAGAATAATAAGCAATGGGTTCCCCGGAATGAATCAATGATTGTCGATCTGGATATTAAAAAAGACAAGGACTCTGAACAGATCGGGCTTATGGGGCGCAAGACCAATGTTTATCAGGATTTTAAATTTGGGGAGGTGAAGCCTGTTCCCAATCTGCATAAGAATGCAATTGTTGTAAATAAGGATGCCGTACTTAAAAATGAGTCATACTGGGATAAAGCGCGACCAATTGAGCTGCAGAAAAGGGAAGCCGGTATCTATGCCATGGTTGATTCAATTAAAAATGTGCCTCTCTATAAAACTGTTGCTGAATACCTGCATATGTTCTATTATGGTTATCGCGATATTGGAACGATTGAATTGGGTCCTTATTATTCGCTGCTAAGTTCCAACCAGATTGAAGGTAACAGGGTCAGAGTTGGCGGGCGTACTACAATGAAATTCGACCATAATCTGAGACTCAATGGCTATGGCGCTTATGGATCTAAAGACCAGGATTTTAAATATGGCGGCGGATTTGAATACTTTTTCTCGAAGAAACCACGAACTCTTATTGCGTTTCAGGCATACCATGATTATGATTTGTTAGGGATTAGTTCAAATGCCTTTACCCGCGATAATATTCTGACGTCAGTGCTGGCCAAAAATCCATTTACAAAATTGAATATGGTCGACAAAATCCAGACCACCTTTGATAAGGACTGGGTGAGAGGTTTGTCGAATCAGTTGTCTGTTACCTCAACTAAAATTCAGTCCGGACCGTTGGTCCCGTTTCTCGATCCTCAGGGAAACCTTGTTCCTGCCTTAAGAACAGGAGAGATAAAACTAAATACAAGATATGCTCCAAAGGAAACAATTATTCTGGATGGCTTCGAACGGAATACTTTCGGAATCTTTAATCCCATTCTTAACGTCTCTTTAACCAGTGGATTAAAAGGTTTTCTAGGAGGTAATTTTGATTATCTGAAACTTGAAACAAACTTTTATGATAAGATTGCAATAAATCCTATAGGTTATATGACATTTTATTTCCAGGCAGGAAAAATCTGGGGAAATGTTCCATGGCCATTGATGAAAATTCATGAAGGAAACGAATCGTATGCTTATGATCCTTTTGCATTTAATCTGATGAATTATCAGGAATTTGTGAGTGATACCTATGTCAGTCTATTTCTGGAACACCATTTTCAGGGATTCTTTTTGAACAAGATTCCCGTGTTCCACAGGTTGAAATGGCGGGAAATAGTCGGTATGCGTTCTCTGTTCGGGAATTATGATCCAACTCAACATGCCGGAATGGTTTTCCCGAAAGGAATGACCGGATTGAGAAGTACGCCATATACCGAATTCTCTGCAGGAATAGAGAATATCCTCAAGATTATCAGGGTTGATGCTGTATGGCGTTACAATTATAATGATAACCGGAAAGTGGTTCTTGGCCTTCTTTTTTCTTTGCAGATAACGCTTTAAAAGGTACCATTGCCAAGAGCATGAAGAGGCTGTTTTATTGGTTTCATTAATTGCTGCCGGCATTTGGCTGCTGATAGCCAGCCGTAATAACTTCGGCTGATATTTTTAATCTTAACCATGTTTTGAAAATCAAATCTTATTCTGATTTTTCATCTTCTCTCCTCAAAAAACTTTTTAAGCAAAAGCGTACATTCATTCTGCATGATTCCCCCAAGGATTTCAGTTTTCGTGTGGAGCACATCCGGTGCAAATTTCAAAAATCCCCGTTTGGGATCACCTGATCCGTAAACAATCCGGTCGATCTGAGACCAGCCCAATGCTCCCGCGCACATGGAACATGGCTCTAATGTAACATATAAAGTACAACCGGTAAGGTATTTCCCTCCGAGAAGATTTGATGCAGCAGTTATGGCCTGCATCTCGGCATGGGCTGTCACATCGTTGAGCATCTCGGTGAGGTTATGCGCCCGGGCAATGATCTGATTACGGCAAACAACCACAGCCCCAACGGGAATTTCCCCTTCCGAAAAGGCCAGTTCCGCTTCAGCCAAAGCACGCTTCATATAATATTCATCATCGAACGGATCAATCATAACTAAGATTTTTGCTGGTTCAAAAGTAAACGATATTGCTTAGTTTTTTGAAGCACCTTCCATATTTCAATCAATTTCTTAGTTTCCGCCCCCTGTTTTTCAAATATCGCCTTAGTTTTGTAATTTTGCCGGCTCAATCATATAATGTAAATCAATGTACAGAACAATTACCTGCGGTGAACTTCGGATAGCCCATGTGGGACAGGAGCCTGTTTTGGCCGGATGGGTTCAAACGGTACGAAACCTTGGAGCCATGACCTTTATTGATATTCGTGACCGTTATGGGATCACCCAGCTTGTTGCCGATGAAAATACCCCGGTGCAAATCAGGGAACAATTCGATAAACTCGGACGTGAATATGTGATTCAGGTCAGGGGAGTTGTCAGGGAACGTTCGAGTAAAAACGGTAAAATCCCGACGGGGGAAGTTGAGGTTGATGTCAGGGAACTTGTAGTGCTGAATAAAGCGGCAGTACCGCCATTCACCATCCAGGATGATACTGATGGGGGAGACGAGTTAAGGATGAAATTCCGCTACCTCGATCTTCGCCGCGAGGCTGTCCGCAAAAACCTGGAGTTAAGGGCCCGGATGGCACATGTTGTCCGCAACTACCTCGATGAACTTCAGTTTATCGAGACCGAAACACCGGTATTGATCAAATCAACGCCGGAGGGGGCACGCGATTTTGTGGTTCCGTCACGCATGAATCCCAACCAGTTTTATGCCTTGCCGCAGTCGCCCCAAATCTTCAAGCAACTTTTGATGGTAGCCGGTTTCGACCGCTATTACCAGATCGTGAAATGTTTCCGTGATGAGGACCTCCGCGCCGACCGTCAACCTGAGTTTACCCAGATTGACTGTGAAATGTCGTTTGTACAGCAGGAGGATGTCCTGAATATGTTTGAAGGTCTGACACGTCATCTCTTCAGGGAGATCAAAGGGATCGATCCCGGGGAGTTTCCGCGGATGACCTGGGCCGAAGCAATGGAAAACTATGGAAATGACAAGCCGGATATCCGTTTCGGACTGAAATTTAAAGATCTGACAATCCTCGTTAAAGGGAAAGAATTTAAGGTCTTTGATGAAGCCGAATATATCGGGGGAATCTGTGTGCCGGGTTGTGGTGAATACAGCCGCAAGCAGCTGGATGCCCTTACCGAGTTTGTGAAACGTCCTCAGGTAGGAGCCAAGGGGATGGTATACGCTAAAATAAATGAAGATGGTTCAGTAAAATCATCTGTAGATAAGTTTTATAACCAGGAAGATCTGGCCCAATGGAGTGATATCTTCGGGGCAAAACCCGGCGATCTGATTTTATTGCTTTCAGGTGAAAAAGAGCGCACACTGCCGGCCTTATCGGTTCTGCGTCTCGAAATGGGTCGACAGTGCGGATTGATGGATAAAGAGGTTTTCAAACCATTGTGGGTCATTGATTTCCCATTACTCGAATGGAATGAAGAGTCCAATCGTTTCCACGCAATGCACCATCCGTTTACATCCCCTAAACCTGAAGATGTCTTTTTACTGGATTCAGATCCCGCTAAAATACGTGCAAATGCTTATGATCTGGTGATTAACGGGGTGGAGATAGGAGGAGGTTCTGTGAGAATCTTTGATAGTGAACTTCAGGCAAAGATGTTCAAGACACTGGGCTTTACCAAACAGGAGGCTGAGAATCAGTTTGGATTCCTGATGGAGGCGTTCAAATACGGAGCACCTCCCCATGCCGGTATAGCTTTTGGTTTCGATCGGCTCACCTCAATGTTTGCGGGACTCGATTCAATCCGTGATGTGATCGCTTTCCCGAAGAACAACTCCGGCCGCGACGTCATGAACGATTCTCCGGCTGAAATTGCCCAGAATCAGCTTGATGAACTGTTCCTGTCGCTGATTGCCCCAATGGGTAAAAACTGATAATGAATAGAATTGACAATGTATCAAATATCACACTATGAATAGAATTTTAATGGTGTTGCCAAAATATCAATGAATTACTAAATTAAAATACAATGCATAGAAAGAATATCGTTCTTTTGTTGATTTTATCCCTCTTCGCCTGCAGTAAGGGCTCCTCGGTTGTTGCTCCGGTAAAACCGGTAACACCTGTAACCGAACCTGATCCCGCTCAGTTCGGAGTCCCCTTCAGCGGTGTTCCTGACCGGCAGGATGCAACCATATACCAGGTGAATATGAGGGAGTTCAGTTCAACGGGGAATTTTTCGGGAGTTATTGCCCGCATGGATTCGATAAAAGCATTGGGAATTAATGTGGTTTACCTGATGCCGATCTATCCTGTTGGAGTTTTAAATTCGGTGAATTCACCCTATTGTGTGAAAGATTACCGGGCTGTGAATACTGAATTCGGCTCCCTTTCCGATCTGCGTGCCCTGGTTGACAGTGCCCATCACCGGAATATTAGTGTTATGCTCGATTGGGTAGCGAATCACACCTCCTGGGACAATGGTTGGATTACCAGTCACAAAGATTGGTACCTTCAGGACACAGGCGGCACTGTTCTTAGTCCTCCCGGGATGGGATGGAATGATGTGGCGCAATTAAATTTCAATGTTGCTGCAATGCGGCTTGAGATGATTAAGGATATGAAATACTGGGTGCTGACAGCCAATGTGGATGGCTTCCGTTGTGACTATACCGATGGTCCTCCGGTAGATTTCTGGACACAGGCCATCGATACCCTTCGAAACATGACAACCCACAAACTCCTGTTACTGGCAGAGGGAAGCAGGAGCACCAACTTTTCTGCCGGTTTCGATTATAACTTTGGCTTTAATTTCTACGGACAGTTAAAATCCATTTACAGCAGTAACAGTTCTGTAATGACGATCGATGACCTGAACAACAACGATTATTCGAACGCTGCAAATGGTCAGCAAATAGTCAGGTATACCTCCAATCATGATGTGGATAGTTCCGATGGAACCCCCCTGGATTTATTCGGAGGGAGAAATGGTTCTATGGCTGCATTTGTTGTAGTGGCAACTATGAAAAGTGTCCCGATGGTTTATAACGGCCAGGAGGTGGGAACACCGTTCAGATTGTCCTTCCCTTTTACCGGCACAAAAATTGACTGGACACTGAATCCCGATATAACTGCCGAATATAAGAAGATCCTGACCATACGAAACAAAAGTACTGCCATACGCAGAGGTACATTGACCTCATTCGACAGTGCAGATATCTGCGCTTTTACAAAGGCTGTAACCGGAGAAAAGGTGCTGGTTATTTCAAACCTGAGAAACAGCGAGATCAATTATACCGTTCCCGCAGCACTAGTCAATACTATCTGGACTGATCTGATGAATGGCGGCAGTATAACCTTAACATCTAATCTGGCACTGCAACCTTACAGCTATCTGGTGGCAAAACAGTAAATAAATTGAATGTCTGGTTATAGTCCTGTTTAATGTTCCCAAAACACAAATGGCCCCCGGTTAATTGATCGAAATGATCATGCCGGGGGTCATTTAATTTGAACTTTGCGCGATTCAGGGCCCGTCGGGGCTTTGACCTTAGTTTGTCTGATGCTCCAATCCTTCAATAGTTATTCCTAGGTGATGATGTGCATAATCGGGTCGTTATAGGCGGTGACACCTTGCGTGGTTACCGCTGCTACACGAAACCAGTATTTACTCACAGGAGTCAGATTGTCAATCTCAGTCGAAGCTTTACTTGTGGCTGCAGCAAATGTCCATCCTGAATCGCTTTCCGGTAAGCTATTGATGCAATATTGCCAGATATACGATTTGGCCCCCGGCACAGCCTGACGACGAAGGAGTATGGTCCCCGATTTTTCCCCTTGTTCAGCACTCAGCTCCGGTCTTTGGTGAGGTAATGGTTGCTTCGACAGGTTAAATCCGGCACTTAAGATAACCGCTGCATCATCATTAGCTACCCGTTCGACATAACGGGCCATTTTCCGCATGGCATCATCCCATACTATTTCAGTCTGATGCATCAATGTCGTCTCTGCCTTCCCACCGTTTTGAGCCGCTAAGTTTCGGCTTTCAAGTAAATCAGTGAGCTCTTTAAGTGAATCCAGTGAGACGTCAGGAGTCGGGAAGTTGGGATTATTCATCATATCTGTTATGATGTTTCTCCCCTTGGCTACCTTTCCGGAGATAGGCAGATGGATAAAATCAAAAACTACATGTACTTTCTTCATGATCTCAATTTTTTAAATTAAACAATTAGGTCAAATTCAATACTTTTCAATTAAGGGTTCGACCTATGGAACATATTTTATGAGTTTATTTTTATCTGTAACCGGGTTTCGCATCCGACAGCCTCAATTTGTCTGATTCCGATCGTTTCTCATTGAATTCCTGCAGCTTCCTGACGGAAAGTAACCGAAATCGGTCCGATTCCTGCAGGTTTTTGTCGGGTTTTAACAGGATCCAGACTGAAACCTGTAGCTTTTCATCCGAAACCTATCGGAATACGACGAAAACCTCCAGGTTTCCGATCAGTTTCTGCAGGTTTTCAACCGATTTCGATCACTTTTGGTTGAATTCCTGCAGGTTTTCGTCAGGAAGTGACCAGAATTGGTTGAATTCCTGCAGGTTTTTGACGGGAAGCGGAAAAATCTTGTCAAGAAACTGTTTTAAGTCAAATTTAATTCCTTAAAAACCCCCAAACAATACTACCAAAGTGGTATATTTACCTATAAATGGTAAATTATCAGCCACATGGCCACTGATAATCGAAACATATATCCTGAAGGGCCTCAGATTGAAAAGGCAATTCTTCAGAATATCGTTGATTCACTCCCTGTAGTTTTTTATATCAGCGAATTCGAACGTCCGGGTGATGTTCGTTCAGTAAAAAATTTGTGGATCAATCAGCCCGGTCTGGATTATATTGGTTATACGCAGGAAGAGCTTTCACAACTGGGTTTTGAGCTCCTCCGGAGGATATTGCATCCCGATGATCTGGAATTACTTGAGCAAAATATGAAGAGCAGTTTTCAGCCGGGTCTCCGGACAGTGGTGACCGAAACACTCAGGATCAGGTTCCAAAAACATGCCCATTACCGGTTTTTCCTCTGTTCGAAGAGTATCCTGGAGACCTTTGATGACGGGTTGATGAAAAAGGTGCTCGTAGTTGCCTCCGAGATCAGACCTGGCACCTCTCCCGGGAAGAACCGAACTTCGCTTGATAAAGAGCCGGTTATTTTAACCGCTTCATTGAGGGATTACCATCTTACTCCCCGGGAACAGCAAATCCTCCATCTGATCGTCAATGGCAAACGGGATAATGAGATTGCAGACCAGTTGTTTATCAGCATTTTCACTGCGAAGAAACATCGGACTAACCTTATTCATAAATGCGAGGTGCATAATTCGGCTGCATTGGTTGCACTGGCCGTTGAAAGCGGGAAGTATTTATTGGAAAATAAGAAAATCAAGGAATAGTCCTAAATACGCTCTCCTCCTTCCGAACCGATACCCTGATTGAAGGTTATCGCGTCAAACTCAATACGCTGACCCCATATCCTGAAGCAGGTCTAGTTATCAGACAAGTGGATTACAAGGCAAAAATTGAGATTACCAAACCATAGTTTCTTTTCCATTCTTTACACTTATCAGCAAAATAGCTACGGTTGCCGGAATTAAAGCCACACCTGTAAATTTGTCATAATATTTATTGCTTAAACTGTAAACATGTCATTTTTATTTTTGACATTTGTTACATTGTTTCGATAGATAATCGCTTATTTAATAGATTGTTTAAGCTCTGTTTTGGTCATCTGGTCAGCAATTTCAGGAGGTATAAAACTATTCGTGATCAAGGATTTTATTCCAAACTAAACATCATTACTTAACATTTAGCCAAAGTCTTTATCGATTGATAAGGGATAAAATAAAGTGGAGTCCAGATACCATATTTTAAACGGGGCGTAATCTGAAAAGCCAAACGAGTAGGAAAAATAAAAATGGAATAGAATGGAAAATAAATTTTTTACCTTTATTAATCCTTATCTGTCTTACATTGACAATGGTCATTTCTTTCGGAAACCATTTAGTTGGCTTTATGGTTTACTGGGTATTGTAAATCTGCTGCTTCCAATTTATTTGATTTACCGGGCTCATGAAATCAAAGTACTTGATTTTCCTGCAAAATTTATCATTGTGTTCCTGTTGGTATTGATTATTGTTGCTTTTGCCGGTTGGGTAAGTTTTCAGTTATGGTGGGAACGAATGGGAAAGATAGATAAACTTTCATCTGTTGGAGATGAATTTATCGCAACTCCTGTGTTCTCAAATTTTATACAAACCTTTGGAGAATGGATGGGAACTTATATTGGCCTTGTTGGATTTGGATTTGCCCTTTTGTCCACGATTATCCTTGGTGAAGAAGGTAATTACTTCGGCAATAATATCGGAATTCCTTATTTGAGAACCGGTTGGTTAGCCGTAATTGCAATGCCAATCGTTGGCTTTTTGATAATCGTCTTTTCGAGATTTTTGGCTGAACAAATCCGGGCATTATCCTCCATCGCCAACAATACCCGAAAATAAGCTCAACCTCAATTCTAACATATCATCAAAGGTGGATTTAGAGTTTAACTGAACATGTGAGTCATTCTTAATCTTTAGGGGCTCATCGAACGTTTAGTTGTTCTGAATCCGCCTTTATTCCTACTATTTCATATTTATCAGCAAAACATCTACACCCGCCGGGATTAAAGGCACCCCAGTAAGTTTGTCATAATATTTATTGACTAAACTGTAAATGAATCATTTTTATTTTGAAATTTGTAGTTGACTCACTTGGACAGATCCCGCCAAATAAGATAAAAATAATCGAGGGACTGTGTAAATTATGTGATGAGGAAGCAGTTAGAGTAATTGCACAATCACCCAAATGGAATCCGGGTATTCAAAGAGATCAACCTGTGAATGTATTGATGCATTTGCCAATTACATTTAAATGAGAAATTTAAGAGAAATCAATAGCCAATAAGTAGGAATTCGAGTAGTCTGTAAGACCCAACTTAACGAAAAAGCAAGCTTTTCTGCAAATTAGCTTTGTGCTTTTTTGACAAGTGATTAGAATATTGAAACGCAGCTCTGAGTTGGAATCTTAACTATTAAATCGATTCTCCTTTTTATAAATAAAGACCATTGATCAGATCCCACAAAATTTTGTATTTTGAAGAAAATTATTCGATAAATCTCAATTGTAAAACAAATTCATAAAACCATTGTCCGTTAGGATATTAACAGATAATCGGTTAATCCTCTACGGGAAACTTGTTCTAAGAATTAATCTTTTTTATTGATATTTATCTCCTATAAAGAAATTTAAACACTCCAAATGAATCAGGCCCAAAATATGAAATGAAAAAAGACAAAGATGAATTACTTCAATCACCTTCATGAAAATATCTGGCTCCTCCATGAAAAATGAACTAAGACCTTTTTGGCGAAAAATATTTACTTTTAACTGGAAATTCGGACTCTTTTTGATTCTGCTGGTTTGCATACCCCGGTTTGTGCTGGTGCTTCATGCCAATGAAACAGGGAATTACGGATCGATCGGACTGATCATGGTCATCTCTGCCCTGGCGCCGTTTGTGTTCCTGAATAATACAGGCTGGCAACAAATCGGGATTACCAAACCTCAAAAATATCACTGGCTTCTGATCGCGTTCGCTGCCGGATTGGCAATGAGCATCCTTCTTTACTATTTAGGGGAGTTACTCTATGGAAGTTCTTACGAAAACTGGTATGTTTATATCGGGAAATCGTATAAAATACCCCCCGGAATAGATCAGCATAGCAAGAACATCTTATTTTCAGTCATGGCTATAACCGGCATGACCTTCAGTCCGATCGGGGAAGAGTTGTTTTTCAGGGGAATTGTCCATGCCGGTTTTGCCAAATCTATCGGTGAGAAAAGGGCATCTCTGGTGGATAGTTCTGCATTCGCACTCACTCATATATCGCACTTCGGACTCATTTTTATCAATAGTCAATGGAGTTTTCTTGTTGTTCCGACCTTAATCTGGGTTGGAAGCATGTTCCTGGTAAGCGGGTTGTTTTTACGGGTTAAAAGATATTCGGGTTCAATCCTGGGAGCGATCGTTTGTCATGCCGGATTTAACCTGGGAATGATCGGATGCATCTTTTACGGGATATTCTAAAAATGAATGTCTTATTATACTTGTTTGCGGCTTTGCGGCTTCGCGAGAACTTTTTTTTATCACTCTCAAAGTCGCCAATTCGCAGAGGATCACGAATGGGATTTACATTTTTAACACGTTCAAAACATATATATGGCCATATAATTCCAACGACATAATTAGTAATCCATGAGAATAAATTTACCTGAATTGATTGAAGAGAATGTTATCACACAGCAGGTTGCAGATAACATCTCGAATTTTTATTTCAAGAAAAAGAAAAAGGGGTCAACAAGCTTTTTGTAATTTTTGGTGTTCTGGGTGCATTATTGGTCGGACTTGGGATATTGTTGATTATTGCCCATAATTGGGATACCTTAACCCTTAATATTAAGGCGATTCTGGCATTTGTACCCTTATTGGTTGCCCAGATTCTTTGTGGCTGGTTACTGGTCAAGTAGAGCGACAGCATGGCCTGGAAGGAAGGTGCATCAACATTGCTGTTTCTTTCAGTCTGAGCCAGCATCTCACTGGTCAGTCAGATTTATCACATTTCGGGTGATCTGAGTACATTCTTACTGGTATGGATGAGTTTGTCTCTTCCTGTGATCTACCTGATGAATTCTTCATTTGCGTCATAACTTTACCTGATTGGCATAACCTGTTATTCGTGCGAAGCCGGATATTGGTCCAACCAGATAGATCAGCCCTATCTTTACTGGATCCTGTTAATCCTGGCAATACCTCACTATTTGATGCTCGTTAAACGTAATAACGAAGGCAATTTTGTGAGATTTCATAATTTATTGATTGTCATGTCCATTGTAATTTCATTAGGGACTCTGTCAAAAGCTAATTACGAATTAATGTACATCGCATACTTAAGTTTGTTTGCGATATTTCTGCTTATCGAAGGGATCCCTTTATTTCAAAAAAGTAAGGATCGCAATCTGATTTTTGACTTAGTTGGTTTTTCCGGAAGTCTGATTATTCTTTTTATTCTTAGTTTTAGCCGGTTTTGGAATCATCTCTCCATTACGCATCTCTCTTTTGATCAGCTCTTGATCTCAAGGGAAATGATTCCGGTATTGCTAACTACCCTGATTGCTTCGGCGCTCCTCTACAAAAACATCAGAACTCAAACATTGTCCAGGATCAGACCTATCGCGTTTTTATACCTGATCTATATTTTGATATATGTCTTTTTTGGATCAATGCCCTCATTGGCAATCATTTTTATAAATATGCTCATTCTATTTCTGGGTGTATCGACTATTATTATTGGTTTACAGTTGAATCATATTGGAGTCTTAAACCTTGGATTGCTGATTATCACAATATTGATCATATGCAGGTTCTTTGATACTGAATTAAGTTTTATGCTTCGGGGATTTTTATTTATAAGTGTGGGTATTGGTTTTTTCCTAATGAATTACAGGATGTTAAAAAGCAGAAAAAATGAGAACTAGAACTATTCTGATCGTTGTTTTTATTATTGTTTCTTTGGTTCAATTGGCTGTTCCGGCTAATATGATTTATAAATATCAGCATATCCTGACTTTTGGAAAGGAGTTTAAATTTAAGATTGCACCCGTTGACCCTTCAGATCCATTTCGGGGCAAATTTGTCAGGCTGCGGATGGAGGCGGATAATGTCAGAGTTGATAGTCTGAATGATTGGCAATCCAAGGAGGTAATCTATCTTAAAATAGAAACCCAGCCTGATGGATTTGTGCGTGTTTTTGATCTTTCAAGGGAAAAACCGCAAATGGGAGGAGATTTCATTAAAGCCAGGGTTGATTATGAAACGGATAATTCGGTTGTTATCGAATATCCCTTTAATAAATATTATTTAGAGGAATCCAAAGCCCCGGAAGCTGAAAGATTGTATTTTAAGGCCTCAAGGGATACCGCAAATGCCAGTTTTGTTACTGTTAATGTAATGGACGGAGGGGCCGTTTTAAAGGATCTGATCATTAAAGGGAAATCAATTAAAGATTTACAATAGCGGAAAAGTACCGATATTTAAGGAACAACTTAAAAAAACTGTTAAAAAAGTATATTTGAACCTCTTTTGCCCGTAGGGCATACATTTCCATAGAAAAAAATTCAAAGACAATAATTGTCCGTTAGGACATTAACAATATGCGGGTTAATTCCCTACGGGAAAATTGGTTTCAGGATTATTCTTTTCTATGAATATTGATCTCCTACGGAGAATTTAAACAGGTTTTTGTGATATGCTTCAATAATCTGATTCTTGTTATTTTTTATTATCAGAAATCTATCTCTTGTATTTTGAACGTAATAGAAGAATAAATCCCTCTAAGTTCGGTAAACCTGTTAATTATCCTAATTTTACTAATCTTATTTCAGATTATTATGAATTTGTATTCGCATCACTGGAAATCATTTATCCGCAACGAGCGATGGCGAAGGAATTTGCTGACCAAAATTCTGTTTGGGATCCTAATCCTGTATTTTATCGTTCTGTTCCTGGTTCTTGGGTTAAATATTGGGAGAATATTAAGGCAACTGGAAGGAGATCCGGTTGACCGGTTCAATTCTTTCCTGCTTTGGTATTTGCCGGTAGATTTGTTCCTCAGGTGTTTATTTCAACCCTTACCGACCGTTGAAATATTACCCTATTTAAGATTACCTATCCACCGAGGACAAATTGTTAAATATCTGCTTCATCGCAGCTTGATGAACCTGTTTAATCTGATCCCCTGGTTCGTAATCATCCCTTTTGCTATTCAGATACTTTTACCTCAATCGGGGCCTGGAATAGTCGTGATTTATTTGACAGTAATGACATTACTCTTACTATTCAATAATTTTCTAGCCGTTTTAATCGGATTTATGATTCAAAAGAGACCAATTCTCTATGTTATTCCATTCGGTTTGCAGGCATTGATCATTTCATTGAATAATTGGGGATTTCCGGTTTCGGTTTTGTCAGTTTCCTTTGGAAAATATATCCTCGATGCAAATCCGGCGCTGCTGGGGACTTTACTTTCAGCCATTTTACTGATTATTTATGCCACAAGCCGGTTATTATCCCGAAATTTTTATATTGATGAGATTCAATCAAAGAAGGAGCGAAAGAACTTCATCACACTAATCGGGGAAAACCAGTTTAAACAATTCGGAGAAATTGGCCGCTATCTATCATTGGAAATTAGTTTGTTGGTGCGGAATAAACGCCCCCGTCAAATGATGGTTATGGTTCCTATTATAATCATCTATTTTATGTTCATTATTTCAAATTCGAAACACCCTTTTGGTCCGTTTTTTAATTTAATCGTTGTGACCTCGCTGATAGGCTATGGTGCTAACAATTATGGCCAGTTTATATTCAGCTGGGAGAGTTCTTATTTTGACTGTATTATAGCCCGAAAAAATAGCTTTGCAAATTATGTAAAAGCCAAATATTACCTGTTATCTGCTTTATCCATCCTGTCATTCATTCCGCTTTTCATCTTTTTTGGATATATGCAGACAATTGATCCTTACCTGATTTGTTCGGTCTTAATCTTTATCCTGGGCGTCAATAGTTTTATCATCCTGTTTTTTAGCACGTTTAATGATGGGCGAATGGACCTGAGCAGGAGCCGGTTTTTTAATTACCAGGGGATTAAAGGGAATCAGTTTATGCTATCCCTGATTTTCATTTTTCTACCAATCGGAATTTTCAGCCTGTTTAAGTATTATTTTAATCCTGTTATCGGGGAGATAGTGATCGCCATTTCTGGTTTGATCTTTATCATCCTGAGCAAGTGGTGGATAAAAAGTATAATTGTTCCCCAATTTCAAAGACGGAAATACAAAAACCTGGATGGATACCGTAACCTTTCACTATAAATCAGCAGGAATTATGATTGCAATAAATAATCTCGGGAAAGCCTATAACCAAAGAATAGTTCTGTTTATTCATGAATTGGTTATAAGTAAGGGTGAAATATTCGGGTTGGTTGGGAATAATGGTGCAGGGAAAACCACTTTACTTCGGCTCCTGCTGGATCTGATCAAGGCTGATAAGGGATCTGCGATTTCAGGCGATTTTGAAATCGCCACGTCAGAAAAATGGAAAGACTATACCGCTTCGTATCTGGACGAGGGATTCCTGATTGATTTTCTCACACCGGAAGAGTATTTCCATTTTATTGGCGAAGAATATGGATTTACGAGAACTCAGATCGATGGAAGGTTATCAGAGTATAAAGGGTTCTTCAATGATGAGATTTTGGGGCAACGAAAAAAGTTTATCCGGGAGTTTTCGAAGGGGAATAAGCAAAAGATTGGCATTGTTTCAGCCTTGATTACCAATCCTAAGGTCATCATTCTGGATGAACCGTTTAACAGTCTTGATCCCACTTCACAGATTTTACTAAAGCGGATTCTGGTTGATTATAATAAAAAAACAAATGCCACAATAATTATCTCCAGTCATGATCTTAACCACATTACTGACGTAAGTCATCGAATAGTTCTTATCGAAAAGGGACTTATTATCCGTGATTTACAGAATGATGGTGGCGCTCTGGCTGAACTTGAAAGCTATTTTTCAGCCTGACAAATAATCAATTTTAAATCGGTCTAAATTAGAACGATTTAGCTTAAGAACTGCGCGATTTAAATTTATTTTGATTATACTTAACCAGCTAATTTACATCCGCTTGGAATAGTCCGGATTTGAGAATCTACTACCAACATCAGGCATTGAATCAGGGCTGTTCATTTGGTCAATAACTAATTAAATTATTATCCAATGAGAACACGACAAATTCTTTTTATGCTCTTCTTATGTGCAATTGCTCTCAGGGCAAATGCTCAGATTGATGTTAAACCGGATGGGAGCACTCCTTCGCTGCTCTCTTATTCGAAATTCGACTTTACTCCGGGCGAAAAGGTGATCTTTTACGATGATTTCACCGAAGCCGCGGTAGGCGATTTCCCTGCAAGCTGGAATACCAATGCAACCGGTGAAGTGGTCACGACCAACTTATTTCCCGGAAACTGGTTTAAAATTATGGGGAAAGGATCGATCTCACTGGAAGAAGGTGTCCAGTTGCCGGACAATTACACCATTGAATTTGATGTTATTCCACATGCCAGCGGGAAAGATTTTGAGAACTTTAATTTTGGATTCTACCTGTATTGTGCAACAAATCCGAAGGATCTGAATGAAGGGGGAGCAGTTCCCGGGAAAGTGGGGATAAAAATGGAGTTTGGCTCACGCAGTTCCTACAGTGGTTACAACGAAAACGGATACACGATGGAATCGTCGAAGGATGATGCAGCGATGAAACCTGATATCAAATATCGACTCTCATTCTGGGTACAAAAAACCAGGCTCAGGGTTTATCTGGACCAGGAAAAGATTTTTGATCTACCTAAAATAATGACTCCCGGCTATGTCTATAATATGATGCGTTTTGAAGTTTGGGATGCCGGCAATCCTTTGGTAACTAATTTCAGGGTTGCAACAGGACTACCTGATATGCGGAACAAACTACTGACTGAAGGGAAGCTGGTAAGTTATGGCATCTATTTTGATGTGAATAAGGATGTTGTAAAACCTGAATCATTTGGCACCCTGAAAGGGATTGCAGATGTGCTGAATGAAAACAAGGGTGTCCGGGTAAAAATTATTGGGCATACTGACAGCGACGGTGCTGTCGCACTTAATCTGGACCTGTCGAAACGCAGGGGAGCTTCGGTTAAAAATGAACTGGTAAAAAGTTTTGGAATCGATTCTTCCCGCCTTGAATCTGACGGATTGGGTGCGACCAAACCTGTCGCACCTAATGATACTCCGGTTAACAAAGCTCTGAACAGGAGGGTGGAGTTTATAAAATTATAAACATCAAAAAGGGCAAAACTTAGCCAATCGCAGAGAATTCAGATCAATCACGAACTACGAAAAAAAAATGTCGCAATTATTTTACGAATCAGGTTAACAATTCTAAAATCATTAAGCCATGTTCCCATTACTAATCCGAAGGATTATACCCGGACATTTGAAGGTTCACGGAATTAGTCTGTTTTATACGTTCTTTATTTCGTCCATTCTACCTCTGTCCGCACAGGAATCAAAGCTTCTGAACGATAAGCCCGGTACTTTTAAACTCGCAAATTATGGCGTTTATGATCAAACTAATTGTGGTTTTACTAAGGGAGAAACCTCAGCAAATACTCAGAAACTACTGGCATTAACAGATGCGATCAGGAAGAACCCTGTTCTGAACAATCCCAGGGGATTCGATGGCAAGGCGGATAAGACAAATTGGAAGTGTGATCCGAAGAATGGTTATGGGATTCCTTCCGAAATCTGCATCCAGTTTTGCAGCTGGAGTTTGGAGAAAGGTAAAGAAGTTTGCTGGTCCGGCGAACCACCGTATTGGACCTTGAATATTAACCGTCTGAGGACCTTGGGCGCTGCTGGATTCAACGAAACCACCGATGAACCATCACATCCCAGAGCGGGATTTAATATGGAACAATGGGAGAAAGCTGCGGAAAAAGTTAATGAGTTCTTTTATCCTCCCGGAAAGAAGGAGATCCTGGAACCTGGTCTGGACCGGTATAATGGAATTTTTATGGTGGTTTATAATCCTGAAAGACCCCCTTATTGGTTGCCGGTTACGATTCGTGAGACTTTTGCTTTACTCTACGATTACTGGAGGAAGCATCCCGTACAGGAGACCTCTGAAACCATGGTAAGGATGCTTGATAAAGAATATGCCACTTTTTCGGGACCCGAACTTGATGGTTATGCCTATTTTGGGGATTCTAACTCCATCTTTCGTATCGGAACAAATAATACCCAATTACCGGTTATGCGTGTTAATCCGGCATACTGGAACAGAGGTTTACCCCGTTCGGCAATCCAGTTTCTCACGTTTGATTGTCCCTCAGACAAAAAAATGATCAGGGTTGAGAAAGAGGAACGGTTGAAAAACAATAATGGCTATTACCATTTAAGCAGGTTTATTGAGACACTTGACTGCCATATGCTGGTTCCGCTGATCGACAGGTAAAAATGGTTTGAAATAGAGTTCATTGATAATCTATTTAATGGAACAATGCATTTGCCGGAACCATCTGGAATTTAACTCCCGGCCCTTCCCAGGTCAGATTAAGGCTTTTGGCCAGACCCAACTGACAGTAGTCAACTTTAATTGGGTGCCATCCTTTTTTAAGGCCGATTTTGGAATCGAGGATCTGGGTCCTGTGGCCGCCGTCATTGTCGATGATCTCCATACCGTTGAGGTATAAAATAGCGCCATCGTTGGCCTCCAGTGTGAACGTGTATACTCCCGTTTCAGGAACATTCAGGTACCCTTCAAGGTTATAACCGAACGAACGGTCATCTTTAATGGCATCGACGTTAAACGTTGTTAAAACACCAGTATCGAGAATAGGTGCCGTTTTCTGGTCCCGCGCACTTCTGACCCCGTTACCCTCACGATAGATATATTTCACACCTGGTTTAAGTCCTGAAACATCCACCGCTTCAAGCATTGGAATTTGTTTGAACTGAACTGTCACCGGATAACCCGGGGAAATACCCTGAACATAACTCCTGGTTTTCAACATCGCAGGTTTGGTGAGATATATAGGTTCAGTATAAGGTATCGATTGCTCAGTAGGTTCTGATCCGTCAAGAGTATAATAGATTTTTGCCCCAGGTTCGGTTCCCGAAAGCCGGATTGTTCTGTTATCCCGGAAAAGGATATCCCGAAAATCGATTTTGGGAGTTGCGGCATACCTGAACTTCCTGGCCGGGGAGTAGGGGCGGTCTTCTTTGCGGACTCCCCATGTCTGACCGGGTGCATTGCCCATTTCAAAACTGATTTTGCCGCCCTTCTGAATATCGTAGTCTGTTAAATAGCTCTTTGAATAGGGTTTGCCGTTCAGGTTGGCTGACTGAATAAATTGGTTTGTTTCACTGTTTTTGCCTGCGATGATCTCAAAGCTTTTCCCGTTTTCAAGATTGATTTTAACTTTATCGAACACAGGACTTCCGATTACGTAATAATCCAATCCTGGAGTAACGGCATAAATACCCATGGCGCTCATCACATACCAGGCCGACATCTGTCCGCAATCTTCATTTCCTTCTATACCGTCAGGTTTGTTGGTGTAAAGGGTTGAGAGTATTTGGCGGGTCATTTTCTGGGTTTTCCAAGGAGTTCCGGCATAATTATAGAGGTATGCAATATGATGACTCGGTTCATTGCCATGGGCGTACTGCCCGATAAGCCCGGTGACGTCTGCCACATTGATTTTGGAATAATCGGTCCTGACGGAGAAACAGGAGTCGAGCCATGTGTCAAAGACCTTATCGCCACCCATCAGGTCGATCAGCCCCTCAATATCCTGAGGAACGAATGTCGAATACTGGTAAGCATTTGCTTCCGTATAATGATTGATCGTCTCTCTGGGATCGAAATTGTCGACAAATTTGAAATTGCTTTTGCGGCCTCTCATGAAGTTCACCTCTTTCGAGAAGACATTTTTATAGAAATCGCCGCGCTGGCTGTAGTAAAGGTTATCTTTTTCATTGAAATCATTTGCCAGCCGGGTTACGCACCAGTCATCGTAGCTGCATTCGAGGGTCCGCGAAACCGATTGCCCCTTGAGGTCGGAAGGGATAAAGCTATATTGCAGGTAGAGGTCTTTCTCCGGCCGGATATTGTCATTGGTCAGCTTTTTCATCGCCGTAAAGGCTTTCTGAACATCATAATTGCGGATTCCCTTGACGTAGGCATCAGCCAGGACCGAGAGACTATGGTAGCCGATCATCGGTGGTTCCTCACCTTCAACCCCGTCAAACTCCATAATCAACATCCTGCCATTGTGGTCATACCGTTCGAGGAAAGTCCTGATAAACTGGGTTGTCCGTTCCCTGTTGATGATGGTGTAAAGCGGGTGTAGCGCCCTGAATGTGTCCCAAAGGGAGAAATTGGTATAGTTGTCGAAATCTGATGCCGTATAGATTTGCCCGTTTGTACTGTGAAACTTCCTGTCAGTATCCATATAAATATTGGGATGGATCATCGAATGATAAAGCGAGGTATAAAACAGGATTTGCTCCGTTTGGGTTCCCCCTTCAATCTCAATTTTGCCCAACTCCTTATTCCATGTTTTTCGGGCCTGCTCCCTGACCTGATTAAAGTCCCAACCTTTGAGTTCCGTTTCCAGATTATTTCTTGCCCCTTCAATGCTGACCATGGATATTCCGACTTTGAGAAGGACCGGTTCTTCAGCCCGGGTATCGAACCGGAAGAACCCTTTGATGTTATCCCCTTTCAGGGTGTCCTGTCCGGTCAGAATCTGATCATCCTTAGCCAGTTCAAAGCTTTTAAAAGGCTTTGAAAAACGGGCCGCAAAATAAACCCGGTGATTATTGCACCCTGATATTTCATTTCCCTGAACTGTTGCAAAACCATTTTCAATCTTTAAATAGATTCCTGATCCCATAGATTCGGGAAAGGTATACTTGTATAATCCTACACGGGTTGTTGAGGTAACCTCAGCCAGGATGTGGGTATCCTCCAGTTTAATCCTGTAATAACCCGGTGAGGCTGTTTCGTCGCTATGTAAAAATCGGGATGAATATCCTCTCTTCAGACCGGCAGCAAATAACTCTTTTTCGACGGTAGGCATAAACAAAACATCCCCGGGTGCGCCGTCACCGCCACCAGCCATTCCGCTGAGGTGAGTCTGGCTGAATCCATAAATTACCCCCGATTTTTGATCCTTTGAATAAATCAAATAAGGACCGGGCTGAATCATCCCGTAGGGAAGGACGGGACCCTGAAAGGTATTCCCACCGCCAATAGTTCCGACAAACGGATTAACCATTCGGGTAAAATCGCGTTTCAGGCTTTTATCCCTGGCAAATGTGCTGAAAGCAATTAATCCAAAGGAAAACAGGCACAGTATTTTGAAGATTCTCATGGCAATGGGTTAAACATTTCCTGGTCTGGAAACAAAATCATTTTTCAGAAAAATCAATCATAACATTGGTCTCCTTAAATCCTTTGGAACGGAAAGCGAGGTAGATAATCCCTGCAATCATCCAGGTTCCGCCGATGACAAAGGTCTTCAGCGGCAAATTAAGCCAAATTCCCAGACAAAAGACAAATCCGATCCCGGCCGGGAGAAAATCGATCAGAAACCCTTTGATTGTTTTGACTTCAGCCTTCAGGAAGTACTCCCTCAAGGATGCAACATTCACACCCATAAATGCAAAAAAGGCTCCAAAATTAATCAAAAGGGCAGCCTCCTCGTAATTCAATGAGACGGCACCTAACAGCACCAGGACTCCGACAATCATGATATTGTAGTTTGGAGAGGCGTGCTTCTTGTCGAGGTGTCCAAAGACTTTTTTGGGTATAACCCCATCGCGGCCCATTCCATAAAGGAGGCGTGATGCACCCAGTTGTCCGGCGGCGCCCGATCCGATACTTGCAAGAAGCAGGATAATTGAGAGAGACCCGTCTAATATTGGTCCGCCAACACGATGAGCCACCGACATGATTGCCGTATCCAGCGCGTCGTTTTGCGCGGTTGCATCAGATAATCCCTGGGTAAACGAAGCCCAGTCGGGCCATGATAATTGTGCAAGGTAAATTTGCGATCCACTCCAGACACCGGTAATCAGGCAGGTCAGCACGGCACCAATCATGATATTTCTCCGGGGATTTTTTACCTCTTCAGATAAAGTCGTAATCCCGTCAAACCCGATATAGGTTAAAGCAGCCAGGGCAGTTGCAGATCCAACGGCTCCTACTGAAAAAGTCTCCGGGTTATAAAACGGACGAACCGAGAACAGCCCCGCAAATCCATTCTTAATCAGGATATAACGTATGGCAGCCGCCATAAAGTAGAAGACAACCACGCTCATGACGATCATCAGAATTGAATTGGTTCTTGAGGCCATCCTGATTCCCATAAGATTTATCCAGGTGAAACCAATGACAAAGAAAATGATCCAAAACGCGTAAGGAATGAAAGGTAACATATGGTTTGCCGTGATACTGGTGTAAATGACACAAATGATCGGAATAAACATGTAATCCATGAACATCGACCAGCCGGAAACAAATCCAAGATAAGGATGTAACCCTTTTCCAACATAGGTATAGGCTGATCCTGCGGACGGAAACCGGTTGGCCATCTTTCCGTAACTAATTGCCGTAAAGATCATCGCGACCATCGCAATGAGGATTGTCGTCGCGGCATGTCCTTTTGAGATGTCATTGGCATGACCAAACAAGGGCAATGCGGCAACCGGCTGAATGAGAATAATTCCGTAAATGACAATATCACGTAAGGATAAAACTCTTAGTAACTTAACTTCTGAAGTAGTTTCTTGATTAGACATTTTCTCTGTTTTACTTTTTAAGATTAAAATTTCACATTAATTCACGGCCTGCTCATATTCTCCTTACTATGACATTGATTGCAAATGTATCAAATCCTGTTAATCGGGGAAATTCCTGAGTTTTTTTGTCTGTTTTTAAGGCTCTTTTGATTTAAACAAGATGGATTCCGGGATAGGCTGATATTTAATTTCATCGGAGCTATAGGCCACCAGCAGTGCTTTGCTACCGCCACTTTGAAAATATTCTACACGGATTTTGTGTTTCCCGGGATTAAGCGTGATCGAATTGCCGATCTCTTTGGTTCCGTGTTCCCCATCGTTGTCAACAATCAAATGATCGTCGATATACAACTTACTTCCATCGTTGGAGGAGATGTAAAACGTATATTTCCCGGCTTTATCAATCCGGATAAACGATTTAAACTGAAGTGCAAAATTTACCTTTGGAATGGCAATTTTTCCCATTCCAAATTGAAAAACAGTGCCTCTGGATGCCGGTTTTAATTTTTCCATATCAGGGATCTTGGTGAATGCCCCATTATAAAGTGACCACATGATACCATTCTTTGCCGGGTTCACAAAGTTGTAGATCGCTTTTGACTGATTACTGGGATGGGACCCCAGAAGGAATGCCTGAGCCCGAACAACCGTGTTCCCGGATATTTCGAAGGGTGCGCTGAATATCGGGGAAGTTTCATTGACATCACTTCCGTCTGTGGTAAAATGTATTTTTGCGGCACTTTCTGCGCAGCTAATTTTAACGGTCAGTTTATTGCCCGTGTTCAGAACGGTATCTTTTGGGGTTATTACGGGAGTTGATACATAGGCTCCGGTGATTACCTTTTTCGCGCCGCCGGAGATGAAGGAGTATTTCCCGGACTTGATCTCAAAAACCTCACGGTCATCTTCCCATTTAATAAATTTGATGCAAACACCTTTTGATGCCGGTTGATTCCCTTCAATCACCTCTTCCTTGTTCAGGGTCGGGACGTAAACGGTAGCCGTGGTATTTCCAGGGATTGTAACATCCCATTTGAACTTGTTGTTTTCCAGTTTCCAACTGCTGGTTATTTTTCCGTAAATGGAGTTGCAGGAGGCATCAACATTAGTTAAATCGCCTAAGACACAGGGTTTCATAATGATATGCCGGAAGGCCGGAATCTCAGGATCGGCTTTGATCCCTGCCAGGTTCTCGTAATACCAGATGATTAAATCGCCTAAAAGCATTACATGGTTTCCGGAATTCATCCCGGGGTCCCCTTTATCACCGTTCCAGAGTTCCCAAATGGTGGTTGCGCCGTGTTTAGCCATGTAACCCCAGCCCGGATAGGTGGTTTGGGTGGCGAGGGTATAGGCTACATCAGCATGTCCGTTTTCAGTCAGGGTCCGCATTAACCATTGTCCCCCGATAATCCCGTTTCCGACATGCCCCCCATTATCGCTAATGATCTTCTGCAAAAGTTTATCGATAATTTTATCGCGGTATTCGTCGGGTACCAGGTCAAAGGCAAGCGCCAGGATACTGGCTGTACAGGTATTATTACTGTATTTTGCCTCAGTCTTATCCAGGAATCTTTTGTTGAAAGCAATTTTCATCTCTTCCGCCGTTTTGGAATAACCTTCGGCATCATTCTCCTTACCCAGCAGACTGGCGAATTTTTCCATCATTCTCAATTCATAACAGAAATAGGCAGTTCCGATATATTCCGAACTCGTGATTCTAGCCGGATCACTTGAATTGATAAGTGTAAGGTCTTCGGGCGGAACGCACCAATCACCATAGGTATCTTTTGGCATTATTCCGTTGTTCAGGAAACCGCTCATATGGTCTATCCATTTTTGCATGTACGGATAATTGGTTTCAATAGTTTGAATATCTCCATATTGCGTATAAAGCATATCGGAAGCAAAGAGGAACGTTCCGGGCCAGGTGGTGTTATCGCTGTAAATGGGCCAGAATGCAGGCGCGACATCGGGGAGGCTGCCACTTTTGAGCTGGGCATCCTTGATGTCAGTCACCCATTTATTATAAAGTTTCGAAATGTCGAAGATGTAACTCTCACCGGTACATTCCGCAGAACGGTCGCCCAGCCAGCCCTGCCGTTCATCCCGCTGAGGACAGTCGGTCGGCATGCTCCTGTAGTTTCCTCCAATTCCCCGGAAAGCATTCTTATATATGGCGTTAAGCATTGGGTTTGAACTGGTAAATGAACCTGTAACCTCCAATGCATCGCGGATCACCTTTCCTTTGATTGAAGAGATAGCCGGAACGCCGGGAAACCCGGTCATTTCAACATAGCGGAATCCATGATAGGTGAAGCGGGGTTCCCATCGTTCATCACCTTCACCCTTCAAAACATAGGTATCGGTGACTTCTGCGCTGCGGATGTTTGCCAGGAACAGGCTTCCATCATCTTTTAAAGTCTCTGCAAATCTCAGGGTTACCTTGTCCCCTTGTTTCCCTTTTACCATCAGTTCGGTCCAGCCTACCATATTCTGCCCCATATCAAAAATATAGGTGCCGGGTTTTTGTTCCTTCACCGCAACCGGTGTTATTACCCCTGTTATCCTGATCGGATCGATCGGTTGTGCGACCAGAACTTCGCCGGGTTTGTTCACAAGTTCTGCCTGAATCCATTTGGCATCATCGAAATTGGCTTTGTCCCAGCCAGGTAACTCCATGCGGGCATCATAATACTCCCCGTCATATTCATTGTTCCTGCAGACAGGACCATTTGTGGTCAGTTTCCAGGTTTCATCGGTAATAATGGTATCCAGTGCACCATCTTCATATTCAAGGGCTATCTGACAAATTACTTTCGGGAAGCCAAATGATCTCATTTTACCGGTTTCTGCGACCCTTGGCGCAAAGAACCGGCCGTTTCCGAGCACCACACCTATTGCATTTTTATCCGGCAGCAACGAGTTAGTGACATCAAAAGTCATGTAAAAGGCTCTTTTATTGTACTCTGACAATGCGGGAGACAAGACCTGGTCGCCGATTTTTTCCCCGTTAAGGTATAGTTCAAACAAGCCGAGCCCGGATATGAATGCGGTTGCAGATTTAACCTTTTTCGCCAGGTTAAATTCATGACGTAACATTCTTGCAGAGAGAACGGTATGGGGTCTGATCGGGTTATCTTCTCCAACACCCTTCTCAAGACCGATCCATTTGGCTTTCCAGTCACCCTCATGAAGCAATCCGGTGGTCCAGAATGTGGGCTCACTGGCATGAATTCCACCGTTCTGGTCCCAGATTCTGACTTTCCAGAAATATTTCCGATTGCTTTCCAGCGCCTTCCCCTCATAGGTAATCTGACTTGATTTATCCGATGCGACCTTCTGGCTGTCCCACAGATCTGGCTTATTATCATTCAGATTCTGAAGCGTTGAAGAGACCAGGATCTGATAGGCGGCCTGGGTGACGCCGCGTTGTTCCGATTCTGAGATCCAGCCAAAACGGGGTTTCAGGATATCCACACCCAAAGGATTTGTTTTGTACTCACATTTCAGATTGGTCACCTTTACCGGCGGAACATTTTCGTTGCAGGCGCCGCAAATCATAATCAGCAGGATAATCCGGAACATTATTTTCATTTGTTTGATTTTATTTTATAATATTTTTTTGGAGAGATATGGCAATACCTTGGCTCTACAATCATACAATACATTTTTTGTTATCATTCGGATAAACCAATCCCCATGGTTTACGGATATGATCCATGATCTCCATGATCCGGACGGACTCGTCAAGGGGCATAAACGGTGATTCCTTTAATCCCAGTTTCAGGCAACGCATGACCTCTTCTGCTTCGTAATTGAGGGCGTTCCCAATAATTGGTTCCTCAATGGCATCCACTTCTGCCTTGTTTATAAATAAGGTTGCCTTTGTTGGTACCGCAAAAACATCATCGATCTTGATATATCCTTCACTACCAAAAATATAGGCCTCATTTACAGCGGCTGTTCTCAGGGCAAAGGATAAATCGGCAATTTCGCCATTGTCATATTTGAGAATGGCCACCCCTTGCTCATCGGATCCCCAATCTCCGATATGGCCGAGGCCGACTGACTCAACGGGCGATCTTTTATAGATCATTGATGCGAAGGAGATCACATAAACCCCAACATCAAGCAGACTTCCGCCACCGAGTCCGGGATTTAGCTGTCGGGCCCCGGGTGGGAATTCTCCCCGGGCACAGCGCGAGGCTTTTACCATCCGGACTTGTCCGATCCGGCCATCCTTTACCCACCCTAAAACCTTTTTAATTAACGGGACATGCCGAGTAATCATCGCTTCCATGAGAAAAACATTCTCCTCACGGGCAACGCGAACCATTTTCCTGGCTTCAGCGGCATTAATCGTCAACGCCTTTTCACATAAAACGGCTTTACCATTGCGCATGCACATCACGCTGTTTTCAAGGTGAAAAGTATGCGGAGTTCCAATATAGATCACATCAACTTCAGGGTCTTCAGCCAGCTCCTGGTAGGAACCATAAGCCTTTGGAATATGGTGTTTTGCGGCAAAACCTGTTGCGCTTTCAATCCCTCTTGAGGCAACGGCGACAAGTTCAGCATCGGGCAATAATGCCAGTGCATCGGCAAATTTGCTTGAGATATGCCCCGTGCTCAGAATTCCCCATTTGATTTTATTCTCCATAATTTCTTAAAAACATTGAACCCACATCGGGGTTCTGAATTACCTTTATTCACCTGCCTCCGGTTTTGCCGGAGGTCAATGATATGGATCCCGGATTCCCGGGATCCATATCATTGTTTACCAGTTTCCGGTTACGAACGGAAGTCAATAATATGGATCCCGGATTCCCGGCATCCGAATTTGCAAGTATACTTATCTTTTCCTATTCTTTCTGTTAACTGACATGAAATCAAATATTATACTCACCGATGCCACAATTTGACAAACAATCTACTCATGAAACAACACCTTTGATGGGATTACCTCCTTGTTAATTCCGGGACCCTTCCAGCTTACCACATTCGCAAAGCCGCCTCCCATCTGAAAATATTTTTCCCCGATCTTATAGGTCCCCGCTTTTAAAGAGACGGTCCGGGATGACGGTGTCGCAGTACGTGGGCCATCGGCATCGATAAACCGCTCACCGTCGAGATAAAGAACCCCGCCATCGTTGGTAGAAAGATAAAAAGTATAAACCCCGTCCTTTGGAATCCTGATATAACCCGAATAAGTAAATGCGAAAAGTCCGTCATTTTCCCGCTCTTCAATACTGAAACAAGGAGTTATCCCAACTTTTTTGGGTTTCAGCCTGTCCAGTTCATCCACATACATCACGTGATCTTCAAAATATTGGTAATTTAACCCGGGAAGGAAATGCCCTCCTTCGTAGTTTTTAAAAACAGTTAACTCTATTTTCTTTAATTTCTCGATTTTTGCAGTAATGACAGTAGAGGTAAGTAAACCAGCTTTTTTAGCGAAAAACTTAATTTCTGAGGTCTGATTCAATTCAAACGGTTTTGAGTAGAGCATGGATTTCTCTGACGGTTCACCCCTGTTGATCGTGTAATATATTTTGGTGCCTGGGGTGTGGCTTCCCAGGGTAACCGTTGCCTTGTCAAAGAAATAATTCTCTTTGATCCTGTAATAAGGCATTTCAACCGCCGCGGCCAGCTTGCGGGTGAAAGGCCTGTCAGCTTTTGAAGTGCCCCAGCTGTAATTTGGTTTTTCACCCATCACAAAAGCTAACTCACCTCCATTCACGATATCCTCATGCCTGAACCAAGACCGGGTATACGGTTTCCCGTTAAGGGTTGCCGACTGTATAAACCTGTTTTTGTCTGAATTATTCCGTGCCCGGATCATAAACCGTTTCCCGTTTTCAAGGTTTAAGGTGATCTTATCAAAGATGGGACTTCCGATTGAATAGGATGGTTCTCCCGGCAGAACCGGATAAAAGCCTATGGCGCTCATGATATACCATGCCGAGATTTGTCCGCAATCTTCATTTCCGCTGAGCCCTGCAGGGGCATCGTCATATAGGGAACCTAAAATTTTACGAACATAGTTTTGCGTCTTTGGCGCCGCACCGGCATAATTGTATAAATAGGCAATCTCATGACTTGGTTCATTCCCATGCGCATATTGTCCAATAAGGCCGCTGGCATCTACTACAATTTGATCATACTTACTCTTATGGGTAAAAAGCGAATCGAGCCACGTCACGAATCTGGCATCTCCACCCAGCAGGTGAATCAATCCATTTACATCGTGTGGAACAAATGCGCTGTACTGATAGGCGTTACCCTCGACATAATTTCCGCTCGGCTCAGCAGGATCAAAAGGGGTCACCCAGGTGTAATCCTTGTTTTTCGGGCGCATGAAACCGGTAGTAGAATCAAACATGTTCCTGTAGAACTGAGCGCGTTGCTGGTAGAGCAAATAATCATCCTGCTTATTCAGAATATGGGCCATCTCCGCAAGACACCAGTCATTAAAGGAGTACTCCATAACTTTTGCCACGGAACCACCTGTTCCTTCTATGTCGGAAGGGATAAAGCCCAGATTGTTGTAATATTCAAGGTTTTCCATCGCCACTTTCATCCCTTTGTAAGCGAGCTCAACATCGAAATCCCTGATCCCTTTCTGGTAGGCATCCAAAATCAGCGGCAGCGAGTGTTTTCCGATCATATTCCCGGATAGAGTACCCTGTATTTCCCAGATCGGCAGACTTCCGCCGATGCGGTACATCTCCATGAACGTCTTCATGAAATCGTTCATCCGGGATGGCTCGATAATGGTCAGCAGGGGCATCTGGGTTCTGAAAACATCCCAAAGGGAGAAAATCGTATAATTTGTAAACCCTTTTGCCTGATGGACCAGGTGATCTGCCCCCCGGAACTGCCCGTCACTATCCATAAACAGGTTCGGAGCAAGTGCAGCATGATATAGTGAAGTATAAAAAATGCGTCTCTCTTTTTCGGTTCCACCCTCCACCTCAATTTTAGAGAGGTATTGATTCCATTTTTTCCTGGCGTCGTCCCTTACATCCGAAAAGTTCCACCCCCTGTTCTCCGCTTCCAGATTCTTCATCGCCCCTTCAACACTTACGGCTGATATCCCAATCTTTACCAGGATCTGTTCCTTTTCCCCGGTATTAAAACGGATAAAAGCTTTCAGGTTTTTTCCCTTTGCTATTGCGATGCGGTCGACAAGCGTATCATTTACCGCAATTCCGAATTTCTTGAACGGCTTTGAAAACCGGGCATAGAAGTAGCTATGTTTATCGATTGCCCACCTGGTGGTTATGGTATATCCGCTTATTGTTGAATCATTGAGGATTTGAAGGTTGGAATCCACGATATGTCCGCGATGTTTCAGATCGATGATGATATTTGAATTTGAGGAAGCAGGGAAGGTGTATCGATGGAATCCGGTCCGTTCTGTTGCAGTCAGTTCTGCAGTCACCTTATAATCATCCAGTAACACCTTGTAGTATCCGGGGGACGCCTCCTCGTTTTGATGACTGAAGGTGGAGCGGTAACCCGAATTGGGCTTCTTTTCGTCTCCTGAAACCAACCTGACGTCGCCTATGGTTGGCATGAACAGAATGTCGCAAAATTCAGGCTCTCCGGTTCCGCTTAAATGGGTATGGCTAAACCCGATAATTGTGTTGTCCGAGAAGTGGTAACCCGAAGAACCATCCCAGTTCTCCATCCGTGTATCGGGACTCAGCTGAACCATCCCGTGAGGCAGCACAGCCCCGGGATAGGTATGTCCATGATCACCCGTTCCCATGAAGGGATTCACCAGTTTTGTGAAATCGATAACCTGAGCATGTGAGTACCGGATAGAAATTATTGGAATTAAAAAGAACAGGAATATAATTCTCAGGTTTCGCATTAAATAATCTTTTTTCTGTTTGGGTAATTTTCATCAGGGTAACTTTTCAAAAATAGCATAGCTATTCCTCAAATACTTCTGTAATATTGGATAAAGCACATTAAATATTGTTATTTTCCGGTCAAAATCAGCAGAAAGTTAGAATCAGTTGACAAAAGGATTTCTCTCCCCCGTGTTTATGGGTTCATAATTTTGGATCGGGTTATGAAGTTTTTGTAACTATTTGGTTGTTAATAATAAGATCAAATATTTGGTTTATAACTGAGATAACCTGCAATTTTAGAAAGAGAAAAAAATGTGAATATGTGCAAATCACACAAATTAAAAGCAAAAATCTTTGTTGCACTTTAGGGAAACTTTATTAACTTTGTTTTGTGGACAAGAAACTGAAATACCGGACCATTATTTTTTACAAAAGCTACTTTCAGGAGTTTTTTGAAAAACAAAGCAAGAAAGTAAAAGCTAAAATTATTTGGACCTTTGAATTGATAGAGGATCTGGAGAGAGTGCCTGATGCATATTTTAAGTATATTGTAAACACCAACGGCCTTTATGAAATTCGTGTGCAACAAGGCCGAAATATTTTGCGCATATTCTGCTTTTTTGACAAAGGCCAAATAATTGTTATTACGAATGGTTTTCAAAAGAAAACACAAAAAACACCAATAAAAGAGATTGAAATAGCACTTAAAATTAAAGAAGAATATGAAAACGGCAGATCCTAATATAATGACTCTTGAAGAGTTAAAAGACAAAAACTACGGGAAACCCGGAACAAAAAAGCGTAATGAACTGGAGGCAGGTTACGAAAATTTCAAAATTGGGGTTTTAATCCAGCAGGCCAGAATTGAAAAAGGTTTAACCCAGGAAGAACTTGCGATAAAGGTTGGTACAACTAAATCGTATATTTCTAAAATCGAAAATAATATAAAAGAAGCGCGTCTTTCTACGCTCCGTAAAATTGTTGAACTTGGTCTGGGCGGACACATTGAATTATCAATAAAACTGAAATAATACGGGAAATTTATACCGGATATTGCTATCGTTTTTTTAGGAGTGACCTATTCCATAAATGATTAATGATGTGAATGTTAATAATCTGAAGGTGAATTTAGAGTCAGGTCAAACCTTTTTTTAGTTTCCGGTGCAATCCATAGAATAGTTAAGAAATGCGACTAAATTTCAAAACTGCGATGTCAGGAATTCTGGTCATTTTCCTGAATACCTGTTATCTTTTCGGCCAGGACCGAATTACCACCTCAGAGAAGCTGGTCTTTCATAATATTGTTGTCGGTAAAAATGGTCATATCGAACCTTGGTATGATGGCAGTCCCGGGGTTTCGTATGATCATGTGATCAAACTGGTCTGGAAATTCTGGGATACCATGCGATCGGACTATAACGGATTACCCTACTACATGAATCATTCGGTTTGGGAAAGGGATGAAAACGATTCACGCGGAATCGCAGGGGACCAGTTTGCCATGGCGCTCTCTTCGTGGCAGCTACTCTATCAGTATACCGGGAATAACCGGGTAAAGGAGAACATGAACTTTATTGCCGATTATTACCTGGCACATTCGCTTTCAAAACCTTCTGATGCCTGGCCCAATATTCCCTATCCTTATGCCACCTCAAGGTACTCGGGAATTTACGATGGCGATATGATCCTCGGGGAAAACTTTAGCCAGCCCGACAAGGCGGGTTCTTTTGGTTACGAGTTACTTCAGCTCTATAAGATGTCGAATCACAAGCAACGGGGTACCGGATATCTGAATGCGGCAATCGAAATTGCCAACACACTCGCCGGGAAATGCCGGGAGGGAGATGGGGATAGTTCTCCCTGGCCATTTAGGGTAAATGCGGTGAACGGAGAAATAGGATCGTTAATTGCTTATGGTAAAAATGATTACAAAGACTTTACTATTGTAGGGAAAGCAGACTATACCACCAATTATTCGGGCACACTTGAACTTTTCCTCGAGCTGACCCGGCTTAAAAAAGGAGATACCCACCTTTATCAGAAGACTTTTGACCGTGTTCTTCAATGGATGAAGCAATACCCGCTTAGAACGAATAAATGGGGCCCGTTTTTTGAGGATATGCCCGGCTGGACCGAGACACAGATCAATGCCGTGACCTTTGCTCAATTTATGATGAATCATCCGGAATACTTCCCGGATTGGAAGAGTCAGGTGCCCCGAATTTTTAACTGGGTTTATGCCACTCTGGGGAATGATAAATGGCTTAAATACGGTGTGAAAACTGTCAATGAGCAGACTGCCTGTGTGGAACCTGCAAACAGTCATAATTCGCGGCAAGGCTGTGCTGAGCTGCTCTATGTAAAGCTAACGGGTGACTCTTCCCGCTATGACAATGCAATCAGGCAACTGAACTGGGCAACCTATGCCGTTAACTTTGACGGGGAAAACAGATTCAATGGCGGAGCTACCTGGTTATCTGATGGCTATGGTGATTTTGTGCGTCACTATCTGAGAGCGATGGCCATAGATCCAGCGTTAAGCAATCCGGATGAGAATCATATTTTGGAAAGCTCATCAGTACTTGTTGAGGTGGATTATGCTAATGAACCCACAGAAAATCAAATAATTGGCTGCCGGAGTTTTGATGAAAACGGAACAGAAAAGATCCGTTTAACAGCCAAACCCTCCAGAGTATTGATTGACAATATTGAAATAAGGGAGAATCAACAAGGAGAAAATACCTGGAGCTGGATTGCGATGGAGAAGGGGGGAGTGCTGATTGTAAAACGGTTATCAGGACTGGTTATCAGAATATTCAGATAGCGAGTGTGAGCGGGTGACTGTTCTGGATAATTTGATAGTGAGCGGGTGACTATCCAGGTTTTGAACAGTCACCCGCTCAATTGTAGAAAAAATCTCAGACAATATTCAACACCCTTGGGGGTAGATATTGTAGTTGGTCCAGATGCCCCCGGTTTCGAAAGCTTTACCGGGGATCAGAAGTATTTAAATAAGTCGTGACATAATTAGGTTGTCAGAAATATCCTCCAGGTCCAATCGACAAGAGTATGCACAAGTATGGCAGCCAGTAAATTGTTTCCGCTTTTCCTATATGCCCAGCCATAACCGACTCCGGCAATTGCAGCCAGGGAAATATAGGTGATCTGTGTCGATAAGGTGCTGGCATTATTCCAGTGCATGAGTCCAAAAGCCAGGGAGGAGATTACCAGGGGAATCCATTTCCTGGAAAATTGTTTCTCTAGACCCCGAAGTAAAATACCTCTGAAAAAAAGCTCCTCAGGCAATGCAACGGTCAGGAACAAACCCACAAAACTGAAGATTATTTTAGAGGCATTGAAAGATTTTGGAATCGAGAAGGTTAAGAACCCGGTCAGCAGTCCCGGTGGAGCTACCAAGACCATAATCATAATCAGTGCCAGAAGAGCGATTCGTAAATCCCTGAATTTAGGTACCAGGTTGTAACCAATATCGGCACCCCGGTAACCATACCACCCAATTATTCCGATAACCGAAACAGCAACTGACCACCAGGCATAAGAATCACTTTCAGCGGGAAGCATCCCCATGTACCAGCGAAGGTCAAATGGAATCCAAAGAACAAACCATAGCAATAAATCGGTCCAGCCAAAGGTAAATACCTGGTTCCTAGACTGTTTTAAAACTCCCAGCCCGGCACATACGATTGTGGCAAAAATGACAGAATAGTAAGGGTCGAATTTCAGTGTCATTATTCCCGGCAGCATAAATAAAATAGTGATTCCACCTGCCACGTAGTACATCGAATTCCGATCTCGTAGTAACCAATCACTGAACCGACGGAAAGCGTTAACAGACCCTAATGCCAACATCAATCCAATTAAAGGAGAAATGCTCAGGACATTAGCAATTATTGCGATCATACTTTTCTTCGCATCGGATGCGGCAACACCATAGATTAAACCGGCTCCAACCAGAGTCCAGATTATCCAGAGATTTACAAACCTGTTTTTCATTCCATAAAGAATTAAGTTAACTTACTAATATTTAGATGTTTGATTTTTAATTTAGTGAACCGCTGACTTGTTCACGTCACGAACAAGTCAGCGGTTCACTAATCACTAAACTACCATTATTTACTTTCAACCTCAAGTTTAAATTCTTCAAAGATCACGGTGGAAACTTTCTGATCGTTTGCCCCTCCGGCAAGACCAATATCCATCTTTTTTGCCAAACCGGGGATATCGCCCGATTCCCTTGAGATGATCCAGTTTTTGTCATCAAAACTGTAATATCCGGTGAAGCTGTTTCCATGCCGTACCAGCTTCAGCCAGACCGGCAATGGTTGATCAACCCCGTAATTCCTGCTCCTGGTATTATGCATGCAGCCGTCACCGAATTCGTCCCATTGTGCTCCGCACCGTTTGGTTGTAGAGAACAGCAGGAACGAACCCAGGGCATTACTCTTTGAACTGCTGTTTTTGGAAAGGTCGTTTCTCACAAATATCCCGGCGCGAAACCACTCGCTGATCCCTTCACTAAAACCGATTACCTTTACCTTGGCCACAAAGTTACCTTCGATTGCACCCTTCAGATATATTGTTCCGTATGAATCTTCGGCATGCAGGAAATCGGTTCCAGCTGCGGTGATCTCATAATGATTCTTATTCACATTAAAGTTGAATGTGCATGGTTTCGCCGTTGCGGTGCAGAAGGTCTGGAATGGGGCCTTCTGAATATCAATTGTTTTAACCGGATACACGTGAACGGTGAGTGGTGGCTGACCGGCGATTGTTACCTGATGGGAACCCGCCCCGGCAAAGAGTGAAAATTCAATCTGCTTCGTTTCATTCTCCTTAAAATGAATATCCCTGACTGCAGAAATTTTCCCATCGACTATCAGTTCAACCTTTTGGGCACTCTTTTCGCTTCGGACATTCTGAGCTTCAATTTTCACATAGATGGAATCTCCCTGGGGAAGTTCCTTAACGGGAGTTTTTAAGTCGCGGTAGATTACAAAAAGCGGTTCACCGGCAACAACAACCTCTTTTTCAGGAGTTTTCCCAATAGCAACGGTATGTTTACCCGGATCAAAAAATTTATACTTAAATTCAATCCGGCGCTCATTATGTGAGATGAAGGGGAGCTTCCCTGAGCTGACAACCTTCCCGTCAACATAGAAAAAGAGCTCCTCCATCCCTGTAGATCCTGTGTTGGCAACCAGTGCAGATATCAGTACTTCAGCCCCTGTAACAAGCTGCCCCGCTGTTTTAATAACCAGATCACGGTAGGAGAGATCCACCCGGCCATCAATAATCTCTTCGGCAGGAGTTACCGGGGATTCGATCAGCTGGTTGTTTTCATACACGTTATCCACGAGGTAGCAGGCACATAACTTCATCTGCCCCTGTTTGAGGTTGTAATAGGTGTTGTCGGTCACGGTCCATCCGGAAGACATATTCTGAAAGAACAGGGCGACATTTTCATTGGTAGCGGCAGGGTGCACGTCATGGATCACGTTACTTCGGACGACTGAACCAGGGCTTAATCCGTATACGGCAATTCCCCCTTCGTCGTCGCGTTTCATATTTGTAAATGAGACGTGATTGAATTCTGCCAGGTGGTTTCCGTCGCTGGTCTCTTCGATATTGGGCCACGATCCGAGAGTAATCCCGTAGCTTCCCACATTGGAGATGTAATTGTGCGAAACCGTTGTCCTTAGTGCATTGTAAGTTGAAATGCCTGTGGCAGAAATATTTATGTTTGTTATCTTGTTAAATGAGATCACATTGTCACTCACAACATCGTTCCAGTTTTCCGGTTTTGGAATTCCGGCCACGATAATTCCTGACCCTTTCACATCGTTGATCACATTTTTGGCGACCAGATTATGGTAGCATCCTTTTCCCAGATGGATGGCGGCCTGGCTCACATTTTCAATCCTGTTTTGTAAGAATTCACAATTTTTGGTATACTGAAAAGAAACCGTACCGCTGCCACCTGATCGGGTGTTTTCAAATTTCAGATTGTAGAATCTTAGATTTCTGACCGGATTTTCGCGTGTGCCAGAGACTGAAATCAGGTTATCAAGCATTGGAAATACAATGGATGCCTTATTGGGATCACCAATCTCAGCATCGGGAATAAAACTTATTGAGTGTGTCTTTGCATTGAAATACCATTCATTGGTAGTATCCAGGAGTGCTTCGACATTTTCCACAAAATATTTGGGAGGTACAATCATCATTTCGGGGGATGGAGTTTTTAGCCAGGCTGTTCGGCTTTTTTCATCAACCCTGGCAATGGTTGAGTGTATTGCACCCCATCGGACAGTCATATTTATCCGGTTTGATTCCATATCCTTCCAGGGCTTCAGATCACCCTTCTTAAATTTAAAAGATATTGAATCCGAAGGTTGGCCATCGGTGAAGAAATAGCCGGTGTTTGGAGTCCGGGCTAGTGTGAGCCGTTTGCCATTTGCATAGAGATCATTAATTTCAGAACCGGAAAAGGGGGCACTCCAGATCCCGTTTTTCGTCTTTTTCCAGCCGGTTATTTTTTCCCCACCGGAAATGACAGGAGATTCCCTGGGATAGGCAGCATAGGTGACAAAGCAATCTTTGAGCTCATGGTATTCAAAGGCGCCGGTCGGAAGATCTGTTTCCACCCGTTCGCCACCATTTTCAGAGGAGAATCCAAGCGGATTATTGAGTGAATAGATCCCCTGTCGGATTAAGACCAGGATATCGCGACCCGTGCCATACTGGTGCGGAGTCCCCATAAACCGCTTGTCAACAGCTTTCTTCTTAAGCTTATAAACCTCCTGTTTCAATTTGCTGACTGCACTTTTCGCCCTTTCAATAGTTGCAAAAGGACCATCGGTTTTGTTGAGGTTAGGTTCTGCAAGTTTTCCTGACCAGTTATCATTTCCCAGGGGAGAGACATAGAAATCGGCGGCAGTACCGATGAGTGAAAACTCTGCTTTCTCCACACCCCTGACGAAGCGACCCTGGGCACCAACCTGAAAAATGGGAATACAAAGAATCAGTATCAGAAGTAAGCTCTTCAACATTGAGAATGGATTAATGCTTTTTTTCATTCTTGTATTATTAATTGGGGAAACGGTCATGTGCTCCGCCCATAATCCCATGAGAATTAACTAATATAAATGCGAGCAGCATGATGACAACGATCGCTCCAACGAGTAAGAAAAGCCACCGGTTTAAATTTAAATCCTTCAGCAGATCAGCGAAAAAAGGTGAGAACTGCTTCCGGGCAAGCAACAGAATCACAATGAAATTTACCCAGTAAAGCTGATGATTCGAAGGAAATCGGCCCGCAAAGACTCCGACAACAATATAGCTGACCAGGATGTAAGCCGCCAGGTACACTGCAAACAGCATCAACACATCGTTTCGTCCAAAACCACCGGTCCCTTTTGAATATTTAAAGTAACCGATTACTGCTACGGCAGTCAGAATCAATGTACCCAGAATGGTGCTCAGCATCGCCGTGGTCTCCGGATTGACCGGATCTTTAATCCGTTCCAGTAAGGTGTGATAACCCATTGAATCAATCAAATTTATAAAGGGGATTCCCATAAACACAAGCAGCATGGCGATTTTTGATTCCCAACCCTCCGAAGCGGCAGTCTCTTCGGGCCATTCGGAACTGAATACTCCATACGCCATCCCAAGACCGCCAAAGAATCCGATGCTATACTCCATGACATTCCACATGTTAAACTGAATCTGCAGAATATCTCCAAGGGTTTGGAGGAAATTTCCGAATGCAAATCCAAAACCTGCTCCCAGTGCTGAAAAGAGAGAAACCCGAATCGATGAAGTGTAGTTATTCCTGGCCATATGCCACACCAATGCCAGTCCTGCCCCCAAACAGACCGACCAGGTTTCTTCCCTTGGAGGGGTCATCAGCCATTCAAGCTGAACGACAAACAAGTAATAGCCCAGAACCCCGCCGGCAATCATCTCTGCAAGAAGGGCGCCCCAGTTGACCTTTTTCTGCTTCGAACCTTCAAGTGTTAAACCTACAAAACCGCCACCGAGGATTCCGTATAAACCGCCAATGACCATAAGCATTACCAAACCATAAAATGCATTGGGGAAACTGGTGCTCCGGCCATATCCGACAACCTGTCCATAGCTCATCATTCCTCCGGCTCCCCAGCCCACAGCAGAGGCCAAGGCAATAGAGAAGACCTTTGAATACCAGTCTTTTCGTTTGGAAACCAGGATCAGAGCGAGGGCAAATATTCCGCCTGCCCAGGAAGCTCCCTGTTCGTGTCCAAACTGCCCCCTTATTGCCCACGCCGTTCCGCAGGCCATCGCCACGATTAAAATGCTGATTAATTGCTTTTTCATAGTTGAGAGTTGTTAGTAACTATTTTGAAACAAAGTATTCATAAAATCTTATTAATGAGTAATATATCTAATTTCAGTATGAGAGCTATCAGCTCGGTTCATCATCTAAGAACGGATTTTAATCCGTTATACTAGTGATCAGAAACTAAGCGAGAGTGCTCTAGGTACGGGTCATCAAGTCAAAAATGGGTCGAACCTAAGTTTCTCATGATCATTTCATCCTGTAACAACGGATTAAAATCCGTTATTGCAAGACTTACAGAGGCTACGCCTCTGTAAATACCTTATATCCAAAATTCATTTAATCATGGACTTGTCATTATTTAATTTCAACTTGCCCGGTTGACTTTATATCTACAGAAGAACTTCCAACCATCAACTTAAATATTCCGGGTTCAACGACGAATCTCTTTTTGTTTACATCATAGAATGCCAGATCTTTGGCAGGAAATACCAGTTCCACCGTTTTTTGTTCTTTTGGTTTCAGGGTGATCCGCTCAAAACTAACAAGTTGTTTTTCAGGGCGCAGAACACCCGATTTTTCCTGGCGGGCATATAACTGAACCACCTCATCACCGGTAAGCTTTCCATTGTTTTTTATCGTGATTTTTGCCGTTATGTTCCCTGAAGAATCCACATTTTTGGAGATCACCTCCAGTTTCCCATAACTGAACCTGGTATAACTCAGGCCATAGCCAAACGGATAGAGCACCTCACTGATCCCGGAGTTATCTTTGACATTGTTCCCATACATATATGTTCTCCTTTTCCGGATATCATAGTCGCTGATTGAAGGCAAATTAACAGCCGATTTGTAAAAGGTGAGAGGCAACCTTCCGGCCGGATTGCAGTCGCCAAAAATTACATCCGCAATGGCATTCCCTCCCTCTTCGCCATTGTACCAGGTTTCGAAAATTGCCGGCACTTGTGCATTTAACCAGTTCACAGCCATGGCACTGCCATTTTGAAGGATCACGATGGTTTTAGGATTTGAATTGAATACAGCCTTAACAAGGTCCTCCTGGTCGCCGGGGAGATTAAGGTCTGCGCGATCGACCCCCTCTTTTTCAACGCTCTCATCGGTTCCCAAAACGACAATTGCTACATCGGCCTTTCGGGCAGCATCGGTTGCCTCCCGGAATTTCTCCGGATTCGGGGGAGCTCCCCAAAGTTTAACTTCTGCATGGTACCACTGTTGGATGTATTCGAGGCGGAGATCATACTTTTTTCCCGCCTCAATCTCAATTTTTGCCACCTCCGACGACTTATTCCGGTTTAACGTCCGGTCAATTAGTAATTTGTTATTGATATACAGCCTGATAGCGTCATCGAATTCGCTGCCAATATAATAGGGACCCGAGCATGGGGCAATAAAACGACCGGTCCACCTTACCGAGAAGTAGGTAGCCGGGATGCCGGGAGCAGGAGCATCTTTGCCAAAGTTAAAATCGATTACCGGGTCAATGCGGGTCAGGACAGGTTCACCCGAGCAGTCTGTATTGTTGAAGTATTCTCCCTTTAAACCGTGTTCACCAGGCTCTCCACCAGCCGGAATCAAATATTCGGTGGGGATAACCGGCAATTTAATTTTCACTTCAGTTCCCTTCACATAATTGACTTTGGAACTGTCCAGTTTATTGATTATTCCCTGCAGGGGAGAGATTGCTTTGGAATATCCACCCGTGTAACCTCCCAATTCGGCGATTGCAGCAACTGGACCGATCACTGCAACGGACCGGATCTTATTTTTATTCAATGGCAGCATATGGCCTTCATTTTTAAGCAACACGATGGTTTTCTGTGCAGCCTCTCTGGCTACAGCCCTGTTCCCCGGGCTGTCCACTACCGAATGGGGTATCTTCGTATAGGGCACCATCTCAGGAGGATCATACAATCCCAGTTTAAAACGGGGGAGGAGGATCCTATAAACAGCGGTGTCAATGGTTGCTGCAGAGACCAGTCCCATTTTGACCACTTCCGCCAGGTGATCCCGGAAGCAATCGCCGCATTCGATGTCCAGTCCGGAATTTATGGCCAGGGCAATGGCTTCCTGCACATTGGCCACATATTTATGTCCTTCATATAAATCCCTGATCCCATTGCAGTCTGATACCACATTCCCTTCATAACCCCATTCCCCTCGAAGAATATCGGTCAGCAATTTTTTATTTCCAATGCAGGGAACACCGTTCAGTCTGTTATAGGCGGCCATAATCTGCAGAACTTTCCCCTGCTGAACCAGGGATTGATATGGACGCAGGTAATATTCATGCAGCAGTTCTTCATCGACATCGGAGGATCCGTTGTGACGGCACCACTCCTCGTTATTGAGTGCAAAATGTTTGGGACTAGCCGTTGATTTCAGATATCTTGGATTATCCCCGTGGAGTCCCTTTACAAAGGCGAGACTCAATTGGGTGGTGAGGAACGGGTCCTCTCCGTAGCACTCTTCCGTCCTTCCCCAACGCGGGTCGCGTGCCATTTCGACAACCGGCGCCCAAAATGTCAGGGTTGCTTTGGGTACGTTGCCATTCACCCTGCCCCTTACCTCGTCAGACATTACATCAGCCATTTTATGCACCATATCCCTGTCAAAGGAGGCAGCCTGGGCAATCGGTACGGGAAATACGGTAGCTGCTTCACCTGCAGGAACCCCTACACAATGTCCGTCGCCTGCACTGCTCCAGAGAAAACCCTGAATTCCCAGACGTTTAACCGGAGAGGAGATGCGCGAGCTCATCTGTGATAATTTCTCATCCAGGGTCATTCGTGACAGTAAATCAGTTACCCGTAATTTATACGGTTTGGTGTAATCGAGGTAATCTGGCTTCTCCTGAGACTGTTGAGCAGAAAGTGTGATGGATTGAATTAAAACAAGGAATAAGATGAGGAAAGCTTTAGCTCCTGATATTGCTTTTTTTAAAAATCTCATATTTTTCATGTTTAAGAATTTTACCGATTATATATGTTGAAAAGGTTAAAGCTTTAATAGCTGTCGCAAACCTTTTTAACGCAGAGTTTCGCAGAGTAGGCGCAGAGGCACGCAGAGTTTTTATTTTATAATTTAACACTTTGCGGTTCTCTGCGGTTAGATTTTGAATCAGTTTCTGCAACTATTTATTTTCAATTATGGTTCATCAACTTACACCCTCAGAAATATTTTGTTTTTGTACAAATAGTACAGGAATAGCCACTCAGCGGCAATCATTCCAGTCACAATGATTACCTCTCCAAAATTGCCACTGGGGATCGCTATCCATCCTAATAGAAATTTGGAAGGGAGTTCAAAATCAATAAGGTGGCCACCAAGGTAGATTGTTATTGAATTCAGCCCGATGACCCTGAAAAAGAAGATCCACTTATTCCACAATTTCACATCAATGATAAAATAGAATATTGCGAGCAGAAGAAAGCTTACTCCGGCGGTCAGCAGGTCAAAAGGAACTGTCCACAATCTCTTTATGATGGGGTAAAATGGGGAGAGCAAAAGGGCAATCACAACAAGGGAGACTCCGGAGATCAATAAGATAGCTGTTTTTCTTAAAGAGGTAAGGCTTCCGTTGCGGAGGAGAGATCCGGCAATTGCTCCAGTCAAGGTGACTGAAATGGCTGATACGATGCACAGAACACCCTCAGGATCAAAAAATTTGTCGATTAATCTTCCCGGAAGCAGGTGCTGATCCAGCCAGGCATTTATGCTCCCTTCGGGCGTAAATACTCCGGCTCCAAAACCGGGAACCGGTACCAGGTTCTGGAGGATTGCAATTCCGGCCAGTATTCCGGTTAACCAAAAGATTCTTGCTCTTAATGTGTTGGTATTAATGACAATCAGGGAGGCAAAAAAGTACCCGATTCCTATCTGGGACAGAACGCTCAGATACCGCATGTTCGAGAAACCTTTCTCCAGGGCACCGTTATAGACCATCCCGAAAATCACGAGCAAAATCATCCGTTGAAACACCTTTTTATAGAGCTCTTTTTTTGGAGTTCCTTTTTCCAGTTTGCTCGTTAGCGCAAACGGGATTGCTGCTCCGGAGATGAACATAAATAACGGGAATATCAGATCTTCAAAATGAAATCCCTCCCATTGTACATGATGCGTTTGATTTGCAAGCGCAGTAACCCAATCCCAGCCCGTTGATTTAGAAAGAGCCCTGAGCAATTCCCCTCCGCCGATAATCCAGAGCATGTCAAATCCACGCAGTGTATCGAGTGAGCTAAGCCGCTCTTTTACAGTTAATTTCATTGTTGTTTCCATAATTTGGTTTAAAATTGATATTATCTTTTTGATGCAGAACGATTCCTGAAAAAAGTGACCAGACCTGAATACACTAAAAAAACAGCCCCTGCAGTAAACAGCAGATTGCTGTATTCATGGTACATTTTGGTATAATCGGTAAGATCTTTTATCCTGGTGAAATAAAACAGCCCAAGGCAAAGCATAAACAGCGCACCTAAAACACCTAAAAAAGGGACCAACCGGTTTTCCGGGATGTGTTTAGCTGTTTTATTTGATTCTGAGAATCGGATTCTAATCCCGGCAACTACCAGTATCCAGAAAATCCATGAAAATACCTGGTAAAAATTCAGTGTCCTGAAATAATTGAAAAAGGTGAAAAGCGGACTCAAATAAAGGTATTTCCTTGTATAATATGGGCGGTCTTTATAGAGTAAAACCTGTAGTTTGCTTTGATCGCGGGTTTTGATAATCTTTAAAATAGCCTCCTCTTTTGAAGCCGGGTCTAAATTACGCCATCCCGGTAATTCAAAGGCATTCCATAACGAACAGGCATTACCGTATCCGTGAAAGTCAAGTCCGCCATTCATTACCAGGTTGTTGTGTTCACAAAAATCCCTAATCCGGTGGTATACTTTCCGGTCATATGAGAGATCTGTTGCGCTGTTCTCAATTTCGTACCCATCAACTCCCAGATTCTTGTAGTATTCCAGGGATTTATGCTCTCCGTCGAACCAGTGATTTACGATTACTGCCCCGTTGCTGGCATGCGCCAGCTGGATGATGGTTGAATCGGAGCATCCTTTTGTGCTGAACCTTTCCCTGAGTCCCAGCAGACTCAAATGGTTGCTTCCCGAAAACTCCTCGCCACACATCACTAGGGGTTCGCCCGCAAATTTGTGATCCCGCTGAGCCTGAACAAAATCGAGGGTACGACTGTGATTATTATGATCCGTGATAAAAAAGGCGTCATATCCGTTGCGCTGGTGCCATTTCCACAAATTCTCCTCAGAGATCAGACCGTCATGACTAAAATCGGTATGAGAATGGGTGGTCACCAGGATTTTATCGGAAGAATGATTTGCAATGGTATTATTTGGCAAAGGGATGAAGATGATCACTACAAAAACGGCAAACCACAAACCAATAATAATTGGAATATTAACTATTTGATCAACAATGTATTTCCTTCTTAATTTCCTCTCTTTAACTAAAAATGATTTAGTGAGGCTGTACACGGCATAAACCACCAAAACCCAAAACAGGAGGAACCTCAATTCGGTTAAAGCATAAAACGACCGGTTAAAAAACAACAATAGACCCAGAACCGGCTCAAACAATATCCTGCAGAATGAGATCCTAATCCCAAATTCGGATACCGGTTGCAAGGTCAGTGCATTTTCAATATGGATGGGGTAATGAAAAAGAATGGACACCACAACAACTAAAGCAATGATTATGGCCGGGACTTTTAGCTCTTTTTGCAAAAATTTCATATTAATTATTTAGACCTTTAGAAATTTCGGAATTGAATTATGAAGTTTATGTTCTCCTTTCACGGATTATAGTGGTAACACTCTCCCCAAACCATAACAACCACCGGGTATTTTGATTTTTTTAAACAGGCATAATTTAGCTCAAGGTATTTGTCATCGCCCCAGTATGGAAGCCTGTCCCAGACAGTATGTCCCAGTTCAAGTTCATGACCCGGTACCACCAATGCCGGATTAAATCCTCTTACAATCCGGAAAATATCTGTAGTCCAGGCGTTTGGCATCAGGATATCCACTTTATGATTTTTGGCAACCCGATCAATCCAGTCAAAATCGCCCATCATATCTCCCTCATTGATCTGATCACCGGTATGGGCAACGGTTATCCCCTCGGGGGTCGTAACCATCGACACATTATTAATAGCAGAGGTGAGCTGGTGTCCGGGATAAATGATGAGATCCAGCGTACGGTTATTGGCAAGTTTTAGTTTCTGGGTTTTTTCTGCTCTTCGCTCAAGGTGAGTGATTTTCGAGAAAATCGGGTCATCTTTCCATACCTCTTCTGGTGCGATTACCGGTTTTCCCTGTTCCAGAAATTTTTCCGCCATCGCTTTATCTGCGTGATCATGATGTTTATGACTGATAAACAAGACATCACATTGTTTAACAATCTGTTCCATCGCTTCGGCCGGCAAGGCAAAATCCGGTGAATCGGATGAAGCGCCGCCAACAAGGTCGAAGGCAAGAGTGACCGATTTGGTGCGAACGATAAAACCCATATTGTACAGCTTCCAGATGATGGCATCCTGATCTGCGTTGGTTTTCACCAGTTCCTTAATCAGGTGGTCTGCCTGTGTGTGAAAGAAATCTATGCCAGGTTTCCGGAAGGCGGCAAATTTTTCATGAAAGACGGCATCCATCAAGAGTTTGGCGAATCCCCGTTCGCGCCCTTCATGGATTACCGGGGGATAAACAGCCAGAATAGTCTTCACGGAATCGAGAAACACGCTTGCCTGGCGATCCAGGTAATCATTATCTTTCTGACTCAGCTGAGGATCAGGAAGCCCGCCCTCTTTGTGCTTTTGCATACTCTGGGCAACGGTTTTCCCGGGAGTGAAAAGCCCGAATAAAAGTATCAGTAGGAAGCCGGTGAATATTTTCATGATATTTATTTTTTCCGGTTAACGCTTATTTCATCTAACCGTGAATTTAACAAAGAAAATGGGTAGAGCACATTGTGAACCTTCTCAACCACAAGTTCGTTTGGCAACCTAAATGTCGATTTGAGCCGGATATCTTTGGACGAGGCACCGATCCTCACCTCATAAACCCCCGGATCTGCCACCCACGCCGATTTGCCGGTCCAGAAGGAGGCGATGGAGCGGGCATCGAGCACAAAAGAGAGTTGCTGGGTTTCTCCCGGTTTAAGCAGTTTCGTTTTGGCAAATCCCCTAAGCTCCTGAAATGGTTTCTCCATACCCGAGACCGGAGCGGACAAATAGAGCTGAGCGACCTCTTTACCCGGTACTGTACCGCTGTTTTTCACGGTTACGGTTACCAGGATCTGATTATTGAAAACCGTTCTGCTTAAGTTCAGATTCTTAAACTCAAACGAAGTGTAGGAGAGGCCGTAACCAAACTCGTAAGCCGTGGGTATTTTGAAGGAGTCAAAGTAACGGTAACCCACATAAATTCCTTCATTATATTGTACCGGGAGTACTTCAGCTGTTTTTAGTCCCTCTTCCCCTTTATATTCACCGGATGAAGGAATGTCCGAATACTTCACAGGAAATGAAACAGGTAATTTACCCGAAGGATTTACTACCCCTTTGAGCACATCAGCAACGGCATTGCCCCCTTGTTGTCCGGTTTGCCAGACATGAAGTATAGCATCAGGCAGGTCGCTCCATCCGCTTGTTTCAAAGAATCCCCCGACATTCAGGATTACAACAACCCGCTTTCCGGCAGCATGGTAACTCTCACAAACATCCCGGATTAAACTCAGTTCTGTTTGATCGAGGGGAATAAAACCGTTGTCATGACCTTCTCCTCCAGACCGTCCAATGGTAATCACCGCGATATCGGATTCGCCCACCTGCCTTGAAATGGTGGCTTTTGACAGGTTCAATTCTGAATGAAAGGGAATAATTCGCCGATAGAAATAGTCGGTCACTTTGCGGTTATTGACCAGGATGTTATCCACAAACCGGGAATAGGTTTCATCGAGAAACTTAACCACCTGGTAACCTGCGTTTTTTATCCCTTCATTGACCGTGACCGAATGTATTGGCTTTGATTCGCCGCTTCCCGATCCGCTTGCCACGAAGAAGTAGGAGCCTTTGCTGAAGAGTGCCACCGTTTTGATACCCGGATTGAATGGAAGTGTCCCTCCGTTATTCTTTAGCAAGACAATTGCCTCTGCTGCTAAGGTTCTTGAGAGCGAGTCATGGGCATTCCTGTCAAATTTAAGTGAAGGTTTGTAACCTCTGCCACGGGGAGTTTTCATTTTAAATTTCAGGACATACCCGAGACTCCTGTCGAGGTCGCTTTCATCGATGGTTTTGTTTTTTAACGCGGCCCTGAGTTCGGCTCTTTCGGTGTCACTTCCGCTCATCATCAGGTTACTTCCGGCCCTGAGTTTGGCGACTGCATTTCCCAGTCCGTCCCAATCGGTCATGAATGCTCCGTCGAAGCCCCACTCATCCCGAACGACGGTTTTGAGCAATTCGGGATTTTCAGAGGTATAGTATCCGTTGAATTTATTGTAGGATGTCATGATTGACCAGGGGTGGCTCTCCCTAACCGCGATTTCAAATGCGCGCAGGTAGATCTCCCGCAAAGCTCTCTGACTGATGATCGCATCGTAACTTCTCCGGTCGGTTTCCTGGTTATTTGCCGCAAAATGTTTTATGGCAGCACCCACACCCTGTGACTGAACTCCGCGCACATAGGCTGCAGCCATTTTTCCCGACAGCAGGGGGGCCTCCGAGAAATATTCGAAATTACGTCCGCACATCGGATTACGCTGAATATTCAGACCAGGCTCGAGCATAATATCGACATTGGATTCCAGAACTTCCTTCCCGATAGCCTTCCCCACCTTTTCGATTAAAGGGGTATTCCAGGTTGCAGCCATTGCCGTTTCGCTCGGGAAGGCAGTATATCGAACCTCCTGGGTTGAATCTTTCAGATTGGTGGACGCAATAGTGATTCCCCCCATTACCGTTGATTTAATACCCAATCGCGGGATGCCCCAAACCTGCCCATCCACTGCCGGCACGAACAGGGGTGATTTAATGGCGGAAGTGTTGTCCTCAATGCTAATACCCGATTTGGGATCATAGACCGGTACACCGGGAGGGGGAGTTTTTCCATCCCCGACTCCCACGGTGAGGGCAATTTTTTCATCAATTGTCAATGCTGCGATCAGATCATGAACTTTATCTGCGGAGTGTTCTAAATGCGTGTGCCGGACACAACTGCCCGACAATACCTGCAGCACTACCAAAAGCAACAGAACTCTTAACCGGACATTCAATTTGGCCATAGGGTTATTTTTTATGCTGGCTTAGCTCCTTGATCGCAAAATTTGGGTACATAACATCATACACAACTTCAACAACTTGGTTTTCAGGTAGATTGAATGAGTCATTAAGCCGGATATCTTTTGATGATGCACCAATACGTACCTGATAATCGCCTTTATCGGCTACCCATGCGCTGATTCCGCTGCGGAAAGAGGCGAGAGAGCGTTTGTCGAGTTCAAAGGAGAGGGTCTGGCTTTCACCCGGTTTGAGCAATTGCGTTTTGGCAAAACCCTTAAGCTCCTGAGCCGGTTTCTCCATTACCATATTTGGGGCCGACAGGTATAATTCGGCTACCTCTTTGCCGGCAAAAGATCCTGTGTTTTTTACCTGAACGGTGACATTGATTTTGTCGGAGAAGGTATCTGAACTCAGTTTCAGGTTAGAATACCCGAAGGTGGTATACGATAACCCAAATCCAAACTCGAAGGACACGGGCACATTGAATGTTTCATAATAGCGGTACCCGACATAAATCCCCTCTTTGTAGAATGAATTTACCGGGTTTTCAGCCGGTTCACCGGGGAATGTTTTAGCGGAAGGGACATCCTCAAATTTCATGAAGAAGGAGTCAGGAAGTTTTCCTGACGGATTGACTGCACCCTTCAAAATGTCGGCAATGGCATAACCTCCCTCTTGTCCGGGCTGCCACGCTACCAGGATGGCGTCAGGATAATTTTTCCAGCTGGCGGTTTCGCACACCCCGCCGATATTGAGTATCACAACCACCTTTTTACCGGCAGCATGATAGGTTTCGCATACGTTGTGTACAAGGTTCAATTCTGCGTCTGAAGTTGGTAAATAGCCATTATCATAACCCTCGCCACCACTTCTGCCGAGGGTTATGATAGCGATATCGGAGTTGGAAACCTGCTTTTTAATCTGCTCCTGGGTCATAGCCATTTCGTCATGAAAAGGGATCAGCCTTTTTTTAAAATGACCGGGAGCCTTACCATCCTTTATCCCATTATTAGCCAGCATCACCGGATTATTGAAGTAATCAGGTACCAGGTTCTGTTCCATAATATTGGCATTAAAAGCGGTATATGAATCTTCCAGCTCCTTTAAAACCTTGAATCCGGCTGCTTTAAGCCCTTCATTTACAGATATCGCATATTTATTGCTTCTGATACCGCCGCTTCCGGTTCCGGCTTCGATCAGGTAGTAGGAAATCTTGCCAAAAACGGCTACTTTCTTCACCCCCTTAAGCGGAAGCGTCTTGTTATTGTTTTTAAGCAGCACCATTCCTTCGGACGCCGCTTCACGGGCAATCCTGGCATGAGCTTCCAAGTCAGGGTTTTGTGTGGGTATATGTCCTTTTGCGCGCGGGGAGTTAAGTTTAAGTTCCATGTTGTAAACCAGGTTTTTATCGAGGGTGCTTTCGTCCAGAGTCTTATCCCTGAGCGCCGCGGTAAGTTCTTTTACCTCATCCTGACTACCGCCCATCAGCATATTGTTCCCGGCACGCACTTTTGCAACGGCACTTCCGTAACCGTCAAAATCGGTCATGAAAACACCGTTGAATCCCCACTCTTTGCGCACGATATCATTCAGTAATTCAGGGGTTTCAGCGGTATAATAACCGTTCACCTTATTGTAGGAGGTCATTATTGCTTTCGGGTGGCCCTCCCTAACCGCAATTTCAAATCCCCGGAGGTAGATTTCGCGCAACGCCCGCTGACTGACCACTGCGTTATAAGACCTCCTGTTGGTCTCCTGGTTGTTGGCCAGGAAATGTTTCAACGTGGCTCCCACACCAGTGGATTGCACCCCTCTCACCATGGCTCCGGCCAATTTCCCGGAAAGCATCGGATCTTCGGAATAATACTCAAAGTTACGTCCGCATTTGGGATTGCGGTGAAGGTTCAGGGCAGGCATCAGGACTACGTCGTAGTCATATTCAAGCGCCTCATTTCCATAGGCTTTTCCAACATTCTCCACCAACTCGGTGTTCCATGTTGAGGCGAGACAGGTGGAAGTTGGAAATGCGGTTGTATAAGAATATTCGGTTGCTCCCTCAGGATGGGGATCCCTGTTGACCCCTGACGGGCCGTCGGTCAGGGCGGATGACATCACGGAGAGTCGCGGGATAACCATTTTTGAGTTCTGATTTGCGATGATAATCCCAGTTCCCTGTTCTGTCGTCTTTGAAATCGCGGAAGGAAGGAACTTCCCGTCACCTACCGACATCCCGATTTTCTCATCAGGTGTCATTGCCGCAATCACCTTTTCAATTTTGTCTTTTCCTAACTGAGGCAGTTGATCCCCTGCTTTGGACTGAATGAATACTTGCGCTGCCATTAGGGACAACACCCCGATAAAAAGACTTTTTATTTTCATTTTGTTCATATATAGCTTGTTATATTTTTTGCAATCTCATTTAAAAAGTTTCTTTTTATTCCGTCAGAGGGAAAATAAATCGCATTGATCAAGGTCAATGCGCTGACGGTTCCAACCTCCACTTTATTCCCGGGGTATTACGATCCGGGAAAGGTTTATCTCTATCTGGAAGCTTGTGTCCGGATCGTTTACCCCGGGTTATTCATATATCGCCCTTTCGGGGCTGAGTAACCAAAGTTTCAGGAACTATTTAAATTTATGGGTTTAAGTTACTTTAGGAACAAAATAGGGGTAGATATCAAATATTTAGGTTTGCTATCTCGTCCCGGACTAGACCAAACCTAATAACCTATTTTCTATCCATCCGCCAGGAGGATCCCTAAAGAGAGATTAAATCCAATTCCAAAAAATCTATTATTTTATCTAAAATTAATTATGATCCCCTTTTATTACGTTCCAGCCCTCCACTTTTAATACGGCCGGACCTGATTCCTGATCCACTTTATTATATCGTACTTTAATCATTTTTTCTTCTCCCGGGAACAGCGAAAAATAGTTGTCATCCCAGAATACCGGATTGATTTCATCCCCTCCTGCCCCTTTGATCAGCGCGAGATGAACCATAAATGCCATACTCTTTCCCGGGTTTTTAACCTTTACCAAACCCTTTATTTCAGTACTGTCCTGCTGAATTTCAAATGATTTTTGGAGCTCGACTTCAGGAAGTTTCTCCAGATCAGTAAAATCGGCTACCGATTTTGGTTTGGCGACAAACAGATCCCAGTCAAATCCAAGCGGGCTCTTTGTCTCAATTTTGGCACCCTCTATATCTTTGGTGGTGGATAGCCAGTAGAAATTATCGGTAATCTGTCGTCCGGAACCATCTTCAAGTTTCAGTTTCAGAAAATAGGTTCTGCTCAGACCCGATGGTAAGGCAATCTTAAACGCCTCGGTCTTTCCATCAGGACCAACGCTGACGACTGCAGTTTTGGAAAGTTTCTCGCTCAGGTCAAAGTTGAAAATCTTTGCGGTAACTTTCAGATTCTTGAAGTCCTGATACTTGCTGTTGACCACATAAATCGAATAGTCGTCGTACGAATACTGGACGTGCAGCGGTTCGCATGCTTTTTTTGCCCCGTAATAGGCCCCGCCAACGTTGAGGTACCAGTCGACATACTGCCAGCTGTAAACAGCCGGCCATGCAGCATCGTATTTCCAGGTGGTAATTCCGAGCGCTTCATACTTGTTGCGCGCATAGGCCTCAAACATTCCCCGTGCACTCTCGTAATTAAGAGCCATCCCCTTGGTGCAGAAATCGACAATTCCGGTTGCTTTTCCGTACCGCTTGTCCAGCGCTTCAAGGCCGGCTGTGAAATAGTCAGTTCCCTGGAGGACGGTATGGAACGAAAAGGTTTCATTGTTGATTGGCCACAATGCCTTTTTGGGCAGCATTTTGCGTATGCTCTCATAAGGGGCGAATACTCCACCGATTCCACCGGACTGGGCAAATCCCCAGGCTCCATCATCATGGTGGGTGTAGTAATGGGAAGGGTTGGCGTAGGCCCAAAGTTCCATTGTTCCGGTGCGGGTTCCTCCGGTTTTAAAGCGATCCTGGATATTAAACGCTCCGGAATGAGGTTGATAGGTCCGTTGGGGAGTGTATTTGGCTACCAGTTCACGGTAGTTTTTATCAAGATTTTCGGTTGGAAAAGTCTCGTCGTGACCCAGGAAATGAATCAGGCTTGGATGGTTTCGGATGCGGAGCAGCATATCCTCGATGATGCTGATGGCCAGTTTCTCGTCGGGAAGGTTGCGTCCGAAAAACTGCTGAATTACTAAAATTCCGTTTTCATCACACAGGTTGTAGAAATCCTCGGTTTCACGAATCGAGAATCCTTCAGACCGAAGAGCATTCAATCCCGCCTCTTTGGCGTAGTTGATTAATCCGGCATAACGATGTGGTGAAAGTCTTAACAGCATATCGCTGGTCATCCAGGCACCGCCTCGGATCAGGATATTTTTACCGTTTACCTGATACCCGCGCCAACCGTCTTTATTGATATAGGTCGAAACCTCACGGATCCCGAACCTGACATTCTCAACAGCCGAAAGATTTCCTTCGGTTACAAATGAAAGCTTCAGATTATACAATTCCTGGGTTCCTGCATTTATCGGCCACCAGATCCGGGGATTTTTGAGGTTCAGCTGTGCAAATTCGTCCGGTGTAAATTCGATTGTTTTCGATTCTTCCGGAGCCAAAATCACCTCTTTGTTAAGAAGGATATTTTCAATTACCCCCTTGAGATTTCCTTTTACCGGCCTATCACTTTTATTCGTTACCCTGGCGGAAATGGTGAGATGAGCATTTTCAAGTGAAGGAAGGTCAAGCCTGGTAACGACATAAGGGTTCCGGATCGAAACCGGACCGTCAGCTGAAATGAACACATCCTGCCATACTCCCATATTCAGATCGGGTGGTTGTGGGTTGTGGTCGTCCCATCCGGTGGTAGCTTCCACCTGTTTGGTATAATATTTGAGATCAGGAATCCTGCCTGGTCCAAAAATCTGGATCGCAAGGCAATTTTCAGAACCTGGTTTTTCCCACTCATTAATGTCGAATTCAAATCGTCTGAACATCCCCACCACGGCGGAAGTATCTGCAATCTGATGACCATTCAGCCAGATATTGGCCTTCAGATTTATCCCGTTAAGGTGTAAGGTCAGGTATTGTCCTTTCCATTGGGAAGGGATCTCAAAAGAGGTGCGATACCACCACGAGGGGCGGAAAGGGCTCTCTTTGGGCATCGAGAGCCAGCTGCCGGAACGATATCCGGGAATGGCTTTGAGGTTATCCCCATAAAACGGGTCAGGGTATACTTTATTTTCGACCAAAGCGGCCAAAACGGTGGTGGGCACAGATGTTGAATACCACTTGTCGGGTTGAAAGTCATTGGCCGAGATCTTGCTCCCGTCCTGGGAAACAGAAGCAGATGACTGGATTTGCCAGTTGTCTTTCAGCTGAAGTACCCCTGGGTCAGGTCGGATACAGCTTTCAAACAATACGATGAATGCTGTTAAAAACCAATAAATTATACACTTCTTGGATTCCATTTTGAAGGCGCTTAGAAGTTAAAATCCTGATAGGATCTTCCGTCAGCTGACGGATGAATAACCCCAAATGAAGCGAAACTAAATTGGGGGTAAAGAATCTAGTCTAAAACCGGAACCCTGACAGGGTTCAATTTTAACACCTTAAATAATATTCAGCCCACTTCGGGGCTATTGGCTTATGTTCTTCGTAAACCCCCGGTGCAGCTAGCGGAACCGGGGGTCATTAATATGTAACTCCTTGCGGAGTTTCTTGTGAGTGATTTCTTACTTGCAAATAACACAAGCAATACGGCATTGCATATCATAGAATATCAATAATTTAGAGCTACAGAATGATTTGTCTTTCGGCAAAATATTCTATAAAATACTTTAGCCCAGATTAACCACCTCGCCTGTTTGGGATGATTTGTAGGCGGCATCTACGATATCGAGAATAATCTGTCCTTCAATTAAACCGGGAACCGGTGTTTTGCGGGTACGGATACAATCGACATAATGCTCCATCTGACGGGTGTACATCGACTGATCACAATGTTCAGTTTTGGCCGGAAGTTTGGCGTCAAATTTCCCGGGTATGTTTCCGACTTTATATTTGAGGAAGGTTGGAAAAACGTTTGCATAGCCCTTGGTTCCATAGATACCTGTAGCCGCTTCGGGACCGTCCATGTGAGGCTGCCACCAGCCGCTTTCGATGATCGATTCTGCACCGTTATCCCATGATATCATGATAATCCCGGAGTCGTCAACATCATAATTCCCGTAATGGGTTCCTATCTTTGCGTAAACCTTGGTTGGCATCGGATCACCCAAAATGTACCTGGCGGTGTCAATTGCGTGTACCCCCATATCTGCAAGCGCTCCGCCTCCGGCAAGGGCTTTTTGGGAGAACCACCCTGCAGGTCCCCAGTTTTCGTGGATTCCGTATCCCTTGGTTTTGACTATATTTCCCAGTTGTCCGGAATCAACGGTATCTTTTACGAAGTTAACATCATTATCGAAACGCCACATGTGACCTGTCATCACAATCTGATTTCCGGCATCGGCGGCGGTTTTAATGGTGAGTCCCTCTTCAGCACTCATTGCCATTGGTTTTTCGAGGAAGACATCCTTCCCGTTATTCAGAAATTCGATGGCAAACGGGGCATGGAATTTATTGGGGGTTCCAATAATCACTGCATCAATATCGTCCCTTTTGAAAAGTGAGGTTACATCAGTTGTGGCTTCTTTAATGTTGTATTTATCGGCAAAAGCCCGGGCGGCCTCAATAGGTAGTCCGACAACGACTGCAATTTCAACGCCGGGAATAGACTGAAGTCCGCGGGCATGGTAGTTCGAAATATAGCCTGCGCCAATAAGGGCAATTTTTATTGTTTTCATAAGTAAGTATTATATTGATTTTGAAGTTGAACCCCTTCAGGGTTCTGGTTAGATCGCGTATTTCAACTGTGGGTTGCACCCACGGTTATTCATATTAGACCCTGTTCAGGGTCACCATGAAGCTAAAATCAAAAGAACTGGTGAGGTGGATAAATAGCCTCCGGTGGATCCGGAGGCTATATTATATGCGTGAACATAAAACCCGCATTGGGCTCAATATTCATTTTTACAGCTTTTTACAGGCTTTCAGCATTGTCGTAAACCTTTTGGATAGCGGCTGCAACCAGTTCCATATCTGCTTTGGTCCCCATCAGAATTTTGTGGTGGATACAGGCAGATCCCTCGAAGTGGATCTTATCACAAACCGGGAGATCAAACCGGGATGGATCAATGGCAGCCCAGTATTCATCATTCAATTTATGTCGTGCCGGTTTGGTCAACGGCTTATACAAGGAACAATCATTCAGCGGGGTGTAACTTGCGGCGACTTCAATGCCAAGTTCAGCAGTAAGGGCTGCCCTGAATTTTGCAACCGGTAAACCTTTGAACTGATCGTGGTTATACCTGAAGGAGAAATTGAAATAGGACTCTTTGGTTTCACGGGCATCGCGTCGCATTGGGATAATGCCGGGGATTGATTTAATCAGGGAGTTGAGGTAGATTCCGTTTTCATCCCTTACCCTGTTTTGCTCAGGTAATCTTTTCAGACCTTCAACCAGGATTGCTGCCTGAAATTCGGTAATTCTGAAATTCCCTGACTGGCAGAAATTTCCGGCATCGAAGTAGACCCCTTCACCTTTATTAGCCTGAACGGTCGTTTCAGGTTCCGGTCTTCTTCCGCAATTCCGGAGTGCATCGAGTTTTTCGTATAATTCGAAGCTATTTGTGGTCACAGATCCACCTTCTCCGGCAGTCAGAATCTTTGATAACTGGTAGCTAAAGCTGCCAATATCACCGATACTTCCGGCTTTCTTGCCATTCCATTCACCTCCATGTTTATGGGCGCAATCTTCAATAACAAACAAGTTATGTTTTTTTGCAATCCGGAGAACCTCATCCATATCTGCAAAATTGCCATATAAATGTACAGGGATAATGGCTTTTGTGCGGGGAGTTATTGCTTTTTCAATTTCCTTGGGATCAATACACCAGGTATCTTCACAAACGTCAACCAGGACAGGGGTAGCATTCACATCAATAATGGTTGCAGCAGTAGCCTGCCAGGTCAGACCCGGAAGGATAACTTCATCACCGACTCCGATGCCGCATGCTTCCAAAGCCATTTGTAAGGTAACAGTACCGTTAGCTGCCGAAACGGCATATTTAGCGCCGCAAAATTCGGCAAAGTTTTTATTGAACTCAGTCTCTTTAGGACCGTTATACGACCAGACGCCACTGTTTAGCACCTCAATCAACGCATTTTCTTCATTTTTATCCCAAACAGGCCATTTGGGCCATGGATTTACTTTAGTGTCACGAACTGGAGAACCTCCAAGTATTGCTAATTTTGTCATAATAAAAGGTATTAAATAATCTATTCTTAGATAATAAAATTTGCTTTACAATTAACTATGAAGTTAGTTTTTTGGTAAATAAGCTTTTCAGGCTGACGGTTTTGTTGTTCACCAGTGGTTTGGCCCAGAAACTGAGACTCAGAATATAGCCTAATGTGACGAAGATAAACAACATTCCGATCTTAAGCGAAGCGATATCGCTGATAGCACCGATCAACAGCTGAACAATTGCACCACCGGCAATACCGGTCATCAAAATACCGGCAAATGAGCCGTGATGTTTGGCGACTGAGTTTAGTCCCAATGAAACTACCACAGGGTACATCACCGACAGGAAGAATCCCGACATCGGGAAAGCCCATAAAGATACCTGGGTCCCGGCAGTTAAACCGACAGCCACACACACCATTGCCAAAATGGTGAACCATCTCAGGATTGGTTTGCTGTCGTACAATTTCATCAGAACGAGTCCCAAAATACCCCCGATGGTCATAAGTCCCCAGAAATAGGAAACGGCATCGGCGCCTGCCACATCAGGATTGACATCATGATATATCTTCAGAAACTTAGACATCCAGTAAGATATTCCCTGTTCGGAGCCTACATAAGCAAATACGCCGAGGAAATAAAGGATCACATATTTATTTTTAAAAAGCTCGAAGTAGCTCTCCTTTGAACCTACTTTTTCATCCTCCTGTAACTCTACCTTTGGAAATTTCACCAGGAATACTACGACACACATCAAAATCGCAATGAGGGCAAAAACCCAGTAAACCGATACCCACGACATAGCTTTTGGCACCAGCGTGGTCATCAAACCAATCAATGGTTTATTCACATTTCCACCGTCGATGTTGGTTACAAAGTAGGTATACATTTGGGGACTGATAAACGAAGCCAATCCGAAAATCAGTTGAGCCATAACTGAAAAAAAAGCGTAGTTCGTTTCGCCTCCTGAAACACGTAAAAGCGGATTAATGACCACCTGCAAGGCTGCCATTCCGGCACCAATGGTAAAGAGCGAGATTACAAACACATTAAACTTTGGGAAAAGGGCAAATACCAAAGCCCCTGTAAATGCAAACAAGAAGGCAGCCATCATCATTTTCTTTTCCCCGTACTTTTCGAGCCAGAATCCCGAAGGAATGGACATGATTCCGTAAGCGATAAAAAAGGCGAACGGAAGCAATCCAGCCATGGTTTCGGTCAACGTAAAGCTTTGTGATACTTTGTCATTGAGTGCTCCAAGAATGTTCGTCAGAAATGAAATGACAAAAAACACGAACATGATCAAAACAACCAGAAAATAATTTTTCTTCATTGTGAAACAGTTAATTTACATTTTTAAAAACCAGTGATGCAGCTCCCATACAACCCGCATTATTTCCCAATGTGGCTCCGATAACGTCTGTATGAACGGCACAGTCAGGCATTGCATACCTGAAAGTGTATTTTTTAATCATATCAATATAGAATTGGCCAGCCTCAGAAATTCCACCCCCAATAACAACCTTTTGAGGGGCAAAAGTATTTACAAATGAGGCTATTCCATGTCCAAGATAATCGGTATGCTCCTCCATACAATAGACGGCATTTGGTTCCCCTGCCTTAAACTGATCGACGATATAGTGCCCATCTACCTTTTCTATATCCATTCCTGAAAGTTCGGCATATTGTTTAATCAAAGCAGAAGTTGAAGCATAAGCCTCAAGGCAGCCTCTTCCGCCGCAGTTGCAATCAATGCCTTTATGGTCGACCGTGAAATGGCCCAGTTCAGCTCCTCTGTTTTTATAGCCGCCATAAAGCTGATTGTTCATCACGATAGCTCCACCAATGCCTGTTCCGACTGTAATAAATATCACATCTGTACAATCCTGTGCTGCTCCAAAAACAACTTCTCCCAGTCCCATAACGTTCGCATCATTATCAACGTAAACAGGTAAATTAAATTCACCGGAATAAATCTCTCCCAGGGGGATGTTCGCCCAACCGTTTAAATTATCAGCCCCTCCGATTACGACTCCGTCATATATGATTCCGGGAGATCCGATACCGATGCCTGTTAGTTCAAATCCATGAATATCAGCGCTTTCTTTGATTTTTTGAATACCAATACTGAGCGTTTTCAGAATCTCGTCACGGGTTGCTTTTGACCCGATTTCCAGTTTATCACTGAATAATATCTTTCCATCTTCCGATACCAGCGCAAGTTTTACAAATGTGCCGCCCAGGTCAATCCCTGCAGCATATCTAACTTTTTTAGTCATAAATTCGTTATTTTAAAGTAATCATATCGACATTCCATCCGTTCACCTTTATCACCGGCTTATTTCCATCAGAATCACTGAGGAAGTATTTAGCCTCATAAGTGCGTTCCTCACCGGGCAATAAAGTAACGTAGTTATCCTTCCAATAGATGGGCAGGATCGGTTTTCCGGAAGCCTGTACCTGAGGGTCAAAGAAAGTGAAGAATGCAATGGCCTTGGAAGGATTTTTGACTTTTAGCGTAATAACTCCATTCTTGTCTACTTTTGTGAACTTATAATCATAAGTCAGCTTGACCTTGGGCAGCTGATCAAGTGCAGTATAATCGGCAAACTGACTGGTCGGAGTCTGATAGGCCCATGATAATTTCTTGGCCCCCTCATAGTCCAGGATATCCTTCTTTGTTGAGAGCCAGTAGATACTGTTATCAACCTCTTTTTGCTCTTTATTATAGACCCTTAGATCCAAGAACCAAACCGGAGTAAGGTTTTTTATTTCAGGCAGTTTATAGGCAAGTTTTGAAATATTTGTCTTGACATCTCCGGTCCAACTGTCCGTAAAGATCTCTTTTGAATTGATGTCAAATACCCTGATTTTCAAGGTGATTTCTTTGGCATCAGCTAAGTCTTCATTGGCAATATAGATATCATCAAACCCGTAGCGGTAAATGGCATGAAGGGGTGTACAAGCCTTACGAGTGCCATAAAAGGAGCCATTTGGCTGAAGATAGGTATCGTAAAGTTGCCAGATTAACTCAGGCCAGGCAGAATTTATCTTCCATTGAACCAGTCCGGTACTTTTGGGTTTATTGGCCACAAAAGCCTCAAACATGGGCCGCATGATTTCATAGTTATTAACCTGAGCTTTAAAGGAAAACTCTTCGATATTCGATGATTTTCCATAGCGCTGATCGATGGCTGCACGGTCACGGTCGAGGGATGTAAACTCGTTCCGGCCAGTATGATATTCCCAGTATTTCTTGTCGATTGGCCATAAGCTTGCTTCGGGAAGCATTTTCCGTAAAGAAGCCACGGGAGGAATTGCCGCCCCCGGACAGGTTTCGGTATTAAAACCCCAGGCTCCGCCCAGGGTAGTATCGGTAAACCAGTATTGAGGAGGTGTCCAGGCATATGGACCCAACATTTTCATTCCTGTTGCGCCACTTACTTCGCTTACCAAAGGAACAGTAGCCACAACATTGTTGGTTTCTGTACCCGCCCCACCTGCAGAGGTAGCATATGACCTTGATGGATCGTACTGATTAAATAAGGTGATATATTTCCGTTCCAGTTCAGGGCATGGCATTTTATCGCTACCTACCATCCAAACGTAAATACTCGGATGATTTCTTAACCAAAGTAACTGGTCCTTCCAGCAATCGGATAGAAATTTAATATCCTCAGGGGTCACGGCACCGCCATACTTTTCGTGACAAGGCTTCAGCAGGTATTCTTCCCATTCCCAATGACAATTGTATCCAACCATCACTAAAATTCCATATTCATCACATAGGTCATACAGGTTTTCGGTTTTTCCCCAGAATCCTTCACAACGTAGGCTGTTCAGGTTCATTTGACGAATATATCTCAATTGGGCTTCAACCGATTTGTGGGTATCCTGAAGCAGCACATCGTCGGTCCAGCCACCCCCTTTGATCAGAATAAACCGGCCGTTCAGCTCAAATGCCCGGTTCTTGTTTTCATCCAGGTGGCTTTGGATTTCCCTGATTCCATATCGTTTCTCAATGTGGTCCGATACTTTATTATTGATTACAAAATCTGCTTTAAGCTTATAAAGGTTAGGTGCTCCCATTCCGTTGGCCCACCACAATTTGACGTTTTTAACGGATAACTGTGGAAACTCCGTTGGTGAGAAATTACAGGAAAGTGTTTCACCCGCTTTCAGGCTCACCTTTTTCTCTACTATACCCACTTCATAATTTACCCGAAGAATTCCTTCTACAGACTTATCCAGACTGTTAGTCAACTCGGTCTGAATAAAAAGATCTGCATCTTTACAGGTTTTCTTGTTAACTTTTGAATATACAAATGGGCTGCGGATTTTGACGCCATCATTTACTTCCAGGAAGACTTCCCTGAAAATCCCCAGATTTCGGTCTCGCGGCCACGGGTTCCAGTCGACAAAACCGATTGAGTACTCCCCGTTGGCATACTGTAAAATTTTTAAGGCCAGGGTATTTTGACCTTCAACGATATAGTTGCTGATATCGAAGGTGAACATGCGGTAGGTCCCGGCAAAACGGTCTTTTCCTACCACTTTTTTTCCATTAACCCAAAGATCAGCACGATAGCTGATTCCGTTAAAACGGAGAGATACCTTTTTCTGTAAATCTCCCGGTTTAATTTTGAAATTTGTCCGGAACCACCAGGGTTGTTTGAAACGCATCGTATCAACTTCTTTCATGTTGATCCCAAAATAGGGATCTTTTATAACACCTGTAGTTGCCCAACTCCCTAAAACTGTTCCAGGTACAATAGCCTTGAACCAGGACTTTGTATCAAATCCATTTTGGGAGATATCCTTGTCTTCGATCCCCTTTAAAAGATCAAGGGGTTGCATCTTCCAGTTGGAAGAGATTACCTCTACTCTGGAAGCAGTCGGAGTACCTGCCGTTAAAAAACCGGCAATGAAGAAAAAGGAAACTGCCAGGAATAGAATTTTAATTGTTTGGTTTAACCGTATATTCATCTGTAAACTATTGATTCCTAAAACTTAGAAGCGTAATTTAAGTAGTGATCCAACTTGCATTTTTCTAAGAAAAATGAGAAGAGTTTAGCCTTGACTGATGTTGTTGTAATTGAGCTATTAATTTGGATTAAAACGTGAACCTTAATAGATTCAAAGAAAAAAGATTAGGCTAAGAATAACTTCAAGTATTTTATTCAGTTTACATTTAATTTTAACCCCACATTCGGTTTTCACCTTTTATCATCGCTAAAAAGGTTAAAATTCTTAACAAGAAATATCTCCGGACGAAGATAATGATAACTTAACGGTTTAGTTTACCCTTGTTTACTGATTTTTTCCAGTTTCTCAATATTGATTACTTTGATTTTTCTACCATCCATGGCAATCACCTTTTCACTGGCAAATATTGACAGCGTGCGGATTGCGTTGGAGGAGGTCATGTTTGAAAGGTTAGCAAGGTCTTCGCGTGGCAGGTAAACTCTAAGGGTCTTATTGTCATGCTCGAATCCATATTTTTCGATCAGAAGTAGGATTGATTCAGCCAATCGTCCCCTGATATGTTTCTGGGTCAGACTAACGGTTCGGTGGTGTGAAAAACCCAGTTCCAGAGCAAGGTCCTTTAAAAGGGCAAGTGCAAAATTATAATTTTTCAATAAAACATTATAAAGAATATCAGGAGGAACAGTTATGATTTCTGAATCTTCGATAGCAATGGTGGTTCCGTTATGAGGTTCGCCCGCGATGAGTGAACGGTAGCCGATCAGGCCATTTTTGGGAATCATCCTGATAATCTGATCACGGCCACCAATTCCCTCCTTGATCAGTTTAACCATTCCTTCTTTTAAATATTGCATACCAATGGGCATCTCACCTTCCCGGTATACAAACTCATTTTTTTTATACCGTTTTACATCGTGGCCTTTTTCAAGGATAGCCTTTTCTTCGGGTTTCAAAAGATTAAAGATGCAATTTTCACCCTCAAACTGACTCTCGTAGTATTGACCTGAATCCAACATTGATTGCCCGATTAACTGTTATAAAACATCAAAATTAAAAATTTTATTGAATTACAATGCATATTTCGCAACAAGAGGCATCTTTCTTCCAAATCCGAACGCTTTTGATGAGACCCTAAGGATCGGAGGAGTCTGGAAACGCTTGTATTCATTTCTGTTCACCAGTAAAATTGAACGTTCAACGGTTGCCTGATCAAAACCACTGGCAATAATCTCTGCAGGACTCTTTGCCCGTTCAATATAATCAAAAAGGATCCGGTCCAGCACATCGTAGTCCGGCAATGAATCTGAATCTTTTTGATCGGGCCTCAGCTCTGCAGAGGGGGGTTTTAAGATCGTGTTCAGAGGGATAATCTCCTGATTGCGGTTAATGTACCTTGCCAGTTCGAAGACGTCAGTTTTATAGACATCACCCAGAACAGATAACCCGCCGTTCATATCTCCATATAATGTTCCGTACCCGACTGCAGCTTCGCTTTTATTGGAAGTATTCAACAGAATATGACCAAATTTGTTGGACAAACCCATTAAAAGAGTTCCGCGGATCCGGGCCTGGATATTTTCTTCGGTCAGATCGTGAGCCCGTCCTCCAAAAACGGTGGCAAGTGTCTGATCGAAAGCCTCAACAACCGGATTAATTTTAAGAATATCATATCTGACACCGAGTGTGTCAGCCAGCTTCACGGCGTCATCTATGGAATGATCTGAGGAAAACTTCGAAGGCATTAACAACACATGAATATTTTCGGCTCCGAGTGCTTTTTCAGCGAGGGCTAATGTGACTGCAGAATCGATTCCTCCCGAAAGACCCAGCGTGGCAGTTTTAAAACCCGTTTTCCGGAAATAATCGGCAATTCCAAGCACAAGGGCATCATGAATCTTGGCAATTATTTCAGTTTCAGGCTGTATTACTGGTTCAGCATTCTTTTTATCCGTATCAATAACCGCGAAATCAGGCGAGAAATAGGCCATTTCATGAACTATGGCTCCGTTTTGATCCACATACAGGGAACCACCGTCAAAAATTAATTCCGTCTGTGCCCCTATTTGATTGACATAAATAACCGGGACTTTGTATTTTCTGGCATTATCCAATAGGATATCTTTTCGGAGTTTTGCCTGATTGTATGAAAAAGGGGAGGCCGAAAGATTGATGATCAGATCGGGATTTTGTTTGCAATAAGTTTTAACCGGGCATACAGCGTAGAGATTTTCCCTGCCGAAAGCACTGAATACCGGCTGATTAAACCAGAGATCTTCACAAATCGTAACTGCAAGCTTTATTCCGTGCAATTCTATCAGGTTAAACTCACGATTGGGTTCAAAATGACGGTATTCATCGAATACATCATAGGTAGGGAGCAGCGTTTTACTATGAACACTCTCGATCCTGCCATCCGTAAGAAAATAGGCTGAATTAAACAACATTTTTCCGTTTGGGGATTTGTTGATACTCGGACCTCCAACCAACGCGGCAATTCCGTGGCAATAGAGGGCAATTCGATTGATTGAATCAATACACTTATCAATGAATTCACGCCGTTCAAGCAGATCGTTTGGATAGTAGCCACACACTGCAAGCTCTGAAAATACAATCAGTTCAGCACCCTGGTCTTTTGCCTTTTCAATGTTTTGAATAATCTGATCCCGGTTGGCTTCAAAATTGCCTATGTGGTAATTCAACTGGGCAAGTGCTATCTTCATGAAAAATTTCTTTATTTATTGATAATCTGGTCTTTTCAGGGAATAATGCCTGTCCAATTAATTCGGCTGGGTTTAAAAAACGAAACCTAATCTGAAACGGATTACATTTAATGTAGTGACATCTTTCACTCCGGCATTGATTGTTGTATCGCTGAACCCGTCGGAATAGACCAATCCTCCGGTTATGGCGTTTCCGTGGCCTAATTCATACTCTAAACCTGCTCCAATATTCAGACCGATAGTGTAAAACCGTATCTCATTCCTGACTACTTGTTTATTGAAATCTGGAATATTGATCGTCGCTTTTGTTTTAAGGTTTATCCAGTTCGTTAAACCAAATTGTGCATAAAAACGGATATGATTAAAATCCCTGGTTCGCATCTTCAGTGCCAGTGGAAATTCGAGGTTCGTCAGGTAATAATCAACCGTAGTACCAGCCGGAAGCATTGTTCCGCCAAAAGGGACAGCATTCCGATAATTAAGTGAACCGCCCATAGTGCTCACTGTCATTCCTGTGACAATCAGGTAGGTATCTGAGTGCAGAAAAATATCCCCTTCAATACCATATCCATATCCGAGATGAATTTTACCTTCATCAATCAATTTCGAATCAGAGGTCATCCACGATACCTGGGGACTTGCAATAAAAGTAAGATCATACCTCTTCTGGGAATAAGAATTGGTTATCGCAGAGAGTAAAACAAGAACCAGCATGAGTTTTTTCATATTGCCAGAAATTTTAAATATGGTTGTCCCGCTCATTTTATACTTTTACGCCAATCAATAGAACAAATGTAGTTAAAATTTAAAATGGTGATCTATGCTTAAAGTTTTCCATATTCTTCCACTGATAATTTTATTGATCAGTTGTCAAAGAAACCCATTGAAAGTAGATATTTCAGACATCGATTTAACCCTTAACCTCAAGAGACTGGATCAGGATATATTCAAGGTTACACCTGAAAATATGCATCAGATTATTCCTCAGTTAAAACAAACCTATGGGCCGTTCCTTAATGCTTACAATGAGAATATTATCGCAGTGGGTGATCCCTCCGATTCACTATATGCCACCTATTTGAATGAATTTCTCAGGGACTCTGTTAGGATATCGACAAAACTGAAAATCGATTCGGTTTTTCATGATATTACAAGCCTTCAGAAAAGGCTGGAGGATGGCTTCCGGCACTTTAAGTATTATTTTCCTGCCAAACGAATTCCCCAATTAATCACCATCATCTCCGGATTTAATCAGTCAGTGGTAATGACTACAGAAGCCATCGGGATCAGTCTTGACAATTACCTTGGAGCCGATTGTCCGTTTTATACCAGGCTTGCACTTCCGGCATACAAAAGGGAAAATATGTACAGTGCCAAGATACCAACTGATGTACTGTACGCCTGGGGGATTTCAGAATTTGAGTTTGATGAGGCACATAACAATCTATTGTCCCAGATGATCTATCAGGGAAAGATGCTCTATTTTTTAGATGCCATGTTCCCTGAAGATCCTGATAATCTTAAAATTGGATTCCAATCTGAAAAGCTGGATTGGTGTAAGAAGAATGAAGAGGGAATGTGGACCTATCTCATTGAACACAAACTTCTTTTTACATCAGACAGGATGAATATTGTCCGGTTTATCAATCCGGCTCCGTTTACTTCAAGTTTTACTGCCGAGTCTCCGGGAAGGGCAGGCATATGGCTTGGCTGGCAAATTGTAAGGATGTACATGAAAAAGCATCCCGGAATCTCACTTCCTGAACTTATGTCGGATAACGACTATCAACGGATTTTAAATGATTCAGGATATGCTCCAGGAGAATAACCCGGGTCTGCCGAAGTGAGAGCCCGACTTTGAGTCGGACCCTCACTATTAAAGATAGAAATAGAATATTTATTTCACCTGAATTTTAATGTTTCGTACCCAAACATCGTTTCCATGATCCTGAATACCTATGTAACCCTCTTTGGCAACCTTAGCCCAATCGGGATTGTATGTGGGGAATTTTGAATTCTTCACCAGCTCATTCCATTCAGGAGTCCAGAGATGATATTCAAGAATTTTCTGACCATTCTGAAAATGGATTACAGTACCCTGATAGACAAGGATCTCTGCGCTATTCCATTCACCGGCAGGTTTTGTGTTCTGTGGATTGGCAGGGATCAGGTCGTAAAGTGAACCTGCCTGACGATTGCCGTCTTTACCCAACAAGGCATCCGGATGACGGTCATTATCCAACAACTGGAATTCTGGGGCTGTTCTCCAGATCTCTTTTCCGGGAATCTCCTGGGCCAGATAGAAAATGCCGGAATTACCCCCATTTGAGATTTTCCACTCAAGCTTCAGATGGAAATTTGTAAATTTCTTGCCATAAATAAGGTCACCGCCATTTACAGAGCCTGCTTCACCATTACCGGAACCCTTTAAATGTATTGTTCCATCCTCAATATTCCAGTCAGCGGGAAAATTTGTCTTATTGTATCCACGCCATCCATCACTGGTTTTTCCATCAAACAGTAAAACCCAGCCAGTCTCTTTCTCTTTTTGGGTAAGGGCGTTTAAAGTAGTCTCATTCTTAGGAGCACAACTGGTTATTACGAAAAGAATAAAAACAAACAAAATTAAAAGTAAATTTTTCATTGATCAAAAGTTTAATTTGTGAATTATATGACACGTGTTGAATCGATTAGATATCATAACGATAAATAATTGCCTGATTATCCGCTTTGCAAATTTTCAAAAATCTTTTGGATTTCGACTCTTATTTTGGCTAAAATAAGGGGATGAAATCCAACAAAACTCAGAATATCCTTATTTACAATATAATAAGCCAGGTTGCATCGTTGAAAAGGGAAGGATCACAGTGCCCTGACCTTAATATTCCGGAACCATACATCACTGCCGTGATCCTGTAAGCCGATCAAACCCTCTTTGGCAATATTCTCCCAATCGGGATTCAGCTCCGGGAATTTCGATTTACTCACCAATGTTTTCCACTCCGGTGTCCAAAGTTCATACTGCAGAACAAGAACGCCGTTCTGGCGATGAACTATTTTACCCTGGTCACAGACTATTTCAATGGAGTTCCATTCACCGGCAGGTCTTGCATTCTGTGGATTTGCCGGGATTAGGTCATAGAGCGATCCGGCCTTCCTGTTCCCGTTATTACCTCGGAAGGAATCTGGATTTCTTTCATTATCAAGGATCTGCATCTCGAGGGCACTTTTATAAAGTGGCCAGTCTGCCACTTCCTTTCCTAAATAGAAGATCCCCGAATTACCCCCACTTGCCACCTTCCATTCCAACCGGAGATCAAAATTTGAGAATAGCTGACCTGAATAAATGATATCTCCGCCATCCGATTTGCCTGCTTCTCCTCTGCTGATTTCGCTTTGACATCTTAGGGTTCCATCCTCAACGATCCAGGCAGCGGGAAAATTCTTCTTATTATAGCCCCTCCAGCCGGTAGAGGTAGTCCCATCAAATAAAAGTTTCCAATCCTGTGCCTTTTCAGCATCTGTCAGTTGATTGACAGGGCCTTTAACACAGCACTGAACATTCTCGATTTGTTTCCTGACCGTCTGAGAATCTGCACCGTTCTTTTTATTCCCGATTCGACAACTGGTCACCAGGATAATTAAAATCACTACACAAGCTTCTGATTTAATCATGACTTACCTATTTACAAATAAAAAATACCGGAATTATTCGGAAACCTGTAGCCCTGAGGTTTGACTCTTTGGTTCAAGCCCGGGAGTGCGAAATATTGATTCAAATTTACAATAAAATGAGCATTGTAAAAATGGGGTAGCCTAAATATGTATTAGATTTGCAATATTTAAATAATTTAAAAAAGACCTATTAATTTAAAGTAAAGGTATTTGGTTATGGGTAAAAAAATTGCAATTCTGACAGCTGGAGGGGACTGTCCCGGATTAAATGCGGCCATCAGGGGGGTCGGAAAAACCGCAATTGTCAATCATGGAATGGAAGTAATTGGATTTACTGCCGGTTATAGTGGTTTAATCCGGAAAGAGTATGTCGAACTGGACGAAACAAAACTTTCAGGTATCCTTACCCTGGGAGGGACTATTCTGGGAACTTCGCGTGAGAAACCGTTCAAATTGGAGAAAGGATTAACGTATAACAATAAACCGGGTCTGATTAAGAAAAACTATGAAGAATTGGGGCTCGACTGCGTAGTCTGCATCGGGGGAAACGGAACGATGAAAACGGCCCATTTGCTTTCCCAGGAAGGACTTAATGTGATTGGCATTCCCAAGACCATTGATAATGATGTTTTCGGAACAGAGCTCACTTTCGGTTTTGACTCGGCAGTAAGCATTGCCACTGAAGCAATTGACAGACTGCACTCTACGGCCAATTCACATCAGCGGGCGATGGTCATCGAGGTGATGGGGCACAATGCCGGCTGGATTGCTCTCTATGCCGGAATAGCAGGAGGTGGAGATATTATCCTGATCCCTGAAATTGAGTACGATATTACGAAAGTTTGCAAAACGATTGAGGAGCGTTTTTCGAAAGGAAAAGTATCAGCCATTGTCGTGGTTGCAGAAGGGATTCAGAAACCTGAAAATATTTCTGCAGCCTCCTATATCGTCAGTAAAATTCAGCAACTTACTAAGATTGAAGCCCGCGAAACAAGGTTAGGCTACGTTCAACGAGGTGGGAGCCCTTCAGCTATGGACAGGATTCTGGCAACCCGGTACGGCGCCTATGCCGCTGAATTGATTGCCAGGGGAGAATATGGACAAATGGTTGCCATTCACGGAGATGTCCTGAGTGCGGTGCCGCTTGAAGAGGTGGGAGGTAAGCTCAGCCTGGTGGATCCGAACCACCTGCTAATCAAAAAGGCGAGGAATATGGGTGTTCTTTTTGGTGACGAATAAGAGTCTTGGGGATTTACATTCTTGAACAAATTAACGGATATGAATAAACAAAGCAGAATTATAGGTGTTTTTGTTCTATTGCTCATTGTCAGTGTTGGAAACTTTTCCAGAAATCTTTCACAGGGAAATATCCGGACAGTTGATTTTTTAAATATCTGGGCAATTGGTGCTATTTCGGGATTGCTCATTTACAAAGTGATCGAACTAATTAAAAAGAATAAATGAACAGAATTTTTGGAATCATCACCCTCTTTGTTCTAACTTTTGGGTTATCTGTTGCAAAAGCCCAATCGCTGGCAGATATTCAGTTTGAAAAGATGGATCATAATTTTGGTCGTATTAAGGAAGAGGGAGGCCCGGCTATTTTCAACTTCAAATTTACAAATACCGGAAAAGTGCCCCTAATTCTTCAGGGGGTTGAGGCTTCATGCGGGTGCACCATGCCCGAATGGAGTCAGGAACCGATTCTTCCGGGAAAGACGGGAATGATTAAAGTCTCCTTTGATCCTGATCACCGCCCGGGTGCATTTGCCAAAAGTATCACAATAAATGCCAATGTACCTAAAACTACCCGAGTTCTGACCATTTCAGGTGAAGTCATCGAAAAAAACCTGGGTATTCTCGACCATTATCCCGTTGATTTTGGAAATATCAGGTTATCTTCCAGCGATTTGTCATTTGTCAGAATCAAAGACAACGAAATAAAAACGGATACGGTTAAACTTTATAATCCCGGGACTTCCCCTGTATCGGTAAATTTCAAAATAATTCCGCCTCATATTTCAATTACAACAATACCGGCCATCATTCCCCCAAAATCGACAGGTTATTTTCTGATCACCTTCGATGCCACGCGGAAACCAGTTTACGGTTTTGTTACAAACCGCATCTATTTGTCGTTTAATGACGAAGATAATTTCAAAAATGCCATTACCATAAGCGGAACCATTGAAGAGGATTTTTCGAGACTGAATACTACCGATCTGGAAAATGCTCCCCGCATCGAGTTCAGCAGCAGAGTATTCGATTTCAAGGAAATACCCGAAGGAAAAACTGTTGAGAACACTTTTATAATTATGAATAAAGGGAAAAAGGATCTTGTAATACGCAGTGTAACCGCGTCTTGCGGCTGTACCACTGGCAAGCTGTCATCCAACACCATTCCCCCGGAAGGGACTACTGAATTGAAGGTCTCATTTGATTCACATGAAAAGGTGGGTATGCAAAATAAGATTATAACAATTATTTCGAATGACCCTCAGCATTCGACGACCCTTTTAAGAGTCATCGGAACCGTGAAGAAGTAACTGTGGGAAAGGCTTTTAGGCTATTAGACTGTTCGGCTTTTAGGATTTACAGGCTAGAATAAATATTGAAAAATAGAGAACGACCGAAAAACCCGAATAGCCTACAGTCTAATAGCCGAAAGCCTAAAAGTCTAAACAGCTAAATATCAAAACATGAGTTATCATCATCCTGAAAATGATCCGCAATATATTGGCCTGAATGTGAATGCAGGAATTGAGAAACCGGAGGCAGTAAGCGCCGACTCTGTAAAAAGGTTCCTGAAAAAAGGGAAACGACAGATACTGACCTCGGAAGAATACTTTGATGGTATAATCCGGGGAAATATAACGATATTAAGTCAGGCAGTTACGCTAATTGAAAGCAATAAGCCTGAACATCAGAAAGTTGCCCAGGAGATTATTATAAAATGTCTGCCACATGCGGGGAGATCTGTAAGATTGGGAATTACCGGCGTACCTGGTGCAGGCAAGAGTACTTTTATTGAAGTACTTGGGAAACAGATTACAGGCGCTGGAGGGAAACTCGCTGTCCTGGCGATCGACCCAAGCTCTGAGCGATCGAAAGGTTCAATTTTGGGTGATAAAACACGGATGGAGGAACTTTCATCTGATCCAAATGCCTATATCCGACCCAGTCCTTCGGCCGGTTCATTGGGTGGAGTGGCACGTAAAACAAGGGAGATCATTATTTTATGCGAAGCGGCAGGATTTGGAACGATCTTTATTGAGACAGTAGGAGTGGGGCAGTCAGAAACCGTTGTCCATTCGATGGTTGACTTTTTCCTGCTGATTCAGATTGCCGGTGCAGGCGACGAACTTCAGGGAATTAAACGGGGTATTATGGAGATGGCTGATGCCATTGTCATTAATAAGGCCGATAAGGATAATTATGAAAAGGCACAATTGGCAGCTGCACAATTCAGGAATGCGCTCCACCTTTTCCCTCCAACGGGATCAGGGTGGACTCCTCCTGTACTGACTTGTTCCGCCCTGGAAAATGCAGGTGTGCAGGAAGTATGGAAGGTTGTAAATGAATATGTTACGATGACAAATGGGAATGGTTATTTTCAAAACAGACGCTGCGACCAGGCAAAGTACTGGATGTATGAAACAATTAATGAAACACTCCGGAATAACTTTTACCAAAATCACCTGGTTAAACCCAGACTTTCGCATTATGAAAAAATGGTTCTTACCAATGGAATGAGTTCATTTATCGCGGCTCATGAGCTGTTAGCAACTTATTTCAAATCAGTCAGAAATGAATAAATATTATTTGTCAATTAAATTGTTTTAATACCTTTGCCTCCTCAATATCTAAAAGCAAATTCAATCATTACTGTAAATTATTATTCAATGAGAAATCTTCTAATTATTGTCATGGCATTTGCAGGACTTTTCTCCTGTGCAAAACCGGCTGGCTTTGTAATCAACGGACAGATCAAGGGAAAAGCAAGTGGCGCCATCAAATTAATGAAATTCAATGACGGTAAGTGGCTAACCGAGGACTCAACCACTATTGATAAAGGGAAGTTTGTGTTAAAGGGAAAGACCACCCTTCCTGAGTTACGCCTGATTTCTATGGGACCTCAGACCATTGTTGCTCAGTTCTTTGCTGAGAACGGATCGCTCTCACTTGAAGCCAGTATGGATAGTTTAAACAGTACAGAAGTTAAGGGTTCTCAATCAAACGACGAGTTTTCAATCTTACGTAAAGAGTTGAAGAATATCTCGAAAGAGACGCAAATATTGCAACAAAAATATAATGCGGCACGGCAAAAGGGTAATGAGGATGAGATGAAAAAGGCCCAGATCGACTATGAAGCAATGATGGGAAATCAAAAAGTTTACACCAGGAATTTTGTTCGCGAACATCCAAAATCGACGGTTTCACCTTTAATCGTGCTAATGCAGCTTGCCCAGGAGATGTCAGCCCACGACATTGATAGTGTTGTTTCATCTCTTGATCCATCCATTCAGTCGTCGATCTATGTGACAGAACTCAAGAAAGTAGCGGATAAGATGAAAATTACAAATGTTGGTGCTTTGGCTACCGATTTTACCCTAAACACACCTGAGGGTACCCCTTTGGCGCTCTCCTCACTACGCGGGAAATATATTCTGATCGATTTCTGGGCATCCTGGTGTGGCCCTTGTCGCAAGGAAAATCCAAATGTGGTTGCAGCTTTCAATAAATACAAGGACAAAGGATTCGACATTCTTGGAGTATCGCTCGACCGCGAAAAAGGGGCATGGGTAAAAGCCATCGCTGACGACCATCTGACCTGGCACCATGTGTCGGATTTGAAATTCTGGCAAAACGAAGCCGCTGTAAAATATGGCGTCCAATCAATACCTTTCTCTGTGCTTCTCGATAAAGAGGGGAAAATTATTGGCAAAAACCTGCGTGGGGAAGAGTTAGCAAAAAAACTTGCAGAACTGATGCCATAATCATCACTCAAAATGATATTTTTAAAAGGATAGTTTACCACTATCCTTTTTTTATCTCTATTTCTCATCAATTTTATGAGAATAAATGTAAACAGGTTCTTCGCCCATCACGGGTATCATAAGCCAACTGAATATTCAATTTGGCAGTGCTTTCAGGTAAATAGCAGGGTTGGATTAATGGGCCGGAAATGACCGGTACGGTTAATCTTCTTCCTGGTTATTCTTTGTTAAACCTTTGTAAATCAAATAAAGAACATAGGCACATCCAACTGCTATTATAATGATTATAAGCTCTTTGTAGTATTTATCAAGAATGTTCTTTTGAGAGTAGAAAAAATAACCTAACAGTGCAAGGATCAAATTCCAGGCCGTAGCCCCGATCGCTGTGAAAAGGATAAAGTCGCGCATTTTCATGTTCGCTAATCCGGCAGGAATTGAGATCAGGTGACGGATTCCCGGGACCAACCGTCCAATCAGGGTTGAGGTCTTTCCATGCTTTAAGAAATAATGTTCCGTTTTTTCTATCGCAGATTGATCAATCAGCATTAAATGGGCAAGACGGGTATTTGCAAATTTAATTAATATCCTGTTTCCAAGCCATTTAGCCATGTAGTAGTTAAACATTGATCCAACGATGGCCCCCAGTGATCCTGCAATTATGATCAGGAAGATATTCATATCCCCATTTGCCGCTTTATAGGCTGCAGGCGGAATGACCAATTCGGAAGGGAAGGGGATGAATGTGCTTTCAATCGTCATTAGTAAAAATACGGTTGAATAGGTAATATGTGCCATATACCAGGTCAGGACCTGTTGAAAGAGTGCTCCCATAGAGTATTTTTTGCCAAAGCTAAACTTTTCTTTGCTGAAAAGAAAACCGGGAATGGATTAACAGGCAGAGTTGGAAATTAAATAGTAGAGACACACCGCTTTGCGTCTCTACTATTGGCGGTGCTTCTTCTGCAATTACCATTTTCTATCGTATTTTCAGCAGCCAGGCAGCAATTATGGAGGCTTGGGGAGCAAGATTATGAAATTCAATATCTCCGGTTTGAGTGAGGATAACTTCGCGATAGCCATTCGGTGGATTGGATGAATCGGGGACTATAATTGAGCAGACCGAAGCGCCCATATCGTTCCCGCGGTTTACCGGTTTACTCATCGTTCCGTCAATTGCAAATAATGCCAGATGTTGATAATATTCAAGATCTGTACTTTGAATTAATGTATCTTTTTTAACCGATGCTTTGATATTATTCTGCAGAGCGCTTAACGATATCTGATTATTATCGGCAAAAACCCAGGGAGTTGTTTTGTCGAAAGTATACATTTCACCCGATGGGGTGATTATGAAGCCGCCATGTGAGAATCCCCAGGCATAATTTACAGATTCATACTTGAAGTAACAATCAACCTTGTTGATGGGGATTTCAAACGGGGTGCTAAGGCAGGACCCCAACAACAAAGATGTAAAAAGTAGCAAAAAACAGAAATTTAACAGTTTATGGCTCATTTCAGATGATTTTTTAAGATTGGACGTTTATTTAATTCGTTTATAACGACTTGTAATAGCCAGGATTCCATCGCTATTCGCTAACAACAGGGTATCATTGGTTATGGAGTACCGTTCCGGGCCTCCTGAATCAAATTTAATTAAATAGGTAGTATACTTTCTATCCTCGGAAACTACTTTGTAAGTACTGTACCTACTTGATGCACTTATATTTCCATTTTGGTAAACATTAAATACGGAGGTCCATGCGAAAGCAATGTCGAATGCAGGATGAGCTTCGTCTGGCGTCCAACATGTGGTATTCGTTGTGCCGCCACAAGAACTTAGCCAGGACCATTGACCAATTAAACCGGATGAATAATCAAACGCACTATCCTTTTTACACCCAAAACAGAATACAATCATTAATGATAGAAGTATTCTCTTTTTCATATTCAGGTTATTTTAGGAATTGAATGTCAATGGACTTAATTGGTCAGTAAGGGATTTTCAACTTTTCCGGCAAATAAAATGGCACCTGTATCCTCTTCGGTAATAAAAAAGAGGAATGGCCTTGTAGCATGAAACCGTGGCCCTCCGGGACCCATGCTCATAACCCCAATTGCCACCGAAGTTGCTGCTGCAGCCTCAGCTCCCTCTTCATTCACTTCAATGAAAGATTTGTGTTTTACTTTTGAAATATAAAGCTGGTCAGAGGCATTTATTTTGGAGAAATTGGCCTCCGTTTTAGAAAACGCAACGGCCATTCCGAGTGATGAGAGGATATCCTTAAGCTCACTGTCCCATGAGAATTTAAACCGCGGTAACCATACATCTACTTTACGGTCAGAGGCCAGTGCAGTCTTTAGATTATCCCAGACCGAAGGATCTAACTGCTGTATAAGTTGATCGGCAGATTTCCCGTCATCCGGCAAGAGCATGATCATCTCAAACTTTCCGTTCCCGTAAGGCATCTTTAACGCCCGATACCCGGATTGTTCCGAATATCCAAAATGCTCCTTAATCATCATCAGCGGAACTGTGGCCGATACACCTGTCGAAAGGGTGAAGGGTCCATCTTCAGTATTTGATTTATCAAATTGAACCTGCCACTTTCCCTTAAAATAAATGGCATTAATCAGAAACATAATTTCGTCAGCCGAAATCTGATTCACGATTGAAGGAATTTTTCCTTTCGTTTTGTCACTTACCCAATCGTTTATCGTAGCTAATGCATCCTGATTAAAATCAAGAGATTGAACCCGGGCATCATAATATTTCTGATTGGCGGTAATAAACGATTCCAGTACCGGATACTCTTTTTTAATCCAGATCGAATTGACAATTCCCATCTTTACCCTGGGATCGGCTTTTTTGAGAGCAGATACCAGGTCAAAATAAATCCGATTGATCTCATCTACACTCAGACCATACAGTCCTAACGCACTGATCATATTTCTATTAGTGTTTCCGACAGCTCCGTTGAGAGTCATACTCAGCGCCAAAGAAATACTTAATGGTGAAACCATCACATTATGGCCCTGACAATCCGGAATTTTTGAAAAGAGATTAAAGGTAAATGCGTTACCTGCCTTAACCAGGCTCAACGATTTTTGGGTCATTACAATATTTCCTGAGTCAGGTTTTGGTATCTTATGATTATGACATCCGGCATTGAAGAATGCCAGAACCATCACGATGACCGATAATCTTGCTTTTATCATTTTAATTTAAATATGGATGTCTGATTACTTTAAATACGCAGATTATTTCGTAAACGCTACAAACAAGATTGTTTTTTTATTAAAATACGAAATATTCTGTAATAACGCAACCTATAGTGTAAAAATCAACTCTTAGCAATAAGATTCTTTTTCGTTCTTTAACATATTTTACAATTATTAATGTGAATTTTAATGTTCCTTCGGATCATATTTTTGCTCTATTTTAATTTAAAAGTGATTTGTGACCAACCTCGAAGAAACAATACGAAAATGTGCGTCGGGTGACCGTAAAGCCCAGGCAGCAATATACAGCCATTTCTCATCAAAAATGTTTGGTGTTTGCCTGAGATATTCGAAGGATGCCGGTGAAGCGGAAGACAATCTTCATGATGGATTCATTCGTGTATTTACAAAAATTTCACAGTTTGGGTTCAAGGGGTCGTTTGAAGGTTGGATGCGCCGCATCATGGCCAATACTTCGCTCGAAAAATTCAGGAAAAACAACGTGCTCTATCCCGTTGAAGACATGCTGATCTTCGAAAGTATCCCATATTCCGAAGAAACCATTTCATCCATTTCCGCTGACGACCTGCTTAAGATTATTCAGGAGCTTCCGCCACGCTACAGGATGGTTTTTAACCTTTTTGCCATTGAAGGGTATTCACATCAGGAAATTGCCAAATTAATGGAAATCAATGAAGGAACCTCCAAGTCAAATCTTTCACGGGCACGGGTAATCCTTCAGAAAAAGGTGATGGAGAATTTTGGAATGGAAGAAAACAGAGTTTTAACAAGGGTATGCTGAGTGATAAAAATGAAATAGATCAATTATTTAGCTGGAAACTGGAGCACTTTGAGAAGACTCCTCCAGCCGCTGTTTGGGAAGGTATTGAGGCACGACTCATTTACCGCCACAGGCTTATGACCGGACTAAAAACGGTGAGCATTGCAGCAACCCTTATTTTGGCTTGTCTCGGCGGATGGGAGATGATTAATTCCGCTGGAAAATTGGGCGATCAATCCGGTCATCCCGGTGAACAGACGGCAGTTTATACAGATAAAAATCCGGTTAAATATCACAAGGATAATAATATCCATCTTATTGACCACAAAAATTTACGGGCATTAGTTCAACCACCAAATATCAAACAGGTTCCAACCTCAATATTTTCGTTGAAGGCTGCTGTTGCTGCAAATATCCCTCTCATTTCAGGGAATGGTCATAAACCCAATCTGAAGCCAGGTGATCAGGTTGTCTCGGTTCCTGAAAGTAAAATGTCATTGAATTCTCTGCATGACCAGTTAAATATCGGGGAAACCCAACCACAAACCTCAGTCCCTGGAACCGAACACACCACCTCTTCCGTAGCAGAAACGAAATCAATTGTTTCAAATGCTTTTAAAATGTACACTTCGGATGAAGCGGCCGGAGTTTCTGTTGTCCATCCAAACCTGAAAAGGAATAAAAGGTGGAGTCTCAAAGCAGATTTTGCCACGGTTTTGAGCAATCGGCATCAAAATAATGTTCAGATAAGTGAGCTTAATTCTTCAGGTTCTCTAATCAGTAATGTTAAAGTCAATTCTGAAAATTCATGTATAGCAGGAATTTTGGCAGGATACAAAGTCAGCAAGCGTATAACTGTCAGGTCTGGAGTAGCTTATCGGAATATCAGGCAGACCGGACAAAATAACGATGATAATTATTTAAACCGGCAATTTGAATATGTTGAAGTTCCTGTACAGGTAGCCTGTAAGCTGTCATACAGAAGATTAGAGGTAAGTCTTGCCGGTGGATTCAGTGCTGCTTGTCTGGTCGGAAATCATGAGGTCATCTCGGTAAACAACGAACAGGCCAGCAGAGGCAAAACAGCGAACATGCAGTCATTGACCTATTCTGGATTACTCGGGCTGGAATTTGGATACGATATTACCAAACACATTACCTTAACTTTCGAACCTCGTTTACGACATGATTTTAACTCATTAAGCGCCAATAATTCTGTTAATTACTCAGCGGATCATCTGGAAATAGCCACAGGACTGACCTATTGTTTTGATTGAGTTTGTATGCATCAATTGGATTCCATCTGGGAATCAACTAACTTTGCAAGCTTATTTTAAGCAGTTTTATGGAAGATTTAAACTCAAAAACCAGTAAATATAGCTTTTCACGGGTAGTTGTTCTCCTTTCGGGTATCTCATTTTGTGTGATTATTGGAGGCCTTTTTTACTGTTCCCACTCTGAAGTGGCTAAAAATCCCGGTGTGGAATATCCGGCGGCAATGCCGAAAATGTATTTCACCACCGTACCACTTCCTGAAAAACTCGACTTTGCTCATGAACCTGTACCACTTGATAATTTTGATGTCAGAGAATCGCTTGACCGGGAGATGCTGAGCGTTGCAAATTTTCATTCCCAGGCATTGTTATACATCAAGAAAACTAACCGATATTTTGCGATCATCGAACCAATTCTGAGGAAAAATGAGGTCCCTGAGGACTTTAAATACCTGGCCCTGGCCGAGAGCGGATTTTTGGACAAAATTGTCTCACCCTCTGGCGCGGTGGGAATCTGGCAGTTTATGAAAGGTGCAGCTATCGAAAACGGGTTGGAAGTCAATGATGAAGTAGATGAGCGGTATCACATCGAAAAGGCGACGGAGGCAGCATGCCGGTTTCTGAAAAATTCATTTACCGTATATGGCAACTGGACGATAGTTGCTGCTTCTTACAATGCCGGAGTCAGTGGCATAAGCAAACAGGAAAACCTGCAAAGCAGCAAAAGCTATTATGATTTGCTCCTGAATGAAGAAACTTCAAGATATATTTACCGGATTCTGGCCCTTAAACTCGTGATTGGAGATCCGTTGAAGTATGGTTTTAAGGTAAATGAGGATGAGAAGTACCCAATTATCCCGGTGACCGAAGTTAAAGTGGATGGGAGCATAAAGAATTTTGCGGAATTTGCCCGTTCAAATAACATTAATTACAAGCTGTTCAAACAGTTTAATCCCTGGTTAAAACAGACCTATCTGAAAAACCCCAGAAAAAAAACCTATACCTTTAAGATCCCGGATGTAGGGAAATACCGTAGATTTGTTTTCACAGATTAAGACGGGTTAAACAAATTTAACCCTTTTGCAGTAATGAGCACCAGATGGATGGAGAAGATAAGATTGTAGTTAGGGGTGCGCGCGAGCACAACCTCAAAAATATAGATGTTGAAATACCCCGTAATCAACTGACTGTAATTACCGGACTTAGTGGCAGCGGCAAATCGTCGCTGGCGTTCGATACGATATATGCCGAGGGACAACGCAGGTACATAGAAACTTTCTCTGCGTATGCACGCAGTTTCCTGGGGAATATGGAGCGCCCCGATGTGGATGAGATCACCGGGTTGAGTCCTGTGATTTCTATCGAGCAAAAAACTACCAATAAAAATCCCCGCTCCACGGTTGGTACGGTCACCGAAATATATGACTTCCTCCGATTGCTTTATGCCCGTGCCGGCGAGGCCTATTCCTACAACACCGGGGAGAAGATGGTCAAATATAATGACGAACAGATTATAAATCTGATTGTTGAGAAATTCCAGGGGAAGCGTACTATGATCCTGGCCCCAGTTGTCCGGGGACGAAAAGGGCATTACCGCGAACTCTTTGAGCAAATTCGTAAGAAGGGATTCCTCTATGCCCGGGTTGATGGCGAAATCCGTGAGATGACCCATGGATATAAAGTGGACCGGTATAAAAATCACCATATCGAGATGGTAATCGACAAGCTGGTTGTTGATGAAGGTGACCGGAAACGGCTTCGCGACTCGGTGGACACCGCGATGAAGCACGGCCAGGGGATCATTATGATCCTGGATGCCGAATCAGGCGATACCCGTTTTTTTTCGCGCCACCTGATGTGCCCCACCTCAGGAATCTCTTATAATGATCCTGCCCCGCACAGCTTCTCTTTTAATTCACCACAGGGTGCCTGCCATAAATGTAACGGGCTTGGAGAGATTACCGAGATCGATCAGGCCAAGCTGGTTCCTGATCCTGAACTCTCTATTGCAAAGGGGGGGATTGCGCCACTCGGTCCACAAAAGAATACGATGATATTCTGGCAGATCGAGGCCCTGGTCGAGAAATTTGGCTTCACCCTTAAAACCCCGGTAGGTGAGATTTCAGAGGAGGCAATGAATGCCATTTTGTTTGGCACCGGTGAACGAATACAACTTAAAAATTCCCCGTTGGGAAGTTCGATCGATTATATGATGACTTATGAAGGAATCGTCAAATATATCCTGAACCAGAAGAATGACAACCTCTCAAAAACTGCTCAAAAATGGGCTGACCAGTTTCATAAAAGCATGATCTGTCCTGAATGTCACGGTCAGCGGTTACAACTGGAGCCTTTACATTTTAAAATAGACGGGAAGAATATCTCTGAACTGTCAAAACTGGATATTTGCGAGCTGTCCGATTTCTTTGATAAAATTGAAGAACGACTCAGCAGCCGCCAATTACAGATTGCCACAGAAGTGATCAAGGAACTCCGTACACGACTCCGTTTTCTGATTGACGTCGGTCTGACTTATCTTTCGCTTGATCGCCCGGCGGGTACCCTTTCCGGTGGTGAATCGCAACGGATCAGATTGGCCACACAGATCGGATCACAGTTGGTGAACGTGCTTTATATCCTGGATGAGCCAAGCATTGGATTGCATCACCGTGACAACCTGCGGCTGATCAATTCGTTGCAACAGCTTCGCGATACAGGCAACTCGGTGGTGGTGGTGGAGCATGACCGCGATATGATGCTGCAGGCCGATTACCTGATTGATATGGGCCCTTTGGCCGGAATCCACGGCGGCGAAATTGTGGCAGCTGGTCTACCTTCTGAGGTGCTGAAACACAATACATTAACTGCCCAGTATCTTACGGGGAAGAAAAAAATTGAAGTGCCGGCCTCACATCGTTCTGGCAATGGAAAGTCTTTAATTATCAAGGGAGCCTCGGGAAATAACCTTAAAAATATTGATGTCGAGTTTCCGCTTGGAAAGTTTATCTGCGTCACCGGTGTTTCGGGAAGCGGCAAATCTACACTGATCAACGAGACATTACAACCCATTCTAAGCCAGTATTTTTACAAATCGTTGCTCGACCCGCTCGCTTATACGTCCATCGAAGGAATTGATCTGATTGATAAGGTTGTGCAGGTTGATCAGTCCCCCATTGGCAGGACGCCCCGATCGAATCCGGTCACCTATACCGGAGTTTTTACCGATATCCGGACGCTGTTTACCCTGCTGCCCGAAGCGAAGATCAGGGGGTATAAGCCGGGAAGGTTTTCGTTTAACGTCAAAGGGGGCAGGTGTGAAGAGTGCGAAGGTGCCGGAATGAAGGTGATCGAAATGAACTTTCTTCCCGATGTTTATGTCCACTGCGACAAATGTAACGGGAAAAGGTATAACCGCGAGACACTCGAAGTACGCTATAAAGGAAAATCAATCAGCGACGTGCTTGATATGACCATCAACCAGGGAGTGGAGTTTTTCGAGAGTATCCCCGCTATTGTCCACAGGTTGCGCACTTTACAGGAGGTTGGCCTGGGCTATATCACACTTGGACAGTCGTCCACAACGCTTTCGGGAGGAGAATCACAGCGTGTGAAACTGGCCACCGAGTTAAGCAAACGTGATACAGGAATGACCCTATATATTCTTGATGAACCCACTACCGGACTCCATTTTGAGGATATCAGGGTATTGCTGGAAGTTCTCAATAAACTGGTTGACAAGGGGAACACGGTAATTGTCATTGAACACAACATGGAAGTAATCAAAGTTGCTGACCATATCATCGACATCGGACCCGAAGGGGGTAAGGATGGCGGACGGTTGTTATGCAGCGGATCACCCGAGGAGATTATTAAACTGAATCAATCCTACACGGCAAAATACCTCAAAGAAGAGATGAGAAGGTAATGGGTTAATTTGAGAATGCGCTAATCTTATAATTTTGATAATGAAACAATTGAATGATTTGAAGATTTAGTAATTCAAAATAAATATAAGAGGCTTATATATGATTTAAGTTGACTGGCAGCATTTCCCCAGGCCTTACTTTATAATTTAAGTTGTCTATTTTAAAAACTTCGGAGTCAAAAAGTAACATGTAGTGAGCCGCCTGAAAAACTAAGTTCATTATCGATTCGTGTCCGGGCCCGGACTTAATAGTCATTTATACAGAGTTGATTCCTGATGAAACCCTCATGAATTTACAACCACAAAAGGCAATGGATAAATCAATGAGGGTTCCACACGGATCAAGAATCTAAATATTAGTAAGTTAATTAAAATTTGTACGAATGAAATTTTGCTGCAATATCGTAAGAACCTACGCTATATCAATAGTGTATAGTTATCAAAGAAATTACATCGGGAGAAATTCACCAGCTGCAAAATGGTTTTTAGCCGGGTAGTAGAATGAGTGATCTATTCGGTTAATCCTTTGATTCAATAGGCTTAATAGAAATTACATAATAAAAACAACCTGTTATTCTGAACCATGAGACAAATTCTCCTTGTTTTGCCCATTTTAATGCTGATTGTGGCTTGCTCCACTCAACCCGAAATAGCTCAGTGGCGCGGTCCAAACCGTGACGGCAGTTACCCCGGCGCCGGTCTGCTGAAACAATGGCCCAAAGAGGGGCCGCAGCTCCTCTGGGCAAGTGACCAGGTAGGTGACGGCTATGGTTCACCCGTCGTAACACACGACGCAGTTTTTGTCACCGGAGCAATTGACAGTACCGCATATCTTTTTTCCTTCGATCTCAAAGGAAATCTCCTGTGGAAGGCGGCCTATGGTCCCGAATGGGAACAGGGATTTCCGGGTTCACGGTCAGCCCCGACCGTGGTTGATAACCTGGTATATGTATCATCAGGAAAAGGTGAGCTTGCATGCCTGGATCGTAAGGATGGCGGCAAAATATGGTCGGTCAATCTCTTCTCCGATCTTCACGGGAAGAATACCGTGTTTGGATATTCGGAAGGGTTGGTTGTTAAAGATCAGATGATCTACTGCTCGCCGGGAGGGGCCGACACCAATGTGGTTGCCCTGGACCGTTTTTCAGGTAAATTAATCTGGAAATGCAAGGGAATGGGTCAGCTTTCGGCATTCTGTTCTCCAAGGATCATTCAGCATGCCAAACACAATATCCTGCTCACCTTCTCCGAACTTTCGATGCTGGGAATCGACGCCGATAATGGAAAACTACTGTTTACCCACAAACAGGATACGGCGGGTAATGTCCACTCCAATGCCCCAATCTATCAAAACGGTTACCTCTGGTACGTTGCTGGTGATGGTAACCGCACTGTAAAACTTAAATTGTCGGAAGATGGTGAGAGCATTAGTGAAGTCTGGCGCTGCCTTCCCTTCGATAACATCATGGGAGGAGTTGTACAGGTTGACAATCATTTAATTGCAACAGGTCATCGTCGTCTTGAACTCATGTCGCTCGACATGGAGAAAGGGGAGGTAACCCGTCAGCTGAAAATTGGCCGTGGAGCAACGATATATTCCGATGGAATGATCTATCTTTATGATGAAAAAGGGAATGTGCACCTTGTCAATCCCGCCGGGGGTGATCTAAGGGAAGTAAGCGCTTTTAAGATTACCAAAGGAACCAGGGAACATTTCGCCCACCCGGTTATTGGCAATGGTACGCTCTTTATCCGGCATGGAAAGAGTTTAATGGCTTATAATATCAAACAGGCATGAAGAAAGCATCTGTTGTTCTGCTGATTCCTGCAATCATTGCGGGGGTTGCTATTGCATGGATCGATTCGCGACCAAATTGGGACGATACCGGTATTTCAGTCCTGATGGTTTTGGTTGCTGCCGCTATTTTCGGGTTTTTCAGTTCTGAAAAGCCATGGTTAACTGCCCTTGCAGTCAGTATCTGGATCCCTGTACTCGGAATTCTGTCAACCCATAATTTCGGATCATTGCTGGCATTGGTTCCGGGATTTGCCGGCGCCTACCTGGGGTTTCTCTTTAAAAGAAAGGGGAGATGAGAAAAAAATGACGAGTTATGAGGTGTCAAATTTTCAAATCGTCGAATTTTCGAATCGTCAAATTGTCGAATTACTCCTTCATCCACTCAAAAACCCTGTAATGCTCGCCGTTCATACCCAGGCGTATGTAAACCTCCATGGCTTTCTGATTCGATTCATCGACATAAAGTCTGATCCCTTTCAGTGATTCATCGCCTTCTACAAACGCTTTGACACGTGAATAAAGGGCAGCATAGACTCCTCGTTTTCTGAAGAGTGAATCGACATAAACCGATTGAATCCAAAGGACTGTGCCATTGCGCCAGTCACTCCATTCATAGGTGGTTAGCAAGGAGCCCACTACTTGATTATCAATCACTGCGACATAATAGGCGCCCAGTTTTTCGTTCTTCAGCACAGCCCCGACCCCTTTTAATACGGTCTCATAATCAAGTTTATAACTCTCAGTTTCCCAGGCCATTGCAACCTGAAAACGGGCAATCGCATCACGGTCGGAATCCTCTCCTTTTCGGATTTGAATTTGCATATTCCTGTTTTTTAGCAAAAAAATATAAAAGGAAATTCGGCAATCAGACAATGAGGCAATCAGACAATTAAATGTTGCCTGAAATCCTCTCATTTTCAAATGGCCGAATTTTCAAACTGACTAATTCGCTAATTACTAAAGGCTATCCCCAAAATCCTCACGAAATTTTGCCACAAGCTTGTCAACCCAATCTCCGATAGGTTTAAGTTTACCCACAAAGAAGCGGAGCACCGGTGGTTCCTCGGTCCATTCCAGGCCACCAATAAGTTCACGGTTATCATACAGCCACTGGATGCGGTCTTCGGCGTATTTGATTTGTGATAGGGTGAATACCCTGCGTGGAAATGCAAGGCGGAGCAATTCCACATCGGCAAGTATATCATCTCCATTGGCATCGCGCACGCTCGAAATAGTTCCACGTTCCATACCCCTAATCCCTGAAGCAACATATAAAGCGGAAGCCAAAGCTCCAGCAGGATATTGTTGTTGAGGAACATGCGAGATAAATGCTTTTGCATCGAGGTGACAACCCAATCCCCCGGAAGGGGTAATAACCGGAATCCCTCTTTTATCAAGTGAATCGACAAGATATTTTATAAAAGTCGGAGAATGGCTGATCACGTTGAAATCCAGTGTCTCAACCAACCCAACGGCCATTGCTTCAATTTCTCGGACACTCATTCCGCCATAGGTGAGAAATCCCTCATAGAGCGGCACCCAATCGCGCATTTGCATATAAATATCGTGGTTATTGGTGCAAATCCCACCTCCACGTGTACAGCTAACCTTTCTTCCCGAAAAATAGGAGAAGTCGGTATAACTCATCATCTCGTGAAGAATATCTTTGATTGGCTTATTTTGATAACCCTCTTCACGGACTTTTATAAAATAAAGATTTTCATTTATCAAACTGGTATCCATCAGCAACATAATCTTATTTGCTTTTGCAATAGCAGAAACCTCACGCAGATTGGCCATCGAAAACGGCTGACCGCCGATCAGGTTTGTTCCAGCCTCAAAACGGATGTATGCCACATTTCCGGCACCCCATTTCGCAATGATCTTATTCAGTTTATTGATATCCATGTTTCCCTTGAACGGGAAATCGCTTTTAATTTTAAGTGCTTCATCGGTATAGATCTCTTCAACAATACCACCCATCATTTCAATATGGGCCTTGGTTGTTGTAAAGTGGTAGTTCATCGGAATTACCTTGCCGGGTTTGACAAACGTCTTGGAAATGATGTGTTCTGCTGCACGCCCCTGATGTACAGGTAAGAAATATTTCTGATTAAACACTTCGTGAATGGCGTTTTCAAGTTTGGTATAGCTTGACGAACCGGCATAGGAGTCATCGGCAACACTCATTGCTGCAACCTGATTGTCACTCATGGCATTTGTTCCAGAGTCAGTAAGCATATCGAGGTAAACATCTTTGTTTTGCAGCAAAAAAGTGTTGAATCCTGCTCCAAAGATCGACTCTTTACGTTCTTCTATCGGTAAAAGGTTAAGTTTTTGGACTACCCGCACTTTGTGCATCTCCAGTGGGGTTGCCTCTCCGCTATAAAACTTTACTGTTTTCAAATGTTCAAAATTCTCCATAGTTTCTCTTTGTTGTTCGTAATTTGTATTTAGAAAATAGAATGCATTTTAATCTGGTGACGAACCTGATATCAGGCAAGTTCCATTCGTTTGGATTTTTAGAGTGCGAGTTTACGATTAAATAATCTTTAATCATAACAACTCGAAAGACTTTTGATTTGTAACCTATTATTTAGAATGGGTATTAATTCGAAACACAAACGAACTGAATTCGTCATTGTATCATTTCCGGAATTTGTAGAATAATCCGGTTGGAGCAGGCAAAAGCGAAATACTAGATTTGCTTATCATTACAGATTGGATAGTTTATTCAGGTTTTGTCATCAAAAAAAAGGCCGGGACTATACCCCAATCTTCGTCTGACGATTTTAAGGCATAATCCCGGTCCCGGGAAAGTTCTGAAAAGAACTGTTATTTTTTAAAGGCTAAAGCTCGCGGATTTTGATATTTCGGAACCAGATCGAATATCCGTGATCCTGAAGACCAATATAACCCTCTTTGGCGATTCCTTCACTCCATCCTTTAAAATCTTTGAATTTACTTTTGGCTACCATGGCATCCCATTCAGGAGTCCATAACGTGTATTCAACGACTTTTTTCCCGTTCATAACATGGGTTGCATGTCCGTCTTTGATCTTTATAACTACTGTATTCCAGGACATTGCCGGGTTAACGGTTTTGGGATCGCAGGCAATCAGATCATAAAGTGACCCTGCAAGGTGGCTGGCAACCTTATTGTCGGAGGCATCTTTATTGTCGAGTACCTGAACTTCGGGAGCAGCATAGTAAATAGGCTCGCCTGGTACTTCGCGGACATAGTAAAAGATCCCTGAATTTCCTGCTTTACCCGCCTTGAAATCAACTGACAATTCAAAGTTTTTGAATTTCTTATTCTGGAAAAGGATATCTCCGTTTGAACCTTGTCCCGGTTTCTTCCCGACTCCAGTAAAAACCTGCATGGCATCACCATCAATCTTCCAGTTGGCTGCCATTGCGGTACCATTACACTGCCTCCATCCGTCAAAGTCTTTACCATTAAACAGCAATACCCAACCCTCTTTTTGTTCCTTTTTGGTGAGTTTGTTATTCTGCTGTCCGAATGTGGGCATTACCAGCAAAAGTCCGGCTGCCAAAAATAAAGTCAGAAAAATGTTTCTTTTCATGATTTGAATTTTTAACCCCAAAGGGGCATAATGGATAAAATTGTATTTTGAAATTTTGTCACCAAAGATAGTAAATAATGGATATAGCTATGGTGAATGTTTCTCAAAATGGGGTCACTAGGTTTAACTTTTAGCTTCCGCTCACTTGTAATCTTTCAATTCTCTAATCCAATCCCATAAATTTATTTTGATTTTATTCATTCTCTGATTAAAACATTTGTAATTTTGCTGCATAACAATTTAATTAAAACATAATGGACGCATTTGCACCGTGGCATATTCTTGTTCTAGTCGGAGCGATTCTCCTACTTTTTGGAGGTTCGAAGATTCCGGAAATGATGGGGGGAATTGGTAAAGGGATGAAGGAGTTTAAAAAAGCCATGAAAGATGAAGAGGAGAAACCGGCAGAGTCTCCCAAACAGATTCCAAGTGCTTCAAATAAAAAGGAGCCAATAAAGGAGTAATTTTGTATTCTCTTTTATGAAAAGCCCTGAATGTTAAGATATTCAGGGCTTTTTATTGTCCTTGTTTATATCAAATATACTAAATATTTCCCATTATCGAATTTTGAATATCTTTGTAGCGATTTGAAAACAAAGATTATTAATAATATCAAGTAAATTAGGATTTTAGCAGATGAAGAACATCAGGAACTTTTGCATTATTGCCCATATTGATCATGGGAAGAGTACGCTGGCCGACCGTCTTCTGGAAATTACCCAGACTGTCAGCGGGCGCGATATGCAGGCCCAGGTGCTTGATGATATGGAGCTTGAGAAGGAGCGCGGAATTACCATTAAAAGTCACGCCATTCAGATGGATTATGTTCAGGACGGAGAGAAATACCGTCTGAACCTGATCGACACTCCGGGACATGTTGACTTTTCGTACGAAGTATCGCGGTCAATTGCCGCTTGTGAGGGAGCTTTACTGATTATCGATGCAACACAAGGGATACAGGCGCAGACCATATCGAATCTTTACCTCGCAATTGATCATGATCTTGAAATTATTCCCATCCTTAATAAAATGGATCTCCCTAACGCTAATCCGGAGGTTGTTGAAGATCAGATTATTGAACTAATCGGATGCAAACGCGATACCATTATCCGGGCGTCAGGGAAAACCGGTGAAGGGATTGATGAGATCCTCAAACGGATAATTTCTGACATACCCTCCCCGGCAGGCGATCCCGAAGCGCCACTTCAGGGCTTGATCTTCGATTCCGTTTATAACCAGTTCAGGGGTGTTGTCGCCTATGTGAAAATAGTTAACGGGACGGTTCGCAAAGGGGATGTCGTTAAATTTGTCGCGACAGAAAAACAATATAATGTCGATGAGGTGGGAGTCCTGAAGATGGCTCTTGATCCCCGCGAGAGCCTGAGTGCCGGTGATGTGGGTTATATTATTTCGAACATTAAAACTGCGCGGGAGATCAGGGTGGGAGATACCGTAACCAATGTGAAACAGCCATGTACCAATGTGATTTCAGGTTTTGAGGAGGTGAAACCAATGGTTTTTGCAGGCGTTTATCCAATTGACAGTGAGGATTATGAGGATCTCCGGGCTTCCATGGAGAAACTACAGCTTAATGACGCTTCACTCACCTATACCCTTGAATCTTCTGCGGCTTTGGGATTTGGCTTTCGTTGCGGCTTCCTTGGCTTGCTCCATATGGAGATCATCCAGGAACGGCTCGACCGCGAATTTGATATGAACGTGATAACTACCGTTCCAAACGTTTCGTACCTGATCCATACCAGGGCAGGGGAGACCTATGAAGTGTATAATCCGGCGGGAATGCCAGACAGTTCACTTATTGAACTGATCGAAGAGCCTTATATTAAGGCGCAGATAATCACCCGCTCGGAGTATATCGGCGCCATCATGACCCTCTGTCTCGATAAACGTGGAATGCTCACCAGGCAGGAGTATCTCACGGCTGAAAGGGCGGAACTGACCTTTGATCTGCCACTTGGCGAAATTGTCTTCGACTTCTACGATAAACTTAAGAGTATCTCAAAAGGTTACGCCTCATTCGATTATCATATAACCGGTTACAGGCCGGCAAAACTGGCGAAGCTCGATATTCTCCTGAACAGCGAACCTGTTGATGCGCTTTCGACACTGATCCATGCCGACAACGCCTATAATTTTGGCCGCAGAATGTGTGAGAAACTCAAGGAGCTCATTCCCCGTCAGCAATATGATGTGGCAATCCAGGCGGCTATCGGAGCTAAAATTATTGCCCGTGAGACGATAAAGGCAGTCCGTAAGGATGTTACGGCCAAATGTTACGGGGGAGATATCAGCCGAAAACGGAAATTACTCGATAAGCAAAAGAAGGGAAAGAAAAGGATGAAGCAGATTGGTAACGTAGAGGTTCCCCAAAAAGCGTTTTTAGCGGTGCTGAAATTAGATTAATTCGTATTTAAAGACGATGCATGCAGCGACTCTACATACGAAAATAACACAGATATAACATTATCTTAACTAATATCAGAGGCTTCCGGTCTATCTTTGCCTGAAATTGTCTAAACATGTATGTTGACACCCATTCACATATCTATTCCGAAGAGTTCAGTTCCGACAGGTCCGAAGTGATCGTGAATGCCCTAAAGTCAGGGGTTAGCAAAATCATACTCCCCAATATCGACAGTTCGACTATAAAGCCTTTACTCGATCTGACAGTATCAAATCCGGGTCTGTTTATTCCTCTGATTGGACTACATCCAACTTCTGTGAAGGAAGATTTTCATAAAGAGCTGGAAATCATTGAATACTGGTTGAATAAACGAAAGTTCTCAGGGATCGGAGAGATCGGAATTGATCTTTACTGGGATAAGACTTTTATTAATGAGCAGATTGAAGCTTTCCAGATTCAGATCGGTTGGGCAAAGAGAGCCGGAATACCTGTTGTTATCCACGTCCGCGACTCATTCCCTGAGGTTATTGAGGTGATTGAACAGGAGAAGGAAGAATCGCTCAGGGGTGTTTTTCATAGTTTTACCGGAACTGCAGATCAGGCAGCGCATGTGATTGAGCTTGGTTTTAAAATTGGGGTCGGCGGGATCGTGACATTTAAAAATTCAGGATTGGATGAAGTCGTTCAACAAATCGACCTTCAACATATCTTACTGGAAACAGATTCACCCTGGCTCGCCCCTGTTCCGCACCGCGGACGACGCAACGAATCGGCCTATATCACGGCAATTGCCACTAAAGTTGCCTTACTCCATAACATCTCCACAGAGGAGGTGGGTCGGGTTACAACACAAAACGCGAAACAATTATTTGGGTTTTAAGTGTTTAATTCATCTCTGTTTTATACCTTTACCTCAGATAATCAGTTGTTAGGTATTTTGATTACGTATGATTGCCTAACCAATAAAAGCTGCCTGCTTATGGCTACTTGCTGCTGGCTGATTTGCAAGTGACAGAATTATAATTTTTCAGTATCTTTTTAATATGAATAGATAATCTGGTCAGGGAGTTAAAGCCAGTTGCCAGCCGCCAATTGCCTGCTTCTGCCATCAAAATCTGAAATTCTCAAGAGCAATATAATTTAGCTCTCCTACATAAATCTTTACCGATAACGACATTTTACTATGAATAACCTGTCATCAAACCAGCAATCAATCCTGATTATTTATACGGGGGGTACAATCGGGATGAGGGAGGATCCAAAAACCAAAACCCTTTCGCCGATGAAGTTTGGATTGATCCAGGAGGAGATTCCGGAACTCTACAAACTCGGGTTTTACATCCATTCGGTCACCTTTAATCCGCCCATTGATTCAGCAAATATGACCCCTGAAATATGGATCAAGTTGGCCACCACTATAAAAACCAACTATTCTCATTACGACGGATTCGTTATTCTGCACGGAACCGATACGATGGCCTATACTGCTTCTGCACTGAGTTATATGCTCGAAAATCTCGATAAACCGGTTATTATGACAGGTTCTCAACTTCCCATCGGGATATTGCGAACCGACGGAAAGGAAAACATCATAACCGCCATTCAGATTGCAGCAGCTCAGAAAAACGGGAAAGCCATCGTACCCGAGGTATGCATCTATTTTAGCTCCCAGCTTTTCAGGGGAAACCGAACGACCAAGGAAGACTCACAGCAGTTCAGCGCTTTCACTTCACACCATTATCCCCAATTGGCTATTGCAGGTGTTGATATTAAATTTAACTACGATAAGATTAATTATGCCCGCAGCAAGGGTATACTCAATATCAATACCTCGATTGATGACAATGTGATTATTTTGAAGATCTTTCCGGGAATCAATCGCAGGTATTTCGAAGCGATTCTGGCACTTCCGGGATTAAAGGGAGTAATTTTGGAATCATATGGTTCAGGAAATATGCCTACATATCCGTGGATATTTGAGGCGATCAGGGAGGCAACCCTTGCAGGTGTTATCTTTATGAATGTCAGCCAATGCCCCGGCGGACAGGTAAAAATGGGATATTATGAAACCAGCCGTGAGCTCCAGGAAGCAGGGGTAGTAAGCGGAAAGGATATCACCGTTGAGGCCGCTGTAACCAAGATGATGTTCCTGCTGGGTCAGCAACTACCTCTTGCAGAGATTAAAGCCTATCTGGCCCAAAATATGAGCGGGGAAATTGAAGATTAAATGGCTCGCAGTCAGAATATTGATGACATGGGGTTTCTACTCCGTTTTTCCAGTAAGAAAAAGGGGAGTAACTATGTCACCCCCCTTTAATAAATCGCGCAAATTATTGATTTCTTTTATTCCATGATGGGTATTTTGCTTTACCTGTTCGGACTTTTAGTAACCTCATACCAGATCTCCCCGTTTCTTAAAATTGGTCTGTACTGGACGCCATCTGCAATATAATAGGTCTCTCCTCTGATTGTCAGCTTATCATACCCTGGAGGAAGACTTTCGACTACCGCTCCCAGTGGTGGAGCAACTACTTCATATTCACCGCCTCTGTGAATATAATAAGTTCCGCAATAATAATAGTAGGGTAGTCCTCCGATGGTGAAACTCAGGAAACCTCTTGGAAGTATTCCGATTCTAAGTCCCAAAGGGGGAGCTGCTACCACAAAGCCACCACGGGACGGACGGTAAAATAAACCATTGTTGAAATGATAGTAATTGCCACCGTAGTTGATTCTTGATGAAGCATAGGGTAACCGGTTGATAAAAGCACCACGGGCGGGCATTCTGGAATAGTGCCAGGCCGGGTCCCGGTGCCCGCCACCTCTGCCTTCATGCCTTTGTGCATCAGTTACAGAAACGGAACCAATCACCAGGGCAAAGCATAAAATCACCAGAAGAATAACCTTTTGTAAATCTCCTGATTTAGGAGAAGAGCTGAGATTTAGAATTTTACGTTTCATTTTTTTTATGTTTTTAAGATACCACTTTGATCCGTAAGTTTATTAACGGTTTAATCAACTAACACTCAAAAACTGGACCAAACTTAGGGTTATAAACTTTTTTAACATTGATTTTGATCAATATTTAATGTGCTTTATTCAATATTGTAGAAGTATTTGGAAAATGGGGAATGTATTTTTGAGTAAAATCCCATAACTATATTAAAGACCCGAATTAAACGATTTAAAAATGAGATTCTCCAAATTATTTTTACCACTTCTTTCAGGGTTACTATTATTAGGTACTATTACCAGAATTGACGGTCAACCCCGGGACTATTCAAAACTGGTAAATCCGTTTATGGGTACAGCTGCCGATGGAAATACCTATCCCGGAGCTGCATTCCCGTTTGGATCCGTTCAATTGAGTCCGGATACAAAGCTGGCAGGTCCTGGAATTTGCGGCGGATATTATTATCCCGATTCCACAATCCTGGGGTTTTCGCATACCCATCTTAGTGGTGTCGGGGAACCTGAATATCGGGATATCCTCTTTATGCCAACGATAGGAAATATCAACCTCCTCCCGGGAGTTGAAAAGGGGAACACTTCTGGATATAAATCAACCTACGATCATAAACAGGAGTCAGCCTCACCCGGCTACTACTCCGTTTTTCTCCGGGACTATCGGGTTAAGGCGGAACTCTCTGTTACACCACGATGCGGTTTTCATAAATACACTTATCCGAAGTCAGACAGTGCACATGTGATTATTGATCTTGCCCATCCTGGTGGGGCAGAAGAGCTTTATATCCTGAAAGTTAGCGACACTGAAATTGAAGGGTTGCGCCGTTCACATGGCTGGGCATGGGATCAGTATGTCTATTTTGTGGCCCGATTCTCCAAACCATTTACCTCAGTCGACGTTGCCTTGGATGATATGATTTTAAAAGGGGCCACTGAAGCCCGCGGAAAGAATGTAAAAGCATCAGTCAATTTCCAAACTAAAAAAGATGAGGCCATTTTGATCAAAGTGGGAACTTCGGCCGTGAGTGTGGATGGGGCACGAAAAAACCTCAATGCAGAAATTAAGGATTGGAATTTTGATAAAGTAGTCGCAGATGCCAAAAAAGCCTGGAACAAGGAGTTGTCCAAAATTGATGTTGAAGGGGGCAGGTCTGAAGATCAAAAGAACTTTTATACGGCGATGTATCATGCCTTCCTAAATCCGAACCTGTTTATGGATGTGGATGGCAAATACCGTGGCACCGATCATAAAGTGCATATGATAAAAGGCTTTACTAATTATACAGTATTTTCATTGTGGGATACCTTCCGGGCCCTGCATCCCTTGTTTACAATTATCGATCAGAAAAGAACGAACGATTATGTCAAAACATTGCTGCAGATTTATGATGACGGAGGTCGGCTTCCAATGTGGCCGCTCGCCGGAAATTATACCGATGATATGCTGGGCTATCACGCCGTGCCTGTGATCGTGGATGCCTATATGAAAGGGATTAGGAATTACGATTTAAAGAAAGCATTTACCGCCGTCAAGCACAGTGCAGAAATGGATAAGCTGGGGCTGAAATACTACAAAAAGATAGGTTATCTGCCCTGTGAACGCCAGGGTGAATCAGTTTCCAAAACCCTCGAATACTGTTATGACGACTGGTGCATCTCGCAGATGGCCAAAGAGATGGGTGCAAAGGAAGATTACCTCATCTACCATCAACGTGCTCATTATTATGAAAATGTATATGATTCTTCCACTGGTTTTATGCGGGGAAAGAAGATGGATCGCAGCTGGTTAACCCCTTTTGATCCTACAATAAACTCTGCCTATTCTGAAGGAAATGCCTACCAGTATATGTTTGTTCCGCATGATATAAAGGGCTTGATTGCCCTTGAGGGGGGTGATTGGCAATTTTCAAAATGGCTCGATGTTCTTTTCTCCTTAAAAAAGGGGAGTGATGAAAGGGGTTCCATCGGTCAGTACTGGCACGGGAATGAACCAAGTCACCACCTTGCCTATTTGTATGACTACCTCGGCGAACCCTGGAAAACCCAGAAGCTGGTCCGTCAGATCCTGACAACCCTTTATCACGATAATCCGGAAGGTTTGGCCGGGAATGAAGACTGCGGACAAATGTCGGGATGGTATATCATGAGTGCAATGGGCTTCTACGCGGTGGCTCCCGGACAGAAGATCTATGCCATCGGCACACCATTATTCCAAAAGGCAACAATAAACCTCGAAAACGGGAAAAAATTTATTGTGCGTGCAAACCACAACTCGGAATCCAACCTTTACATTCAATCAGCCACCCTGAACGGTAAAAAATATTCAAATTCATATCTTCGTCATGAAGCCATTATGAATGGGGCGGAACTGGTTTATGAGATGGGTCCAAAGCCGAATAAACATTGGGGAACCGACCTGATGGAACGCCCTTATTCGGAGAACGGCGAACCGGTCACGCGGCTTCCATACATTAAATCGGGTGAGACCTTGTTTGGGGAATCTACCGAAATTGCTCTGGCCTGCGACACCAAAGATGCAGTAATTCATTATACGCTGGATGGGTCAGAACCTGACAGTAAGTCTGCAAAATACTCCTCACCGTTCACGGTTCGCAACTCCTGTATCCTGAAAATGAAATCTTTCGATCCGAATATAATGCCTAGTATTACAATCTCCTATGATTTCAGGAAGGCTGTTTTGAGTGAACCTGTAGGCAATCTAAAGGTAAAACAAGGTTTATCTTATGATTATTTTGAACGGTTTTTTGTCAATGCTGACGATATGGATGGCTGCAACCCTGTTAGTAAAGGTTATATCAATCAGTTCACGCTTAAAAATGCGACCCGAACAACCTATTATGGTTATCGTTATTTCGGCTACCTTCAGGTTCCTAACGATGGGATTTACAATTTTTCACTCATCTCCAACGATGGGAGCAAATTATATATTGACGGTGAGGAACTGATTGAGAATGATGCCAACCATGGTGCGGTTGAAGAGCCGGGCAGGGTAGCCCTAAAAGCAGGATTGCATAAAATACTGGTAAAATATTTTCAGTGTGGCGGAGCAAAGGCGCTAAATGTAAGCTGGTCAGGTCCCCGAATGGCGATGCATGAGATCACTCCTGCGGAGCTATTTACGGATGATGCAAAATAAGGTTCAAAGTTCTTTTTAATTCACCAGGAACGCATAGGATTTATTTATTGTCTGCAACATTCTTAAATTCAATATCCTAATGAACTGTTTAAATTTTCTTTTTAGTTATTATTCTAATATAATTTTTTTCTAAAGAGAGTGCTGTAGGCATAAAATATGGGTAGAAGATAAAAATTGCATATTATATTTCGTTTGGACGAGACGAAACCTTACACATAATTCTGTTTTCTACCCATATTTAATCCCTGATGGGATTGAAAATCTAATTCTGAACAGATAACTTTTAAAAGGAAATTATATTGATTTTATGAGGAAAAACTATCTGATTTTAATTCTTTTCTTTATCATTTTTGCTGCAGGTTGTAAACTGCATAAAGATTTTGCCCAACCTACTGCCCAAAGCGAATGGTCGCACCACTTTGCCTTCGGTAGTCCATCGTGGGATACCTTCGAACGTTTTCCGAATAACCCGGTCTACCAGGGAAAGGATGGTATGGAATGGCCGGTTAACGGATTTCTGTTCAACGACCCAATCAGTAAAAACTGGTATTTGTACATCGGTGAATACCGCCGCAATTATGCCATTGTCAACGACTCAACCTCCAAAAACTTCAATTGTGTCATTTGCAAATCCACTGACCGTGGAAAATCGTGGAGTAAGATGGGGGACCTGTTTCCACTGAATATGCGTTGTTACGATTCGCTGAGGATTCAGGCACCCGACGTAATGGTGGTTTATGACAACGGGAAATATCACCTGATCTTCGATTGGGTTTCAACAAATTCGACATGGACAAAAATGGGACAAACAGGAATCGGGTATGCAGTTGCAGACTATCCGGAAGGTCCGTACTCTGTATCTGCTAAGCCGCTGAAAATAAATACGCAATACCTGAATGCACCTCTTTTAAACAAGTACTGGAGGATGTATGCCCCGATGCTGGTAAAACGGTCAAAGGACTGGGTGATGCTTTATATGATGGATACGGCTGCGCCGCGAAGCTGGGCTCTCGCGGCATCAAAAGCACAAAATCCGGAAGGACCTTATAGCGAGGCGGTATTGATCAAAAATGTCGAAGGAAAAGAGAATTATCCTCCACTGATGGAGTATTTTCCGGCATTCGCCCATGATGTTTACACCTATTTTCCCGCCACCTCTGTTGCCGTTAACCGCAATTATCAACTCATAAACCGTGTAAAAACAGAAGATGTCACCAATCCCGAAAAATGGGAGACATTCAGTGCAGGCTCTTTCTGGCATTCAACGCCTGAACCCAATGAATATGCGGGTATTTGGGGACAAACAATCACCGGATTCGTGGATGATTCCGATTCCATTGTAATGATGTATCCGTCAAAGAACAAACAAAACTTTGGGACCATAAACCTCGCAAAGAGTTCATGGAGTCATTTATTCCGGCAAGATGGATTTAACCTTTCTGCCTGCGAGGGAGGTTCTTTCACATGGATTAAAAAGGGGATCAATTTGGACCATTTAAAATTGGACTTTGTCCTTACGGGAACCATGCATATTGTTTGGGATTTTCATAAACCACTGGAGATTAAAGATACCTGGGGAAATCACACCTTTGATCAGAATGAAGGTGACTATAAGGAGATTGAGATTTCCCAAAATCAGTGGAAAGTCAGGTATATCAACGGGCTAAATATCCAGGTAACAGATTCCGGAAAAGTTCGGAATCTGAATGAAACCGGAAATCAAATGGAGCTGAGCAAAGTGAATGGAGTATTCACCCTATCGGTCAACCGTAAACAATGCTGGACCGGTTTACTTCCCGTCAATCCCGGAGTCGTCGGGATAATCCTTGACTCTCACAGTAATCTGATGATGAACCACTTTGACATGATCGGAAGACAGATTTCATGCAAACTTTTATTTGGTTCCTACGAAGCGTTGCTGAATGCAGGAAACCAGGATAAGGAGTGGAACTTTGTAAAAGATCCAAACTTCCGTATGGGACATGGTGTCGTTTCAAAACAGCTGTCAGCGACTGCTAAATGGAATTTTGAGGGAACCGGATTCAAGCTCTGGATGCCGAAGGGAGCAGAATTTGGATCCGTTTCAGTTTTTGCTGACGGCCGGAAGGTAGGTAATGCAAACCTTAGATCTGATCATTTCATGAACTCTTCAGTAGTTTTTCAGCTAAAATCTTTGCCGATGGGGTCTCATGCGGTTTATATCACCTCAACGGATGGAAAATTACCTGTCGATTGCCTTGAGGTAACTTTCTGAACGGCAATAATCGCAATAAATTATATTAAAATAGATTTCTCATCCCGTCAGGGATTTTATATGGGTAGTAAAGGGGTTGAAATATCAATCCAAAATATTTGCTTTCTGCCCATATTTTATACCTAAAAACGTAAAAGGAAGAATTTATAAGTTCCTGATTATTAAAAAAATAAATATAAAGATGCATAAGTTAATCCTTCCCGTGATCCTGCTCTTTCTTGCAGCACCTTTGGTTTTTGGACAAAACAGTGAGAAAAGCCTTTTCAAAAGCATTCAAAGTTTTGGTGTTCTGCCCGGAAATTCTGCAGATCTTAATAAGATTAATCTTCAAAGGGCTATTGAATGGGCATCCAAAAGCGGTGCCGCACTTTTTGTTGAACCGTCGGAAGATCCCTTTGTGATTGGCAGCGGAATTATTCTGAAGAAAAATGTTTCACTTATCGGTGTCAACGGTCCGGTTCCCAGAGGGACTAAACATCCCGGTAAAATTCAACCGGTTGGGTCTGTTCTGGCCATTCGGGATACCCTTTCCCCGTTTATTACGGTTGAAAGCAGCACGCAGATCAAGGGGATCCAATTCTGGTATCCCGATCAGGTCCTGAACAACCCTTCAAAAATCATTGCCTATCCCCCCACCATCCAGGTCTCAAAAACTTCGAATACCGAGGGCGTAACCCTGAGGGACCTCACCTTCTACGGCGAATACCTGGCAATGGATTTCAATGCAGCACCTCAACATCCCTGTGAACTGATCATTTTCGAGCATTGCTCTGGCTACCCGCTCGGCGGAGAGTTTATCCGGATAGATTATTGTTACGATATTCCACGGATTCTCCATTGCCATGTGAACCCCGCCATTCAAAGGCAACTGGGAAGGGGGTATTCCAAACAACTGATCGATGCGGTAGTGGCCAGAAAGAAGTTTTCGTATGCCATAAATCACACCGACAATGCCCAGCTGATCGATCTGTTCACCTTCGGGAATTATGGCGGAATCGTGCTGGGAGCTGCCACATACGGACAGCTGACCAACTTTAATTTCGATTGCGTGACGGTGGGAATCCACAAATACGGCGACAATTCAAAAAACCGGAACTGGATGATTGCCCAGGGTTCAATTATTGCCAATACCGGAGTCCGGATCGAGGATGTCCACCCGTTTATCATTGAAGGGAAAGGTCACTCGGCAATCTCCAATGTGGAAGCTTTTTCAGGGGGAAACAGCGCCCTGACCAACTTCGGTCAGTCGTGGGATTATATGACTATTCGCGGAAAAGAAAAATGTTCCGTGAGTATGTTCGGGTGCCGGATGCGGGATTACAAATCGGATCTTCCGCTGACAATCCTGAATCCAAATACTGTGATCCAGGCGACGGGATGCCTGGATAAGAATGAGATGCCGTTCCGGTTGCCAGTTGAGCAGTAAATTATATTTTTTACCCACATCCAATTACTGTCGGGATTTATTTTTTGAAAATTATCCTGAGTAGGTATTTCCGGCATGAAGAGTGCCGCCAGACATCCGCCAGTTTGCGGAGGTAGAAATTATAATTTGAACATTCCATCCGACCCGTTGTGGACGGAGTAAAAGTTGCCCTTATTCCGCTTTTACAACAATCTCATTTTTATCCCCCTGACTGACAAAAGAGATCACCCCTTTTGCATCCGGTTTGGATTTTTTCAGAATATTCCTATTGATGAGAACAGTATAACTTTTCGTCGGGTTTAATCCCTGCAGCGCATATTCAACTTTCCTGTTTCCGGATGATGCCCTCCAACTGAACATTGAATCATTCTTCTCCATTAATTCAATTTTGCAGGTATGACTGGAATTGGCTTTAAAGGTTTCTGAGGGCCCGTTTCCAAAGAAAACAGCAACTTCATTTTTTTCCGGATTAATAGCAAATGGCTTTGAGCAGGAGACCGAAAAATTTCCCGTGCTTACGGTTGTTTGATCAGTTTTTAGTTTGATCAGGTAATTATTATTGCGAAGGTTGTATTTTACTTCAGTTCCGCTCAGTTCAGCCGTAATATGCGGTTGAAGGCAGAGCCTGTTATATTGTGGTCGTATGCCATAAATATTGCGGTATAGCCCCACGATCGCCATCGCATTATTGGCAAGAATATCATCCCCGGCACCTGTTTGCGAGTTCCTCAGGTATCGCTGGTGTGCAAGGCCATCCTGCTCATATTTTGAAATCACATTTTTAATATACTTTACCGCGATCTCAGGATTTTTTTCCGAGTAGCAGCGTGTGCCCAATTCCGCCCATCCCAGGAATAGATCTCCGTTTTCGTAATTTGGATAAGGGTAGTTGACGTTAAGAAGCCCTACGCCATCTTCGTAAGGGAAATAGCAGGCGGGCCAGATAAACAGGTTCTCTTTCCGGGTCAACTCCTCCATCTTAGACAGAATAGCCTCCTTCCTGGATGGATCATCGCATAAACCATAGCCAATTGCCATTAAATTAACTACGCTCACCAGGTTGTTGCCATAAACCGATCCGTCCTTCTCGCGCCAGTGTACAAACCATTGTTTATCCGGATTCCAGAAGCCACCATCCGAAATATTTTTATTAAAGGTTCTCTTTAACTTAATAGCCAGCGACTTATACTGCTGTGACATTTTCGGATCCCCCAAAAGATTCTCCAGCTCCGACCAGCGATCCAATGCCTTATACATCAATGCATTAATCGTAGAAACCTCATATGAAGCCCATACAACATCTAACCAGTCGGTCCCTTTTTGCTCCTTACGGGTATTTTGAATCACTTCAAAAAGTCCGTTTCCGTCTGAGTCACGCCTGATCATGAAATCCAAAACCTTTTCACACGCCGGTTTAAATTTTCGAAGCCAGGTAATATCTCCATTCATATCAAACTGCTCGGCGACATCTATCGCGTAGGCCGGTTGGGAATCGAGCATATAGCCCCACTGGCATTCATAATAGCCATCTTTTGTGAACGTTCCGGGCATAGCGTCCCCATCATCATGGTGCCATCGGGGCAGTATCCTTCCGTCAGGCAGTATCGCATGCTCCTTTTCGTATTCCAATGTTTGAGAAAAGCCGCGGACGTATTCCGGATCATCAATGGCCAGTCCGAAAAGTGCAAGCCATTGCTCCTGGAGCACGGCAAATCCGGTTCTCCAACCGTTTGAACCATAAAAATTCTGATCCACAACCGAATAACGAGCTATGGTATTCAGTATCTCATTAACTGATGTTTTATTGATTCCACTCAGGGTTCCACGATCATAGGCTTCGTCGTACTTCAACGGCTGCAGAGAACAGGTGATAATAACCGCAGATTTTTTCACCGAAACAGGGGCAAACACATCACTGCCGTTTTCGATGAACCGTCGGAAGCCATATTTAGTCTCAATTTCATTATCGGACCAGGTTTGTACAACACCTAATGCACCATTCTTCAGGTGGGTGAAAGATGCAGCCGGATAACTGTATTTTGCATTTTTTGAAGTGATCCGGAAACACGAATTCGTATTCATGTTCCAGAGAGTCATTCCTGAAGTGTGGGCGCCATAAGTAAAGTTCTCCTTCTCGAGAAAGCGGCACCAGGCGACACCCCCGTTATTCAGAATCGCACCATCCCAGGTTTTCATCGAATCGAAGGTCCAGGCCGGCAGATAACTCTGATCCATAGTGCCATCGTTCAAATAATTGCGTTTGATTTGCCAGCCAATCGTATTCTTCAGAATGGTGAAGATCCAGGATTCCTCAATCTCAAAGCTGCTTTTACCGTACCTGATCCTGTTTATCGTCACTATGTTCTTTGCGATACTGACCCTTGGAATCAGAGACGACTTTGCGGAAGTGAAAATCTCGCCACCCTGCTTAAATCCGGTAAAAACAGAGTTGCCATTGCTTACAACCCGATTGTTTTGAATGGTCAGGTTATCTATTTCACACCCCTTATCACATTTTAATCGGATGGAAATAGTGCCTGAACTGTCGGAAAGAGTAACGGAGTTTGAAGTCTTATCATAATTAATGTCCGGATTATACTTCTGTGCTGTAGCAATCAGCGACCAGCATAATAAGCTGACAATCAAAATATAAGTTTTCATATTTTTCAGTTTTTGGAACAATTGGAATTAAACAGATCAGGGAGGCAAGTCCCACTGAATCAAATTACAATGCAAAATGCAAGTATCAAAATGTAAAAATTAAGACGGCATTCAAGGTAGGACAATGCCGACTCAATCATAAAAGAATTGACTTTTAGACTTTGCACATTGAACTTTTCAGTTTGAATTTACTTGTTTGGCGGAATCAATGGCAGCTTCAAAAATGCCAGTCCAATACTGCGCCGCATATGACTTGTACTGTTTCCTCCTGGAGCATCGTAAAATACCGCCAGTTGGTTCTTATATCTGATAACCGAAGGGAGTCCGATGCAGCGATGTGACCAGGTACAGTTTTGTCCATCGAGTACAACTGCCTTATGGGCCGGGTCCCATTTGTTCAGATCTTTTGACCAGTATACCCATACAGCATCGGTATATTCGCCATCTTTATCCAGCCCGATATGATTGGTAAACAGAAACCAGGTCTGATTGGAATCTTCATAATAAATGGATGTATTCTCAACCTGCTCCACGAGCGGCACAATTGGTGACAGATCAACCTTCCATGGTCCATCCAGATCTTTGGTTCGTGCAATACAAATAGTTCGTTGAACGGTAAAATCGGCAGCCGAGAAAAACATCAAATATTCCTCTTTGGTTTTCAAGATAAACCCGGGTGAAGCCGTTGAACTATAGAACGAATGTTCCTGTGGCTTAAAGGGGATAATATCTCTTCTTTTCACCCAGGGGCCGAAAGGAGAATCTGCTTCTGCCTTCATATTTAAATATGGGAATGAAGGAATTAAATTCGGATAGGGGGAGACATTGGGTGTTCCCAGATAGAACATATGCCATTTTTTGCCATCATAATAGGTGGTTCCATAGCTTGCGCTCTTTGAATCAGGTTCATCCTTTTTCCCCAACTGAAGGATAGGGCCTCTCTTTTCCCAATGAACAAGATCCTTACTGATTGCCAGCGACGCGAGCCAACCCTTTGGTCCGGCAGCGTCGTAATGCATGCAGAATGTTGAATCGTTTGCCTTAAACACCCACAGATCACGGGCGCCCAGGTAATCACACGAATCGGGTCCGCTACCGTAAGGCATTACAATTCCGGTATCTTTAGCATCGAGCCTGAATTTGCATTCAGGCCTGCCATCTTTATATTTAGAACTGCAAAGTATGAAAAAGAGAATTGGGAAAATCAATATTCTACTCATAACCAATTAGTTTAGTTGAAATCAGATTTAATAAATAGATCCTATTCTATCCCTGAAACAATAGTAACTACTGATTCACGGCACCATCGCGGATAAAGTCCGGACAGAACAGGCATTGAAATATCCTAAAGAGCCATTACTGATATTGGATGTCGGATTGGCTGGAGATGCCGATTGCCCCCCTTCCCGGCCTGCGGTCCGAAAATATTCGTATACCCCTTTGTCTGTTGATTCAAGATAAATGGTCACAACGTCACCTGCAATCAACTTATTGTCAGTATCAAGCGGTCTGATCACATAATTAATTATTTGCCCCGCATTCAGTTTATCGTCAGTTACATTGATATCATTCTGCCGATTGTTATTAATGTAATAGATCAAACGGTAATAGTTATTGATATTTGCAGGGTCTTTGAAAGATATGGCGGGAAATATAGTATTCCCAAACAAGCTCTTTTGATAATAAATCGACGCGATTTCAACCGGATCTGGCATCGTTGAACTGGCAGTATAGGTTTGCCCGTCGATTTTCACAATAAGGGTGTACGTCCTGCCTGGTACACCTTGCAAGGCTGAAGTAATATAGATTCCTGGAGAAGCTTCTTTTAAATGGTCGGAATTTCCTGCGTTATCACTGATGTTAACAGAAGCTCCCGATACAGCCGGATAGGTATTTGAATCGTAAAAATTAACCGATTTGGAGATCTGGACAATATAAGGACCCTGATGATCATAGATATCGCCTTGAATAACAATGTGGGGCGATGAGGTGCCCAAATCAAGTTGGATGACCTTTTTACAAGATGAAAGGAAAGAGGACAAAACAATTAAAATAACCAGAATGGGTATGCATCTTCTCATCTGATCAGAATTTAAAATTGTAGGTAAACGACGGTACAAACTTGAATAAGGTGGTTTGAACAGCCTCTGTTTTGGTAGGATCAGTTTTACTATCCTGGAATGTGATACTATAGGGATTATCATGTCCGTAAGCATTGTAAATCGAGAAAGTCCAGCTCGATTCGAAGGTGGCAGTTTTTTTTCTGATCCAGGTTGCACCAACGTCGAGGCGGTGGTAGGCAGGCATTCTGTTTGCATTGCGATCACCGTAATAAAACATGGTTTTACCGTCAATTTCATATTTCCCGTTTGGGAAAGTGACCGCATTACCGGTATAATAGACCCAGGTGGCAGATAAGGTCCATCGCTTGCTTAACTCGTATATCCCCACAACCGCAATATCATGGGTACGGTCATGCGTGGCAGGAAACCACGATCCACTATTTATCTGACTAAATTCCCGTTCGGATCGCGAAAGGGTATAGCTAATCCAGCCATTGAACTTGCCAAACCTCTTCTTAAAGAACATTTCCAAACCATAAGCACGCCCTTTCCCAAATAGAATCTGTGATTCGACATTTTCATTCAGATTGAGCTCTGCCCCATTTTTATAATCAATTTGGTTCTGGAGATCTTTGTAATATATCTCACCCGAAAATTCATATTTGTTATCGTTGAAGTTGTGGTAATAACCCAGTGAGACCTGGTCGGAAATCTCCGGTTTTACATTATTACTGCTGGGGATCCATAAATCAGTAGGGTTACCTGATGTTGAATTGGAAAGCAAATGAAGGTTCTGGGTATTGCGCGCATAAGCGGCCTTAATTGAATTTTGCCTGTTAATAACATACTTGAACGTAGCTCGTGGCTCAATATTTAAGTAAGTTTTGACGAATTTGCCTGAACGATAGTTTAAGCTATCTGCAATATTCCCGCTTAAATCATACGCATAGAAAATACCAGGGCCGATTAAACTAAAAACACTTAATCTGGTACCATATTCGACACTAAACCGGTCAGAAAAGCTATAAAGGTGTGACAGGTATAATCCATTCTCCCACGCATATTTATTCGTGAGACTTTTCAAGCTCACATTCTTTCCGGCAGTAATAACTCCCGGAATTATCTGATGATATACCGAGTTAAAACCAAATTTCAGAGTACTTCTGGTGCTGGCAAAAAATTGAAAATCCTCTTTGAGACTAAAATCCTGAATCCGGGAAATTATATTCAGACTTACCCCACTGTTAATATTGATCTTATAGTCATAATTACTGAATATCAATGAAGTATTGGAAAACATCCGATCGGAAAACAGGTGGTTCCAACGAAGAGTCGCTGTACTGTTGCCCCAGTTGATTCCAAAGGTATTTCCAAATCCAAGAACGTCTTTCCCGAAATACCCTGAGAGGTAAATCCTGTTCTTGTCATCAATCTTATAATTGGCTTTGGCATTTAAATCATAGAAATAGAGTCGTGATTTATTCAGCGAAGTGTCATGTGAAAGCTTCAGGAACAGATCTGCATAGGTTCGTCTGGCTGAGATAATAAATGAACCTTTATCTTTTACCAGTGGTCCCTCAACAAGCAAACGTGAAGAGATTAGACCAATACCACCACTTACTCCAAATTTTTTATCATTGCCATCATTCATTTTTATATCAAGCACTGATGAAAGTCTTCCTCCATATTCTGCCGGTTCATTCCCCTTATAAACAGAAATATCCTTAATGGCATCAGAGTTAAAAACTGAAAAGAATCCCATCAGGTGTGAGGCATTGTAAACGGTTGCCTCATCAAGCAGAATCAAATTCTGATCTGCCGCCCCACCACGAACTGTAAATCCACTGCTTCCTTCACCAACTGGCTGGATCCCCGGTAAGAGCTGAATCGTTTTCAGGACATCTTTTTCTCCAAACAACACCGGGATACTTTTTATATCCCTGGTATCGAGCTTTTGGATCCCCATCTGGGTTTTTGTTATATTCTCATCTTTGCGCCTGCCGTAAACAACCACTTCGTCTAATTCCTTGGATTGCTCGCTTAATGAAAAATTAACCTTTAAAGATTTTGAAAGCTTTATTTGCTGAGTCTGAGACTTATATCCGGCATATTGAGCAGTGATCTCATAGTTCCCGGAAGGCAGTGTCAGCGAAAAAAAACCATACGAATTTGCCTCTGCCCCTTTTGAAGGTAACTCCTTGACTGATACCGTTGCTCCAATTAAATCCTCACCCGTTCGGGCATCTTTGATATAACCACTTATGGTCAAACGTGACTGCGAAAAGAGAGAGGCAACAACACCGACAAATAATACAGCAAAAATTCCGATTTTTTTTCCCATTCCTCTGTTTCCAATATTTGAAGTAAAACGCAATCCTTTGAGCAGCTTTCTGCACTTCATCCTTAGATCCTGATTTTACAGGGCTAAAGTAGATTAAATATTATGGAACTACCTCGAGAGTAACAATCAAAACACTGGTAATTTTTCCAATTTGGGGTGATTGCGCGGGTAAATCAGAACTAAAATAGGCAACTGTCATCTGAGTTGGGGCCAACAGCAAAACGACGCATTCGCTCGCATAATCCAGCAGTCCAAAATACCCACCATTAGAAAAACTCAACGTATTTACATTCCTGTAGGTAACATAGGTTGTTGCTTTGCCGTCGGAAGTAGCCGCAATAGTGAGATTTTTACCTGCATTCCATGAGAAGTTGAGATTATCCGGAGGAGTTAAGGGGGTAGCATAAGTTAATCCTAAGCTATCTGTTAGCTGAGGAGCAACATTCGGAATGCCCTTCGCCGCGCAGTAAGTCAAGCCTGCAAGAGCACCGCCACCCAGGTTATTGATGGAATAATTGCCATTACTAAAAAAAATATACTTATCGGTATAAGCAAGACTCAATTGGATATTGGTTAAGATGCCAATCGGAAAATTCTCAACCAAGGTCATGATGGAATCGGGAGCAGCCAGAGTTATCCCATATGAAGCACTTACTCTCCAGGCTTTGCCATTTGTAAAAGAAGAACCACCGGTAAGCTTATCCATTGGTGTCATAGTCGGAATGGTAACGGTTGTAGAGGCCGTATTCTCCCCTCCCGGACCCAGGACTAATAACGATACAGAATAGGTTGTTCCATCTTTGGGATAGGCATGGACAATAGCAGCACTGCTATAAACGATCGCGGTATCTCCATCTCCAAATTTCCAATTATAGGCACTCGAATTGGTTGTTTTAAGGCTGAACGTGACTACATTATTTGCGACACTTGAGGTAATGATTGCTGTTGGCACTGGGGTTGCGGGCTTACAGGCTCCAAAAAACATGAGCCCCAAAGAGAGTAAGCCGACAAGTTTGAAATACATCTTCATAAATAAATACTATTAGATTTAATCCCGTTAAATCTTAGGGAGCAAATCTAAAGATAAAATTGCAGGAATCAAATCAATCTGAATATGACTTGAAAGGGCAAATAAATGGCTGAATACTTTTCGGAAGTGGCGACTAATCATCAGTCATGTTGGCTGTTTTGGGATGTAACATGGTTAATTGCAACAATACAGCTGCCACTACAAAGATTGCAAGCAATGCAATATCACGGCTTAAATTACCCGAATCAGCCGATTTACCCAGGAAGGTGGTTATTAATGCCCCCGTTGAAATACCTGCAAGATTCATCAATCCGTATCCGGTAGCCCGGTATCTGGGGGATGCAAACTGACATAAAATAGGCATGCAATTCACGTCGAATATCCCGAACCCAAGACCGAAGAGCGAAGCACCAACCATGATGGGTAGAAAATTATGCCCGAAACCAATGAGTAAAACTGCAGGAATTGTCATAGTCAAACCCAGTGCGCCCGTAAAAATCCGACCGCGCATATTCCGCTGAATCCACCGGTCAGAGATTACTCCTCCAATCAAGACACCCAGCAGTGAAGACATAGCCATGGTAATGGTTGAAAGGGGCCCGGCATGCGACATATCGATATGCAGATTATTGGCAAACAGGGTTGGTAACCAGCTTTTGGTTGCCCACCCGGGGAGACTTGGTGCTGAAAAATAAAATAAAATCACCCAAAAAGAGATGTTTCCCAGCAATATTCCCATCCCTTTGAAAAGCTCCCTGAACCTTTTCACAAGCGTATGGGTGAGATCTCTGGTGACAATATAGGCCTTTTTCTCTCTCAAAAAGAGGATAAGTATGATACTGTAAAGAACCCCTATCAATCCAAAAACGTGGAATGTGGTTTGCCACGAAAAATTTCCTGCAACTGTAGCCCCAAACCCTCCCAGGGCCTGCCCGAGATAGATACCAGTCATGTGCAAGCCAACCGCCACCGATCGGGTTTTCCCCTGATGATAGTCAGCGATAAGTGCCAGGCCCGCAGGCATATAAAACGCCTCACTCACACCCATCAGGGCACGCAGTGCATAAAGCTGATCAAACGTTTTGGCAAAACCCATGAGCATCGTTACGGCTGACCAGACAAATAAACTGCCCACAATCATCCATTTCCGGTTCAACCGGTCAGCGATAATTCCTGAAATTGGACTCATAAGTGCATATATCCAGAGAAATATAGCCATTAACCGCCCAAAATTGGCAGCCGTTTCCAATTCGGCAATATCGATCATCATCGATGGTTTCATGGTTGAAAGCATCTGCCGGTCGAGATAATTCAGCAGTGCAACGACCCACAATAAGCCAACAACCAACCAGGGATACCATTTTTTTTCTTGCATACGGATAAAGTAAAATTTATTCAATACGATTAAAGGACAATTTTAGCGAAATATTATTTGTTTTAAAAATAGCTCCTCGTAGCTGGCGGCTGGCTTAAAAGATCACATCTTGATGATAATCAGCCTTAACCAGATTTTAAATAAACGATCGCTCGACTGACATAAGACAACCAGCAGCCAGATGCGAGTAGCCAGAGGCCCAAATGTTTCATTTCAGGTACTTTTCAAAAAAAGCATTCATCTTGAGTTGCGAAAAATCATTTACCCGCTGCACCACATCCATCGCATGAGGCCAGAATGGGACTTTGTAATAAACGTTTGGAACCCCAAGACTGTCGAGCCTTGCCTTTAAGAAATCGGACTGACTAATTGGAACCAGGTCATCTGAAGTACCGTGAAGGATCATGGTCGGAGGATCGTTCTTATCGAGATATTGGATTGGCGAAGCCTCTTTGTAAAGATCAGGTCTGTCTTTATAGGAGTGAGCCAGAAATGAGGTCACCAAAGGCTGATTTTGGGAGTATTCAGTGGTCAGATCAATGGGGCCATAAATATCTACGACTGCTTTTATCCGATGAGCTTTGTTCAGGGTAGTTATACTGTCATTTTTTAGCAGAGGATTTTTCCATCCATAGGCAGCCAACAGAGCCAGATGTGCTCCGGCCGATCCGCCAATTAATGCAATCCTTTCCGGATCATAACCATATTGATTTCCATGATTAAAGAACCATTGGACGGCATCTGTAACATCTTCTGCACATGCAGGATAGGGACCATCTTTCAACAGCCGGTAGGAAACTGTAGCGGTAATGTATCCCTTTTTAGCAAATGCGACAGTATAAACCAGGTAATCGGTACGTTTCCCGGATCTCCAGGCACCACCATGGATAAAAACCAATAAGGGAGCCGGTTTCGTTAAATTTCTGGGTTTATAAATATTAAGCTGAAGCGACTTTCCATTAATATTCTTGTATTCAATGTCTTTAATTTCTTCGATATCTGCAGGAATCTCCGGTGTCATATTGATCACCTTCTCCAATCCGACTCCAACCGCGAGGTATCCGGGAAGGACAAAATGATAACCAATCGGGGGCTTTCCCGGATTCAAAGCTGACCAGAGACGGGGCGTAATCAGCAGAATAAAACAGATACCAGCTACAAATAAGAGTATTGCAAGAATACGTTTGAAAATCTTCATCCGGATTATTTTAAATATTTATTGAAAAACAGAGTCATCTTAGCTTCTGAAAATTCGTTGACCCTTTTTATTACATCCATGGTATGAGGCCAAAGAGGGACACGGTAATAGGCATATGGAATACCAAGAGTATTGAGGCGTGATTGCAGCAGGTCAGACTGGCTTATTGGAACAGTCTGATCAGATGTACCATGAAGGATCATGGTGGGTGGACAACTTCGGCTCAGATAATGAATCGGCGAGGCTTCCAGGAAAAGTTCAGGAGCCTCGACGTATGAATGGGCCAGAAAAGAGGTTACCGTCGGGTTGGTCCTTGAAAATTCGGTAGTCAGATCTGTCGGACCGTAAATATCAACAACGGCTTTTATTCGATGGACCTGCATGCTGGTGCTGTCTGATTTTGTTCCCGGCTTTCTCCAATGATAAGCTGCCAGCATCGCCAGATGTGCTCCGGCGGAACCCCCTATCAGAGCAATCCTGTCCGGATCATACCCATAAATTTCTCCGTTCTTAAATAACCACTGAACTGCATCGGTGATATCTTCTGCGCAGGCCGGATATGGGGCATCTTTCAATAGCCGGTAGGAAACCGTTGCCGTAACATACCCTTTTTTGGCAAAGGCAATCAGATAAACAAGATAATCTGCCCGTTCTCCGCTTCTCCACCCACCGCCATGTATAAAAACCAGCAACGGTGCAGTCGAAGAGAGGTTTTTCCGTTTATAAATATCCAGCTGAAGCGATTTCCCGTTCACATTTTTGTATTCAATGTTTTTAATTTCCTGAATATCCTCCGTAACGGCAGGTCTTCTGTTGATCATGTGTTCCAATCCAACCCCGATAGCCAGATAGGTGGGGGTCAGAAAATGATAACCCACAGGGGGCTGATCCGGATGCAACGCAGACCAAACCCTTGGTGTAATCATCAATAATACAACAATAACCAGGACAGATGCCAGCCCGATTAAAAGAGGTTTAAGAATTCCGGATTTCATTTTAATTTTATTAATTTTTTGTGCCCATTTTATTTTGAACAGAGCGATTGCAAATCGACGAATCATTGATAGGCAGAGACGTACTGCTGTGTAGAGATGCACCGCAGTGCGTCTCTACCATCAATTATCGTTGATTTAATTCGGTTAATATTTCCTTCAGATTTTTATGAAGTTCCGGACCGGTTTCAGGGCCCATTGAATTGCCCTCACCATAGGGAGCACCATCTTTTTTATAGGTAAACGGGGCTTTTTCATCCCATTGACTCTTAGGAACGATATAACCAATTTCATCATTGGCCAAACCGAAGATAAATTTGTACTTGCCCTGCATCATCTCTCTGACACATGGAACTTCAACCGGTGAGATCTTGTAATCCTGTCCTTCCGGAGCCTCAATACCGCCATTGATAATTTCAGGATAAACCTCTCCCGGAATGGTGGCAAACGAAAGCGGTCCGATTTTAAAGACCGAAATCTCTGAACGGACCCTCATCCAACCGGTAGTACCCCGATCAAGGATGCCAAGAGCAGTTCCAAGCTCAAACATTTTATTGTCAATAGGCAGATATAACGTCTTAACAATTAGAGAAATAGCTGCTGTATCAATTTTTTCTGCCGGTTTTTCCATGGCATTGAGTGCGAGTAAAGCCAGTTGTTTTCCCTGGGCTTCTGTCTTTTCGAAAGTGGGTTCCTTAAACTCCTTCCCGGTGAACGGGTCTTTGATCGCAAGCCGTGGATGGGTGGTCATCAATCCGCCAACAGCACCATTGATATAAACAGCGATGCCGCCTATACCTTTTTTCGCAAGACTGTCTCCTTTAAAAACCCCTTTTTCAACCCCTTCGCGGACATAATGCGGAAAATCAGAGGAGATCAGTAAGTTGTCACTCCATAAGGTTTCCGGGTGGTCAGCCCAGGCAACCAATGAACCCAGTGTCGCCCCGTTTTCTTTGTCGATGGCCTTGATTAATCGGAGTCCTGAATCAAAAACTTCAGGTTTCCGGGTATCAATCAGCAAATTAGAAGCACCTGTCAGATCTTCTGATATCTCCAGGCTTGCCGGACGAATGTTTTTCACTGCCGAAAGAACTGATTTAACAACCTGGTCTTTCACATAAGCCATATACTTCTTATTGATACCGCTTTTAAAGTGAGAATCACCCCACAGTCCGAGTAAGTCGGCACTTTCATGAGTATGGGTGGAGGAAACGATGGTATAGGTTACCCCTGCTTCGGCAGGAATTTGCTTCCGTATATCGATAATATCATCATTCATAAATCCGATCGCATCCAGCACAACAATTGCCAGACGTGTTTTACCGTCATCGACAACCATGGTCCTGGCCCAGACATCATCATGTATTCCATTGGCGGCCCTGGAGTTACCGAATCCGGCAATCCATACGCCATCAAAAACACCGTTCCCGTTCCCATCGGTGAAGGTATCGCCATCTTCGGGATGATACTCCGCATCTTTATTCTTATCGACCCAACGATCCGGGACCTCCGGGGTAATCGGAAAGGCGGCAAACCCCGCCTTAAGGGCTGAAGGTTTATTGTTTAATATCTTTAGATCTGCCTTATAACCCGGATTCCGGTCTTTCAGGTTTGAATGAAACCAGAACAAAACTCCGATTATCAATACGAGGATTAATAGCCCCAGGCCTTTTAAAAAAGTTTTCATTTTTATCTGTTTTAAAATTTAGAAAATGCAATAACAATTTGGAGATATTGAGATCCAGTTAGGGATTTAATATAGGTAGAAACCTATTTTAACTATGAGGTTTTGTCCCGTCCGAAATATTATATGTAATATTCCACCACTACCCATAATTTGTTCCTAAAGGAACTTAAATTTATAAGACTTACATATTGATATTCAGACATTTATTATTTTTTGTTATGATTTTCCCTCGCATCATCTTCATCATCCATATCAGGTCCTTTCTCAATTTTTCGCCAGTCGATAGTTTTGTGGTACTTTTTCATGGCCATCTGAGCATCGAACACCCGGGGATCGTTTAATTCAAGGGTATAAGGGGTATAATCAGGAATAGCAGTGAAAAAATCCTGAAGCAGTGAAGCAGTCGCATCAAACTGATTCACATAATTGACATTCAATATATTGTAAATAGACTTGAGGATTGACCCGAAATTCGCATGGGTATGTGATACAAATCCCTTTTTCACATAAGGTCCCTCCATCATCAGGATTGAGCGGTGGGCATCTATATGATCTGACCCCCCTTGCGGGTCGTCCTCTGTGATAATAACCAACATATTTTTCCAATACTTCGTTCTTGAGAGGAAATGGAGAATCCGACCTACTGCCAGATCGTTATCGGCCATAAAAGAGTTCGGATAAAAATAGCCGTCTTCAGGGCGGATGCCGGCACCATGGTCATTGGGAACCTGCATGGTCAGCAACGAAGGTAATTTTTCCTTCCCTTTGATCCACTTACTGGTGAACTCTTTTTCAAACTGTTCCATCCGGTATTGGTCAGGAATATTGGTGTTAAAGCCGGCATAATTATGACTGGTCCTGGTAAAAAGTGCTTTTTGCATAGGTACCATCACCAAATGGGCTCCGCCGGTATTTGTGTCGTACCACTCTTCCCGGTTATGGGCTGTTTCGTTTGCTTCTCCAAAGTTATAAAAAGAGACTTTGGCCCTGTCGAGTGCCTCCCACAACCCGCCGATTTCGCCATAATCCTCGGGATCCATACTTCCTGTGGTTCCGGGAAAGCGTCTGCCCGGGGCTTTTGAAAAAAGCATTGCTGTTTTTGACACATTTCCGTTAGCCTCGACCCATTCGTTGGGAATTACTCCCATCATCCAATGATGTCCATAGAGTGAAGCATCACTATCGCAGTAGTAATTATCCGAAAAAGAGAATTGTTTGGCCGCCTTAATATGATTAGGGCTAATCCTGAGTTTCGGAAATTTCTTTCTGAGTGAATCCGGTAAAATATATTCGATATTAACACCAAAACGTGCAAGGGTACTGTCACCGGCAGCTCCTTTCAGCTGTCCGAAGACCTCATCATAGGATCGGTTTTCTTTGGTGATATAAACGATGTATTTTATAGGTGAATTCCGTATTCCGGGTGCCGGAGGTAGCGGATTTTTCCCGTCATCTGAAACAGAAATGATTTTAAAGGTATTATCAATCGTCTGTCTGGTATACTTTGCCAATTGAGATGCATCAGGTGTCTGTACCTTTTGAAAACTACCCAGCTGAATATCTCCAATATAGTCTCCCTGGGGCGGGGTTACAAAACCTTTTCCCCCATTGGGACCTGCACCTAGGCCACGGGTACTGGTGATGTAAATTTCCTGATTATCCTTTGAGAGCTGAACGCGGGTAGCTCCCCATCCGGTTGGGATCAAACCTTTGGTGATCTTTGATTCTACATCCATGACCGCTACGGCGTTAAATCCAAGTAAGGCTACAAAGAGTGTTTTTTCATCTTTACTCAGGGTCAGCCCAAAAGGGAGCAACCCCCGGTATTTGTCAATCCGGGAATCAACCCGTAAGGGGATGTCACCCAGGAGCTGATGATTTTTATAATCGATAACGGAGATATTGTCATCCGTTGCATTCGAAACGTACGCATAACGGGTTCCGACAGCTACGGAATTGGGACTTGCCCCTCCGACAACCTCAACCCCATCGATCATCTGACCGATCTGATGACCGGTCTTGTATTTGTCCGTGACTTTATTGGTATTCAGATCGATGGAGAACACACTCATTGCCTCTGGACTTAACGGGCTTCCTACCCCCGGGATTTTGCGCCCCTCAACGATCGTTCCGTTAATAGATTCTTTGGTATTATCTCCGTATGGGTGGTGCGAAATCATCAGTGAATCGGCGTTGGCAGGGGTTGCCCCTTCGATTAGCGGGTAGGCGTACATCCCGACATTCGCCACGAGCGCAGTTTTTTTATCCGGACTCAGGGCCAAACCAAACGGGAGTCGTCCGACCGGGATCGAAGCGGTCAATTTCTTGGTAACCAGATTAATGCGAACCATCCTGAAATTAGACCGGTCAAGAACCAGCAATTCATTTTTGGCGTCATTGAATACCAGATCAGAAGTAAAACTGTCATTGAATTCCTTGCCATCCACGATCCCATTTAAAGATATCGAGTCAAGGCGGGTTAAACATTTTATGTCATAAATAATTACTGCACCGTCATCGCCGCCACTCAGGTAAACAGTTTTTGAATCGTTTGAGAAGGCAACACCAAGGAACGAACCATGAGATAGGGGAGATTTGATTTTATTATCGTAGCTCGGTACCCGGGTGGCATCCATAGACTTCAGATCAATAATCGTAATTACCCCGTTGTGAAGCGTTACTGCTTTCTTCCCATCCGGGGCAACAGCCATTCCAAAAGGACGCTTGGTAATCCGTATAAATTGACCTGCCGGGTTCAGGAAACGGCCACTTGCCAGAATTGAGGTACCTGCTTCATTGATAGTGGCGAATTTATCTCCGGCCGGGACAGTCAGGATATCCACCTGTTTTTGTGAAAATCCATTATTACCGATAGACGCAAGCAAGGAAAGTAATACAAAACGTGAAAATAATCTCATTGTTTATCTGTTTTAGTTCAGGAATGGAACATCTATTCAATTGAAAATGTCTTTTTAAAATTTCATGGTCTTCATACCAGACATCCCGGAGCCATTAATTCGTCATAACCTGATAATAAAAATCTGTTGCTTCTGATCCTTCGACCCTTCAGCAGGAACCAGCCTGTTAAAAGCAATGGTTTTTTCATCATCCGACCACACCAGATTTGATGGTGAAGTGGCAGTTCTGGCAGTCATTCTTCTGAATCTCTGTTCGAAAGGACGTTCAGATACCTCCGTAATGACCACACTATTGTCCCAAATATAGGCAATCCTTTTGTTATCTTTACTCCACCGAACTCCGGACTCGACATTTGAGGTATGTTCTGTAATCTGAACCGGTTCTCCACCAGTTGGTGAGATCAGGAAGATCTGCTGGATCCCCATTTTGTCTTTAGCCTGGTATGAGATATATTTCCCGTC
>CAIXZH010000022.1 GCA_903923905.1 uncultured Bacteroidia bacterium
ACATTCGCTCAAACTTTGGGTCTTACTCTGTTCGAAAAGACCCCTGTCAAAGAACTTTTTGAAAACAATAATAATTTTAATAACCAGCCCGATGGATCCCAGTTGTCACTCTGGAATTCTTAACCGGACAGTAGTGATTTTCTTCTGTTAATTGTATTCATATCCTTAATTTTTAAAGGTTGTTATTTTAGATTAGAACTCAGGTTAAATTGAATCAGGATTCCATCCGGCCCGGTAAGTGCGTGACAAATACTTATTGGCATCAAGATTATTGGTGATTTCCATCTTTGATCCGTCATATTTTAACAGCTGGCCGGCTCTGAGTGATGCAGCATAGAGATTGACCGCCTCCGTAAGGGCCCTTGCTTCGGAAAAATTGCCCGCACACTGTTTGCCATTTCTGCAGGCATCCAGAAAATTCAGAAACCCGGATCGTTTGTCACTCTTTTTGTCTGCCAACGCCGTTTCAACACCGACCATCCTGTTTTTTGGAATCAGCCGTGGATTTTCAACCAGAAAACCTGCCAGTATTTTACCCGTATCTCCGACGAACATCATCCCCTCGGGTTCAAGTTCAGTTCCATCTTCGATCAACGCGTCAGGAACTTTAGGGCGCATTCCACCGTCGTACCAGCATAAATCAACGGGTGGCCGTGAACCCCTGGCCGGATATTTGAACCGTACCGAGCATGCCATTGGAAAAGAGAAATCATTTTTGATCTGATAGGCAGTTGAATCTCTTAAACCACAGACATGGCTCAGATTCGGTTCAATGATGGTTGGGGAATCAAGTTCAAGCGCTTTGAAAACTGTCCAAAGACTGTAATGTCCCATATCGGCCATCGATCCGCCTCCAAAATCATACCAACCTCTGAAAACCATATTGGTATAATTTGGATGGTAGGGGCGATTGGATTCGGGACCAAGCCACAGATCCCAGTCAAAACCTGCAGGAAGATCCGGAGTATCAGTTGGCAAAGTGGGATACTGCGGCCACACCGGGCGGTTTGACCAATTATGAACCTCTTTCAAAGTACCAATTCGCCCCTCCCCGATCCACTTCATCACCTGCTCCATCGATCCATTATAATACCAGGGGATCAGATGAGTGGTCACATTCGGATGACTCACAGCCAGGTCAATTACCTTTTTCCCTTCAAGTAACCTGTTAGACAATGGCTTATGAAGAGATATATGTTTCCCTCTTTTAATGGCAGCTGTGGCAATAAGGCCATGCAGGTGATCAGGAGTCATCACTTTTAAGGCATCCAGATCTTTCTCTTTTTCCAAAAGTTCCCTGAAATCCGCATAGGCATTGCAACCGTTTAGCTTTTGGGCTGGCCGAAATTTACGGTAATATTCGTCGATAATTGCCTTGCCATTGTCGCGACCTCCCGGAATCGTATTATCTCCACCAGATTTCCAACCTGGATTTCCAAGCTTTTTCCGGATTTCATTCCGAAGTCCCTCTTTACTCCAATCCAGATAACCTGTGGAGACCTTTTGAGGGTCACAGACAGCGATAATTTGTAGTTCAGGGATATCGAGCAGCGGTAACAGTTCCCGCAATCCCTGTGTCCCAATGCCAATGTAAGCGAGTGTAGTTTTGTCATTCGGAGCGACAAAACCGTTGCCTCCCAGAACATGCCGGGGAACAATGGTCAATGCCGAAGCGGTCGCCACAGTTCCCACAAAACTTCTCCGGGTAACTGTACTTAATCCGGGAATAGCAACTTCCTTAATTTCAATAACCTCACCCTTTTCTTTCTGCCTGATTCGCTTTTCCATACTGATTATTTTAAGGTATTCGTAAAATCAATGCAAAACAAGGGTGGTCATTTAACTGTCCTGATTCTTGCCACCCATCCCCCATTATTGGCTAATTTAATTTTCAGCTGATCGCCAAAGCTGACTTTTTGAGATAAAATGCTCAGGTGGGTAGGCACTTCATTGGCATCATCACCATCTGCCCAGATATCAATATCCGAAGTTCCGGCAGGAATAAAATCAAGTTTTAGGGTGATTTCTTTCATCTTACTGTTATTCATAACACCAATAAACCAGTCATTTCCCGTTTTTTTGGCAATCGCCACAAAATCTCCCGGATAACCGTCAATAAAATGGATATCATCCCAGGTTGTGGGAACGATTTTCAGAAATTCAGAACCGGGTTCATTTAAGATATGATCAGGATGGTCGCAAACAACTGTCAGGGGGCTTTCGTAAATCACAAATTTTGAAAGTTCTGCGGCCCGGGTATTCCATACCAGAGTGGGCGTCTGGTTTTTATATTGAGCTTTCGTAACATTCAGGAAACCGCCCGGCGTATAATCCATTTGTCCGGCCAGCATTCGGGTAAAGGCCAGTTTGACATTGTGTTCGGGACTCATCTTCTCCGAAAACTTGTAATATTCGTTACCCATAACCCCTTCACGGGTAATCATATTTGGGTAGGTACGAATTATTCCGTCCGGTTTGTAGGCTCCATGAAAATCAACCATCAAATGGTTTTCAGCGGCACATTTGATGATGTCGTGATACCAGTTGACCATATCCTGGTCATCACGATCCATAAAATCGATTTTTATACCGGCAATTCCCCATTCACGGTAAAGGGGAAAAGCTTTTTTGTAGGCTGAATTTCGGTTGACATCGCTGTTGTAGAGCCACAGAATAATTTTTACGTTTTTGGTTTTAGCATACCGGATTATTTCGTGTAGATCAATCTGGGGAGCTGCCTTGGTGATATCTGCTGACGAATCTGCGTATTTCCCATACCACTGCCAGTCGACAAGCATATAGGACCACCCCATTTGTGAGGCAAAATCGATATATTGTCTGATAACCGGCATTTCCATTTTAACATCACCGCTCCACCAGTGATCCCAGGCACTGATTCCGGGTTTAATCCATGTAGGATCAGGAATTGCACATGGGGCATTTAAATTCTGAATAATCTCAGATTCAATCAGCCTTCCCGGGTTATCCCCAATCATTATCACTCTCCATGGAGTATAAACTTCGTCATCGAACCGGGCTTTTACACCAGTCTGATCTTCACCCGGCAGTGGTGCAAGTTTGGTGGTTAAAATATTTTGTTTCCCATTTGTTCCAATATAAAATGCAGGATAATTATCAATCGCAGCTTCAGTTATGGCGACCCAACACTGATTACCAATATGCATAAGTAACGGTAATCCTGCAATAGTCTGATCAGAAATATAAATTAACGGCCGTTCAAAGAATTCCGATTCCTGTGAACTTGAATATTTTCCGTACTCAACCACCCATGCCCTGGGATTACCCGGAATGTTAAAAGTGGTCAGCTCCTTCGTGATCTGACGATGCCCATTTTTTTCGCTACGGTAAAGTTTTGTATGAAAAGCCACACCATCGTTGAACACCCGGAAAGTGGTCTCCATCTGACGCATTAATCCGGTTTTTTCTTTGAACAGGAGCAGCGTTTCGTTGTAATTATTCACCACCTCGGCATGTTTAGACCGAACAACTGGTCTCCATATTTCATTAACGACATGATCTTTCCGGTCAATCAAAACAAAATCCTTATACATATCCGGTTCGTTTTTGAACTCAAAACCAAGTTCGGATTCCTGAATTACAACCTTTCCATTAAAGGTGACGGAATAGTGGACTTTATCGCTGTTATTAATCTTCACAATAATGGTGTTATTCGGGGAGTTTACCTCGAAATTCTGAGCCTGGCAAAACAAAGAGATCAGAAGAAAAATTAAGGTTAGTTTTAAATTGCTAAAATTCATAAAGTTTGTTATTCCGGGATGATTAAAATTAAATGGATAATTATAGAACTGACTGATAGAATTAAAATAAAGGTCGATTTGTATTTTACACTTTCAATTTTGATTTTTTAAATTTAAAGATAGAGGTCTCTTTTCCCGTTTAAAATTTCACTATAATCGTTTCGGAATTTTTGCAAAAGATGGGGTTTCTTCTTAAAATAGTCAAGGGATTCAATCTCCCCTATCTCTTTCAATATTAATGGCTCTCCCATCTCCCGTGTTTTATTTGAGGCATAATCGCTTAGGTATTCGCGAAAAGTCAGGACCGCATTCAGTTTACAGAATTTTCCCTCATCACAGTGACTAAGCATTCCCATGATTGTTTCACCGGTTCGTCCGCAACGGTAACCTGCAGTGCAAAATGAAGGTATAAATCCTAATCCAATCACTTCCTGAATGACATCATCCAGGTCACGAGGATCACCTATTGTAAATTGCTTTTTATCAAGGTCATTCTCAGTCTTCTGGTCACTGTATGCTCCGATCCCAATTCGTGTTGAAGCATCGGTCTGAGTACAACCAACCTGAAATACAGTTTTTTTGATTTCGGCCTTTTCGCGGGCAGTTACGATCATGCCCGCTGTAGGAACCGAAAGACGCAATACTGCAACAAGCTTTTTGAAATGGTCATCCGAAACACTCCATGGTGATTCTGAAGACAAGCTCGAGCCTGAGGCCGCTGTCATCCGGGGAAAAGAGATCGTATGGGGTCCAATGCCAAATTGTCTTTCCAGATCTAGGGTGTGATACAACAATCCCATCACCTCAAAGCGCCAGTCGTATAAACCAAACAGGGCACCAATGGCAACATCATCAAGTCCGGCATCCATGGCACGGTGAAGCGCATATAACCGCCACTGATAATCCCCTTTTACCGTATTAGAGGGATGCACCTGATGGTAGGTTTCGTGATGATATGTCTCCTGGAAAACCTGATAGGTACCAATTCCTGCCTCCTTTAGAATTTTCAGTTTGGCAATCTCCATAGGTGCTGCATTGATATTAACCCGACGAATCGATGAAGGTCGTCCCGATTTTAACGCGATCTCTTCAACACTATAGACTGCTTTAACTGCAGCAGCCATATAATCCACATCAGAACGCTGATGTTCTCCAAAAACAAGGATAAGCCGTTTGTGACCCTCCTTTAATACAGAGGAAGCTTCCCGTTTTATTTCATCAATAGTCAGTATTCTCCTAATTTCCTGAATATTGGCTTCACGGAAACCACAATATGCACAATTATTTACACAAAGATTGGAGCAGTAAAGGGGTGCAAAAAAGACAATTCTGTTGTCGTAAACCTTCTTTTTGACTTGCAAGGCAACATGAAAGATCTCATCCCAAATTTCAGGGGAAGTAACATTAAGCAAAGCGGCTGCCTCATCAGGGGAAAGAGTTTTAACAGCTAACGATTTCTGAAGGATATCCCGGATTAATTCCGGTGCAGGATTGACATTTATTGCAAGCTTATTGAAAATCTCAGCTTCGTTAATAAAGTCATTCCCGGATACAAGGTACTTGTCAATTTCCTTTCGAATAATGACCCGTTTCGTCCAATTACCGGTTGTTGGTTCTTTTTCCATCTTTGTCATTTCTTTGGATACAAATATAACCAAATCAAAAGCTTATTATCCAAATCCAGCCTCAATATCAGAAGGGTTTCAATCACAATAAATCAACTAAATCATTTTTGTATCTTCAGCGCAGATTAAATACTAAGATTTCAAATCTATCATTAATCCATGAAACGAGAGAAACTGATCCGAGACACAGAGGTTTATGTAAAACAGGTTCTGGAACACGATTCTTCAGGGCACGATTGGTGGCATATTGAGCGAGTCCGGACCTTGGCCATAAGGATAGGTGAAACGGAAGGGGTCGATCTTTTTATTGTGGAAATGGCTGCATTACTTCATGACATTGACGACTGGAAGCTTGTTGGAGAAAACAACTCCCTACGAAGAACCATAGCCTGGCTTGACCAAAATGGTGTAGAACGAGCTATTTCAGATAAAATTTGTAAGGTAATAGAAGGGGTAAGCTATAAAGGGGCTAACGTTAATACTACAACAAATAATCCCGAATGTGCGGTATTGCAGGATGCTGACCGATTGGATGCAATGGGTGCCATTGGTATTGCACGTACTTTCGCTTATGGAGGCAACCATGGTCGGGCAATTTATGATCCAGGTATTCCACCTATACTTCATAATGATTTCGATGAGTACAAAAAAAGTGAGGGCACTACTATTAACCATTTTTATGAAAAACTATTATTATTAAAAAATAGGATGCAAACGGAAATTGGCAAAGCCATTGCAGGGCAAAGACACGCATTTATGCTCCGCTTTCTGGAGGAGTTTTATGCAGAATGGAGTGGTCATAATTTTTAAAAAAATATCCTATATATTTTCATTTTATTCAAATTGTTATGTAACTTTGATATCGTACTTAACATCATAATACCTAATTTTAATATGCTTCCAGCTGTTATGGTATTTATTCTATTATTTTTTTTGCTGTGGTTTTATAATCTAAAAAATCTAATTTCCAATGAAAACTACGATTTTTTCGTTATTGCTTCTGGCAGGATTATTTGTTGCCGGATGCGCCCCCAAGCACCCCAAAATCGGCCTGCTCGTTCACAGTTTTGATGCTCCTCGCTGGCAAAATGACCAACGTTATTTTGTTGAAGCGGTAAAACAACTTGAAGGGATCGCAATGGTAAAAGTTGCGGACAACGATCCAAAAAAACAACTCGCTCAAGCCAAAGAACTGATTAGTAAGGGAGCCATGGTTTTGGTTGTGATTCCTGTTGACCAGAATACAGCCTCCCAGATCGTTAACCTCGCTCATAAGAAAGAGATCAAGGTAATCGCCTACGACCGATTAATAAATAATTGCAGATTAGATTATTATGTTTCAACAGACAATGTCAGGGTGGGTGAAATTCAAGCCCAATACCTCACCAAGATCAAGCCTTCAGGAAATTATGCATTACTCGGCGGCCCTCCCAACGATAATAACAGCCGTATGCTTTATATTGGCCAGCTGAATATCCTGCAACCCTTTGTGGAACGTGAAGAGATCAAAATTGTTTTCAACCAGTTTGCAAATGCCTGGACAACAGATGAAGGTTACCGGCTCGCCATCGCAAGTCTGGATGCCAATTTAAATAAGGTTGATGCAATGATTTGCGGCAATGATGCTATGGCCATGGGAGCATTGAAAGCCCTGAAAGAAAGAGGATTGCTCAAAAAGGTTGCGATTGCCGGCCAGGATGCTGATATACAGAATGTTCAGGAAATAACGAAAGGAAATCAGGCCGTTACTGTATTTAAGCGGATTAAAACTATGGCAACCACGGCAGCCGAACTTGCAGTCCATTTGGCCAAGGATGAACCAACCGAACCTTACCTTTCCACAATTAGTAATGGTGAAAGATTAGTTCCTTCCTATCTGGTCGATGCCGTTGCTGTGCATGAAGGCAATGTCGAAATGACTGTAATTGCTGAAGGAAATTAAAACTTATAATTCTGGTATTTGATTACTTCTAATAACTAATAATCAATTAGTCAGTTAATTCTTCCGGAAGATTCTCAGCTGCATATTTCAGCTCTTCATACCACTCGGAGCCGTATTGGCGTGTGAGCGGCTCCGCAAGGTATTTCCACAAGGGTAATCCCTGAATTTTACCACAAATTCGTCCAGACTGACAAATATCGAGTTGCTGGTAATTGACAGCTTCAAAACGTTTGTAGACAGTTATTCGTATTGGGAACAGGTGACAGGAAACAGGTTTCCGAAAGGAAGTCTTCTTGTCAAAATAAGCCCGTTCTATAGCACATTTAGTGATCCCCCGTTCGTCTGTAAAAGTGAATACACACTCATTATTTCCGACAATTGGAGTAACCAGGTCACCATCAGAATCTGTAACTGAGAATCCTTGTTTTTCAATTTCAGCCTTATTCTCTTCTGAAAGATAATCTTCAAAATCAGGGTATAAAGTTTCGATAATGGTTGCCTCTTCAGGAGTTAAGGGGGCGCCGCTATCTCCATCGACGCAGCACGCCCCTTTACATTTTTCAATATCGCAACAAAATTCTTTCTGAAGCACATCCAGGCTGATAATTGCCTTTCCTATTTGAAGCATCTTATATTTTAATCAAAACTTTTCCGGTCATATCTGATGGAATAGCCAGCCCCATAATAGTAAGTAATGTCGGAGCCACATCAGCCAGAATACCATCAAAAGCTTTTGCGCTGGTATGATCTGTTACCCAGATAAATGGAACAGGATTTAGGGAATGTGCAGTATTTGCACTACCATCCTTGTTGATCGCATTGTCTGCATTTCCATGGTCTGCAATAATCACAACATCATATCCATTGCCACGTGCAGCTGTAACAACCTCATTGACACATTGATCAATAGATTTAATCGCACTTTGGATTGCAGAATAGACTCCAGTATGACCAACCATATCGCCATTTGCAAAATTAAGACAGATAAAATCGGCACTCTTTGCCTTAATCTCCGCAACAATAGCATCCTTGACCAAAAAAGCTGACATTTCTGGTTGAAGATCGTAAGTTGCAACCTTCGGTGAAGGAATCATAATTCGCCGCTCACCGGAAAATTCTGTTTCGCGGCCCCCGGAGAAAAAGAAAGTCACATGCGGATATTTCTCAGTTTCAGCAATTCTGATCTGATTAAGACCTGCCTTCGAAACTGTTTCACCCATCGTATTTTGAACATTGTCCTTGTTGAAAATAACATTAATCCCTTTGAAAGAGGATTTATAGTTTGTCATCGTGTACCATTGCAAAGGTATTGTATTCATCCCCTGTTCGTGGTGATTCTCCTGGGTAAAGACGATTGTGAGTTCGCGTAATCTGTCGGTACGGTAATTAAAACAGATCACAACATCTCCCTCTTTAATGGTTGAAAGCGGCTGACCCTGATCATCGGTAAAGACTATTGGATGAATGAATTCGTCTGTAATCCCTTCATCATACGACTCCTGAATAGAGGCCAGGATATCCTTGCTCTTCCTCCCCTCCCCCTTGGTAAGCAGATCATAGGCCAATTTAATACGATTCCAGTTTGTATCGCGGTCCATCCCGTAATATCGTCCGATCAGCGAGGCAAACCGGGCATTTGTATTTTCAAGTGCTTTAAGATCCTCCTTAACAAAGTCAAAAGCGGAACGGGGATCAGTGTCGCGCCCGTCAGTCATCCCATGTATGAAAACCTTTTCCAGTCCATGCTCAGTTGCAATTTGTGCAAGTGCAACCATATGGAGACTAAGTGCATGAACACCACCAGGACCAATCAATCCGATCAGATGTACCTGTTTGTTATTCTCTCTGGCATATTTATAGGCCCTAAGAATCTGGGGATTGCTCCACAAGGTTTTCTCTCTGACCGCCTTATTTATTTTTACTAAATCCTGATATAGAACTCGCCCGGCACCAATATTCAGGTGGCCCACTTCCGAGTTCCCCATTTGGCCATCAGGTAACCCGACATTTTCACCACTGGTCAACAATTGGCTATGAGGGTATTTTTCATATAAGGAATCAATGAAAGGAGTTGGTGTAGAGTAAATTACATCTGATTCGGTTTTGTCGCCGATTCCCCAACCATCCAGGATCATCAGCATGGTTCTTTGAATATCTGCCATATCTTTCTTTATTGAGTTAACTGTTTAAAATCCCTGCAAAAGTACCGTTTTTTGGTCCAATGAAAAAATGGTATAATTACCTGAATTGAGATTTAACGATTTGATAGTAAAAATTTCCAAATTATGGTAATCCATTATATTACGATAATCGGAGAGTTTTGTTCAAAAAAAAGGTGAAACCTCTGGAAGATTTCACCTTTTCCCTAAAACTAAACCTTGATCATTTTGGCGCAACAACAGGTGCTGGTTTTGCAGCAGGTGCAGGTGCAGGATTAGGATTAGGCAACACGGTCCCTTTGATCTGCAAAACCACAGGATTTGGATCGGCATTTGTAGTAACCGTAATGGTTTTTACAAATATGCCTGGTGTTGCTGCATTGTAGGTCGCAGAAACAGTAGCACTTTGTCCTGCCGCAATTGGTGCCTGGGCATATTTCAGGTTTGTACAACCACATGAAGCCTTAGCAGAACTGATAATCAATGGCTCTTTACCGGCATTTGTCAAGGTGAACTCTGCAGTTTTCGGAATATTAAAAGCGATACTTCCAAAGTCATTGATCAACTTATCCCATTTTGCAACAGGTGCATTTGGGTTTGCCGGAGCTGCAGGCGGAGTTGTTTGAGCATTAAGTTGTATAGCAGCAAACAGTGGAAGAACTAACAAAAGAATTAATTTTTTCATTTTACAAGATATTGATTATTTGACAATGCAAATATGTAATATTTTTCACGGATTTTTTACTCAACTATCATAAAACAAACAATTTCGTATACAAAATTTTCTTAAAAAAACAGTTAAAATTGGATCAATTTTATTATATCCCTGTATTCCAGATTATTACAAATTATCGCAAAGATGATTCATCAAAAATTAATTCATAAGTTTTGATGAATTACAAGTTGAAATGAATTAAAAGTTGAAATCCAGGTTAATGGAACTCATTACCTTTCCAAAGAATTCAGGTATCTGCAAAGCGATAACAAGGAGTTGAATTTTATCTGTTTTGTGAGGTGAATGACTGTCCATTCCTGATAATTGACGATAATGGTAATATCTGCAGGATCGGTTAAGTTAACCACCTCAAATCCATTACGGGCTAGTGCTTTTATTGTCCAATCCATTGCTATTCCTTCACCATGCACATGAGCAACCTTTTTGGTCAGTTTTCGAATTCGGAAATCGCCCTTCTCCCGATCAAAATAGAGATGTTTACTATGAAATATGGCATCAAAATTGCCATTAAGAATCAGGTCTTCAGGGGCTCCCTGTTCAACCGAATCTTCAAGCATTAGCCAAAGGCGATCAGACTCAGCAATGGCTGTTGTCAGATCGTGTGTCGAAAACAGGATTGTTTTCTCTTTTTCACTGGCCAGCTGGTGTAAAATATGTACAATCTCATATTTATTCGAAAGGTCGAGAAACGCAGTAGGCTCATCGAGTACGATTATTTCAGTATTTTGTGCCAGTGATCTGGCAATCATCACCTTTTGTCGCTCACCGTCAGAGAGGTGGTTCACCATCCGATATTCATATCCCTGCAATCCAACTGCTGAAATGGCTTCCTCAATTAGGTAGTGATCTTCATCCAGCAACTTACCAAACCAATTCGTATAGGGATAGCGCCCCAGTGAGACCAGGTCAAAAACTGAAAGATTTGAAACTTTAATGATCTCAGTTGATACAAAGCTCATTAACAAGGCAAGTTCCTTTTCGCGATAAGTAGAAATCAGTTTTCCGCAAATCCGAAAATCACCCTCCACAGAAGGTTGAAATCCTGCTATTGTCCGTAACAGCGTACTCTTACCAATGCCGTTCTCCCCAATCACCGCTACGAGTTCTCCCTTGAGTGCATAAACCGATATCGCTGATTTTATGATTTTATGAGCCTTTGACTTTCCCAGGTAACCTATTGAGGCATTGGATAAGTCAATAATTTTATCCTGTTGATCAGATTTCATAGTCTGGCGGTATTTTTATTCCGGATAATGATCCAGATTACGATCGGAATTCCAAGCAATGCGGTGACAGAATTGACTGGAAGTGTGGCTTCTGAGCCTGGTAGTTGAGATAGTATATCGCTGACCAGCATCATCAAAGCTCCGATTAAGATCGTTCCAGGGACAAGCAAACTATGTTTTGCGGTACGTAACGTCATTCGTGCAATGTGCGGAACCGCAATTCCGATGAACCCAATGGGTCCGCAAAAGGCGGTAATACTACCTGCAAGAATAGCCGTAGAAAGAAAGACCACCATCCTTGCAAACACGATATTCATTCCCATACTTCGGGCATAGTTTTCTCCCAGTAAAAAGGCATCAAGAAACTTTGAGGAGAGAAAGGCCATCAATATTCCTGTTAAAACTGACGGGAATAGCACTGCCAACTGGACATTGGTTACACTCCCCAAACTCCCCATGGTCCAAACAACAAATGACTTTAACATGGATTCATTGCTGAAATACTGCAGTATATTGACAACTGATGAAATGGCACTTGAAATCAGTAATCCAAGAATCAGGATCGTCATGATATCCTTAATCCGTGCAGATATAATGACAATCAGTAGCAGGATCAATCCGGACCCAAGCCATGCGGCTGCAACGATGCCCCATGAACCTGCAACTGAAATCAAACTTCCGCCCAATAAACCACCGGTTCCTAGTACGAGCAGTGCAACTCCAAGACTTGCCCCTGAACTCACTCCCAGAATATAAGGTCCGGCAAGTGGATTTCGGAATACCGTCTGCATTTGTAATCCGGCTACTGACAATGCAGCCCCGGAGAGGATTGCAGTAACTGCTTTGGGAATACGAAATTGATTAATAATTAATACGACCTGATGGTTGGCGCTATCTGAACGAAAAATTGCCTTCAGTATCTCAGAAATTGGGATATAGTAGGATCCAACCAGCAGATCAAGAAGAAAAAAGAGCGGTACAAGAAATGCAAAAACCAATATTACCCTATATCCACGGGTATTCTGCTTGGTTATACTTAAAACGTTATCTGCCACTGCTATTGGATACTTTTATAAAAATTAAATAGTTTTACGTTATCGCATTCCGGATGGAAGATTTTCACCAGATCCGAGAGAATCAGATCAGGTCTTACCACACCTTGCTCCCAGTAATCGTTTCCTCCACGGGAACTCATCTTCAAATTGTTGTTAAATATAGCTTTTTTTTGAACCTGCGGAAAAGCAGCAAAACGACTGTCGACAGAGATCAGTTCACTAATGGTATTCACGGTGCCACAATTAATCCAGAAATCAGCCTTTGCAGACCGCATGACTACCTCTTCAAGAGATACCACAAAGGATTCCCTGGACGGATTATCCTTCCAGAGAAATTCACCGCCCGCATCCCGAATGAGTGTTGCCAGATTCGAATGACCACCAGCCATCCACCAGGCATCTTTAAATGGTAGTCCGGTTAAGACAACCGGATGGGTTTTAACATCTCTGACCTTTTGACAAACCGCATTGTAGTTTTTATCAATCCAGGTAAAGTAATCTGAAGCCTCCTTTTCTTTGTTATAAAAGGCACCTGCAAATTTTATCCATTCGGCCTTTGCCAAAGGACTCTCTTCGAGATATTCTCCATTTAAAATGACATTCAGTCCAAGGTCCCTAAGTTTATTCAGAAAACCGGTCACTTCACCTCCGACGCCGTAGGCCATAATCAGATCTGGTTTCAGACTCAAAATCAACTCATAATTAATACTTTGCTCGTATCCAATATCTGAAATTTCGTTGGCAGCTATTGCTTTTTGAACTTCCGGATCTGATACATAGACCGCACCTGATAGCGCTTTTAATGAAGAGATTTCATGGAGTGCGCTTAGGAACCCGATGTGAGAAGTTGAAAGACAAATCACCCGGGTTACAGGGGTTCTGATGACCTGTTTTCCCGCTAATTCTTTGGGGATATCCTTTGACTTATCGACCAGATAATACTCAAACCCTATCCCTTTTGATTGTTGCCAGGGATCTGAAACAGTAATTTTTCGGTATTTTCCATAATTTTCGACTGCAAAACCCTTTGCATAACTCACAGGCAGAACCTGCCGGGCAATGTCAGATTCTCCCGGGGCTTTTCTGCCGGGAGCACAATTGGACATACCAAAGACCAAAAAAGAGAATGCAAAGACAGTGAATCTGGACATTATTAAATTTTGCCCAAAGTTAATTTAACCGGATCAATTATCGGGAATTAATGACCCTGATTTTCATTATCTGCCTGGATTGACCAGTTTCGATGGTCAGAAAATAGACACCTGTGGGTAACTGTCCGGTTAAAAGTGCCGCTGGAGTATTTAGAAAAAGGTGATGATCCTGGTATACTTTTCGTCCAAGAATATCATACAGTGAAATAGTACTTAACTGTTCTGTTCCGGTATTCTGAACCATTATATTATCATTCTCACCGGTTTGCTGGTAAATTACCAATCCCGTTTGCTGATAAATAACGACATATTTGTTGGTTATAATGGTTTTGGGAACAGTGTCTGTAGCTGCAGAATTCTGACAGCCGTTAGCATTAATCAGCAATGAGGTTGATATTCCAAGTTGCGTAATTCCATAAAAGGGTTTCCAGCCTCCACTTAAAAAGGCAAAGGCATAATTTTTACTCTGCTGTCCCCGATCAGGGGCGCAATAAACGGCAAAGGTATCTGTTGAGGTAGAATAATTAAGATCAAACCCGATAAAGTACTGATCATGAACCACAACCGGATTGGCCAGCTCGATGTTATTCATACACTGTGCACTAAGCACACTATACGGAAGATCCATCGAATACAGTTCTGTATCAGGCAAACCGCTTGTAGTAGATTCATCATAAACTTTTAAAGTAATCTTACTACTAGTTGATTTTGACACCATTTTTGCAATACCTATTGATACTGATGACAATAGGGTCTGTTTGGTTTTTGTGAATTGCTCGGCATAACTGGTAACTCCCATATAGTTATGTCCGGTTTTATAACCACCAGATTGTTTTGAAACCTTGAATAAGGTGTCTCTTTCTCCTATTGTTGCATTGGTGAACAGTTTGCAGGCATTTGTATTGTCAACAGGATTAAGAGCCGGAAGCTGTGAAGCACCTGTTCCTGATGGATCAAGCCAATATTTCAATTGCAAATTGGAGGCTTTAAAATGGTCCCATTGCTTACTAAACATGGAAAAAAGATCATTCGTCGGATCAGCGCAAGTTGAAGTTCCGCCGGTCAAACTGCCAACCACCATTCTATTTTCATTCAAGAGTGCACAACCAGAGGATCCGGGTTCGGTAGTGCCAATTGACCATTTTCCCACCACCCAAAAACTTTTCGCAACAAATTCACTGGAAAAAGTACCAATTGTAGGAGCAGATTTATCGACACTGACTTTCTTAACATCTGCATTGGGGTGGGAGATCGTTGCAGCTGATGAAGGGATGGCCGACGAACGGTCCCATCCTGCATAAAAAGGTCTGAATTCAGCAGGAGGTGAAGTTTCAAGTTGCATGAGGGCAAAATCAAGGGAATCAGACCGGGCTTTCAAAAAGGCTCCCGACATCGTTTGATCAGAATATCCATTGATACTACTCCTACCTGCACCACATGACGGACTTTCATAGTTAAAACAAAAAACGGTTGTCTGGGCATCAATCGAATCAGTTATACAGTGTCCTGCAGTTAACAGGTAAGGTATGGTATCCTGTTTGGTATTATTAACCAACGTTCCGGTACAAAGATATTGTCCTCCAATTTCAAGCCGCACTACTGACTGTTTCAATATCAGGAAATTGGCTGCTTCCGGACAATAAACATCCATATTGCAAAGGCCAGCCTCCCCGATCAGTCTGGATCCAAAAGCGTTCTTATAATCGTGATTAACTGAAGAAATATGAAGTTCACCGGGATAAGCAGCGGCCTTGGGTTCATTATACTCAACTACAATTTCGTCGCCTGCAATCGGGTACGTCGGGAAATAACCAGAGGATTGTTCATTATCCGATGTAAATGCACCTAATACTTTTGAGTGATCTGAAGCGTAAATAAATAAGGACGCACCCTGAGGAATAATCATTTTATCAAAAATAATATTCAGTGACCAGGCACCCTTTGAACGCAACACAACCCTCCAAATCTTCATATCTCCCTGAACTGTCCAAAGTCCGGAGGATTTAGGTGAAATATCAACTTTAAAGCTTTTTGCAAATTTGAATGGTTTCAGACGGTTAACATTCACTTGTTCTTCCTTCAGTAATTGAGCGTTATCTACCGCCACCATATCAATGACAGGAACTGCAGCGACCTTTTCTTTCAAAAAACTAAAGGAGGCCGGAGAACCCCCATAGGACAACTGACCTGAACTTTGGAATGCCAATCCGGTCACTAAAGCTATGAAGAACAAATACCTCAAAATTTGAAAATTAAAATTTTGTAAATATACTCTTTCCTTTTATTATTTATTTTATTGGATGATATTTGATCAACTATTTGAACTAAATTGGAAGACAATTAAATCGTTTAACATGAAAGTGCTTGTAATATATTGCAAATCGTTTTCCTATCATCCTGCGACAAAAACACTGCCAAATATTGAAAATGTAACAGATGTAAAAGCATTCTCAGATTGCATTGCTGCATTCATTCCGGTTGAAGCAGAGGATGAAGAAAAAGAACTCTCCGGAAGGGAAAAAAAATTGGTCAATCATCTGAAATGGACTGCACGAAAAAATAACACCAACACCATTATTTTGCACTCTTTTGCCCATCTTTCTGATTCAAAAGCATCAATAGAATATACGAAGTCGCTGTTTGACCTGGCACAATTGCGGCTCATTAACGGAGGTTACAAAACAGAACAAACTTCATTTGGCTATTTCCTTGACCTGAATATTGAAGCTCCGGGATTTTCACTTGCACGGATCTGGGCATCGCTATGAAGAAAAAAGGAGAAAAAATCGGTCAACAGGTTTTGGTTTGAGAAAGAGGTGGTTAATGATTTCAGGAATTCTTTCCCGGATTGCACAATTTATCGCGAAACATCCATTTAAGTAACAGGAATGATCTAATGTCGTAATTTTATCCTTATAATATGCATATAATCAATTTATTATGGCATTGATCCGTCAGACGACGGAGAATATTATAATTCGATATTACTTAAGTTCCAACATGAAAGAATCAGGAATCGATTTCAATTATTTCGATCAAGAATTGCCCGTTTTATCATAGACGATCGCCTCAACCTCTCCCCTGGCGACCATCAAGGCATTCATTGCTAATGATTTCAATTCATCCTGACCCGGATAAACGGAGACTGGTGCAATAAATTCAACCCGTTCACGAATCTGAGCCATCAATCTTCTGTCGTAGGCAATCCCTCCTGTAATTAGGATTCCATCGATCTTCCCCTTAAGTACTGTAGCCATCTCTCCAATTGATTTGGAGACCTGGTACGCCATCGCCTCCAGATAAAAAGCAGCTTTTTCGTCACCATGGTTCACTGCAATTTCAACTTCACGGGCATCATTAGTGCCCAAATAGGCCACCAGGCCACCTTGCCCGAAGACCATTGAATGGATCTCATTTCTGGTATACTTTCCACTAAAGCATAACTCGATTAGTGCGCCGACCGGTAATGTACCACTCCGTTCCGGCGAAAATGGCCCCTCTCCATCCAAACCATTATTGACGTCGATTACTTTCCCAAGATGGTGTGCACCAATGGTAATCCCTCCTCCCAGGTGGACAACAATCAGGTCAAGTTCCTCGTAATGTTTCCCGATTTTAGCGGCATGTTGTCGGGCAACTGCTTTTTGATTTAATGCATGAAAAATCGAAATCCTTTTAAACAATGGGTGCCCTGAAACCCGGGCAATATCATCCAATTCATCAGTAACAACGGGATCTGCAACCAAGGCGATTGTACCGGGATGCATCCGGGCAATTTCAAAAGCAATCAGAGATCCAAGATTTGATGCATGATCCCCCATCACCCCGATGCGGCAATGCTCAACCATCAATTCATTGATATAATAAACTCCTGATTTAAGGGGATAGGTTAAGCCGCCCCGTCCAATGATAATATTAATGGAATCCAAATCAACCCGATCGTGTGCCAATTCACTTAAAATAATGTTCTTCCGAAACTCATATTGCTCGCTGATGGTTTTATAAGGAGCCAGATCAGACATTGAATGATGGAGGGTTTTCAGTAAAGAACAAACGGTATTATCGTACACTGCAAACTTGGTCGATGTTGAACCGGGATTGATTACCAGAATTCGAACTGATTTCATAATTACATTAGTTTAGTTAGTTTTAAAATTACCTTTTCTGCTTATCCTTTCCACCTCTGCATGCCACCTTCTTCCTTACTTCGCCATAAGAGCTCCAAGTGCAATTGAGAACAACTTAACCCGGATGCTGTCGCCGCGTGATGCCAAAACTACCGGAACCCTAGTTCCAACAAGGATTGCTGCCGAATCTGAAAGCGCAAGTTTAGTGTTCACTTTATAAAAAACATTTCCCGACTCAAGATTGGGAAACAACAAGCAGTCAGCGTCTCCGGCCACATGTGATTTCAACCCCTTTAAAATGGCCGTATCCTCATCCAGTGCTACATCTAATGCAAGCGGACCGTCAATTATACATCCTTTAATCTGACCCCTGTCGCCCATTTTGGCCAATGATGCAGCTTCAGTAGTTGAAAGGATCGATGGGATAACCTGCTCACTGGGGGCAATTATTGCAATTTTAGGTAGCTCAATTTTCAATTGATTGGCAACCTGAATCATATATTGGATTATTTGAATTTTCTGATTCAGATCGGGTAATGGAATGACGGCAACATCCGAAACGATCAATAGTTTATGATAGTTTACATTATCAACAACAGTTACATGACTTACCACTTTACCTTGATAACTAAGCCCTTTTTCTTTATTCAGAATGGCGCGCATAAATTTATCTGTGGTAATCAGCCCTTTCATCAGAATATCCCCTTCGCCTTTATGAATCATCGAAACGGCCAGTTGAGATGCAAGCTCATCATTTGGTTCATGAATGATCGAAAACCGACTGCTGTCAATCCCTGAAAACAGGCAAATTGATTCAATTACAGACAGATCCCCAATCAGTACACCTTTCACCAGATTTTGTTCCACAGCCTGACTAACAGATAGTATGGAATGCTCATCATTGGCGCAAACAACAATTATAGTTTTAATTGCTTTCCCCTTGAGCAATTCGAAAAGTTCAGTAAGTTTTCTGACTGCCATAAGTATAGGTTTTAGAATTGCGAATGCACAAAATTAACCATTCAAATATCTCCCAACTATGATTAAAAACAGCAATAAATCAGATCTATCAGAGTTTTTAACGTTATTAACTGAAATGTTTTTCAGACCGGATTAAGGATAAAAAAAAAGTATCAAAGGAATAAGTTCACCTTTGATACTATTTCATAAAATTCAATTTTATTTCAGTAGCAAATCGCTATTGCTGACCTCTTTTAGCCCGTTCTTCCATCTGCTTTTTGCGAAGTTCACGAAGTTTGACAAATTGTTCCTTAGAGAGAACAGCCTTCAGCTTCATATCGGTTTCAGCCCTCATTTTCATTGCCTGATCACGCATTTGATCATGGTCTGGTTCACCACCACCCTCACGCATTTTGGCAAAAGCTTCGGCCTGTTTTTTTTGCGATTCAGCAATTATAGGAGTAACCTGTGCAACCTGATCTTTTGATAATCCTAACTCAGTAGTCAGATTGTCAATCTCTCTTTGGAGTCTGGCTGCTGGATCGCGTGGTCCCCGTTGATCGCGTTGTGCATAAACAGAACCTACAGCCATTACAGCTACTAAAACAAACAATACTAATTTTTTCATATTCTATAGTTTTAAAGTTTGATGATTAGACTTTTATACTGGTAATTGGTTTAACCTGAAATAGATTTAAATAATTGTTTCTAAGAATAAAAGCGAATCAATGGCTTTTGAAGGTAAACGATATACATTCGGCTACGTCTATCTGGCTACTTCCAAAAGGCTGTTGTCCACAGAAAAACATTCAAAACAATCAGATAACCATACGAATACCATCAGGACTGATGGTAATAATACGGCGTTTGTAGAGAGCTCCTATTGCCTGCTTGAATGATTTTTTACTAATTCCAAAAACCCGGTAAACCTCTTCCGCCTCACTTTTGTCAGATACAGCGATAAAACCTCCCTCTTTTTTAAGTTCATCTAAAATCATTTGGGTAAGTGGATCCACCTTTTCATAACCAAATGGATGAAGTGACAGGTCAATCTTGTTATCGGGTCTTATCTTTTTAATAAAACCCTTAATTTTCAACCCTTTGGCAAGCTGTTCAAATACTTCGTTTTCATAGAGTATTCCCCAATGACTATTATTGATGATCGCCTTATAACCAAGGTCTGTTTCGCTTTCAACAACCAGATCAACCTCTTGGCCGACGGTATAATCGGGTATGGATTTATCCAGAAATTTACCCAGCTTGGCAGATGCCACAATTCGCTTACTCTCCTCATCCACATATATGTAGACCAGGTACGAGCGCCCTTCGGTCATGGTAACTTTCTGTTCCCGAAACGGAACAAGCAAATCTTTCATAATTCCCCAATCAAGGAATGTACCAATTTTATTAACCGATTTTACCCTGAGCATCGTAAATTCACCAACCTGCGCATAGGGTGTTTCGGTCGTTGCAATTGGGCGGTCTTCCGAATCGAGGTAAAGAAACACATCCACAAAATCTCCAACCTGACAGTTTGCAGGAACATACCTGATTGGCATAAGAATTTCACCCTCATTTCCACCGTCCAGATAAACTCCGAAATCGACCTCCTTGATAACCCTTAGGCTATTATATTTACCAATTTCAGCCATTTAGAAATAATCGGGAGCTGTTTTCTTTGCAGTGGCAGCAGCTGTCACAAAATATTTATCCAGATAGGTCAGCAAAAATTCGATAAAGCAAGCATGATAAGCACTGTAAAGTGAAGTTGTCATCCCCTCATCCTTGGTACCCAGAATGCCAAACATGAGCTCTCCGTCACCCAACTCAGGCCGAAGCCACGCCCGGTTTATCCATCTGTCCGGAGTATGGGAAAAATCGCCAGATGAGTCATAAGACCATAATTCGGTTGACCCTTCGTCGATAGCTCTTTTAATTTCTCTCAATAACCCTTCAGGGTTTTCTGTTTTTACAATTATTGCCATGATCTATTTTCTATATAATTCAAACTAAAGCATATTCAGGTTATATCCTAACAGGCAAAGGATAATAATTATCAATCCTACCACAATCCGGTAATATCCAAAAACCTTAAAGCCATGTTTGGTAAGGTAGGTAATAAATGCTTTAATTGCAATTGCTGCAACGATAAAAGCTACAATATTTCCGATTGCCAGTAATTTAAGGTGTTCCGTATCTTTTAGAAGATCGATGTGTTTATAAACTTTAAGCAATGTAGCCCCAAACATAGTTGGAACAGCGAGAAAAAAAGAAAATTCAGCCGCTGTTTTGCGGTTAAGTTTTTGTGTTAACCCGCCTATAATGGTAGCCGCAGAACGTGAAACCCCGGGAATCATTGCGATACACTGAAAAAGTCCAATCTTAAATGCAGAAGGATATGTAATGGTTTGATCTTTGCCCGAATTTTCAAACCACTTATCCACAAACAGCAAAATAATACCTCCAAGGAAAAACGAAATCCCCACTACAAGCACACTTCCCAGCATCTGATCGATATATTTTTCTAGCAATAATCCGAGAATTCCGGCAGGTAATACTGCAATGAACAGTTTATAATAAAACGAGAATGACTGAAAAAACCGTTTCCAATAGAGGACGATTACCGCAAGGATTGCTCCCAGCTGGATGTTAACAGTAAAAAGTTTTATGAAATCGTTAATAGGAACCCCCAGAATTGCCTGAGTCAGAATCATATGACCTGTCGAAGAAACCGGCAGATATTCTGTTAACCCTTCTACGATAGCGATGATGATACTTTGAAATATGGTCATTTGCGCCTATTTTAATAAATTAAGGACTCAGTCTTTCTTCTGTTGCAAACTTAATAACCTTTTTGCTTTTTAAAAGCACCTTTTATAAAACAGTTTCTTATCCTTTAAAAAAACCAACTTAAGGGTCGTTACCTCAACTCATCATCCGATTTCGACAGTTCAGTATCTGTTTTTTTTATCTCTTGAATCAATACATCAATTTTGGTTCGAAAATCAAAAACGATTTAAAAGAATGAAACGACTTTTTATCTATCTCTTTTTTTGCACATTTAGCCTGAATGCCTTCTCACAGACGGTTATCTCAGGAAAGATCACCCATGATCAGGGTGAGGCATTGGCTGGGGCAAATGTCTATTTGCAGGATTCGTATGATGGTGTATCGACCAACGAGAGCGGGGCTTTCAGTTTTAAAACATCCAAAACAGGTGACGCTGTATTAATCGTGGGATATATCGGATATGAGCAGATTATGCGAAAGATAGAATTAAAAGGTGACACTATTCATCTGAATATCAATATAAAAGAGAAGTTTAACCAGATGAATGCAGTGACAATCACCGCCGGAACCTTTGAAGCAGGTGATAAAAGACAGGCCATTACCATTACTCCGCTGGACATGATGACCACCGCTGGGGCTGTTGGCGATGTTTATGGCGCCTTGCAATCGCTTCCCGGTACCTCTACCAATGGCGAATCGGGCCGTTTATTCGTAAAAGGTGGAGACAGCAACGAATCACAAACCTATATCGACGGTTCATTGGTTTACGTCCCCTATAATTCGTCAGTGCCAAATCTTTCCACACGTGGAAGGTTCAACCCATTTATGTTTAAAGGGACGATTTTTAGTACAGGGGGATACTCTGCCGAATACGGTCAGGCACTATCTTCTGTGCTGTTGCTCAGTACCAATGATATGCCAACCGAAGACCAGCTTGATTTGTCACTCCTTTCGGTCGGCGCTGAAGTTGCAGATACTAAATTGTGGAAAAATGGCGCAATAACAGGAAGCTTCACCTACAATAATCTGGCCCCATATATGGGTATTGCACCACAAAATTACGATTGGGTTCATCCGCCCGAATCAGGTACTGGTGCGATAAGTATCCGCCAGAAGACAGGGAAAACCGGAATGTTTAAATTTTATACGAGTATGGCCAAAAGTGAATTGATTGTCAAACAGGCGAATCCTAATGCTGATGGTGACCTTTTCAATTACAACCTGGCCAATGACAATTATTTTATGAACGGCACATGGAATGGTAAAATCGGTGAAAAGCTGGCCATGAACATTGCCGCTTCATTTACCCATAATAGTGATTGCATTCGGTACGATACAGTTTCAGTGGATCAAAAAACAGTGGGAACTCACCTGAAAAATGTATTCACCTATCCATTTACCGAAAAGTTCACCCTAAAGTTCGGAGGCGAATTATTCTCTAAAACCTATTCCCAAAATGCCTTAATCCCCTCGGGAATACATTTCAACAGCTTTTCAAACCATGAACTTTCAGTATTTACTGAAGCTCAGATTTATGCATCCTCAAAATTCATAACCCGTATAGGCACCCGCATTGAAAATTCGGATTACCTGAACAGCCTAAAAATATCACCCAGAATTTCTGCAGCATACAAATTGACCGATAATAGCCAATTCTCGCTCGCTTATGGTTGGTTCTACCAGAATCCGCTGGACGATTTTTTGCTTTACACGCACCATCTGAACCTTGAACGTGCTGATCATTATATATTTAGCTACCAATCCTCTATTAATAAACGTACCCTTAGGGTAGAACTGTATTACAAGGATTATAAAGACCTCGTAAAGACAGGTAATGGGGCAATTTACTTCCCTTCAACATATTCAAATCTGGGATATGGTTATGCCGGCGGACTCGATCTGTTCTGGAGAGATAACAAAACAATTAAAAACGGTGATTATTGGATTTCCTATTCATATCTCGACACTAAACGTAATTATGAAAATTTTCCGAAAGAAGCTGTCCCGACTTTTGCCAGCAGGCATAACCTGGCTATAGTTTATAAACATTGGTTTAGCGGCTTAAGGTCATTGGTCAGTTTAAATTTAAAATATTCATCACCCCGCGTTTACAACGACCCTAATTCACCGGTATTTAATGGTGCAAAAATGCTGCCTTACCGGAGCCTGGATCTGAGCTGGAGTTTTCTGTACCGGAAAAATGTCATTTTTTACGGCGCAGTTACCAATGCCCTTGGTTTTAAAAATGAATTTGGACGACAGTACGCTAACACTCCTGATTCTGGGGGCAATTATCCCGGAATTGCAATTACACCCCAATCAAATAGGTTCTATGTTATCGCCTGTTTTATAACGCTGACTAAAAAAGGGAATGCAAATCAATTGGACAAAATTAATTAAATTATTCAAAATCAATAAGTTTCAAACATTTAATTTAAATTATCATGAAAAGAATCATTTTATCCTTAACCGTAGTCTTATGCAGTCTGGCAGCAATGGCTCAAAATCCACAATTTTTCAGAAGCATGGGAGAAACCCTGGGCCAGTATTCCACATGCAAAAGCGTTGCTGACTTTCAGTCATTAGGTAACAAATTTCAAATGATTGCCAACGTTGAGAAGAACGAGTGGCTGCCACTTTATTATTATGCTCATTGTTATATCCTGATGAGCTTTATCGATCAAGCCGACGCCGCCAAAAAAGACAGTTACCTGGATGTTGCGGAAAAATCAGTTGAAAAACTGATTGAAATGGTTCCAACCGAATCGGAAGTTTATGCATTACAATCGTTTTATTACACTGCCCGCCTGGTGGTAAACCCAGTGGAACGCGGGCACAAGTTCAGCCGCTTATCAAACCAGGCAATTGGAAAAGCATTGAAACTTGATATGACAAACCAACGTGCACAACTTCTTAAAATACAGGGAGATATGGGGTCAGCAAGGTTTTTCGGAAAAGATCCGAATACATTCTGTCCGCAAGCAGCTGATCTCCTCGCAAACTGGGACAATTTCAAACCCAAGTCGCCTATTTACCCTGTATGGGGAAAGGATCAGCTTGAAAGTATCGTGAAAGGATGCCAGTAAAAACAGGCAGAAGTTAAAAGGCAGAAAATATGCACAATTCAAACAATCATATGAGTATCTTAAAAAATCTGACGACAGAAAAAGTGGAGCTGACAATTACGATATTGTCAATCATGTTACTATTGGCGATTCCACAATATGGTGTAATACTATCATTTATAATTGTTATCGCATATTTAAGAAGAAGCAAGAACAGAAAGGAGCTGCTCCAATCAATCGGATTAAAACGACCGAAAAATCTATTCATCCTGATTATCATTGGTGTGTTTTTGGGGGCGCTTATTGAATTGACCACAGAAATATTCTTCAATCCAATAATTGAAAAATTGACACATTCAAAAATAGACTTGTCTGAAATAGATTTAAGCCGTATTGGGAATTATTTAACCTGGATAGTTATTGGTTTTGTGATTGGGGGACTTTTGGAAGAAATTTTATTCCGCGGGTTTCTTCTTACAAGAATATCGAAAATTTTGAAATTAAATAAATCCAGTAATTTGCTTGCACTGTTAGCGACATCATTTCTATTTGGATTTTGTCATTTTTATCAGGGTTGGAGTGGCGTAATCAGTACAGGTTTGATAGGATTAATATTCGCAATAATTTTTTTAGCCTTCGATAAAAACTTGTGGTACACGATATTGACTCACGGATTTGTCAATATGACAGCACTTACAATACTCTATTTCGGATATTACGACAAATTAGAACACTTGATTTTTTAAAACCAAAAACTTTGCTTAATGATGGTTTGGCATTAATGGGGCTGATTTGCTTTTATTGTACTAAAACGAACATTAAAATTCTAATGAACTTTAAAAGGGAAAATCTCCTGCATTACCAAACCACTAAAAGTTGGAAGAAATCCTGCATCATTAACCTTGTATTGAATGTAAGTTTCTGTGTAACCGGAATTATCTTTAATTTTACGAAATAAACAACTCATAAAATCATCTTAACCAATGCATATACACGGAGTTTCATACACACCCCTAAACATATTTAAATTCCTGTCTGCCAATATAATTGTGAGCCTGCTGGTAATGTTCTCATTTTTAACCAGTATGTCACAAAATCCGGAAAACTTCCTGATAGGATTTCTCTGGTCGTTTAGCATCACTTTTACCCAATGGACCGGATTGCAATTGATTCATACTTATATTGACCGGAAAATCTCGTGGATTGAGACTCCGGTTAAAAAGACAATAATTCAAATTTCAGCATTCCTGTTGTATTCAATGAGTGCCTTTATCCTGATTCAGTTTGTAAATTATTATATCTGGATCGGTACTTTACCAGCAGAATCATGGTATCCTATTATCAGATCTGTTCCATATACGTTATTAATTTCATTGGTGATTACGTTAATATTCACCTCCATAGGTTTTTTCGTTGCATGGAAACAATCCTTCGTTCAGGGAGAAAAATTGAAGCTGGAAATGATGGCTTATAAATATGAATCGCTCCGGAATCAGATAAACCCACATTTCTTATTTAACAGTCTCAACGTATTGAGCGATTTGGTATTTGAAGATCCGGCTTTGGCGGTGAAGTTTATTCAGCAACTGAGTGATTTGTTCCGGTATGTGCTCGATAGTCGTGATAAGGAGTTGGTGCCACTTAAAGAAGAGATGGAATTTATCCGTTCCTTCACCTTCTTACTCAAAACGCGGTTTGAAAATAAATTGATTATTGAAAATGAAGTCCAGGAGTCTGCGGATGACTATATCGTTCCGATGACATTACAGCTTTTGGTTGAAAATGCGGTGAAACACAACGAAATTTCCGAATCTTATCCACTTTGGATTTCGATCCGTAAGAATCATGATTATCTGGAAGTCGAAAACAGGGTACAACCGAAGAAAGCAGGTGAAGATTCAAAGCAAATCGGACTTAAGAATATCATCCAGCAATTTGCATTTTTTTCTGAACGCCCCATCGAGATTCTTACTTCCGAAAAAAGTTTTCTGGTTCGGGTTCCAATCCTTAATTCTTTTGAAAAATGAGGGTAATCATTCTTGAAGACGAATCCCGTGCCGCCAGCTACCTTGAAAGGTTAATGGCAATAGTTGCCCCTGAAATGGCGGTTATTGCCAAAATCGAATCTGTTCGAAACGGGATTAAGTACCTGAAGGAAAATCCTATGCCTGACCTGATTTTTTCCGACATTCAACTTGCGGATGGTCTCAGTTTTGAGATTTATAAGCAGGTGACCGTAACCTGCCCAATAATTTTCACAACAGCCTATGACCATTATGCTATCGAAGCTTTTAAAACAAATGGAATCGATTATTTGTTAAAACCAATTGAAGAACAGAGACTTAATCAGGCACTTGAAAAAGTCAGGCACTTCTCTCCGGGTTTTTTGGTTGAAAAGATACTTTCGATCACAAATCCAACTTCAGAAAAAAACCAAAAGTCGAGATTTATGGTCAAAGTGGGTGACAAAATAAAAAGTATTCCTGTTGAAGAGATCATGATCTTTTACAGCCAGGAGAAAGCTACCTATATATATACCATGGACAAACGAACGTATAATATTGATTATACGCTTGATCAGCTTGAGCCATTGATAAATTCCCTGACTTTTTTCAGAATAAACCGCAAGTACATCGTTTCAATAGATGCATGCACAAACATCCTGGCATGGAGCAATAGCCGGCTTCGCCTTAAATTCGAAGGGATTGCCGATCAGGATATTATTATCGCCCGTGAAAGAGTTCAGGATTTTAAAAACTGGTTGGATAGATAAATTTTAATTGCCAAGGATTTTAGGCCATGGCAATTAAAATTACTATAAAAACTAATAATTAAAGATATCCTTTAACGTTAGTTCATTTACCGGGCCAATACCTTTGAGCTCTGTCAGATTTGCATCTTTTTTATTCCCTACAATGATATAGGTGTACTTCTTGTCTTTCAACCTTTCATTAAAGAATTGCTGAACATCGTTGATAGTAACTTTTTTAGCCTCTTCGTAATAATCCTTGCGGATATCGTAATCGATACCCAGTTTTTTGTTCTGGAGCCAGGTCCAAAACTGATTAGCTTTGATGATCCGTTCTGTCTGAATGCTTTTTACCACACTCTCTTTGGCAATTCCAAACGACTTTTCATCAACCACCATTTTGGCCAGTAATCCGTTCATTGCACCTATGGCATCCATCATTTTATTCGCCTGTGTAAAAACAGCCCCATAAATATAAAAGGAGTCCTCTTTTTTGGATGGACGCATATAGTTAGCCCAGGCTGAATAAGCCAAAGCCCTCGCTTCCCGAATCTCCTGAAACACCACTGATGCCATTGAATTTCCATAATATTCATTAAAAATCCTGGATTGAACCAATGTTTTTGAATTGAATGGAATATCGCGTGACATCATAATTACATTGACTTGTGATTTGTCATAATCGACAAAAAAAACTTTATTCAGATCAGTAACCTGCTCAATAAATGATTTCTCTGCCGGAATGGTTAGGCTAATTTCCGGAATCCGGTGATTAGCTTTTACCCAGTTTAACGCTTTGTCAAATTCAGTCGGCCCATAATAAAATACCCGATGAGGGAAGTTTGTAAATTTGTGTATGATATCTGTGAGGTCGGAAGGATTCACTGATCTTAAAGCTTCCTCGGAAAGGATATTTGAAAATGGTGACTCCTTTCCATATTTGCCATAATCAAATAGCGCATTTGTGATCACCTGCTGATCTTTTTTCTCATCTTCCCTCTCCTTTAAAATGCCATCAACCAACTTTTTATAGGCTTCCTTGTCAGGTTTTGCTTCAGCCAGCAATTGTTCCAGCAATTTAATCCCTGCCTCGCTGTTCTGATCTAAACCATTAATAACTATGTCAGAGCGATCCTTGCCGGTATTCACACTCAACGAAACCCCAAGTTTATAAAGCTCTTTCTTAAACTGCTCTGCCGTAATTTTTTCTGTGCCAAGGTAGGGAAGATATTTCACTGCCAGTGCCAGCTTGAGATCATGATTACTTCCGATTTCGGTGGTATAATTTAACGAGAAAAGATCATTTGTGGTGTTCTGGATATAATTGAATTTCACATCCTTGCTTAAATTGTCTTCTTTAATGGAGTTGGCAAAATTCACAAATAGAGGTTCAAGCGGTGCAGAGTCTTTTGCAATAAATGATTTCAGAAAAGCTGACTGGTCGGATCGATTAATGGCTATGGGTGTGATGTGAGGTTTATCGACCTTTACCAGATCTTTCGCGACTCCGTTTCTTTTGAAAGCGACCACATAGTTATCTTTATAATGAGCCCTTGCAAATTCAACCAATTGATTTTTTGTTATTTTATTAAGCTGATCATTAAAGTCCAGTTCGGATGCCCAGTCAGATTTTTTCACAAATGATTCAAGAAGAGAGAAAGCCCTTTGATTACTCTCATTCCGGCGGGTCTGTTCCAATTTGAGATTATTGACGGATGCCTGAATCATCCATTCATCGAATTCTCCCCGTTTAACTTTCTCTATTTCAGCGAGAAGCATGTCTTTTACTTCATCCAGTTTCTGTCCCTGACGTGGCTTACCGAAGAGCAGATGAAAGCCATAATCTGATTCGAAATTACTTGTGCTTCCGGCTTTTAGCACCTTTTGCTGCTGATTCAGATCGAGATCAATTAAGCCGGCAACAGAATTCGAAAGAATATAGTCAATCAGTGTAACATACTTCCGGTCATCCGATTTATAACCATTAAACCTGAATGCCAGCTGAACCTGTTCTCCTTCCGGACCAACTACCTCTTTTACAATGGGTGCTGAAATAGCAACCTCCCGGGGAAATTCAATTTTTGGCAGCTCTTTTGATTTGAATCCTCCAAAATTTTTGTCAATCAACTTAATTGTCTCGTCACAGTCAATATCGCCACTGAGGACAAATACCATATTATTTGGCACGTACCAGGTGTGATAAAACTTCATAATATTGACCATGGATGGATTTTTCAGGTGTTCGGGAAAGCCAATAACATTTCGACCCAGTGGATGGTAAGGGAAAAGGCCCTTCATAATTGCATCATTCAGGCGGCTATCATCCCTGTCCTGATCCATGTTAAACTCCTCGTAAACTGCCTCAAGTTCAGTATGAAAAAGCCGAAGGATCGGATTCCGGAATCGCTCCGACTCCATCTCTATCCACTTATTCAGCTCATTTACAGGAATATCGTTCATATAAGCGGTTACATCGTAACTAGTAAAGGCATTGGTGCTTTTTGCCCCTATTGAAGAACACATTTTATCAAATTCATTTGGAATCGCAAATTTGGAAGCAGACTGTGAAATGCGATCAATTTCCATATACATATTCTTTTTCCGATTCGGGTCGGTTTCTCCTTTAAACTGTTCAAATAGATTGGAAATACTATCGAGAAGGACTTTCTCTGCTGGCCAGTTGGTGGTACCAAATTTATCGGTCCCTTTAAACAACATATGTTCAAGGTAATGAGCTAATCCGGTGGTTTCAGTAGGGTCATTGATTGAACCTGCCCTTACACCAATTAACCCTAACGCCCGGGGCTCATCCTTATTCGCTGAAAGATAAACGGTGAAGCCATTTTTAAGGGTATAAATACGGGTCTTCGAAGGGTCATTAGTAACCTGCACGTATGAATATCCATTTTTATCTGTTTTTAACTCTTTTGAGAAGCGTTCATTTTTACAACTGAACAAGACTCCAATCAGGATTATTAAAGACAGAAAATACATTGACGTTCTCATCTGGAATTAAATTAGGTTTGAAATACTAAAAAATAAGAGGGATAAAATTAGCAATTTGCTTTCTAATTAACCTAATAATATAGGAAATATTGGAAATTTATTGAACCAATGATCCGGTTAAAAGGTTTTTATCATTTAGGTGATTATAAACTGAAAAATTCTCCTACTTTTGTGCCACAATTGAATTAACCAGTGCTACGAAATTGGTTATCTGACCAGGGAGAGATGTCCGAGTGGTCGAAGGAGCACGCCTGGAAAGTGTGTGTACTCCAAAAGGGTACCGTGGGTTCGAATCCCACTCTCTCCGCAATAAAGATTGCAGATCAGATAGTTACAAGATTTACACACGATTTTACACACGGTATGTGTAAAACGTGTGTTTTTTTTGTATCCAACACTTCGACGTCATTTTTACACCAAAGAATACAGAGGAGAGAAAATCAGCTCTGCCGGGGCAAACAACATCGCAGGAAAATAATCATTCAATGTTAGGGCAACCGGATCAAGGTAGTGATTCAGGGCTCAGTAAAATTCATCCGTATTATTCCTGTGAAGATATTTCTTTGATAAATCTGAAATCGCTCACTTGATCGTTGCCCAGATTACATATACGTTTTTCCTGCACCATTGAAAGGGTGGCAGGGACTTTGTGGGTTAGGTCAAAAAAGAGAGCAAAAGTCCTTCAATGCTGGGAACCAATTTAAGTCACCGTAGCTAATTTTACATAATCACCTTATAAGACATCTTTCTGAGAGGGAATGCTTTGTTCTGTTTTATAAGGACGATTATGTAATTTTAGCGGATTCAGATAAACGGAAACCAACTGAGTAGTTGTCCTGTAGAATAATTCCAATTGACTTCCTGCCAAAAAGACTGGGCGAGACCTGAAGAATGAAGGTCGGGGGTATTTGTTGTAGACTTTAGATAAAAAATAATTGATTGGTTGATTTACCAAAGACTTCTAAAGTTTAATTTGAACAATGATACCATTTGAATTAGTCTATTCAATATTTGGTCATATTGAAAGATAGATTCGATAATTAATGATTGGGAAAAATGAGTGGTCAGCCGACAACTCATTTTCTTTTTAAAGGAAAAGTGAGGAACTTAATGATAAGAAGAAGCAAACCTTGATTATTCTTGCAACGACAAGGCAATTCAATTGATTTGTTTAAGATTAATAAAATTATTTATATCTTTTTGTTGATGCAAATAAGTTATCATTTCTATGTAATCTAAATCATCTTCTGGTTTTTTTATATTCAAACTTTTATATAAACTTCTCAAAAATTCAATGACATAATCAATTTTAATTTCCGTATAACTAAAGATTGGTATTGTTAAGAGGTATAGATTCTTAACTCTAATCTTATTGCGATCAAGGGCTGGTTGGACATAAGGAATATCGATAATTCTTATTCCGATTTTTTTGAATATTTTTAATCTGAGATCAGGATTAAAAGAATCATTTTGGGTTTGTGAAGGATTGTTTGCTTCTAAGAAAATTGCTAGAATCTTTATTCCATATTTATTAAAAATTTGATCGATAATGGAATTTGTTACTTTACCCAGTAAATTTTTTGCGATTCCTTTATTCCTATATTTTGGATGAACAAATAGATAGGTAAGATGAATACAATTACTTTCCCTGTACCAATCAGCTACCATTCCTGCGATCACTTCACTTTCAAATATATATAATACCAAAATTGTATTAGGATCAGATTTTTTCTTTAATCCCCTTACCCTTCTTAAAATATGACTAAATTCTTCCCGTTCATTAATATCGGGGAAACATAAATTGTACAGCCGCTTCGCTTCCGGGATTAAAATCCTATTCTTTATTATCTCTTCCTCGTCGATAAAACACAATTTCATCTAAACGTTATTTATTGTATTTCTTTTTAGAAAGTTACAAAACATTTCAGGCAACCATAATGGTTTATCAGGGACGTGATTTGAAGATTTTTGTAAGAGGATTAGCGGACCATATAAATTCTCAATATACCTTTCTTTTTGATTAAGACTATCAAGATTGTATTTTAACGCATCTTTTTTAGTAAAATCCGTATGTTCCCAAATGAAATATACATCATCCAGTTTTATCTCATGATTTTTATCTTTCCACAGTTTAGGAATAACACATTTCCACAAGTACCCTGAATAAATTTCAGTATCTGCATCTAAAATATCAATCTTATGTTTTGAATTGTTGGAATCCAGGAAAATGCAATAGTCCATCAATCCTCCAACGAGATCAATTTTATTTATTTTTTTTACAAAGTGTCTTTTATGACCCAGGACTCCTGATATCTTAACTTCCTTTCCTCCCCATGGATCGTCCGAATTTTCAATTGATGACTTTAATTTAATGGCGATATCTTTAGGGATTATTACCGGAATTGTATTTGCCTCTTCACCATCTCCAAATTGCGCTATCGCATAATCGTTTTCAAATGAATGCCAGGAAAAGTCCCAGGAAGGGCCCCATAGATCAAAGCCAAGAAAAAGCCAATTTTGAAGACCATCCTTCCATTTGTGAAATTCCTTATCTTTAATATCTAGTCGTTCCCACCAACCTGTAGACAGCAAGGCACTCGGGAAAATTGTTCCCTTTACCTTTATTGAAAAAGGATTTTTAAATTCATTTCCCTGTTCTAATAATTTTCTCTTTAGTAGATTAAAGGTAGTGTTTTGAAAATCAATCGATGGTTTTGATCTCAATCCACTGACTGGTGATTCATAAGATTTTATTCTATCTTCAAGATAGACTTTTGTATTGTTATAAGTGAATTTACCTCCACTATTACTCACTGAACTAATTAAATCAAGTAGATTCTTTACATCCACTCGAATTTGATTTAGATCCTGTATGTAATTTGTTCCATTCAATTCACTTTTGTGATAATTTACTAACCTGCTTTTTAATAAAGCAGCTTGTCCATTTAATTGAGGAGATTGATTCATTGCCAAAGCAATAATCTGATTTATAGCGTCATCAATTTTATCGTTCGCTATAAGAATTAATATTTCATCAGAGGTCATGATAGATGAAGAATTAGAATTATACGTTAATAATTTAAGTGAAACAAGAATTAACTAAAGGTTAAAGAAAATCAGGATTCAGTCCATTAAAGATTCAAGGCATTATTATAATTTCAAAATCAACTACAAAACTGCTTGTATCCCCAGCTTCTCCCTAATCATTTCTCTTGCCGAATTATACACACTTTCATTTAATGTTATTTTGGTACTGCAGTACAAAAATTCAATTTCATCTTTACTTGAGTTAAAAACAAAATTTAGTAATATTTTTTTTAGTATTTAAAATAAAAACGCTGACAGAAATGGAAAGCGTAATATTCTCTTCGGTTGCAACACCCATCTGGAAACTGCCTTTTTGAAGTGAATCACTATTATTCTCAAAAACCACAAACCGTTGATGGTCCTGGCTTAATGACTTAAATGCCTTGATGGTTGCCATTAAGAACACTAATTGATTAACGCTTAAAGTACGACCTAAGACTTCCAAAAGAGCATTTTCAATTTCAAAAAGGTCACTTTTCACATTGAATATCTCAAATTCCTTATTCTCTAATACCCATCTTATTATATTAAGTGCATCAAACTATTTCTTATAACAGTCAACTATTTCATCATCATTCGGGAATGCTTTTATGGCGACTCTTTGAGCTAAAAGCGTTGAATTCTTTAATATCGTACATGGTTTGAGTTTTTATTTGGATTCGTAACTAAGAGATTAAGTAATTTAGTGGGGCCGATTGAAGTAAGGTAGTCTGGTGATCCTTCATCTGTGCTAAAAACTCTTTTTGCATACCAAGTAAATCACCTGCTGGTAATACAACCCAATAATCAGTGCCAAACATAATTTTATCCGAAATATCCGGATTCATATTTAATTCTTTACCAAATGCATTAAATAATTCTTTCTCGACAACATTGAAAGAAAAATCGGTAAAAACCTTCCAATTTGGGTTTTTCATCATTTTCAATATAGTCGTAATCCTGTCATTCTTCCCTGATTCATGATGATTTTTCCAATTTGTATCACCTCCAAAATGGGCAAAGTCCAGCTTTAGTTTAGGATATTTGTCTAACACGGGTATCCATAATTCAGGATCGTTAAGGTATTTAGCTCTTTCAGTTCGGGAATCACCAGGAATTGTGAATTCAAATTCCCCGGTTGAATCACAAACCTGTATACTTTTTTTGAAAGTAGATACAATTTCACCACCACAGTGAGTCAATACAGGTATGTTCTTTTCGGCACAAATCTGGAAAATTGGGTCTAAACGGAGATCACTGGGCAGATAGCCTAATGATGGGTAGCATTTCACGCCGAAAAATGGAGTTTCAGGATCAGTAAAAGCGCTAAGGAACAAATCATAAAGGTTCTCATTGGGATCATTATGATCTGCCCGGCGTGGATCAACAGGCAGGAACGGAACGATAGGTCGCTGCAGCAGAATTTGCTTGATCTCAATAATCTGTTGAAATAATTTTTTCTCCGGTTTAATTCCCCATCCGGTTTCCAGATCCATCATTAAAATCCCTGCAATAAATGGTCTATTTTCAAACTCTGGCAGTTTCAGGATGCTAAAATTATCGATATAATTATCATACACCTCCAGCATACTTTGTTTTTTAAGAACCTTGAAAGCTTCTTTTAAGTCAAATCCAAATAGTTCGATGGGTTCAATAATTTCGACTAAACTTTCAATCTCATTTTCCAGTCTTTGCCATTCTCCCTCAACATCTGATGTCTTTATTTCCAGGTCATCGTAGATCTCTGCCTCTTTTTTGGCTATTAGACTATCAGAAGAAAACAATTCAAGTCCAATGCTTTCAAAAATCTTACTTTTCAGTAATCGAAGCAATATATAAGCAACTGTCAAACACTTTTCATCAAAAATATGGGTATGAATATCAATTATACAATCGGGTTTATTGAGTAATCCTGTTGTCAATAGAGAGAGACGTGAATGAGGATTGTTACTGATTTTTTCACTAGCAATTTTGAGAAATTTAGTTGGTTCCATCGGACAGGATTTTTAAGTAAGTAAAATCGGCTTATTGATTTCTTTGCTATGCTGAACAATATTTTTAATTAAAATACCTTCGTTTGCACCGCGTTTCTCACCTGTAGCAGGGTTAATAACAAGTCCCCCGTCCTCTTCGGTTTTACCTGCATGGTGTAATGCAATCACTTTCCAATCATTATTAAAAACAGGTGATCCGCTGGAACCCCTTTCAGTATCAGTCATGTACAATAGTCTTGTCCCGTTAATTCCAATGATTTTGTTCGCAGTTAATGCGATCTGTTTGGTTTGCCCCAAAGGATGCTGAATGATGGTGACAGGGTTATCGATTTGAGGTTCTGAAAAAGTATCCAACTCTAAATAACCCCACTGGGAAATTGGGTTAGATGGATTATCCTTGATTTTGATATATACATAGTCGAATTCTGAAATTGGGCTGAACGGATAATCATTTGCTTCAAGATAAAATTCGCATGTTTTTCGCAGATTGCCCAGTAAGTCTTCCTCGAAATCAAAAATGATTTTTGAAGAGGAAACCTTTTCTTTTGTAGGTAAAACATGAAAATTAGTCATTAAAAATCCATTTTTCAATATAAAACCTGTCCCTTTTTCACCATCTGCTCTTAATACCTGGCAAACACTTTTAGCAGCCTGAATTCCTTGTTGCAACCATCTAATTTTCACTAAATGATTGACCGGCCCGAGTATTTTTTCCAGATTTTCATTACTTGTTGTTTTATATAAACCAGATTTGAGTTTTCCAAGTAATTGTTGAATCTGGATTTCTTTGAAGGCATCATTGACGATATTTGTCAAATTAACTTTTATTCGAGCTTCGGCTACAGTTGCGTTTTCACTGGAGATTAATCCATTTGTTAGCCTATTTTTCAGTGAATTTAATTGAGATTTGTTCAATAAAATAGATAATGACATATCTTTTGAAATAGGAGAAAATTTTTCATCCAGGATTTCCAAAGCTTCATCCAATTTGTTAAACTCAATCAGTTTATTAGTGATTTCTGACACTAATTTAAATGCATCATAATTGGGAAATATTTCCATAATATGCTATTTATTATACTCTTCATGGCAGAAAATTAGATTGCTGTTTTACCAAATCCCTTAGCATTAAACTGCCTTGATTGTATTTTGCTCTAAAAACTCACCTGATTTCTCAAATACTTTGAATGGAGCAAAGAAACATAATGAACTCTTTAATATGGCATAAGGATTTTTTGTGTCTCCCATAAAGCCATATTTAAAAGCTTTCATCTTTGGGCGGCGAATGTGCAGGAAGAATTTCATCATAAAAGATTTAATGTTTAAATCTTTATTAAATATACAAAATAGTTTGAGGATTTTGTATATTTAAAATCCAAAAAATTTAATAAATTTTAAAAAAAATCAACATATGCCGGATTGTCTCTGAAATTCATAACTAAGAGGGGCAATATAACGTACTGAATCGAATAAAAAAGCAGCATCATAAAAAGCCAATATTCAATCTTACTTCCACTAACTACCTTTGGTATTATTCAATGAGATGCCTTTATATTGTCATCTCTGATTTGTCAATTTTTGATCCACCGGATCTTTTCGGAAACAAGGGCTTTATCCGACTCGATCTTCAACAAATAAAGTCCGGTACTGGCATTCACTAACGGAATGTCATTCAGATCCTGTCCCGTAAGGGTCATTTCATTGACAATTCTGCCGGTCATATCGTAAATCAATGCCCTGGCTGGCAGGTCAATTGCACCCAAAACCCGTATTAATTGCGATTGCGGCATTGGGATAACTTTCAGATCGGGTTTTGGAGCCATCGGAGTTATTGCTATTGATTCTGCTGTATGGATGTAGAACCGTCCGGCACCCTGTGTTGCAGAGCCAAGCACGACAGAGTAAACACTTCCGTCATCCAGTCTGGTAAATATCCCTGCACTCCTGTCCTCAAGATAAACCTTTAAATTTGAAGGAAGATTGTCTGCAACCGCTTTAAAGGTAACTGTTGATCCTCCTGCTGCCACAAGCCCTACAGGTACCACAAGGTTTTCATAATTATTGTCGGGAAGACACTGGATGGCAAAATCAACCCCATTATCCTGCACCAGTCGGGTAAAGAGACTGAATGGGACGGGACCATTATTAAACATCCCGGCATCCCAACCCGGATCGAGTCCGGTGGTCATCCCGGAAACATATTTAACTGAGGTGCTCATCTTATCAGTTCCGGTTTCTGCAGATAATGTGATTGCAGGAAAAAGCAAAGGGGCAGATTTAAAAGCATTTGAGGTAGCGCTTTTCATTGCTGTGGTAAAACTCACACTTTGCATTCCCGATGCCGATTTTACGAAGAACCCTTCACCTGAGGAGAGCTCAAAGCTACTTGAGTTATTGATCGCAGTATAACCATAGGTTGAAACATCACCAATATCCGACACATAAATGGCCAGATAGCTTGGATTAATGATTGCGCTGTTTGCCGTCAGAAATTTAATAACATCCAATGCACACGGGTAGGGGTTTCCGATAAGGTTCCATCCGTTACCCGTTTGCGCAATCCCTATTGATTGGTTTCCCGCTGCAAGTGTTCCGACAAAGCTAACATTCCCGTCATCAGCCGGGTCATTCCCCTGTCCTGTACCAGCACCAGTTGCCCGCAAAACCTGGAATCCCTTACCTGGAACGCCAAACGTACCGGAGGTGTTTGAGCCAGAAACCAGGTAATAATTCCAAGAATCATTACTCTCGGTATAGGGAGCAAGTCCGAAGTTAGTCGTATTTCGGGCGATCTGGTTTGCATTCGGAGCGGTTCCCACAAAATCTGAAACGGTTTGTCCCCCAGTGGCAGCGGGCGAAATTAAGTGCCAGAGATCCCCGGACATCCAGCGCTGCACAGTTGCCGATACTGCCGAGTTATTATTCAAAAGGGTACCGGTGGTGCCGGCAGCATCGGAAGTGGCCTGAATCACCAGTCCGGCAGCCCCAGCATTGTTGGAAATGGTATTGGCAACAGTAAGTGCCCCTGAACTGGTAATTGTCAACACGCTGCCCGAATTGATGGTCAGGTTGTGACAGGTGATGGCATCATCCACCTGAGGCTGGTAAGTTCCCGTGGCGATGATCACATCTGCTCCCGAAGGGGGAGCATCCCCGTTGAAGGAGAACCAGTTGGTTGCGTCATCCCACTCGTTATTGTTGATTCCTGTCCAGGTCCAGTTGTTGGATACCCCGCTGGGTACCACCTCACCGGTTGAAAGGATGGTTGAAGAATAATACAATGATCCGTCATAAAACCGGGTCTGAGCCAGCTGCATGGAGGTTAACCCTGTATTTGAACTGCCGACAAATATTTTACCTGATATGCCGGAGCTCCCGTTGTATGTACCGGTCCAGCCTGATATGGTCAGGATTTGTCCGGCGGACCACCCTACTCCGTTGCTCGCTGCGAAAGTGAGGGTGTGACTCCCTGTTCCAAGGACGATTGCTGAATTATTAGTCAGATCAAGGGTTCCGACTGTTTCTGAATAACCAGTTATTGCACCCGTTTTAAATGTGCCACCATCCAGAATGATTGCACCCGAATTGGAGAACAGGTTCGAAGCGCCTAAAATTAAATTACTGTTCCCGCTTACCGTTGTTGATCCCGAAACGGTAACTGTGGCTGTTGGAGTCACTGAGGCAGATCCTGATATGGTAAGATCACCTAAAATTGACAAGGATGTTCCCGGCATGGTCACCGATCCGCTTCCGCTAAGAGAGAGGTTATAATATCCGGGTATTATGCCATTGGGAATAATAACGGTCTGATCTGATCCATTATAGTTAAAGGTTGTGCCTGAACCCGTGGCATTTAAGATGCCGGAACCAGAAAGGGTAATGGCTCCGGAAATCCCTATGGTATTGCCAGTGCCAGGATCTAAACTGGCACCGGAAGCAACGGTAAGGCTGTTAAAATTGGTGGAGCCGACCAGTGTAGCAGAGGCATTGGTGAAGATTACGGTGCTGCTGCCGGGATTAAAGGTCCCTTCGTTTTGCCATGCCCCTGTTCCACCTGATATAGTCAGCCCTGGTGTCCCTGTACTGTTTACAACGGCCCCTGACTGTATCTGTATCGAATTGATTGTCTGGGCAATATTGGGAAGAACCGGGTAATAGGGGAGACCGCCCGGAATAGTCACATCGGAAGTTGAAATAGGAACGCCACCCTCCCAGTTCCCCGGAAGCTGCCAGTCGGTATGGCCCGACGGACTGCCCCCCAACCAGGTAATATTGGTGCCATAAAGAGCTGTACCAATAGTCCAGTTTCGTTGATTCCAGGCACTGCCCGAAAGGAAGTATAACCCGACATTGCTGAACCCAACCCACCCGTCGGTAGTGTTGGAATACGAACGCCCCGCGTCATCTACCCGGTTATTCTGTAAAAGATAAACATCAAATAAATCGAGATTTGCCGGCATATTTCCATTCAGTTCACCCTGGAGGTAATGAAGGTTCATGGCAAGTCTGGTATTGGACTCTGTTGGCTGGTCGCCTGAGGCATAAGAGCTTATGATGTCATAATACCGGTTTACGGCATCTGTTTTCCAGGGGACGCCGCCTGAACCGGTTAAGATGATTTTAAAACTTACTGATGCCGGGAGTGGCCCAACTGTCATGGCCATTGTCGTAAACTGGTTTCCAAAAGAATAGGTAGTGCCAAGGGCAAATGTAGTGCGTTTCACAATCCCCGTTACATCTCCGGTTCCTGTAGTTGTGGCAGATCCTCCCATGGTCAGGGTATAAGTACTCATATCCAGGCAACCCTGGGTTGCAGAGGCATTGGAGCTACTGAGGTTCAATATCCCGTTAACAGTGATATTTCCCTCTGCTGTTTTGGAGTTATTGCCCGCTCCGCTGATGGTCAGGTTGCTGTAGGTGATTGCTTCAATAGATTGAGCAGTAGCTGCGGCATATTCCACAGTGGTCCCATCGGCAATTGTTCTTGTTTGGGTATCAGGAAATGTTGTCGCTGTAGAACTGCCTAATTTAAAAGTACCCGAATGAATATTGATGGTTCCGGAGGAGTAACCCGGACCGGTTAGCTGATAACCGTTGTCATAAAATAAGCTGCCTGAAGTATTGTTTCCTATGGTCAGATTAGTAGTATTTGCGGTGACACCCAATAGTACGCCAGCTGTATTATTGATATCCAGGGCTTTGAAGGTGGTTGAACTGGTCCCTCCTATAGTCTGCACTGCAGTACCGTTGAAGTTTAGGAATCCCGTGCCCCCGGAAAGGGTGCCACCGTTATTGGTCCAGTTGCCAGCCAGGTTATGGGTGTATGATCCGGCTGTAAATGTTGTTCCGGAACCCAAGGTTACCTGTCCCAGTATGGTCAAAGCACCCCCGGCAGCAGCAGTGGCAGAGCCGCCCAAAATAAAATCACCATTAATATTCAATGCAGAGGCCGGCAGCGTTTTTGTTCCGGTTCCACTGAGTATCAGGGTGCTGTATCTGAGTGTTGAGGCATTTGGAATCACAACACTCTGTGATCCGCCATTGTAGTTCACAGTCGTGGGACCCTGGGATACCAGGCTCCAGGTTCCACCGTTCGAAACCGCCCCGGCAATGCCAATTACAGCGTCCGATTCAGCGGCAAGCAATGTTCCAGAATTGATCATCAAATTGTAAAAGTTGGTTGTCCCTGAAACGGTAGCGTTGGCATTTGCAAAAATGACCGTGCTTGTATTTGGAACAAAGGTTCCCTGATTGTTCCAGGTCCCGGAACTTCCATCAAGAGTAAGTTGTGCTCCTGAGGTCGCATTTAAAACTCCTCCGTTCTGAATTTCAATTGTCGAAATTTCAGCTGTTGCAGGAAGGGTAGGTATATAACGTGTTGTACTGGCATCAGGGATAATTACATTATCTTCAGAACCCGGGACAAAATCGGAAGACCAATTGGTCGCATCATTCCAATCAGTACTTGTATTGCCCGTCCAGGTATAACTGGTTGTTGCCGTATTCGCAAGGGTAAGTTCAGTACCCGATGGAAAACTGCCGAAATCTACCTCTGAAATGGTAATAAAGTTATTGGTCATATCAAAATTAGATCGTTGCCCTTCGAGGGCAGGATATCCGCTGACATAGGACCAGGGAACCAGAAGGCTTTCGGTATTTGAATTCAGTTCGGAATTCAGGTAATGGACTGTCAGGGTTGCAAATGCACCGCCTCCCACGGCACCTGTGTCTGTCATAATATAATGGCGAAGAATTCCGTCGGTTTTCCATGACGGCGCTGCTCCAAGACTGATGTTCAGGCTTATCGTCGAGGGTATAGCTCCACTGGATGCGAAGGAAATGGAAGAATACTGATTTCCAAAAGTATAGGTCGTACTCGCAACAAGGGTGGTCCTGCGCACAGTACCCGTCACATCACCTGTGCCGGTGGTAGTGGCATTAGTCCCCATATTCAGGGTATAGCTGCCCAGATCCAGAGCTCCTGCCGAAGCAGAGTGGTTAGGACTATTCAGGTAAAGAATTCCGTTGACTGTCTGATTGGCGCTGGCAGAAATACCGTCACCTGCAACAGATTTGTATATGGTCAGATTGTTGAACGTATTTGAGCCCGTAACAGACTGTGGTGCAGTACCGTTAAAAACAACTGTACTGTTGTCTGGTATAAAAGTTCCGCTGTTGCTCCAGTTTCCGCCAACACTCAGGTTAAAGGAGGAGGCTTCCAGAGAAGTGCCCGAACCGATGGTAAGGTTTCCTGTTACTGCCAGATCCTGCATAATGGTCACCGAAGCGGTTCCGCCAAGGATAAAATCTCCGGTTACAGACATCTGCTGGGCCGGCATAGTCTTCGTGCCACTTCCGCTCAGGATTAATGTGCTGTACCTGTTGGTGCTGGTATTGGGAATAACAACAGTTTGATTGCTACCGTTATAGTTGATTGTGGTAGGACCCTGGTTCACGGTTCTCCATATTCCGTTGTTGGTCACTGCTCCAGCAATACCAAGTACTGCACCCGATTGAACGGCAAGTGTTGTTCCTGAATTAATGGTCAGGTTATAAAAATTGGTAGTTCCTGAAACAGTGGCATTAGTATTTGTGAAGATGACATTGCTATTATTCGGGTTGAAAGTTCCGAAGGTTGTCCAGGTTCCGCTGCTTCCATTAAGCGTCAGTTTTGCTCCTGAAACAGCATTCAAGGTTGCACCACTTTGAATTTGAATGGTTGAAATTTGGGTCGTATCGGGAATTGATGGTTGATAGGTCGTACCACTTGGAATAATTACAGTGCTGCCTGCAGTTGGCACTAAGGCTGAAGTCCAATTACTGGCAGTTCTCCAGTTCGTACTGGTTCCACCCAACCAGGTGCAGGAGGTCAATGCTGTATTGTCAAGGGTAAATGCTGTTCCTGAAGGAAAACTGAAATTGACATTTGCAATGGTAATAAAGTTGTTCGTAACGTCATAATTGGTACGCCCTATTTCCATTATAGTACCGCTGACATCGATCCAGGGAACTAAAATGGTTTCGGTGTTTGAATTGAGTTCCGAATCAAGGTAGTGGATCAAAATGGTCCCCTGGGTTCCTGAAGCCCCTGTCTGAGCCATGGTGTATTGCCGCTGGATCGCGCCCGTTTTCCATGAAGGGGCTGCCCCGATGCTGATTGTCACACTTAGGGCAGACAAGGTTCCAACTGAAGAAAATGAGATAGAGGAATATTGATTGCCAAAGGTATAGGTAACGCCGGTACTAAAAGAGCTTCGGGCTACCGTTCCGGTTACATCACCTGTTCCGGTATTGGTGCCATTAGGACCCATATTTAAAGTATGAGCCCCCAAATCTAGGCTCCCCTTTGTGGAAGATGCATTGGCTGCGGGTAAATTTAATATGCCGTTAACCGTTTGATCAAAGCTTGCAATGACTCCTGCTGTATTATTTACCGTTATATTATTAAAGGTGTTTGTTGCTGATCCTCCGATGGTTTGTGCCGATGAACCATTAAAGTTCATGGTTCCGTCTGTATCGCTAAAGGTTGCACCATTATTGGTCCAGTTGCCCAACAGGATTGTGGTGGTTCCCG
>CAIXZH010000023.1 GCA_903923905.1 uncultured Bacteroidia bacterium
ACATTCGCTCAAACTTTGGGTCTTACTCTGTTCGAAAAGACCCCTGTCAAAGAACTTTTTGAAAACAATAATAATTTTAATAACCAGCCCGATGGATCCCAGTTGTCACTCTGGAATTCTTAACCGGACAGTAGTGAATTGAGTTAATTATTTATTATTATTCACAATCAATTAGGAGGTAACTTTATGAAAGGCAGATTATTTTTAACGATTGCCCTTTTTCTGGGGCTTGGGCTTTCTTCAGCATTTGCACAGGAATGGTCGCCAGCCCAAAAAGAGATTTGGAAAAATGTGACTACTTACTGGGGAATAATGGCAAATGGAGATGTTGCCGGATTCCTGGAGTATTTTGATGCTGATTATGTAGGATGGGATAATGGGGATGTCCTGCCATCCAATAAGGAAGTGACTAAAAAATGGGTTGAATTTGCTTACCAGGGTGTAAAAGTCCCGGTTTATGACATTAAACCTGTTGCCATTAAAATACACGGCGAGTTCGCTTTTGTCGATTATTATTACTCCATGGTAAAAGAGAATAAAGATGGAAAGAAAAGCTTTGAAAACGGGCGATGGACAGACATCCTGATGAAAAAAGGGGATAAATGGGTTCTGATAGGTGACCACGGAGGCAAGGATAAATAAGATTAATACCGTATGTTCTCCAAAAAAGAGGGTGTCTCAAACGTTGGGATACCCTCTTTTGATTAAAATAATTTGAGTTCCAAACAAACCAATATTAATCCAACCATAAGCGAAGGCGAATCGGACAATTATAGTAAATTTGCAGTTATCCAAATCCCATTAAAATATGCTTCTCCAATTTGCCTTGGTCCTGGCGATGGTTTTGCAGGTTTTTGCGGCAGGAGTCGCCATAAAACTTACAAGGGTCACAAAATACAATGTGTCATGGATGCTCATCAGTGCCGGGTTCATCATTATGGCCGTCAGGTGTCTCGTTGAATTTCTTTCCACAATCCCTGATTTTGCACCACAAACTTTTCGCGAAGTCTTTGTCTGGCTCGGAGTTGCTGTCTCTTTCTCATTTGCAGCAGGTGTCTTTCTGATTCAGAAGATATTCAAATACCTGAAAAAAGTGGAGCAGGAAAAACGGGATATGGAAAAAAACCTGTTAAATGCGATCATTCAAGCTGAAGAAACTGAGCGTAAACGTTTTGCCAAAGACCTGCATGACGGCCTTGGTCCTCTTTTGTCAACCGTCAAGATGTCTCTCTCTTCACTTTCACGAATCGAAAAAGACGATCAGACCAAAAGAATACTGCACAATTCCGATGTGGTGATCGATGAGGCCATAAAAAGCATCCGGGAGATATCGAACAACCTGAGCCCGCACATCCTGAATAACTTTGGACTTAATAAAGCGATGCGTAATTTTATCAATAAAATAAATTACTCTGACTCAATAAAAATTAAGTTCTCATCCAATTTCGAAGACGATCGCTTTGAAAGCAACACAGAGGTTGTATTGTACCGTGTTCTTTGTGAGCTGATTAATAATACCATTAAACATGCCGGGGCCTCTTTGATCACTATATCGCTTGAAAAAATTCAGAAAAAAATTATATGCCGGTATACTGATAATGGCAGGGGATTTGATACAAGTCTTTCATCCTCAGCCTATCACTCCGGGATGGGATATTCAAATATGGTAACCCGTATCAATTCACTAAACGGTAGTTTTAATCTCACCTCAGAACAAGAGAAAGGGACCAAAGCTGTCATTTCTGTACCTTTTTAATTAAATTCATATTCAAATGAAAATCTTGCTGGTTGATGACCATACCCTGTTCCGCAATGGCTTGAAGATGCTGCTCGACACCTTGCCGGGATATGAGGTAACGGGGGAAGCCTCAAACGGAAGGGATTTTCTGGATTTAATCACAAAAAACGATTACGATATTGTATTTCTCGACATAGAGATGCCAGAGATTAATGGCATTGATGCGGCCAGAAAAGCCATTGAACATAAACCGGAACTTAAAATAATTACCCTCTCGATGTATGGTGACGAGGAGTATTACGATCAGATGGTAGGCGCCGGGGCAAAAGGTTTTCTTCTGAAAAATACAAATCTACTGGAAGTCAGGACCGCCATTGACACCGTAATGTCCGGAGGCAATTATTTTTCACAGGAATTAATGCAAAACCTGTTGCGAAACTACAAGGCAATCCATGAAACCAAAGAACCAGATGCTGAATTATCTGAACGCGAAATTGAAATATTACTCCTGATTTGTTCAGGACTGTCGAATCAGAAGATAGGTGATCAACTATTTATCAGTAAACGAACCGTCGAAAAACACAGGGCCAATATATTGTGTAAAACCAATTGTAAAAATACTGCTGGCCTCGTTATGTATGCCATTAAATATCAACTAATTAAAACATAGTAAGTATAAATACCCATCAAAAAATACCACTTATTACGACTTCTTTCCTCTGTATGAAAGCGTAATTTTGTTAGCGGTAAATTATTGAACATTTGATTCAAATACTCCAAAATGGGTAAATTATACGATCGGTTAAACCAGGATATCCGGTTTATCGAAGGACTCAACGGATGCCTGAATTGCGGCGTTTGTACTGCAATTTGTCCGGCAGCCGAATTTTACCACTATGATCCCAGGGTGATTTGTGCCACGGTTCAAAGTAAAGACGAAAAAATGATCGAGGCCCTAATTCGCAGTGAAACGATCTGGTACTGTGGAGAATGCATGTCATGTAAAACCCGTTGCCCCCGAAATAACACCCCCGGATTTGTCATCATGGCATTGCGTAAACTTTCCCAGGAGTTAGGCTATTTTACCGATTCCGAAAAAGGGAGGCAGCAATTCGCCATTAAAAGAGCAATAGGAGGCAATATCCTTCGTACCGGCTATTGCGTAAACCCTGACATTGTATCACCACAGATGCACCCGGAACAAGGTCCTGTATGGGACTGGATTTCAATGAATACCCCTGAAATTATGAAAAAAATGGGCTCCAACTACAAACAGGCTGGTGTGGGTGGAATGCGAGCTATTGCGCCGGAGGTCCTTGAGGAGCTAGATCGCATTTTCGAGGTAACCGGTTGCTATACCCTGTTTGATACTATCGAGAAACATTCGAAACACAAAGCCAATGAACTGGGGATTGAAATCTCGGATGAAGGAATCGGAAATGAATATTTCATGACAGTTTATACTGAAAATAACGGGTCACATAATGGTTAAGACGACCTCGATCCCTGGTGATCACAAGGAAGCGGGTCATAGCAGCAAATAAGTATTTCATTTACAGCTATATAATAAATTTTTAAAGTGGAAACTGAAGGTAAAAAAAGAGTTTGGGAAGAATATCAGAAAGAGATTGCTGACGACCACTATTTTTACGTTCGCAGCTGTATCAGGCAAACATTCTTTCCGGGATCTGAAACCACATTTCTCAAAATCCTGCAGAATGACCTTAAGAAAGATGTATTTGAGGATGCCCGTCACACCACTTGTACCGGAATAGGGTATCATACCGATATCGTACCACTGGAAACCACAATGACCGTAATTGCCCGTCACTTTGCATTGATGACCGAGGCTGGTTATGTGAATATTATCCCTTCGTGCGTCACCTCTTTCGGGTTATATACCGAAGTACTCGATACCTGGAGGCATTTCCCCGAAATAGAAGCCAAAATCAGGGAGTATCTATGGAAAGCAACAAAAAGAGAATTCAAAGTACCTGAAAATCTGGTTCATACATCTGACATAATTTATAAATTCAGGAATCGGATTAAGGATCTTTCAAAAGTTTCACTCATTAATAAAAAGACCGGGTTGCCTCTTAATGTAGTAGAACATATTGGGTGTCACTATTCCAAAATGTTCCCGCAATCGGGGGTTGGTGGGGCCGAGTTTCCTGCTGTTCTCACAGGAATGATCGAAGCCTGGGGTGGAACAGTGATTGACTACCCTGAGCGCCGTCACTGCTGCGGATTTGGGTTCCGGCAATATCTGGTTAAGGCCAATCGTGGCTATTCAGTCTCTAATTCGAAAAAAAAGTTTGAATCGATGCAGCCTTACCAACCCGATTTTATGGTGGCCAATTGCCCCGGTTGCTCGATGTTTTTAGACCGGTGGCAATATACTATTGCTGAAATGGAAGGAATTACCTATGACAGCAATGGCACCGGTATTCCGGTGTTAACTTATGAAGAGATGGCCGGACTAGTAATGGGTTATTCCCCATGGGATATCGGTTTACAGATGCATCAGGTCTCTGTTGAACCTCTGCTTGACAAGCTGGGAATCGAATATAAGAAAGAAGATAAATACCTTGGTTCCAATGGACAGAATATCGGGGAACCACAAAAACCAATGTTTTTAATTGTGTAAAAAATAAATGGCAATCAATAGTCAGCATATCGTCATTATCGGTGGAGGCCCCGCCGGACTTGAGGCAGCCTCGTGTCTTGGCACTGCAGGTTACCGGGTTACAGTTCTTGAAAAAGAAAAACAAACCGGAGGAAAACTCTTGATATGGGATAAGCTGTTTCCCGAGTTTCGAAATTCAGACAAAGTACTGAATCATCTCTCAAACGGATTTAAAACAAATCCTCCACAGATCCTGACCAATGCCGAAGTAGTCAGTGTAATTCCCGAAAATGGTCAACATCGCATAAATTTAAGAGACGGTCAGGCATTTCAGGCTGACACTGTATTGATTACTACCGGTTTTAAGCTTTACAATGCTGAAAAAAAAGAGGAATACGGTTATCAGATATATGAGAATGTCATCACCTCATTCGATTTGGAAAAGCAGTTAAAAACGGGAAATCCAATCAGAATAGAGGCAGGGTTAACCCCTCGAAGAATTGCCTTTATTCATTGCGTTGGCTCGCGCGATATAAAATCAGGAAACATCTATTGTTCAAGAACTTGCTGCATTACAGGTGTGAAACAGGCTATCGAAATAAAACGCCGGCTTTCGGATGCAGAGGTTTTTAATTTTTATATGGATCTAAGAATGTTCGGACAGAATTTTGAAGAGCTCTACATCGAAGCGCAGCAAAAATGGGGAGTTACTTTTATACGCGGACGGGTTTCCGAGATCGCAGAAAACAAGGATAATTCACTGCAGCTAAAAGCCGAAGATACCCTTTCAGGGCGTCCAATCAAGATGAGTTTCGATCTTGTCGTTTTGCTGGCAGGGATGGTTCCTGAGCCACGTACAGTGGAGATCGGGAAATCGGCCGGTCTTGAGTTTACTTCCGGCAATTTTCTGGCAGGTCTGGATTCCCATATTAGTCAGAATGAAACGAACACTCCGGGAATATTCATAGCTGGTACTTGCCGGGAACCATTATCGGTTGCAGAGACTTTGACCGATGCAAGGGCTGCGACGGTTAAAATGATCTCATGGCTCAGGGAGAATGAAACAAGCCATAAGAAACCTTTGATCAAACGCGATAATGACTGATAATGGCGAGTTCTATCTGGCAAATAAAAATCAAATTGTAACCAGGTGAAATCAAACAATTGATTGATAAATAAATGTGAAAGACTGGGGATATTCCATATTAAAAGGGCGGCAGATAGACTTCGAAAACAACGATTTTTCAATTGCCGAATACATCACCAAACACGAGCCATCGTTCCGATGGTGTATTGGTTGCGGAAGCTGTACCGCTACCTGTTCAGCTGCGCGGTTAACCGATTTTAATCCCCGGAAACTAAAATTGCTGATCCAGCGGGGCGAAATAAAAGGTCTTGCTGATGAAATAGCCAAATGTATGCTTTGCGGGAAATGCCAACTGGTATGTCCCCGTGGTATTAATACCCGTAACGTGATCCAGAATATCAAACGAGCCTTAAATACTTGCCATGCACTTTAACCTGTTTGTTGTTCCGTTCACAGCAGGAATGCTCATCCTGGTAATTCTGCTAACTGTCAGATATATCAAGTGGTTGAGTGACCTTGAAGCAGGGAACCGGAATGAGATTGGAGGGAACCTGTTTACAATAAAAACCCTTTACGCGATCCGCGAAGTCTTTATGGAAAGCCTTCTCCATCGCAAAGTATTTAAAACCAATCCATTGCTTGGATATATGCATATGAGTCTTGCTTTCGGATGGTTTTTGCTCATCGTGGTTGGAAAACTCGAAACATTCTTTTACACCGGAAAATTTGCCAACGAGTTCTACTACCCGGTCTTTTTCCGTTTTTTTGAACCAACTCCCCACAAATCATCTCTGTTATTGGCATTCAATGCCTTAATGGATTTTGTATTATTAGTCGTCCTTTCGGGAATCGTTATTGCCATTTTAAGAAGGTTCCGTCCCCGGATTGCCGGAATGAAAAAGATCACAAAGCATTCCCCCGGCGATCGGCTGGCATTAATCGCGCTATGGCTGATCTTTCCACTTCGACTCTTATCCGAAAGTGCTACTGCCGGTTATTCTGGAAACGGTAGTTTTATGACTCAATCTGTAGGAAATTTTATGGCACTCTTCCTGCCGGTTCATCAATTAGCTATCGTATTCTGGTGGATGTACTCCATCTCGCTTGGACTCTTTATGGTTTCAATACCATTTTCAAGATATATGCACATCCCCACCGAGATTCTACTAATCTTTTTAAGAAACTGGGGAATAAAAACCAAGGATCATTTCTCGGGCTTTTCCGAAATTGAGATTCAATCCTGTTCCAGATGCGGCATATGTATCGATACCTGCCAGATGAATTCTCAGGGGAAAAACAGTACCACTCAAATGGTCTATTTTTTACGCGATTACCGGTACAATCAGCTTCGTCCTGATCTCACAGACAACTGCCTGCTTTGCGGACGGTGCAATGAGGCTTGTCCTGTCGGCATCGATCTCACCCAGCACAGGTTATTGCAACGTAAAAAAAAGGAATTTGAACTTCCTTCCGGATTTAAATACCTTCCTGTAAATCAATCTGTTGAAAAAACAGATGTTATCTATTTTGCAGGCTGTATGAGTCATCTTTCTCCCGTTATCAGCCGGTCGATGGAGAAGATCTTCAAAACGGCAAAGATTAGCTATTTATTTTTGGATAAAAATGGCAGTGTTTGTTGTGGTCGGCCACTTAAGATCTCAGGACAGTTTGAAGCCGCACAAAAACTGGTCGCAAGTAACCGGCAACAAATTATTGCGTCCGGAGCGAAAATACTGGTCACTTCCTGCCCTATCTGTTATAAGAGCTTTAAGGAAGATTATCATTTAAATATCAGAGTACTGCATCACAGTGAATATTTACTTGAACTAATGCTGCAAAAGAAATTAGCGCTTCATCCTTCAGGTAAAAAAGTCGTCTACCACGACCCGTGTGAATTAGGCAGAGGATCAGATATTTACATCCAGCCTCGGATGTTGTTGAGCCACTTTATGGAATTGGAGACCATAGATCAGGAAAAGGAAAATGCCCTTTGTTGCGGTGGCAGTCTTGGAAACCTCTCCATAAACCCTGAGGAACGAAATGCCATCCAAATGGCTACAGCGGGATACCTAAACTCTGTGGATCCTGAAATTATTGCAACTTCATGTCCTATGTGCAAAAAGAGTATTGCCCAATTCTCAGCGACACCTGTAAAAGATATTGCTGAATTAGTCGTTGCCAACCTTGAAGCCTTGTCAGAAAGTCAAAAGTCACTGAAGCATCATAAAGTCGGGCAAACGATCGAGATTTGAAAGAAAGATCTGAATTATTCGGTTTAAAACCGGATATTATACTTCACCTTAAATCTCAATGCGCTATCATTCATGACATAACGCTCTAATGGTTGTGAGATATTTGAACTCCAGACAATAAAAATCTCGTTTCCCGGATTAACGATCCACTGAAATCTGGACTGGATTCCAAGCGTATTAGAGTCGTTATCGTATTGAAAATAATTATAAAGAGTAATTCTTGGACTAAAAAGAATGTTGGCATTCATCTGGAAAATGCACGTTGTAAAATTCCCTGGGGGAAGAGTCACATCATTTTGCTGATATTTGATTCCCAGGAAGAAAGGGACGGCTACTTTATAATTCATTCCGAAATTGTAGTCCTTTCGACTCCCATTGTAAAAATCTCCCCAGACATAAGAGCCATTAATTGCGAAGTTCCGGCTTCCGGCGGTCAGAAAACTCAGGGTCTGTCGATAAAACTGGTAGAATCCAGCCGGGATGGAGAAGGAGGAATAAATATTAAAGGGTTGTTCGAGATTTTCGCCATCCTGCAAAAGTGAATACGAAAATTCTTCTCCCGATTTAAACCTTAAATAAACAGGTGAATAGCTGATCGTTCGCGTTTCGATTACATTGGAAAAATTGGCAATATGATCAAACCCTATGCCAGAGCTGACTTGCAAAATTCCCCACCGGTCTGGGCGGGGAGCTATCTTAATACTTCCGTACGACTCTTTGATATTGGTTCGTGGAACATAACCCATCCCGGCAACAAAGTTTTCACCGATCTCATGATGCCCCAGTGTGAAATAAAGAAAATCGTTCGGGTAAGTAACCGATCCTCCCCATGATCCATCTTTACCCGAAAGCCCTTTGGTGTCCGACTTCAACCCAAACAAAATCATCGTAAGATTCTTATTGCCCCTGAATTTTGAGGTGGCCAGTTTCAAATCGACTCCACCGACGAGATTATTTCCGGCGGAAACGGCATTGCCATAGGTTCCAATCATTCCAATTGAGGAGGCTCCGCCAATGTTCCTGGAGATGCGGGCCACCGAAAAATTGGTATTCCCAGTCTGGTGATCGTCATTAACCTGCATCACCCCAACATTCCAGGGACCGATTGTACCGGTTAGTTTTCCGGCATAATTGATTTTTATGGGTAATCCATTGTTATTGAGTCCCATCCTGCGTGAAAAGAACGGGATTATCGCTTTGCCGTAAGGATTCCCGTCATTCCCTTGAATACCAAATGAAAAATGACTGGCCCCATCAAGAAAAAAATCCCTCCGTTCAGGAAACAAGAGGTCGAAACGGGTAAGGTTGATTTGCCGGTCATCTACAGCAGTTTCAGCAAAGTCGGTATTGATAGATAACAGCGATTTTAAACTGGGTGTAATCTGGTAAAACAGATCCAAACCACCCGTCGCGTGGTATTTGTTTTTTGACCCGTATTGGGTATCCATTCCGCCGATAGCATAAGGGGTGACGTCGAGACCAATCCCTTGGGTAATATGCTGAAGCCCTTCCATCAAACCTGCATCCGAGATCTGAAACCGATAGGTATTGATATTTGCCGCCGGCCAATAGGATGCTTCGAGTTTTCGCTTAATATTCCGGATGAATTTTATCCCCCAGGTTGAGATGTTTTTATCGAACCCCATTGTCTTAAAAGGAATGGCCATTTCAGCTTCCCATCCATCTGCAACTATCCGGGCCTTAGCTTCCCATACCCCATTCCAGTCTTTGTTAAAAACAGCCCCATTTTCGCTTACAGTCGCATCTCCAAACGAACCTCTTGGACCAATCTGAAACCAGTAACCGGTACGATGATCCAGAAAAGTATCAAGAATGACCTGGACCCGGTCGTCATTTCCCAGATTGGCATCCCGCGCCATTTCTTTGGCTGTGATTTTGGCAGGATCATCGAAACACTTGACACCAATATAGATTTGATTGGCATCATAACAAATATAAAACTCTGTCTTTTCGGAAATGGGTTGACCCGGATTTGGCTCCCGCTGATATAACTGGTCTATTTTTGCTGCATTTTTCCAGGCATCATCATTTAATCGACCGTCAATAACCGGTGGCTTTGAGACATAGACTGCATGAAATGAGGGTTGAGCATAACCAATGATCGGAACCAAAAACAAAAACAGGATTAGCTTTTTAAAATGATTCATCTGCCGGGTTTTCCACATTTATCTGCCTGAACCCAAATAAGTTGTTCTATTTCCGATTATCCCGGAACAGACCCGGTAGTTAATCCACTTAATTAATGCCCAGAAATTGTTGATTTGGTGAAAGTAGTAATAAAAACGGGTGTATGCTGATTGAAGCGGAACAAAAATAATTAATATGGTAAATAAAAATCGGAAGAAATCAGAACTCCATTCCGGGTAGTTCAGGATGGCAATCCGATTTCTCCTCTTTCCGAAGGAAAATTGGTTAGTTAAAGGAAGCTTCTGCCATAATTGGGGGGAGATTTTTTTTTGGAATATGAGGATAATCACATTATTGTTAAATATATTTGGTAGTTTTGATATGTCTTAAACCACTAAATAAAATATTATGCAAAAAAATCAATCACGAATTACACTCATATTTGGTGTTCTTGTTTTAGGGTTCTTTGTTTACAAAATATTCATAGAAGATAGTGAATTAAGTATTAAGGAAGCTGAAAAAACAAGAACGGAGTCTATTAAAACTGAAAGAGAATCAAAAGCTTCAAAGGTATCAACTTCATTAACTCTTAATCAAAGCCAAATAGATTACATGGAGAAAATGATTAAACAGGGTTATATTGCTTATGAATTAAGTTCACATGAAGTTTATATAAGTCCTGTATTATGGGCAGGAATGGATTATAAACTGAAACAAGATGTAACCGTTTCCTGTGCTGAATATTGTGCAATGAAAAACGGGAATAATTTGGTTTATATTGCTGTATTCGATAAACAATCAGGAAAAAAGATTGCAAAATATAGTCAATCCTGGGGTTATGAAGTATTATAAACAATATTCCTTTAAATAATAGAAGATGATATTGTTACAGATTATTACTCCTAATATCCCATGCCATGAGAGCACAATAACGGACTGGATACAGGCAATAGGGGCAATTATTGCCATCATTGGTGTTTTTGTTGGCTTTTATAAATTATACATTGACGGAAAAAATAAGCAGAACCAAATTAATGTTTTAACTGATTTAGCAAAAGAATCAAAAGAGCAAACAATTCATTTATCTGCGCAAGTTGATCAAATGATTGAGGGAAATAAACTCCAAACTAAATATCTGAGCTTATTTGAAAGAACCGTTTAGGCAGATGAGAAATCCTTAAATATTCAAAATGAGAAAAATGAATTGGATAAACAAAAAAGAAAAAATGAAATTAGACCAAATTTTCAATTAATTTTATTATCACCTTATGGAATTCTTCTTGGTGAAACTAAGATTGAAAAAGCATCTATTGATCTTCGCATTACAAATTTAAGTGGTAATGCAACATTATTAGAGTATATCGAATTAGGTGAGAACTCACAATCCATTGATTTACACAGATATTTAAATAAAGCATATTTTAAAGGAGACAGAATTGATATAAATATCCCGTGGCTTCATCTTAAAAAACCAAAATCAGAATTACTTATTCATTTCAAATTGATTTATAAAGATGAAGATGATAATAAATATTTTCAAATCTATAAAGGGACTTATAAAAGTATTATTGAAGAATCAAAACCAATTGAAATAATTGAATCTAACACATTGCAGTTATAGAAAACAGACTTATTTCAATTCATATAAGAACATAAGAACATTAAAAGAAACAGCCTGTTTTTCAACTAGTTCAATAAATCAACATCCTTTCTCCCGGCTTTTATGGTGGACTGCACCCGCTTGGATTCGAGCCTCCGTTCAACCGAAGCCCTGGTAGGATTGGTCTTTAGTCGTTTTTTGCGGGGGGTTAAGGCCCTCTCAATCAACAGATAAAACTTCTCAATTACCTTCTCCTTATTCTTAAGCTGGGAACGCTCAGTTTGGGATACGATAATCAGTTCACCCAGATTATTAATTTTATTGGCCAGTTTTGCCTGGATGACGCTTTTTTCATCTTCCGTTAAGAGGGCTGAAGTTGCAACATTAAACCGTAACTCAACTTTTGAGCTGACTTTATTGACATTCTGCCCTCCCGGACCTCCGCTGCGGGAAGCCTGAAATACAAATTCATCCTGGAAGTTTCTATCTCTGATGGTCATTATTCCAAATTATTCACAATTCTAGTCAAAAAATCGTTTGAGTGGTTTATTTTTGGGACAGAATTGGCCATAAGACAAATTCAATACCAGAAAATGTTTATTTTTAGGTAGTCGATTGCAATTCAAAATCTTAAACAATAAAGCACCCCGTTACAACAATTGAAGCATGGAGATCAAAATTGAACAAGGCTGGAAAGAGCAGTTAAATGATGAGTTTGAGAAACCTTATTTCGCTAATTTAACCGGATTTATAAGATCAGAATACGCCACACAAAAAATATATCCTCCCGGAAAACTGATTTTCAACGCTTTCGAAAAGTGTCCATTCGACAAAACCAAGGTGGTCATCCTGGGTCAGGATCCCTATCATGAACCGGGCCAGGCTCACGGGCTTTGCTTTTCGGTTCCTGACAGTGTGAGCTTCCCCCCTTCGCTCCAAAATATCTTTAAAGAGATAAAAAACGATCTCGATATTTCTGTCCCCGGTTCAGGCAATCTGGAACGGTGGGCAGAACAAGGGGTATTCTTACTCAACGCTACCCTAACGGTCAGGGCACATCAGGCCGGTTCGCATCAGAACAAGGGTTGGGAAACCTTCACCGACAAGGTAATTCAGACCCTTAGCGAGTCACAGGATCACCTGGTTTTTTTGCTTTGGGGCGCCTATGCCCAGCGGAAAGGAGAATTAATCAATGCCAGTAACCACCTGATATTAAAGTCCGTTCATCCGTCACCACTCTCTGCCCACCGGGGATTCTTCGGAAATCATCAGTTCAGCAAAACCAATGAATACCTGATCAATCACGGAAAAGAACCTATTAATTGGTAATGTCAGGCTAATTTGTTCAACAATATAATTGTCAGTTCTTTGGTCAGAATTTTACCGAATGCCGCCCCTGCTTCCGCCATATGCAAAGTTTTTAGGTGTGCCTCCAGGTGCTCCATGCTCTGCCAGTTTTCAATAAATGTGAATTTCCCGGGATTTGTAACATCCTGGTAAAGCTCATAACTGATACATCCGCTCTCTTTTCTGGTAGGTTCAATCAAACCGACACAAACTGACTTCAGATCTTCAGCTTTTTCGGATGATGTTTCTGCAATTGCAACGACATTTAGTGTACTCATAATCTTTTACTTAATATTTTATTTAACAACATTTAAATATTTTTCAGCCTCTGTAATCTGATCTGGTTTGCCAAGGTCCATCCACAGTGAAGATTGGTCGTTGTAACCGTAAATTGGGTGATTTGCTGCCAGTCGCAGGTAGAGTTGAATAATCGGAAAGCTTCCGGTTTCAGTAATCAGTTTAAATATCCGGGGCTCAATCAGCTGTATTCCACTAAAAGCCAATAAATTGCAAATAGGTTTATTCCCCGATAAAATCTCCTGTCCGGTTTGAATATTTTTCCAGCCGGAGAGCTGCATCGACTCATCAAAAGCGAGGTAACGTGCGGTGGAACGATCGCGCACGACAAGTGTAGCAACCCCTCCTCTTTCCAGATGATACTTCCTGAACAAGCTTAAATCGATATTGCTCAGAACATCCACATTATAGACCAGAAAAGGCTCCTCACCATTCAACCACTCCGCAGCCTTCAGAATTCCTCCACCGGTATCCAAAAGTCCTTCCCGTTCGTCTGAAATTGTAATGGCTGTACCAAAATTGTCATTTGCCTCCAAATAGCTGATTATCTGATCTCCAAAATGGTGAATATTGATTACCAGATCATTATATCCGGCATCTCTGACTCTTTCAATTGCCCTCTGAAGCAATGTTCTGCCTGCGACTTCAACAAGTGCCTTGGGCCTGTCGCTGGTCAGCGGATAGAGTCGTGTTCCCAGTCCTGCTGCAAAAATCATTGCCTTCATCTTCGAATATTTTCAATTTCCTAATAGCCTTCTTTAAATTCCCTTTGGCTTGCAAACTTGTTTTTCCTTCATGGCTGTCCGACCGCACTTTTTGCATTCAAACTTTGGCTCTTCAGGCTTCTCGTAACCCTCTTTTTTACAACGCTTTTTTGGCATCTCGTTATTAATTTACTGGAGTGAGTTTCAAAGACCAAATTAAATTTTTGATCTGATATGGTTTATAATCTGGCATGTCCGGAAGATTAACCATTATTCATTAACCATTATTCATTAACCATTATTCATTAACAATTAGTGATCCTGCTCCCGATGGTGAATAGCAACCCTGATCGGATATTTGTTTCTCAGGAAAGTTGCAGTTCGCTCTGCGGCGTAAACCGAACGGTGCTGACCGCCTGTGCAGCCGAAGCTTACTGAGAGATGGGTAAATCCCCGCTCACTGTATTTTTCAACGGTTCGCCCTACCATTTGGAATATTGGCTTGAGAAACTCTTCCATATCCTGATCTTCCTCAAAAAACCTGATGACTGCATTATCCTTTCCCGTTAGCGATTTATATTGGTCATATTTCCCAGGATTTCTGACTGAGCGGCAATCGAAGACAAATCCACCTCCATTTCCCGACAGGTCAGCCGGATATCCCTTTTTATAGGAGAAGCTCACAATGTCAACGGTAAATTCTGCCGGCTTTGAAGCAATAGTTTTGAGCGTTTCTGATTCCGGCAGTGATTTTAATACCTTAATCAGTTCAGGCAGTTCAACCGGAAGGGCAATTTTTTGAAGGACAATTTCCAGGTTATTCAGGGCATAGGGGATGCTTTTCAGAAAGTGTTCCTTCTTTTCGTAAAACCCTCTGAACCCGTAAGCTCCCATGGATTGCATCATCCGGATTAACACATATCCAAAGAAATATTGCCTGAACTCAATCCGGTTGACCGGATGAATCCTTTCAAGCTCATTGAGATAATCATCGATCAGACCCTCCCTGACCTGTTCCGGGATATCAGCCTTGGAATCGTAAAGGAGCGAGGCGAGATCGTACTGCAGCGCCCCTTGTCGGCCCCCCTGATAATCAATGAACCAGGGTTCATCATCGCGCAACATGATATTGCGGCTCTGAAAATCGCGGAACATAAAGAAGTGGTTCTCCGCTTTAAGCAAATAATCGGTAAATGTGCTGAAATCGTCTTCCAGAAGCTGCTCGTTAAACGGAATTTTAGCCAGTTTAAGAAAATAATATTTGAAATAGTTCAGATCCCACATCATCGATTGGCGGTCGAAGGCTTTGCGGGGATAACAGAAATCATAATTCAGATCCTTTCCTGCAATAACCTGTATTTTAGGAAGTTCACAGATCACCTTGCGATAAATCCGGATGATTTCTTCTGAAAATCCTTCCGTCTGCCGAATAAAAGTCAAATAACTGAAAAGGGTTTCATTCCCCAGATCTTCCTGTAAGTAAATGCATTCAGCCGGATTGTATTCATAAATTTCAGGGACTTTGATCCCCATCTTCCGGAAATGGTGTGAAAATTCAACGAAGGCATTATTTTCCTTCACATCGTCATTCCAGGTACCAATAGCCGAAAAATGGGAACCAGACAGCCTGATATATTCGCGGTATGATCCTGAAGGGGGTAAAGCTTCAATGGTAACACTATCTTCCTTAAATCTTTTCGAGTAAAAATCGATCAGGTCTTGCTGGGTTTTCTTTTTCAACGGTTCGTCGTATTACTTCTGTACAAATATAAACCAGTAGGATTTAATATAAGCTATTTCCCAGCTAAAATATCCTTTTACTGCTTACTTTTATAACCGTTCAATTTGAAGATTGTAATTATTTAAATCATTTCGTATGCAAAAAAATGAAAAACGACGGCTAGCTGTAGTATGGGCAAGTGGTGATCCTGAAGTGGCCGAAAAAGTATGTTTGATGTATGTCCATAACGCCTGTTTGCAATGGTGGTTTGATGAAGTGGTCCTGATTGTCTGGGGACCCTCTGCCAAACTGTTGACTGAAAATATAGGTTTACAGGAAAAGGTAAAGAAGATGATCGAAGATGGAGTCAAATTGGAAGCTTGTATAGCCTGCGCCAATATGTACGGAGTTTCAGATCAGCTAAAAGGCTTAGGAATTGAAGTTAAAGGGATGGGCTCAGTGTTGTCGAATTACCTTAAAGAAGAATGGAAAGTGCTGACTTTCTGATTAGTAAATAACTTCAAAGAGTGAAATACGACCAATTTGTAATAGATTAAATAAATGTTTATCCGGCTGCCAGAAGCCAATTGTCATCAGTATTCATAAGGATATGCTGCATACTTAAACTTCAAAATATATATTCATATAACTGATCAGTACAGGTAAAAAAAAGCTGCCCTAAAAAGGACAGCTTTTAATCTGGTTGAAATGTCGAAGAATTATTTATAAAATATTTCTGGTTATTCGGCGATAACTTCGAATTCGAAATCAACAATCACATCACGGTGAAATTTCACTCTTGCGGTATGTTTTCCAATTTCTTTGATTGCATCTTCCTTGATCAGGATTTGTTTGCGATCGACTTCGAAACCTTTCTCTCTAAGAGCTTCAGCTACCTGAATATTATTAACTGAACCAAAGATTTTACCGGTGGTACTGGTTTTAGCCCCAACAGTAATCACGATTGTTTTAAGCTTTTCGGCTAAAACCAATGCTTCATCTTTCAATTTGGCCTCTTTATGGGCACGCTGTTTTTGATTTTCGGCAAGTACCTTCTTTGCAGATGGGGTGGCTAATAATGCCAATCTCTGTGGGATCAGATAATTACGTGCATACCCGTCTTTAACAACAACACTATCGTCTTTGCTGCCCAGATTTGGTACGTCTTGAAGAAGAATGATATCCATGTTTGTATCTCCTAATTATTATTTCATCAAATCTGTTACATAAGGCAGCAACGCAATCATTCTGGCGCGTTTTACAGCCTGTGATACTTTACGCTGATACTTCAGGGAAGTACCGGTAAGCCGGCGTGGCAGGATTTTACCCTGTTCGTTTAGGAATTTCTTTAAAAATTCAGGGTCCTTATAATCCACATAACGGATTCCGGACTTTTTAAAACGACAATACTTTTTCTTTTTTACCTCAACCGATGGGGGTGTGAGATATCTGATTTCACTTGAATTACTGGTCATGACTTAGTTCTCCTTTTGAGTTTTTGCATTTACCTTTTTCTGTCTCTTTTCACTGTACTCAGCGGCGTATTTATCCAGTTTCAGTGTAATAAAACGGATGATACGTTCGTCACGACGGTACTCGGTTTCAAGTTTTCCAATGAAAGCCGGATTAGCCTTGAATTCGAAAAGATGATAAAATCCTGTCGATTTCTTTTGAATGGGGTAGGCCAATTTCTTTAGACCCCAATGTTCTTCATGGATTAGTTCGCTACCACTTGCAACGATCAAATCCTTGAACTTTCCTACCGCTTCCTTTATCTGAGCTTCAGATAAAACGGGAGTAGCAATGAAAACGGTTTCGTACTGGTTCAACATACCTTTTTAGATTTTTACATTAAACAATTATCATTTATAAAAATGAGTGGCGCAAAAGTAGTAATATTTTAGTTGATTACAAATAGTTACCAAACTAAAATATGCAAAAAGAGCCGACCTAGTAGGCCGGCTCTTTTGATCGTTTAGTTAGAAACAAATAATAGTCTTAGTAAAAGTCCGATAATGCTCACTCTTTTTTCATTTAAGCGTCGGCTAAATTAAGGTTTTTTATTAAAAAATGTTAACGGATGTTAGTGTACATTAAGAAATAGTTATTAAAGTTGCGGCTGGCAACCTTTTATTCAATTGACAGCTAATCGTTTGAACTGGCATTATTAAAAACATGTTTTACAGCAGGTTTCAATTCGTGGGATAACACCAAACCTGGATTTATCGGCATAAAATGGCCTTTTATTATATTACAATACTAATAATAAACTATTTATACCTGCCTCTGAGCCTGGAACCAGTTTATTCTGTTCAAAAAAGAGGAGGTTGTGATATTCGTTAGGTTTGATTAGTCAAAATTTTTCTTACTTTGCTTATATAAAATTAATTCCTTTAATATGAAGGCGATCAGAAAAATGGAACCAACCAAAGGGCTATGGCTTGAAGAGGTCCCTATACCTCAGCCAGGAGTCAACGAAGTCCTCATTAAAATTTCAAAATCTGCGATCTGCGGGACAGACCTCCATATTTATAAATGGGATGCATGGGCTCAGAAAACCATTAAAACCCCGATGACCATCGGACATGAATATGTTGGAATCGTGGTCAAACTTGGAGAGGAAGTCACAAAAATCCATCTTGGCGAACGCGTAACTGTTGAAGGTCATATTGCATGCGGGTTTTGCAGGAATTGCAGACGGGGACGACGTCATATCTGTGATCATACCGTAGGAATAGGGGTAAACCGGGATGGGGGGTTTGCCGAATATGTATGTGTTCCTGCTGAAAATGTGCTCTACATTGATGAACGAATACCCGACGAGATCGTTTCAATTATGGACCCCCTGGGGAATGCTACCCATACAGCCCTCTCCTTTCCGCTGATCGGTGAAGATGTTTTGGTGACCGGCGCCGGTGGACCAATCGGTTGCATGGCCATTGCTATCTGCAAATTTGTGGGCGCCCGCAATGTGGTTGGCTCCGAAACGGTTCCCTATCGTCGTGAACTTGCCCTTAAGATGGGGGCCACTCTCGTGATCGACCCAATGAAGGATGCCATAGCCTCTGCAATGCAACAGGTAGGTATGGTTGCCGGTTTCGACATCGGGCTCGAGGTTTCGGGATCACCGGTTGCTTTCGATTCCATGATCAAAAACATGTATAACGGAGGTAAGATTTCGCTGCTTGGAATTTTACCCGACACCACCAAGATTGAATGGGATAAGGTAATTTTCAAAGGATTAACCCTCAAAGGTATCTATGGACGTGAAATGTATGAAACCTGGTACAAGATGGAGAAGATGCTCCTTTCCGGACTTAATATTTCACCGGTGATCACCCATCGTTTTCATTATACCGAATTTCAAAAGGCTTTTGATATTATGGAGGAGGGAAACTGCGGAAAAATAATCCTCGACTGGGAAGATTAATAAAAAGCGAATAATCGCTTGAAGTAGAACTCAATTTTACTACATTTGCCGACCATAAATGCCACTTTAGCTCAGTTGGTAGAGCAGCTCATTCGTAATGAGCAGGTCGTGGGTTCGAGTCCCATTAGTGGCTCAATAAATGATAGTTACAAAAAACACAACACCTGAAATCACTGATTTTCAGGTGTTTTTTTGTGATAATTTTCTGGAGTGTTGATTGGAGATTGCTTAGGGATCGATCAAACTTTCACACGTATAAAGTTTTAATTAACTTACTAATATTTAGAATCTTGATCCTTGTGGAACCCTCATTGATTTATACATTGCCTTTTGTGGATGTAAATTCATGAGGGTTTCATCAGATAAAAAATGGGGAAGGTTTTTCGCTCCCCCATTTTAATTCAGTTTTTCATAAATGGATCCATAAAATCACCAATAAAGAGATTATGAATACAATTTCATTGTAAATACCACGGTATTTTGTTAATTCCATCATATCCGGCAAATTGATCGTCAATAGCTTTTTTGTAATTTACCGGATTTGTTACCAGTTCCTCGGTGGGGTACTTCCAACGTTGAGGATATACTGTTTTATCATCCGGATCCATACTGGTATTGGGATCTAAAGGAAAGTTGGGATATCCTGTACGAAGAAACTGAGGATAATTTAAGCCGTTCCCCTGAAAGAAATCGATCAACCACCTTTGTGTCCATATTTGCAGTTCCCGTTGTGTTTTAGTACCCGCTGTCGCATAAGCTGCAGCGCCTGAAAAATAATTATCGATATACGACTGCGTAATAGCCATTCCATGAACACCCGTAGCGGCAGAAGGCAAATTCATATAATAATTAAGGATATCTTTCACGCCACTTTCATAATAAGTCTTAGCATTTCCGGATACCCAACCTTCCTCAATTGCTTCGGCAATAATGAAACATTGCTCAGCATAAGACAATTTTATCATTGGATCGCCTGCACTTACCGTCACATACCGTTTATTGACCAACGAATATTTGCCGGCTTGATTATTGAGAGCCAACTGATCTGCAGATAATTCGGTTGGTGCGCCTTCATAAGCAGCAAAATCACTCTCGAGTAAACCTCCAGTGATCAGGTATTGAGATGGTTCTGCGAAATAAAATAACCTTCGGTCATTGAAACTTCGTAATGCATCAACCACCAATTTTGCAACTCCATCATAAATCCGGGTACCTTCACCATTATAAAATGGATGCCAGGCATTTGGATTGTCAGTATAGGTTAATTGAAAATTATCTGTATTATCGACCATTAAATTATTGGCAGCCACTATTGCTGCAAACCGGGCTTTTTGGTCAGCGGTAACCTTTTTGCTTATGGTTTGAATAACTTTCAGCTGAACAGTGTTGCATAGTTTGCGCCATTTAGTTGCATCGCCATTATACATTATATCACCATCAAAACTTGCGCCTGCTGCAAAGTCTGCTTCTGCCAGGTTTAAATCTGTCAAAATCTCTGCAAATACATCGGACTGCTTATCATAGGTTGGTTGTGTTATACCTTCTTCCGCCTTGCCGGCTTCAGAATATGGAACGTCGCCTATATCCAATGCATTTTGAAAACCAATCCAGGCTTTTAGAAATAAGGCTAATCCTTTATAGGATGATTCAGCAGCATTTCCTGCTGAATATTCAACCATTCGTTTTAAATCGGTCAAATTTTTATAACCACTAAAATCACCATAGGGCCAGTATGAATAATAATACTGGTAAGGATTTGGATTTGTTTGAAGTAGCGCCGTATGCTTACACCATAGATTTCCTGTTGAGAAATCTGTTGGATTGGGATTCCAAAATCTAAAAGTCCCTTTTAATATTTGGGTAGCCAGCATATCGGGTGAAACGGTAGTTGGTACATTTGGATCGGTATTTAACGCAGAAAACTTTGTACACGAGTTTACCATGATAAGCGTAAATACAGCAACAAATAAATATTTTATATTTTTCATGTTCGTCGTATTATAGTGTCAATTTAATATTTAATCCAACATATCGGGTTGCAGGGTCAACAAGGTCTTCGTTACCTCCATCGGGATCAGAATATTTAAACTGTTTGGCTTTCAAAAATAAATTTTGTCCTATGACACTTACTGAAGCACCCTTAGCAAAACCGTGTAATGTTTTTGCTGGAATCTGATAGGTTAAAGAAAGCTCTCGTAGTTTTAAGAATGTTTTAGAATAGGTATCGGCACTGCTTCCGTTTCCACCCCAGGCACTACTATTATGCAAATCGATGATATATTGCTCATAGGTAGTATGTATATCGTTCTTTGCAAAAACACGGGTATCGGTTGTAATTTTACCCATTTGATCGTAGGTAGCTGTACCTGAGACCACTTTTACACCATTCCCAAGAAAGTTCTGAGTACCAGGATTAGCCACATCCAACGCCCTTTCCGGGGTTAAAGAATTAGGATGAACACCAGCCTGCCACATATAACTTTCGGTTCTGGTGTTCATCATTCCACCGTGTACCCCATCAAATGATATAAACATGCTAAAGTTTTTGTATCTGAATGTTGAATGTATTCCCCATAGCCAATCGGGATCAGTGTATCCAAACTTTGAATAATATTGACTATAAACAAGTCTTCCATTATCGTAAATAAGGTTGCCGGAAGGATCCTTTAGAAATGCATTACTATACAATACATCATATCGGGCTCCTTTGTATACCCATGGATATTTTGCCGAGTAGGTAGGGTCTAATTTAGTCAGAAAACGTTTAAAAGTTGACCCGTTTACTCCAAAATCTAATTGTAAATCGTTCTCCTTAACAGCGGTGCCATTTAACACTACTTCCCATCCACGTCGGGTTAACTCTTCACCAATATTAATGTACGTATTGGTATATCCCGATGCCGGTGATATTGGAGCATTCGCCAAACGATCAAAATTTCTGACGGTATAATATGAAACATCAACCATCAAACGGTTTTTTAGGAATACTGACTGAAACCCTGTTTCAAAAGTATTTTTACTTTCAGGACGCGCATCTTTTTCATAAATATTGCTTGGTGCCGTTGCTCCATTAAGCGTATTCCAGGTAGGATTGGTGAGCGTAAAACTACTATTGATTGCATATATTCCAGGAATACTTTTTGAGGATGTCCATGATCCTCTGAGTTTTAACAGATCAAGCCAATTTTTTGTATCTGGTAAAAGTTCTGAAATCACAAAACTTGAAGAGACTGAAGGATAAAAATATGAACGTGTACTAACCGGTAATGTGGAACTCCAGTCGTTTCTGCCGGTAGCTTCTACGTATATTAATTTGTTCCAGGAAAGTGCCAATCTGCCAAATACTGAATTTACCTGTTGTGCGGCAGCGCTCTGCGAAACGGTAGGTGGATTTACAGAAGCAGCGATCGAGAAAAAGCCTGGCACAGAAATGCCGCCATTTGTAGCGGCGTATAAGTTATCGTCTCTTTTGCTGAAGATTGTTCCACCTAAAAGATAATCTGCTTTAAATTTATTAAACGACCTTTCACCAGTCAGCAACAAATCGGTATTAATACTTGTACCGGTGTTTTGTCCAATTACATAACAACCAGTTATATAACCATTCCAGGTATAAAGGTTACCCGGGACAGGTGTATTCCCGGAATAAGTTTGAGACCCCTTTGATATTTTCAACTCCCCTACTTCTTTGTAAAAATCAAGACCTGACCTGATGGTGGCTTTTAACCAATCGGTTATTTGGTAACTCATCGAAATATCAGCATTAAAAATATCGCGGGATGCTTTATTTATTTTTTCGTACCGGTCAAAATATGGATTGTTATCGCCCCATTGATAGGTATAATTTTGTTGCTCACCGGGTTTAATCCAATAATTATTTTTGTAATCCAATATATTAAAATCGGCAGGCGACCAAATCAGTAATTCATACATCGGATCATAAGAAGTATATCCAAAAGAGCCCAAATTAGGTATCACTTTTTTAGCATACGAAAGATTAGAACTTAATTTGAATTTGTCAGATGTGAAATCGCCCCCCAATGTGTAGGTATATTTATCTAATTTAGAATTTGGGTAACGCCCTTTATTCTCTGTCCAGTTAAGCGAACTTCTAAGTGATACATTATCTTTTTTATATCCAACATTAAAATTGTCGTTTGTTATATAACCTGGTTCCAAAAAATTTCGGAAATTATTTGCACCAATAGGCAGGTAAGCATAATCTCTGTAAGCCTTTAATTTAGGGTCCCATTGATTTTGAATTGACCCATCCATCTTTGTACCCCAGGAATCGTCATCATTTTTATCATAGGTATTGTTATATCCTCTGCCATAAACAGCCTGTTTTTTGGGAATAGCTAAAAACCCGGCATTAACCATGGTATTGGATGTAAAATCAATTGAAATCCCACCTTTACCGGTACTTCCATTTTTGGTAGTAATCAGAAGAGCACCACTTCCTCCCCGGTAACCATAAAGCGCTGAAGCTGTAGCACCTTTTAAAACACTGATTGACTCGATATCTTCAGAAGCTATATCACTTAGTGTCTTATTTGAATAGGCAACACCATCAATGACTAAAAGTGGAGTTTCGCCACGGATGGTAATGTCGGGGATAGATCCAAAATTTGGTGAGTTTTTAACCAAAAGCCCAGCTACCTTGCCGGTAAGTGATGTTGCAATTTCAACTCCAGAGACTTTTTGCAAACTCTCACCCGAAACCTTTTGAACAGAATAGCCAAGCGCCTTTTCATCACGTTTAATACCGAGTGCCGTCACCACTACTTCATTCATGCCGATTAATTCTTCCACCATCTTCACATCAACAGTAGTTTGATTCGCAATTTTTAATAGTTGGGTTTTCATACCAATAAACGAGAATACCAAAGTTGATCCTTTGGAAATATTACTCAAACTGAAACTTCCGCTTTCATCCGTTATTGTACCCGTTGTAGTTCCTTTTACAAATACAGAAACCCCGGGCAATTTTGTTCCTGAAGAATCAGTAACTTTTCCGCTAATCTTGCTTTGAGCCTCCTGTGGAAGAGACATATTCGCCGGAGAGATCACAATCTGCCTGTCATATACTGCATATCTAGTCTCCTGATTTGCAAAGATCTGGTCCAGAATTGTCCCAATTTGTTCATTATTGGCGTGAATATCTACTTTACGCTCCACATCGACTAATTCATTATTGTATAAAAAGTAAAACTCACTCGACTGCTCGATATTTTTAAGCGCTTGTTTTACTGATACCTGGTTTAAATTTAGCGATATCCGAGCTGTCTGAGAGTAACTATTGGTCGCTAAAAGATTAAAGGTAGAAATAAGAATTAGCACCAGCGTGATTTTCATAATAATTAGTCCTTTCTTTAATACGGCATATCTATTGCCGCTCGGAGAGTTAAATCCGAATTTTTTCATATTTTTGCTTTGTTAAATGTTCGTTAATAATTTTTCAAGAGTTAGAAGACATTTAATTTTAACGGGTGAGTGCGCTAACACTTTCCCGTTATTTTTTGTTCGGTTCATTCCATAGGCATAAGATTTTAAGTTTGTTTACCTGTTAGTTTAAAATTATTTCCCGTTTTGAATACGAGTTATCTGAAAGTCTAATTTCTTTTTTGCTTTGATATTTGATTGGAGATGATTTGCTCAGCAATTCAAGTACCTTCTCGATTGGCTCATCGGTGAAAGTAGCCGTAAAACGGTATCGCTTTATTGACAGGTTATTAATTGTAACAATGACATTGTACCAATTACCCAGCTTATTGGCCACCTCTTCGATCGGATCATTAAAAAACACCAATTTACCGTCTTTCCAGGCAATGAATTTATCAAGATCTTCCTCTTTTGAAATAGTAATTACTTTATCGTTAAGTTTGAAGACTGCCCTATCTGAAGGCTTTAAATCAGCAATTTGATTCATAACACCTTTGAATCCTCTTTCTAATACAACTTTTCCATGAACAAGAGTTGTACTTATCTCTTTAGCTTTTGGATATGCCTGAATATTAAATGCAGTTCCCAAAACTTTTATGTCAATATCAGCAGTCTTTACAATGAAAGGTTTAGCCGTATTGGGGGTCACTTCAAAAAATGCTTCACCGATTAATTCAACTTTTCTGGTCTTACCTTTAAACTCACTCGGGAAAATGAGTTTACTTCCAGAATTCAAACATACCGTTGTTCCATCTGGGAGCTGGAATTTGGATCTGTTGCCGAATATTGTGGAAATCTCCTGCGTAATAACCTGATCTTGATTGAGATTAGTAATTGATGCTGATTTGTGAAAATAAAGATATGTCATCGAGAGAAATCCCGCCAATATAAATATCGCAGCTGCTTTTTGCAGTAAAAGGAGGATATTGGATTTGTTAAACGACAACCTTAATTTGGTTTGTCTTAATGCTTTCTCTACATCAATTGATTTTATATCGATTTTAAGGTCTGATTCCTCCCATAAAAGCCGATAATCTTCCAGAATCTTATGATCAGAAGGATTCAGTTCCAGATAATCTGTCAGCTCATGCTGTTCAGATTCAGTAAGATTGCCGGTAATATAGGCGGACATTAAATCATGAAGCTTTTCCTGCATATGGATTAGAGTTTTATTCAGGACGTTTTTCGACCTTGCACACCCTATATGGTTAATGATTTTTTTATTAAAAAAATTGTATGTAAAGAAAAACGGTCTATTTTTGTTACAACCAAAACTAAGTGAACTAATCCATCCAAATGAATTCTGAACACGAAGATATTGACAGATTTCTATTGGCACAATTGCGATCTGGTAAGAGTGAGGTTTTCGATTTCATTTTCAGGAAGTACTATAAGACACTAACCATTCAGGCCATCCGTTATGTACACGACCAGGATTCAGCCCAAAGTCTTGTACAAGATTGTTTTATCAAATTGTGGGAGAAGCGGAATAAACTAAACAACCTGGAGGATCTTTATTCCTACCTTTTTTTTATGGTTCGAAACCGTTGTATTGATCACCTGAGAGAGCAGAAACGCAGACAACAGGCTCCTGTATTCAATCCCAGTGAATTTCAGGGATGTGCTACCGAAGAGAATATAGATGCAAATGACTTAAGTTCTCATTTGTGGAATGCAGTTGCCAAGCTGCCTGAAAGATGCCGTAAGGCATTTGAATTTAGCAGAATAGAAGGTTTAAGCTATTCTGAGATAGGCGCTGCAATGGGGATAACCCCAAAAGCAGTTGAAGCACTGATCAGCAGATCATTAAGGTTATTACGGGAAAACTTAGTCAAATTCCTGGGGATGATAATTTTTTGACTTCAACAAAAAAATACTGGCAAACCGGCCGGCTAAAAGGGAGTGTAATCTGAACTCTGTCTGATTGTTTTTACTTTGGTAGCTCAAATCTACAAATTTTCTCTTTTCTCAATCCTTAAATGCTTTTCAGATAGATTCTGGGTTTTGTCAAGGGCGGCGGAGGAACGGAGCCGTTTAT
>CAIXZH010000024.1 GCA_903923905.1 uncultured Bacteroidia bacterium
AGTGTATTTGCTGAAATTCAGGATTCGATTAATTTCATCTGGGGGATAAAGGCAAAACCAAATCGGGGTTTAATAAAATATTTATATAACCGGCTTATGTCATTCTCAATGATTGGTTCAGTCGGATTTTTATTATTGGTTAGTTTAATCATCAATGCTTTAATTGATGTTCTAAGTAAACGGTTGGTAATCATCTTCCCTCAGGATTCCGTTTATTTGTTTTATGCGGTTAATGTATTGGTGATATTTGTCATTATAACACTTTTATTCAGCATCATCTTCAAAACACTGCCTGACGGGAAGATTGCCCTCGCCGATTGCCTGGTCGGAGCATCTTTCACTGCCCTTCTTTTTATGATCGGCAAATTTATAATTGGATTTTACCTTAGGAAGTATAATATTGCTTCTGTCTATGGCACAGCCGGTTCGGTTATTTTAATTCTGGTTTGGGTCTATTATTCAGCTATCATTCTCTATTTCGGTGCAGAATTTACAAAAGTATATGCTTTCAACCACGGACAGAAAATAATTCCCAATGCATACTCTATTCAAATCGATAAATAAAATTGTCCGGCTGTATCCTAATTGTTGAAAATGTGTGAATCATACAATTTAAATTAAAAGTTGTGTAACATTTTTCCCTTCTCTAAGACCCAACTTTGCCCTATTATTCACTCATAAAAACAACAATGAAAAAAACATTTTATTACCTCGCATTTGTAGCGCTTTTTATCAGCATTTCATTTTCGTCATGTGTTTCAAGCAAAAAATTTAAAGCTTCAGAAGCCAGAGTTGGTCAGCTACAAGTTGACAGTGCAAATGTTCAAACGAAACTTAATGAATGCGATAAGAATGTAAAAGATCTGAATGATCAGAAGACCTCCTTGCTGAATGAAAATTCATTGGTTTTAAATGATTTGAAATCACTTTCTACCGAATCAAAAATGACTATAGCTGACCAGGCAAGACGTTTGAAAAGCCTTCAGGATATGATTCAGGCACAAAAGAATGTGATGAGCAAACTTAAAAACTCAATAGCAGCTGCTTTGATGAATTATAAAACTGATGAATTATCTGTATATACCAAAGATGGAAACGTATATGTTTCACTGGCTGAAAAATTGCTTTTCAAATCGGGTAGTGATGTTGTCGATCCTAAGGGTAAGGAAGCGCTGAAATCTTTAGCACAGGTGCTTAACAGCACAAAAGAGATTACCGTAATGATTGAAGGTCATACCGATAATGTCCCGATCAAAACAAATATATTTAAAGATAATTGGGACCTCAGCACTGCAAGAGCAACCTCTATTGTCCGTATACTGACAAAAGATAATGGATTTGATCCAAGTCGTATTACTGCATCAGGTAAAAGTCAATTTCACCCTGTTAAAGAAAATGATACCGTTGAAGGACGTGCCGGAAACCGCAGGACTGAAGTCATACTTTCCCCTGATTTAAAAGAGCTGTATAAGCTTTTGGAACAATAATATTTAAAAGTGTCTTTAATTCATACAAATGTAAATTTTAGTAAATGAAAACTTTAAAATTAAAATTAATAGTATTAGGAATCGCAGTATTCTTTGCCGGTGCAGTAAATGCACAAGTTTCTGTCCGCTTAAACTTAGGTTCTCCACCTTCATGGGGTCCTTCCGGTTATTCTGATGCCCGTTATTATTACCTGCCCGATGTGGAAGCCTATTATGATGTTCAAAATTCGATGTTTATTTATTCCAATGGAAAAACATGGGTTCACAGGTCCAATCTGCCTGGACGTTACAGGAATTATGACTTGTATGGCGGATACAAAGTGGTTATGAAGGACTATCACGGGAATACTCCTTATGCTCAATTTAATGATCATAAAAGGATGTATAACAAAGGTTACCGGGGTGAAGCGCAAAAAACGATAGGCGAGAGGCCGGGGAAAGGAAAACATGCAAATAAAAATAACCACGAAGACAATCACCGAAATTAAGTAAGGATGAAAATTCAAAGTAAATTTCAATAATTAATTATAAATCAATACTATGAAAACACCAATTTTTATTTTGCTCTTATTCCTGGGAATGACTGTCACTAATTTGTCGGCGCAGGATTCCAATTATTCTGAAAAACATGGAAATACCCTGAACTTAGGTTTTGGCGTTGGAGGGTATTCCGGTTATTATGGAAATACAGTCAGCACCCTGCCGGTTTTTAATATTAATTATGAATTTGATGTGGCTAAAAATTTCACCCTGGCGCCATTCGCTTCATTTATTTCTTATCATCAGAATTATTACCGGGAAACAGCCATTCCAATAGGTGGGAAAGGGAGTTATTATTTTGATCAGATTTTAGGAGCCAGCAAAGACTGGGATTTTTATCTGGCAGGCTCAGTTGGATTCACAGTGGTCAATACCACCTGGGATAATGGTTATTCGCAGGATGGTAACTATCATACAATCAACCCGCTGTTTCTTGATTTTCATGCCGGGGCAGAATACCATTTAAATCGTAAACTAGGTTTATTCCTTGACCTTTCGACTGGCGTTTCAACATTGGGGATTGCTTTCCATTAATTTTAAGACAAAGAATTTATTGGGTTCAATATTTGAACTCAATAGATTTTTTCCTTTAAAGAAGGATCTGATACCATCAAAATTCCTGAAAGGAAGCCAGCAAATAGCCATTTATGAATAATAGCAAGCAGAAATGAGAATTATTGGGACTTCAATTCTGCACTTGTGGGATTCAAAATCAATTTATATAAAGATGAAAACTGGAATTTTTATTTTATTAATATTTTTGTTAACCTCTTGTTTCACGTTGATTGAAACAACAGCCCCGAAATCAGGAGAAATTATTGAGGTAAAGGGGACAAAAGATGAACTATTCATTAGGTCCAATCAATGGATGGTTAAGGCATTTACCAATGGGAAAAGTGTGATCCAATCACAAGACAAACAGACCGGGAAAATTATAGGCAAATATTTATTACATGGAGAGTTTGGGATTCAAAGTCAGTATGGATTCATACAGCAGTCTCCAGATGCATTTGCCTTGATTACTATTATAGTAAAAGATAATACTGCTCAAATAGTCATAGAACCTCAGGGAAGTTGGAAAAGTATTGCTAACGGGAGGAAAGTGGGATACGGTGATAAATACGGATATACTTCCGAAAGAGCGCAGGAGGATCTTAGGGTATTAATTAATAGTTACAAGGATTATATTCCCTCCAATATAAATCTGCAAAAATAAACCTTTCACATAGAGGTCTGACTTTACAGTTCAGATTACAATTTATAAACTCCAAAGTGATCAAACTACTTCCAAATAATTATCTACTGTATTTTTGTTTGATTTCAAACATCTTCCTTTTTTAGTTTTTTACAGTTTTAAAGCTAAATCCCATATTTTTGAATACTTTTAATTCTGATTAATTTTAAATTTGCAAAGGGTATTTCTTATTACAGTTGACTTTGAATAACTAAAATACAAATGCAATGAAATTTTATACCATTTATTTGCTGGATACAAATTTATGTAAAGTTTTATGCCTGCAAAGGAAGATATAACAACCTAGATATCAATGCTTAAACATTATTAATTAAGATATATGAGGATATTATTTATGATATGCATTTATATAGTTGATATTCAGATATTTAACTTTTCACGAATCAAATCCGGCTACCCCGACAAAATAATTATAACTAATTTATATTTCAGAAGTTTGCATTTCATAAAATCGCAACCTAAAAAGTTGAATATGGTTGACTGCTGAATTGAACTAACGAAAAGACCCAACAAACTCCAAATATTTTCAACCAAATAACTCAAAAATGAATATCTCAAATAATAAAATCTTAATAACAGGAGGTGCATCAGGAATTGGGTTAGGGTTAACCGAAAAATTTCTCAGTGAAAATAACACGGTAATTGTATGCGGTCGAAGAGAGACTGCTTTAAATGAGATATCCCGTTTGTATCCTTCAGTAATTACCCGGGTCTGCGACTTGTCAAAATCCAAGGAGAGAGAAGAACTCTACACCTGGATATCTCAAGAACATAATGATCTTAACATCTTGATCAATAACGCCGGCATCCAGAATTGGATGGAAGTTTCAGATAACCACTTTTTTGAACGGGCAAAGGAGGAGTTGGCAATAAATATTGAAGCACCAATTCACCTGGTTTCACTATTTTTAAATTTAAAGTCACTGACTACAGTGATTAATGTGACCTCAGGCCTGGCTTACGTTCCACTGATCAAAGTGCCGGTATATTCAGCAACCAAAGCATTTATGAATTCTTATACCCTTTCATTAAGACAACTGTTAAAACCCAGAGGAATTGAGGTAATCGCCCTGATTCCACCTGCATTGAATACCGATCTAGGTGGTATTGGGATACACAATTCTGCCCCACCTGTACATGATTTTATCAATGCCGTATTTAAACAATTGAAAGAACAAAAATCGGATATTACCTTTGGGTTCAGCGAAGCAATGGCTAATTCAGGACCTGAGGATTTGCGAAAAGCCTTTAACCGAATGAATGGGTCAAATTAGCAACACAAATAAAAATTACAGATTTTCAGAGTAAACAAGGAACCAAGAATAATTTAAACCAATAATATATAATACTATGGAGTTTAGGAAAGACTGGCATCAAAGACATCATGATACATTAAAATTTGGTGATCACCTGGCAGATTCTGTCGCAAAAGGAATGGGGTCATGGAGGTTTATTATCATTCAAACAATTTTGGTCATTCTCTGGATGGGATTAAATTTAGTGGGTTATTTTTTTCATTGGGATGCCTACCCTTTTATTTTGCTCAATCTGGTCTTCTCAACTCAGGCAGCTTATGCAGCACCAATTATAATGATGGCCCAAAACCGACAGAATGACAGAGACCGAATGCAGGCCCAAGCTGATTATCAAACAAATATAGATGCGAAACTGGAAATAGAAGCGCTGGCTATTAAGTTAAAATCATTGGAAGTGGACAAATTGGATAAAATCATTCAAATCCTCGGACAAATGAAAGAGGAAAAGTAAATCAGGACTATTCTCTCATATTAACCTTCCTTTCGCAATTTTTTACTGTTATTCAATATGATAACAGAAACCAGGGATCATAAGCAAATTGATTCACAGTATCTTAATTCCAATGACTTTGAGAGCTTGATGCGTTACTTTAATGGTCTGAGTAACGAAACAAAAAGAAGATTTGGGCCACACCTGTTTGACCAGCAATCAGTCATGGACTTTTATGAAAACGGGGACCAAAACCGGGGATTTTTGGCAATTGACACTAAAACGAATGCCATAATTTCGTATGCCATCATAAAACAAGGTTTTCAATCCAGGCTCCAGAAATATGGTTTAAAACTTGACAATCAAACCGATTGCACCTTTGCACCGTCGGTTGCCGATATGTGGCAGGGTATAGGGGTGGGAATAGCCATGCTCCATTTTATAATATCTGAAATTCAAGAGATAGGAATAAACCGCATTATTTTATGGGGCGGTGTGCAAAGCAATAATGTACATGCAAAAAATCATTACCTGAAAGCTGGCTTCAAAGTTTTGGGATACTTTGAATACCACGGTCAGAACGAAGATATGATACTGGAGCTAAAAGTGTAGGCTACTACAAAAAAAATCCCAATGTGTTCCTCAGAATGATCAGGGAATAAATTATAACCTCTCATATTATTTCCCGGGATACAAAACAGAAAGTAAAATCGTCGAAATCAATCGTATTTGCGGGGGATGAACCAACGTTCCCAAAGGCTGAAACTCCAATTTAATTTAACATACGAAACAACGATCAGATTATTTTGAAGAGACCCTTGTCTGCCGGCTTCAACAGCAAAATTCATTGTATTCCTGTCCTTCCTTATGGGGATAGCCATTCCAAAGCTAGCTGCGTAGGTACTGATTTGAGTGCCGGAAATAACCATATAACCGGTCTGATAGAATGCACCAAACCGGTATCGTCTGGTTTGTCCTAACCGCTGGGAATCATACTTTGGCGCAATTTCCAAACCTACATGATAACTTTGATTAAGTGCCAGCCCCGAAGGATCCACGTTAACCAAAGCGTTTCTCCAATCGCTACGGTCATAATCGGCTGTGAAAAGATATTTGTCTTTGAACTGAAGCCCAATACCCAAAACCATATCAACAGGAAGTTTTATTTGGTTCTGTATATTTAACTGAGTAAGTACGATTGACGATCCGGAAGAAATAGTCAGGTCATTTGAACCATTTAAATAGGTGCTAAGTTTTGTTGTACCGGCTATGGTAAGCATGGTGTTTTTATTCAGTCTGCTTTGAAATTGAAAACCCGGTTTAAATGATGTACCAATGTAATTTGAATTATCCACACGGGTAATTGTTGAACCCATAGGTGGATAGTCAAGATTTGTTTCTGATATGTTTCCCCACAAAACTGAACTTTGTAATCCTAAAGATAAATTCTTCCCGATTTTAGCACCCAGAGATACAGAAGCCTCACTTAAACCGCCTCCCCCTTTATAGGTTGTAGGGTAAGAATAATTAGCACCATCCAAACTTTTAATGGTGGAAATTGTATACCCGACACTACTCATCGGGTTCAAGGAAAATCCCAACCCAAAAGTCCGGTTGATCGGAAAGGCGAGGGCTGCCCAACTGAGGTTACCGTTGAGCACATTAACAGAATTTAATGAATTTTGCAAGTCGGAAAATTTGATAGTAATACCTGCGTCAGTTTCCAAACTTTGAGCGGGTATAGCAGTCAATGAAGCAGGATTGGAAAAATTCAGAAAGACATCTGATTTCATTGCAATTCCGCTACCGCCCATTCCCATATTTCTACCGCCAGCTGCATTATCCAGCTCGCCGATTCCAAAAACTGAATAAGGGGAATTGGTGTTATTCTGCCCTGAAGCAATAAAAATTGATAGTAGAAATATTATTATTAATGCTAACCTTCTCATTCCAAATTTTTTATTAAATATTAATTGATTTGATAGCAAATATAAAATCAGGTCTTGCCAACCAGAAATGCGAGCAAAAAATCTAATTATTATAAACTTTATCAATATAGCAGTAAACGCTCAATTTAAAAAGATTACCACTTGAATCAAATGGGGCAAAAGCAAAAGGATTTAACATCATACCTGCCTTGGCTCCCACAGTACCAATCATCAGTGAATAACCGGTAAAGGTTGACGATGCCATTTCAGAAGCAAAAAAAGAAGTGGCATCAAGGATATAATAAGGTTGTTGATTAAAGGCAATCGGAATAATTTTATGGGCATAAATATTACTCCCTACCGAAGACGCATACTGCTTTGCAATCACATTTCTACGATCCACAACAAACACAGCTAGCGTATCAGGAAGTGGATTATTTGAAAGTGTCGGAAAGCGGGTATTTGTGGTGGTATAGGAACCAAGAAGCGGCGTTAACCGGATCTGGGCACTGATAAGGATCAGATTCTTGGCATATCCTTTCAAAGCTTCAGAACCGGGAATCCGGATTTTTGTATAGACTCCACTCCCAGCTTGTACCATGGTCTGATTAAAGGTGTTGCTACTAGGCACCTCACTACTACTCAATAATGGATTACTGGGCTGACTAATCGACCCAAGAAGGCTACCTGTTGAATTATATGAAATATGATTGTACCAGACACCGTTGGTATTAACAGCAAAGTTAAAGTAAGTGGGTACCTTTGGCTCTGTCGGATTCACCTGAGCGTGATAATATAACCTCATGGCAATTGATTTTTGGGATATCCCAACCGCAATCTGGTTTTGATTTACCGGAGATATAAAGGCAAGACCTGGCAAAAATAATTTAAAATAGGAGAGGTTGGATAAGGTATCAATCCATGTTCTGTTGATAATATTATTGAAAAGCGTCTGTCCATAATCATCGGAGAGACGAAAATAACAATCTCGTTTGTAGGTCGGACTAGGATAAAATTGGACCAGACCCAGATTTTGATCAGCCAGTTTAAATGTATCAACATTATACAAATACCCATCCAGGCCAAGTTTAAAGGCGGCTCTATTAAAGGTCGATCCATTGGAATTGGTACCTGTTATGGGATCCAGGCGTTTAACATTGAACGAAATTAACTTGGTAGTATCTCCAATGTAATACCCATCGTAATTATATTTAATAACCAGTGAATCATAGACCAAATCTGTTTGTAAAACAGTTGGGAAAGAACTGTTACTGATTTGAAAGTAAGGGCTGCTCGTCACAGTTCCTGTAAGGCTATTCTGATAACCCCCAATTAATAACCTGCTTAATTTGCTAGAAACAATGGAATCTAAATGGACGGTTGAAGAAACCATTTGCATTGTATCGATCAAAACAACTCCTGAAGTTGAATTGACGAAATTTGCACCCATCTGGAAATCTTGAACGTTTGTTAAATTACACGAAAAAAGAAAAGCTGTAAACAAAAACCCAGCTATAGCTCGAAAACTTCTTTCCATATTTTTTGATGCGAAAGTATTTGAAGTTTTTATTTGACCCTAAATTATTATACCAACGCCTATTTTTAACCGACGAATAAATATGAGAACACGTTTCAAATATATACTGTATACTGATTATTAGTATTTTTACACGTATTTTTAGTATTTACTAATAATTCATAACCTGTCTAAATATATTCATCGATTTTATAAAGCTTTATATCGACAATATATCACTGTTTATCCTGTTTCGTTTTTAAAGATCTAAAGGCTATCATAGTTTTGAGGCAGCATTAAATAAAGGCAGCAACAATATAAAATGCTCGCTTAGTATAAGACAAAACAGATTTCTGCTTGTCTAATTTAAATAGTTGAAATTTATTAAAATGTAAATTAATGAAAAAGTTATTTTTGGTGATGATTGTTCTTGTACTTCTCCTCGGATGTAAAAAGAGTACAACTTATATTGGAGACTGGTTATTAAGATCAGCTTTTGAAGGAATTCCAAGGGGCAATGCGACTTCATTCGTCATAGGGACTAATGTTTATCTTGGTATGGGATTTAACAGTGCCCAAACAAATACCGCACTTAATTATTACCTGCAGGATTTCTGGATGTGGGATACCCAAAAGGATTTCTGGACAAGATTACCTGACTTTCCTGGGCAGCCCCGCATTGGTGCAGTTTCTTTTGTACTTAACGGGAAAGGATATATGGGAGTTGGTTATAATGGAACAGATAAATTAAACGATTTTTGGGAATTTGATCCTGCAACAAATCTATGGACACAAAAAGCCAATTTCATGGGTACGCCCCGGTACGGATCGGTTGGATTTGCTTTAAATAACTTAGGTTACATTGGTACAGGATACGACAATAACGATAACAGAGATTTCTATCAGTATGATCCGGTTGCCGATCAATGGACCCAGATTGCAAGTATGGGTGGAGAAAAGCGTGAAGGAGCTGTTGCATTTACCTATAATGGGAAAGCTTATATCACTACGGGCACAGATAATGGCCTTGATTTACTTGATATCTGGGTGTTTGATCCAACAACCGATACCTGGACTGAGAAAAACAAACTTAATATAAATACGACTTATACTATTCCGCGTGCCGATGGATCAGCATTCGTTCTTGGATCCAAGGCCTATATTTGTTTAGGGTACAATTCCGGGGTGCGTGTTGATTGTTGGGAATATGATTTCGTTGCTGATAACTGGACAAGAAAGACCGATTTTGAAGGAAGTGCCAGACAGGATGCCGTAAGTATAACTTTCAACAATCGTGCCTTTATCGCCTGTGGAAGAAGCGGAAACGCCTTCTATGATGACATTTGGGAACTACATCCATATGATGCAATGGTTGTAGGCGATTGATCCGGAAAATAATATACAATTTCTAAAACCATAATAATTTTTATAAAGCATTGGTTTTTATCACACACTGATAGAAACCAATGCTTTTTTTTTGTGGTAAGAGCTATGAATCCAATAATTCCCTCACCTAAATCAACCTTAAGCCCCCCTTAAACCATACTTTGGATTAAAAATGGTTCAATTTCAGTTGTTTTTCAACGCAACCTTCAATATTTAAATACATCTTCCTTTTAATCATTTTCGTTATTACCTTTGGCCGAGGAATCATTAAAATTTTAAATAGTGAATTGCATAATTATTGACGACGAGAAACCTGCTATTGAACTATTAAAAGAGATGGTAGGACGCTTGCCATTTTTAAATTTGTTGAAATGCTTTACTAACCCATTCGAAGGTCTTGAATTCATTCAACAGCACCCGGTTGATCTTGTTTTTCTGGATGTTGAAATGCCAATGATTACCGGAATCGAACTCATGAAAAGCCTAAGAAATCGCCCGCAGGTCATCTTTACCGCCATGAATGGCCAATATGCCATCTCTGGTTACGACCTTGATGCCACAGACTACTTGTTAAAACCACTAACTTTTGACCGCCTTTTAAAAGGGGTCAACAAAGCAAGCCAAATCCATCGGTTCTCGGAATTATCAGGCAGCAGCCTTGCCAATCACGATAAAAATCCAAATCTTGATTTCATTCTGGTCAAAACAGGGTACAACACCATCCGGATCGATCTGGATGACATTCTCTATTGCGAAGGATTAAAGGATTATATCAAAGTTCATATCACAGGAAAAACAATAGTCACTCTCAATAGCCTGAAAAAATTCGAAGAACTTCTTCCCGACGATCGGTTTGTCAGAGTTCATAAATCCTTCATCATTTCATTGGCAAAGATTGACTCCATTCAAAATAACCGGATCGTCATTGGCAAATCGATTATCCCCATCGGTGATAATTATAAAACCAAGTTTAATAATAAGATACGGCAATAATCACCGATGTTTTTCAATAAGCCTTTCGTAGGTTACCGTTTCACTATTTTCAATTTCTTCTAATCCTTTAAGGATTTCTTCCTGTTGAGATTGAGATAAACTATCCCAAAAATCAACTTTCGGGTAGTTTGTGAAATACGTTTAACCGACAATAATATATTGGAATTATCGGTGTCTAATATCATTCTAACCAGTTCCAGTTTTTCGGTTTGAATATCCATTGTCGCTCTTTTCTGCAAAATTAAAGAATGTTCAACTAAAAATATACTGTTGCCTTTTATCTTCTGGGGTCCCCCTTTACCGGCAGTTTGGCCAGTTTCTCGACCTCCACCGACGGGTGGCCAAATTCGGCAACCACCTTTCCCAGGATCAGGTAAACACCATGTCCCGAGAATGGCCAGTTCTTCAGGGTCCCCGGAAAATGAACCGTCTCAAAGAACTCGCCCGAATGGTCCAGAAAGCTTCCAAAATTCATCAGCTCCCGCTTCGAAGTACTCACATATTTAATCGTAACCAGGAGCCCCACCATACGGACCATCTTTCCCACATAACTGATCAGGTCATTAGCCATCACCTCACCCCGAAACCCGGTTTGCAACAGATCGAACCAGCTCATCGAAACCGGAAAACCAAGCAGTTCAATCTCGTCATAGGCGGCCTCAACCAGCGACTGCTCCATTCCGGGCAATTCCCATTTTTTGGAAGGGATATCGAATAACCGGTTCGGGATATTTTTAGCAGTCTTGCTCAGTAACATATGCGCTTCCCACAACAACCGCATTTTAGGTTTGTCCATAAACCGGAATGCACCCAGCCGGATCAGCAGTACCAGATGCTCAATACCTATCGCAACGCGGGACAAAAAATCTTCAAGCGACCGAAACTCCCCGCCCCGCGCTCTCTCCCGAACCAACTGAACCTGGAAATCGTGTTCCAGATTGGCAACCAGATTAAATCCCAGGTAAATGCAATCCCCGTAAATCGTTGTCTCTTCAATACTCTTATTGACACAGGGGAGCTCAATACGGGCACCACAGCGCCTGGCTTCATTCACATAAACCCAGGTACGGTAGAAACCCCCAAAATTATTAATCACAGCCACCATAAAGTCCAACGGATAATGGGCCTTGAGATAGAGGCTCTGAAAGCTCTCCACCGCATACGAAGCAGAATGGGCCTTGGAAAAGGAGTATCCCGCAAAACTCTCGATCTGTCGCCACACCTCCCGGGCAGTCTCCTCGGGGCGGCCCAGGGTGCGGCAATTTTCAAAGAAACGGTCAATGATCCGCTGAAACTCGCTCTTTGAACGGAACTTTCCGCTCATGGCCCGGCGCAGCACATCGGCATCTGCCAGATCGAGCCCTGCAAAGTGGTGACACACCTTGAGCACATCCTCCTGAAAAACCATCACCCCGTAAGTCTCTTCGAGCTGCTCCTTCATCACCGGATGGAGATAGGTAAAGCTTTTCGGATGGTGAAAACGGTTGATATACTCCCGCATCATCCCGCTCTTGGCAACACCCGGACGGATAATCGAACTGGCTGCCACCAGCGAAATATAGTTGTCGCAATGGAGTTTCTTAAGCAAGCCGCGCATCGCCGGGCTTTCGATATAAAAGCATCCGATGGTTTCCCCAATCTTGAGCTGATGCTTCACCTGCAGATCTTCCTTGAGCTCCTGCACCCGGTGAATATCAATCTTCATCTTCCGGTTCCGCCGAATGATCTCAATACTGTCGTTGATGTGGCCGATGCCGCGCTGGCTCAGAATATCGAGTTTCTCAAAGCCGATATCTTCGGCCACATACATATCCCACTGGGTTGTCTGAAACCCCTTCGGCGGAAGATCGAGAGCGGTGTAACAGGTTATCTGCTCCTCCGAAATCAGCACGCCACCTGCGTGAATGGTTCTCAGGTTGGGAAAATCCTGCATCAGCGCTCCCACAGCAAACAGCTGCCGGTACAATTCTCCACCCGTTGTCGCGGCAGCCGGATCATCGGCCAGCACATCAATCTCATCTTTCGGTAGCCCGTACACCTTCCCCAGCTCACGCAGGATCGACTTTCCCTGAAAGGTGTTCATCGCCCCAAGGAGTGCCGTATGCCTGTGTCCATAACGTTTAAAAATATATTCATGGATATCGTCGCGGTTACGCCACGAAAAGTCGATATCAAAGTCGGGGGGTGAAGATCGTTTGGGATTGAGGAAACGCTCAAAATAGAGATTCAGCTCAATCGGATCGACATCGGTGATCTTCAGACAATAGGCCACAATCGAATTGGCGCCTGAACCACGTCCCACATGATAAAAGCCACGGCTCATCGAATAGCGGATAATATCCCAGGTGATCAGGAAATAGGCCGAAAACCCGAGTTTGTCGATGATGGCCAGTTCGTGACTTACCCGTTTAAGCGCCTCAGGATCATTGCCATAGCGGTATTTCCATCCGTCAAGCGCGAGCTTCTCAAGCAACAGCTTATCATCGTACCGACTTCCGGTGAAGAGCTGTTTGTTTTTGGTCCCCTTGAAATCAAAGGTGATGGAACAATCGTCGAGCAGCTTTTTGGTGGTCTGAAGAATCTCCGGGAAATCGGCAAAGGCAACAAGCAGATCATCGAAAGGGCGGAAGATATCGCTCTCCTGGCCGGTCTGCTCCGGGGCAATCTTACTCAGCAAGGTGTTGTGATCAATGGCGCGCAGGTGTTTATGGAGTAAAAAGTCATATTTCCCCGAGAAAGTAACCTGCTGGTAAACCACCAGTTTATGAAAATATTTTTTGGTGGTGATGTAGCGGAGCCGGTTGATATCCTGCGGCTGAACCCCGATAAATTCATGGTCGCGCAGTTCGGCTATCTCTTTCTCCCCGAAAGGATAGATCACATAGGCCTGGTTAAAACGGTCGGGTACTGCCGGAAACGTTTTTTTTTCCATCAGGTGAAGGCTCAGAAATTCATTCAGCTCGCGGAAGCCTTCGTTATTTCGGGCAATTCCCGTGTAAAGATGACGGTCGCCATTGCGGAAATCGATTCCGGCAATAGGCTTAATCCCCTGTTTTTGGGCCTCTTTCACAAAATCGATCACACCGGTGGTGTTATTGATATCGGCCATAATAACTACGGGAAGGTGGTTTTTGGCCGCCTCCTGCAACAACGTTTCAGGTTTCATGGTTCCGTAACGCAGGCTATACCAGGTGTGACATGAAAATAACATAGGAAAAATGAAAGAATGAATGAATGGAAAATGAAGGGAGGTAAAGACGCGTTTGAAACGCGTCTCAACGATTTTAAATCAATGATACCCCCGTTTAATAATTAATTGCCCCGGAGGAACGGGAGAAGGAATCGTTTTCATGGCATCGATAGTTTTGCGGGCAGCCAGTCCAGATGCGCGCCGGATCGCAGCAGGACCAAACCGGTTTCGGATCTGATCCATACTCCGGTAGAGATTCACCCGTTCAGAGGTATCTTCAAAAAGATCGAGTTGCTGGGTACCGCTGACCAGGTGACTGAACCGGACGCCAATGAGCCGGATCAGCATACGCCGCTGATAAAGCTTCCTAAAAAGATCTTTGGCCGTTGCAAGCAGCGTATGATCGAACTGGGTGTATGGAATCCGCAGTTGCTGACTATAGGTGTCGAAGTTTGAATATTTGATCTTCACTGTGACACAGGAGGTCATCTTCTGCTGTTTCCGGAGCTGAAAGGCAAGTTTTTCGGTCATCCCCACGATGAGCTGCTCCAGGAAATTAACATCGGTGGTATCCTGCTCAAAGGTCCGCTCGGTACTGATCGATTTTTGCTCGGAATAGGGTTTGACCGGTGTATTGTCAATCCCATGTGCCTTCTTCCACATGGCAATCCCGTTTTCACCCAGTACCTGCAGCATCATCTCCATGGGAATCTCGGCAAGGGTATGAATCGTTTCGATCCCCATTGAACGGAGCAGGTAATAAGTCTTGGCACCAATCATGGGAATCTTCCGGATTGAAAGGGGATCAAGAAACAGTTGAACAGCGCGTGGCAAGACCTCTTTCTCTCCGTTCGGCTTGGCTTCACCCGTGGCAATCTTAGAGACTGTTTTATTCACCGACAGCCCGAATGAAATAGGCAGACCGCTCTCTTTGATAATGGTATGGCGCAGCTCATGAGCCCATTTCATACACCCGAAAAAACGGTCCATTCCCGTAATATCGAGGTAATGCTCATCAATCGAGGCCTTTTCGTAGACGGGAGCCCGCTCGGCGATAATCTGTGTCACCATATCCGAATAACGGCTGTAACTCTCCATATCGCCACGAACCAGGAAAGACTCGGGACAGAGCCGTCGGGCCAGCTTCATGGGCATACCCGAACGGACACCAAACAACCGGGATTCGTAGCTGCAGCTCGCCACCACACCCCGGTCAGAGGTCCCCCCGATAATCACCGGCTTCCCGATTAGCTTGCTGTTTTGCAGCCGTTCAACCGAGACAAAAAAAGTATCGAGATCATAGTGAACGACTGTCTTATTCGATAACTGACTGATCTCTTCCATAACTAATATTTTATTTTTTGTCGAAAATTTTTTGTTTCTCTGGAAAATGAATTAACTTTGATTAATATTTAATCATTGTTCCGGTTATAATATAATCATTATTTAAAAGAATTGTTATCCGGGGGGTGAAAAAATTTGACAATTCGGCGATTTGGCGATTTGACAATGGGACAATTCGGCAATTTGACAATGGGATAATTTGACAATGGAACGGCAGGTCCGGTAAATACGGATGAATTGGAACGAAGCTGGAATCGGTGAAGCAAATATCTCACATTCGGGTTCCATCCGGTAATTGAACAACATTCATCCGCCATCCACATCTCATAACTTATAACTTACATCTCATAACTCATAACTCCTACCATGTACTTCAACTCAAACATCAAACTGATGCGCAAACGGCGCGGACGGACCCAGGACGAAGTGGCCTTTGCCCTGAACATGAAACGCTCAACGCTGAGCGGTTATGAAAATGGAGTGGCACAACCGGGCATCCAGCAACTGGTTGCCTATTCTGACTATTTCGGAATCTCTGTCGATACGCTGATCAAGGTTGATCTGTCAAAGCTTAGGGAGAGTGAGCTGCGCCAGCTGGAGAACGGGTTCGATGTGTTTGTGAAAGGGTCTAAATTACGGGTCCTTACTACGACCGTTGACAGCACCAATACAGAAAATATCGAACTGGTACCCGAAAAGGCGAAAGCGGGCTACACACGGGGCTTTGCCGATCCCGAGTTTGTGCGCAATCTTCCTGTATTTCAACTCCCGTTCCTCTCTTCCGAGCGGAAATACCGAACCTTCCAGATCAGTGGCGATTCAATGTCGCCTATCCCCGACGGAGCATGGATAACCGGCGAATTTGTCCAGGACTGGAGCACATTGAAAAGCGGGGAAGCATGCATTGTACTCACCCTCGACGAGGGAATTGTCTTTAAGATTATTGAAAACAGAATCGGGAGAGAGGGAAAAATCAACCTGATCTCGCTGAATCCCATCTACAAACCCTACGAACTCGCAGTGGTTGAGATCCGCGAAATATGGCGGTTTATTCATTATATCAGTGACGAATTGCCTTCCGGCGAAATTTCGTCAGCCGATCTGGCTTATACACTGAACCAACTCAAAATGGACGTGGCCTTGATTAAGGAACGAATTGTCACAAAAGGGGATTAGATGAGCCTGGCTACGAATTCCGAAGGTTAACAATGATCATTACAACTCCCAGAATCAGGTAAACCCCACCCATGAGTCGTGAAAGTGACCGCTCACTAATCTTGCTGGCAAACCGGGCACAATAGATACCGGTGGGAATTGCACTGACTGCCAGAACTATGCCTGTCATCAGATTCACATTCCCTAATGAGGCATGACCGATTACACCCGATAATGCCGTAAACGACATGATCAGAATGGAGGTTCCCAGGGCATTATGCATCGGAAACCGGTTGACAAACAAAAGGATCAATAAAATATTCGTCCCCCCTCCTGCACCGATAAAACCGGTCATAAAGCCGCTTCCTCCAGCCAGTAGAATGGACAGAAGAATTCGCCATAATGGCGATCTGTGATCGGACAGGTTGAATGGGGCAACCGGTGTCTTATCCCTCTGAATCCCGGTTTGCCAAATGATCAATGCCAACACAATCAAAACAAAAGAGAATCCGGAATCAAGCCCGCGTTCGGGTATCTTATCCGAAAAACGGGCTCCTATTTGCGCCATCCCAATTGAAGAGAGGGCCACTAATCCGGCAGATTTAAGGGCTATATTGTTATTTTTAAAATAGGTAACTGAAATAACAAGTGAGGTTAGCACATCTACAACCAGACTCGTACCAATTGCTTCGTGGATAGGGAACTTGAATAAGATTAAGATCAGTGGCACAACAACCATCACACCGGAGGCGCCTGTTAAACCAGTCACCATTCCCGAGAAACATCCGACAAGAAGAATCAGAAAGACCGCCATTCAGTTAGATTGATAGTTGACTAATTTTAATATCTGTCGCAAACTTACCAAATTGTGACCGGTTATAAAAATCACTTTAAAAATTCTTACCTTGTTCCAGGTAAAGAGTACCTAACATAAAAACCAAAGAATATGAACTTTAAGGATTTAGCCCTCAACAATCGCAGTTACAGAAGGTTCGACGAGCAATATGAGATTGACCGGGCCACGCTTGTTGAGTTAATAGACCTTGCCCGGTTTGCAGCATCAGGCAGAAACGGGCAACCATTAAAGTATTTTTTAAGCCATGAAAAGAACCTGAACGAGCAGATTTTCCCTACACTTGCATGGGCCGCTTACCTTAAGGATTGGCCCGGACCGGAGAAAGGGGAACGTCCTTCCGCATATATTATTGTGCTGCTCGATCACGAAATTGCGGACAACTATTTTTGTGACGACGGAATTGCGATGCAAAATATACTGCTTGGTGCAGTTGAAAAGGGATTGGGAGGATGTATCATTCAATCAATCAATAAGAACAGGCTTTCAGCCATTCTCCAACTTCCGACAAATCTTGGAATAATCGATGTAATCGCATTGGGCAAACCGATTGAAATGGTGATGATCACTGAGGTTGGCCCGGATGGCAACATCCGGTATTACAACGACGCAAATGGCATTCATTACGTTCCTAAGAGATCGCTGGATCAGCTTATCGTAAACTAGTATACAGGGACTGGAAAATGGTTAACTGCGATTGGCGGCTGGCTTCTGGCTACTGGCAAAAAGCAGCTTTTAACCTTAGGTTGGCCGCTGGCATAAATGCGTTATTCACTAATTCTTCTTGAGCCTACCGGCGAAAATCTTTTTAAATTTTTCCAATTTCGGCGTGATTACAATCCGACAATACCCCTGGTTGGTATTATTCGCATAATATTCCTGGTGGTAATCCTCTGCCGGATAGAACTTCTCAAACCGGGTGATTTCCGTAACAATCGGGTGATCCCATATCTTTTCCTTTTCAAGTTTAGCCTTATAGGCAATTGCCTCCTGCTGTTGATCTTCATCGGTATAAAATATGGCCGAACGATACTGGGTACCACTGTCAGCACCCTGTCGGTTGAGTGTTGTAGGATCATGGGTGGTCCAGAAAACTTCGAGCAGTTCCGCAAAAGTGATCTGATCAGGATCATAAGTTATCTGGGTGCATTCAGCATGTCCTGTCAATCCTGTGCATACCTCCCTATAGGTAGGATTGACCGTTTTCCCACCCGAATAACCGGATACAACCTTTTCAACCCCTTTTAACTGACTGAAAATTGCCTCTGTACACCAGAAACATCCACCTGCAAAAACGGCACTCTTTAACGTTTCACCTTTCATCTCCATGTTGGTATTGTATTTGATGGAACCCTTTAATCCGGAAGAAATTACTGTAAACAACCCGATCAGGAAAATTAATGTTTTTCTCATCATATCTGTTTTATAGCTATTTTAATTAACGATTCACGGCATAACTTTGTTCCGGAAATCAGCTGATTTCCGGAAATTAATCAATACGGTCAGTGAAAAAACAGCTTGAAAATTTGGATTCCATTCGTTATTAATGTACATTTACCCATACCAAGATACCGAGATCATTCAGTTACCCTATTCCTGGTGAAACGACCAAGTTCCGAATTTATTAACTAATTTATTTTCGGGTAAAAACGATACTCTGGCTATTTCTTTCTTTAAACTTTATTTAAAATCTTTAATCATGAATAAAGCCTCCTACCGTTTCAATTCATCAGAAATGCCGATTCTAGCAGATCGGATACTTTCTAATTATAAACGGGATAAGTCCTATTTTGAACAGTATTCCCCAAAATTCAATCAGGAATTTCTACTCCGTTTTGAGGAGAAGGTCAACTCATTGCTTGACAGGAAGTCATCGAAAATATTTAATGATAAGGTCATTCAATTAAACAAGAAAATTGAAGAATTCATTCCCAATTTCAGTCCGTTATTAAACATCACCGAAACCTTTTTGCGAAGTGGCTCCAAGGTAACCAATCTCTATGTTTCAGGCTTCTGCTTCACTGAAGTAAAAGATGCACTTAACCTGAGATCTGTCGGCGAGATTCAGAGAAGCTGTCTGAAATTAGTCAGACAGCTGGAGTCTCATATTGAGGATTTCGTTGATAAAGGTTTTATAATTATCTTACTTCAAAATTTCCATTTGTTGATTGATAAATTAATCAATCTGGAGTGTGAACTTGCCGAATTAACCCATCGGCATGATCTTAAATCAGACGAATACCTTTATATTGACCATCAGTTAAAAGATTTCATAGAGACCATCATCGAATCAACACCCGCAGTATTCGGGGACAATGATGCAGCCAAACGAGAAGATTATTCGATCGAAAAGCTGATGTTGCAGACACAGTTTAACAGAGGTCGAACTCAATAAGTCCAGCGGGTGTGCAGATTACAGTTTTAAGTACTAAAAAGCTCCGTTGTCTGAATGGTCAACGGAGCTTTTTTGGAAATTATTAAACGTTTAATTGTCTTTTCTTTTAATTCTGGCAATCAAATTGGCATCCTCGCCCTTCCGGATCATTTTCAAATGGAATGAATAATTATATTCGCTGTTTTTAAGAAGATATTCAGGATGGGTATGTGCCCCCCAGCTGGTATCTCCCCCAACTCCCATTTGCTTGTAGTCAAGGTTCACCGATACCAGGTTTCGCTCTTTTACATCATTAACATGACGGTTAACGACCACCTTCCCTTCATAAATACGGCCAATGGTACGAACAGGAGATTCGAAATCCTCCATCAGATTATGGTGTGCGCTCACGCTCAAAAGGGGTAATCCGATAGCCAGCAGGCCATTCCCGTCATTATTTGTGAACGAAACCCACCTTACATCTGTTTTATTTCCATTCTCCTGGGGGCGCACATAAGCCCAATACTGATCCTTTACCTTGCCTAAATAGAGTCCAACCAGAGCTCCGCTATTCCTGTCCCAATAGTTCTCCTGCGGTCCGCGGCCGAACCACTGCATATTTTCATATTCGCGTGCCAGTTGCAGATTCATCCCCATCCTTGGAATTTCAGGCAAATCTGGTGAAATTGCTGTATATTTATTCATAACCTCGATTTCACCGTTGCCATAAACACGATATACTGATTCATATTTGGCAATAGGTTCATCCTGCAGTCCGGGAATATCAAAAACAAGTGTTATGTCGATCTTATTTTCTGTGATCTGATTCACCTTCGAGGAGGTTAATCTACGGTTCTCTCCAGCCTTGCGCCACACATGGCACCTTTTGTCGAGGCCATTTCCAAAATCGTTATCTGTCGGTGCTCTCCAGAAATCGGGTTCCGGCCCCTTCCCTTCCTTGAGCATCTCTTTCCCTGCCAGTACCAAACTAGTGATATTCCCTTTCACTAAATCAAAACCCACTGCAAAATCGGCCCCCTTAATGAGCGCCTTGCCATTCTCTTTGATCAAAGTTAGCTTACCCGAAAGAACTTCTGATTTCGCTGCCTTCTGAACCGGGAGTTTGAATTGTTCATAGGCTACTTCATGTCCTGAGGGAATTAAATCGGTCGCCCCAATCGTTTTGGCACTGATTATGAGAAAGTACTCTTTCCCCGATTCCGGCTTTAGATTTAATGGGATTGAAAAATTTGCAGTTTGGTGTGCAGGCACGTTGAATGCAGGAAGTTTTCCTTCGGCTACTTTTATTCCATCACCCTCAATCCGCCAGTCAAAACTAAAATTATTCAGGTTCAGAAAATCATACTTATTTTTCAGTTGAAAATTTCCATTTTTAATATCAACAGCCTTAAAACCAATATACTGATAGACTTTCTTTACTTCATATAAACCCGGATGCGGAGCACGGTTAGGATCTACCAGCCCATTAATGTTAAAGTTTCCATCGGTCCATACATCTTTGGGACCAAAGTCGCCTCCATACGCCCAGAACTTTTCCCCTTTTTCATTGGTGATAAGCAATCCCTGGTCAACCCAGTCCCAGATACAGCCACCCTGAAGTTGATTGTGAGATTCAATTGCATTCCAGTAATCCTGCAGATTCCCTGTGCTGTTCCCCATCGCATGGGCATATTCACATTGAATCAACGGCTTATCCCTATGTTTTGAGGCATATTTAACAATCTCACTAATTGTTGCATACATGGGAACATAAATGTCGGTGTGCGAAGAGGTGCGGGCTTGTTCATATTGGACCGGCCGGGATTGATCGTGTGATTTTACCCATCTGTAGGTCTTGATAAAATTGGTTCCATCACCAGCCTCATTCCCCAAAGACCAGATAATTACTGCCGGATTATTTTTGTCACGTTCAAACATATTGCGCGTTCTGAAAAGATGAGCTCCAAACCAGGTGGAGTCTTTGGCCAGCGATTCTTTTCCATAACCCATCCCGTGCGATTCAATATTTGCCTCATCAATCAGATAGAGGCCGTACTTGTTGCAGAGCTCATACCACTTTTCCGGCTGTGGATAATGACAACAACGCATCGTATTGATATTGAATTTTTTCATCGTTGAAATATCCTTGACCATTGTCTCCAAATCCTGAACATGTCCGGTTAGTTCATTATGTTCATGCATATTCACCCCTTTGATAAGTACTCGGACACCATTAACGAGTAAATTTCCATTTTTTATTTCAATCGTCCGGAAGCCAACCTGACATCCTAAGGTTTCAATAATTTTCCCGGCATCGTCTTTCTGAGTTATAACAAGCTGATACAAATTGGGCGTCTCAGCACTCCATTTTCTGACATTTGGAATCCTGCCCTTAAAATTAATAATTTGATTGCCAGCCTCAACCGTTGGTTTCATTGAGAACTGAAGGGTTTCCCGATTTGCATCAAGCAGCTTAGCTTCAATGATCGTTTTCTTTGCACTCTTATCAAGGTTTCGAAGGGTGATATCAAGCCCAAAAACTCCTTCTTTATAGCGATTATCCAGGCTTGATTTTACCATAAAATCAAAAATATGCGTTTTATTCCGCGCGACCAGGTATACGTCTCGCGTAATCCCGCTCATGCGCCAGAAATCCTGATCTTCGAGATAGGAGCCATCGCACCATCGAAATACCTGAACGGCCAGCAGATTCTTCCCGCTTTTCAGATATTTGGTGACGTTAAATTCGGAAGGTGTCTTGCTGTCTTCACTGTAACCCACCTCTTGTCCATTTACCCACACGTACATTGCTGAAGTCACTGCTCCGAAATGAAGGATAATTTCCCTTCCATCCCATGCAGCAGGGGTCTCGAATTCCATACGGTAGGAACCGACCGGATTGTAATTTTCCTGAATGGTTGGTGGTGTTGCTTTATGAGGATATTTAATATTTGTATATATCGCATAATCATAACCTTTAAGTTCCCAGTTCGAAGGAACATCGATTAATTTCCAGCTGCTGTCGTCGAATTTTTGTTGAAAAAAGAGGGAGGGGCGATCAGTTGGTTTAGAAACAAGGTTAAACTTCCACTGACCATTGAGACATTTATAAAAGGGGGAAGCTGAAAAATCATTCGCGATCACCTTTTCCTGGGTATCGAAAGGCATTAGGGAAGCGTGTGGAGTCTCCCTGTTTAGCTCAGAAACTGCCTGATTTTCCCAATCATGGGGCAGCTTTTCATTAAAAGGGACCTGTAAAGACTGACTTTTCCCTATCAAAGCAAACAGGATCAGCAATCCTGATAAAATCAGATTCTTAATCATGGCGGAAGTTTTAAAATTACAGACCAACTGGTAGGTACTGGTAGGGCGTAAAATTAAAAACTATTTACGAATTGACAAAAAAAAGCTAATAGGCTGTAGACTTTTAGGCTGAAGGCCGAAGCTATTCAGGATATAGGTTAATAGAGGTGAGAAGTGAATTTTATATTTGTGACTTTTGACAATTAACTCCCAGATTAAATATCGATTTAATAGATTGAATTTAAAGCTACTAAATATTGTTTATCAATTTTCTATAAATTGATTTTAGGCAAAAACTTGAAATTTTAAAACTACCAGCCTTATAACCTTTCTCCTTAATGCCTAATAGCCTAAAGCCTAATAGCCTATCCTAGAATTCCGAAGTGAAATGAAATTGGATTTTCGGGAAATCGCGTTGAGCCATATCCAGAATAAAGGAAGAATCGGCCATGAAAACATCCCGTCTCCGGTTATCGAGTGACATCTTATTGTATTTCCGTTTCTTAAAATCGTCAAGCATAGCTTTGTCTTCACATTGAATCCAGCACGCTTTGTAGAGAGATAATGATTCCCAGCGACATTTTGCATTATACTCATGTTCAAGACGATACTCAATTACCTCAAACTGGAGCGCCCCCACAGTTCCGATGATCTTACGGCCATTGAGCTGACTAACAAACAACTGGGCAACACCCTCGTCCATTAACTGATCCACACCCTTTGCAAGTTGCTTTGATTTCATGGGGTCAGCATTCTCGATATAGCGGAATATTTCAGGTGAGAATGAGGGAATTCCCTTGTAATGAAGGATTTCTCCTTCCGTTAGGGTATCCCCAATCACAAAGTTTCCGGTATCGGGAATCCCTACGATATCTCCTGGAAACGCTTCATCGATCACCTCTTTTTTATCGGCCATAAAGGCTGTGGGACTCGAATATTTAAAAACTTTCCCTAAACGGATATGTCGATAATTCTTATTTCGTTCAAACTTACCGGAACAGATTTTCACAAAGGCGATCCTGCTGCGGTGATTCGGATCAATATTGGCATGGATTTTAAATACAAAACCGGTAAAAGTCTCTTCATCGCAATAAACCAGACGTTCTTCCGCCTTTTTGGGCCTTGGCGACGGGGCAATCCGGACAAAGGTATCAAGAAGCTCTTTAACACCGAAGTTGTACAATGCGCTTCCAAAAAATACAGGAGCCAGGTCTCCAGCAAGGTATTGCTCGATATCGAATTCCGGATATACCTCATCAAGGATTTCAAGCTCTTCGCGTAAAACCGTCGCATCCTTTCCGATTATATTATCAAGTTCGGGACTATTGGTATCAGTAAAACTAATCCCTGGACGGATATCCGTAATACTTGGATCGAAGAGAACCAGGTTTTTATCGTAGATATTGTAGACACCCTTAAACTCCGGACCGTTGTTAATGGGCCAGCTTAATGGCCGGACCTTGATAAGCAATTGCTTTTCAATATCATCCAGAAGATCAAATGTATCATCAGCAGGTCGGTCCATTTTGTTGACAAAAACGATTACCGGAGTTTTGCGGCTTCGACAAACACTCATGAGCTTTTCGGTCTGAGGCTCCACCCCCTTGGCCGCATCGATCACGATAATCACGCTATCTACGGCTGTCAGCGTCCTAAAAGTATCTTCCTGAAAATCCTGGTGACCCGGTGTGTCAAGAATATTTACCTTATATCCGTTGAATTCAAAGCCCATTACCGAGGTAGCCACTGAAATACCGCGCTGCCGTTCAATCTCCATAAAGTCGGAAGTTGCCCCTTTCTTAATTTTATTGCTTTTTACAGCGCCCGCAACATGGATTGCGCCACCGAAAAGCAGCAATTTTTCAGTTAGTGTCGTTTTCCCCGCATCGGGGTGACTCACAATACCGAAGGTTCTCCGGCGCAGTATTTCATCTTTTAATCCCATATCAAATATTGAGGGTGCAAAAGTACTTCAAAATAATGAAATGTTCATATTCGATTAACCGTAACCAATCATGAAGTATTATGCTTGCTTTAATTCCACCTCAAAACATAAATCTGAAATCTCTCTCTCAATTTTCCAGTCAGCCTTTTCTTTAATATAATTAAACTACCATAATCTGGATCTTTATGAGTATTCCCATATGCATGAGACCCAAAGAGTACAATATCCTTTAAGTCATCCTCAAATCTGGATTTTAACAGAGAATTCAAATCCTTATATATCTTTTTTTTTGTCAATTCTCATCTGACTATGTTTTATTCAAAGGCAAATATTATTGAGCACAAATCAACACGCGGGAATTGTTAATACAGGATAGGTGAGATCTTAGGGAGTCGATTACAGAATTACGTTTTTACAATACAATATTCCCCAGACAGCTTTTCCTAAACTGAGTCGGTGTCATCCTGGTCTGTCTTTTAAACTGTGTGGAAAAATAATCGACTGATTCATAATTCATCTCCACGGCTATTTCCTTAACAGACCTTGACGTGGTGGAAAGTAATTCCTTGCCCCTTTGTAAGCGCAACTGCGAAATATATTGTGCCGGAGCCAGTCCTGTATATTGTTTGAATAGTCGCCTGAACCACGAATAGGTCATAACCAGCTCTTTTGCAATTGCCTCCGGCTTAACATTTGAGTTTAACTGCTCTCTGATCAGAACACGCGCCTTATCAATTTTTTGAACGATTTCTTTATCCTCGAAATGGTTGTCTTTAGCCCGGAAATAGATATATCCCAGCAAGTGAATGACAATTCCTGAGATATACTGCTGATAACCTGCCCGTTCTTCATTTCCTGCCTCCAAAATACGCTGAAAAAGGCTAACAATCTCTTCGTTATAGCCCACTTTTACAACTGGCTTATTAACTGATAAATAACTGTTTAGTACAAGATTTTCAGCAAACTTCCCTTTAAATCCAACCCAGTAACTATCCCAGCCGGTTACTTGTTCCGGTTTGAAACGATGCCACTCACCGGGAAACAGAAAAAAGAGACTCCCCTCTCCAATCACTGTATTTTTATAACTTGATGATTCGAAAGTTCCGGAACCTTTGGTGATGTAGATCATTTGAAACTCTTCGAGTACCCTGCCGCTCTGAAAATTAAAGGTATAGTCCAACGGATGCCCCTGGGTCGGATAAATACTATTTGGTAAAACGGACTGAAATCCTGCAGTTTTTACAATCAGGCTCCAGTTTTCGTCCTGCTCATGAACCGGCAGATATCGGATATTGGAATTTAAAAGATGTTGCATAACATGTGTGAGTATCAAAATTCAAAGATATAAAATCAAAATCAGCTATTTGGTTTTATAATGTATTAATATATTGCACAATGAAATATATCCATCAATCATAGACTATTGTCATATAATAAAGATTCGTCCTCCATTTCTTTTAATAATGATCCTTTTCATTCATAAAAAGATAAAAGCCATTCAATATGAGCAAGCTAAAAGTCCTCAGTTTCCTATTCCTGATGATCTGCATGGGATGTTCAGAAAGATTTCATGAATATCATGTTGCCGTTACCGGGAATGATTCAAATGTTGGTTCAAGGTCCAATCCTTTTAAAACGATTTCTGAAGCCGCCCGAAAAGCGAAAGCGGGAGATGTCATTACGGTACATGAAGGGACCTACCGGGAGCTGGTAATCCCGCAATACGGCGGAACCAATGAAACTCACCGGATAGTTTATCAGTCTGCCAAAGGGGAGAAAGTAGCCATTAAAGGTTCTGAAATAATTAAAAACTGGCAACCGGTGAAGGACCGCGTCTGGAAAGTGACTATTCCAAATACCTTCTTCGGAAAATTTAATCCATATCAGGATACGATCTGGGGTGACTGGTTTAATGGCAAAGGGAGAATTCACCATACCGGAGAGGTCTATCTGAACGGAAAATCCTTTTATGAAGTCGAAACCCTGGAAAAGGTAGTCAATCCAAAGCCCCTTCCTGCTGCTGTTGATACCGTCGCCTCAACCTATACCTGGTATACCGAATCGAATAAAGAATCAACCACAATTTGGGCAAATTTTCACGATTCAGATCCAAACAAGGGACTGGTTGAAATCAATGCGCGTCCTGCCTGCTTTTTCCCAGCCAAAACCGGATTAAATTACATCACGGTTCGAGGGTTTACTATAAGTCAGGCCGCAACCCAGTGGGCTGCTCCAACGGCTGAACAGATCGGCATGATTGGCCCTCATTGGAGTAAAGGTTGGATTATTGAGAATAACGTGATCAGCGATTCAAAATGTTCCGGGATATCATTGGGTAAAGAGCGGACAACCGGGCATAATGTCTGGCTTGGAGATATGAAAAAGGATGGGGCTATCCACTATATTGAGGTTATATTCAGGGCTTTAAAAATCGGATGGAGTAAAGAGAAGATTGGTTCACATATCATACGGGATAATACCATTTTCAATTGCGAACAGACCGGCATTTGCGGAAGCCTGGGAGCTGTTTTTAGCCAGATCACCAATAATCACATTTATAATATTCATGAAAAAAGACAGTTTACCGGTGCTGAAATGGCAGGGATCAAAATACATGGTGCGATTGATTTGCTGATTAAAAGTAACCGGATTCATAATTGCAGTTTAGGACTCTGGATGGACTGGATGGCGCAAGGGACTCGCATATCCTCCAATCTGATGTACCACAATGATACAGACCTGTTTACAGAAGTCGACCACGGACCAATCCTGATTGATAATAATATAATGCTGGCCAATACACCGTACGCCGAGTGTTCGGAAGGTGTGGCTACTGTGCACAATCTGTTTACAGGGAGGATCGCCCACTGGGTGGATAATGGACGCTTTACCCCTTACCACCTGCCCCACTCCACCTGGGTTGCCGGATTAATAACCTTTTCAGGAGGCGACCACCGGTATTACAATAATATTTTTGCTACAGACAAAGCCGTGTTGAAATCTAATGATCCTACCGGACTGTCAAGGTACAACAATAGCAAAATGCCAGTATGGATTGCCTCAAACATTTACTTTAACGGAGCTTCACCCTTTAACAGGGAAGTGGATGCTGTCGAAAATAAAACGTTTGAACCAAATGTCTCTATTGAAGAAAAAGGGAGTGAGGTTTATTTGCACATCAACGTCGATGACTCATTCAGGAAAGTAAAAACAGTACTGGTGACGTCGGAATTATTGGGAAAGGCCATTGCACCCAATGCATCATTCGAAAATCCGGATGGAACGCCTCTAAAAATTGATGTGGATTACTTTGGTAACAAACGTTCTGAGACAAATCCCTTCGTAGGGCCCATTGAAGGGCTCAAAGAGGGAAATCAGGTTATAAAAGTCTGGTGAAAAAATTACTACCCGGAAAAGGTTGAACTTTTAGCTTTAAAGCTCAAAATTGAAAGAATTTCTAAATATGTCAAAATCAGCATTTATTTTTCTGCTTTGTTCCCTGCTTTCCCAGACTGGGTTGGTCGGTAAAACGGATAAACTAAGACACACCTCTGAAAAAATCACTGTTGCCGCCTATTATTTTCCCAATTACCACACCAATGATCCCCGGAATATTAAAAACAAGGGAGAGAACTGGTCGGAATGGGAGCTGATCAAAACGGCCAAACCCCGTTTCCCGGGACACGACCAGCCAAAGGTTCCGCTTTGGGGCTATACCGACGAGAAGGATCCAAAGGTGATGGCTCAAAAGATTGAGGCTGCCTCGCAATATGGGATAGATTGCCTGATTTTCGACTGGTATATGTATGAAGATGGACCATTTTTAAACAAGTGTCTTGACGAAGGATTTCTGAAGGCGAAAAATGTCGGAAAAGTTAAATTTGCACTGATGTGGGCTAACCACGACTGGAATGATATTCACCCTTACACCCGTGGAGCTCAGCAAAAACTGCTCTATCCGGGAAAGGTCTCAGCCAAACGGTTCGATGAAATCTGCGATTTGTTGATAACCCAATATTTCACGAAACCCAATTACTGGAAAATTGATGGGAAAGCCTATTTTTCAATCTACGACATTCAGAAATTCATGGATGGATTCGGCAGCCTGAAGGCAACCCAAAGGGCCATGAAGCGGTTGAATGACAAGGCTGTTGGAGCAGGACTCAAAGGGGTACACTGGAATATCGTTGCCTGGGGCCGGCCCATTCTACCGGTAGAGAAAGTTCCGGCCAATTATCCCGAACTGATCAAGAAATTGGGATTTGATTCGGCAACATCCTATGTCTGGGTCCATCATGTCGGACTGCCCGACCGGCAAACTGACTTTAACAAAGCAAGAGACCAATACTTTGCTTACTGGGATCAGGCAAAAAATGAATTTAAGGTCCCCTATTATCCAAATGTTTCAATGGGCTGGGATCCGAGTCCCCGCTGTGATCTGAAATCAGAGTGGGGTAATTTTGGCTACCCATTTACAAACACTATTGGAAACAATACGCCAGAGAACTTCAAAATGGCATTGCAAATAACGAAGGATAGAATGCTCGCTGACCCCAAAGGACCCAGGATTATGAATATCAATTCCTGGAATGAGTGGACCGAAGGGAGTTATCTCGAACCCGATACCAATAATAAATTCGGATACCTTGAGGCAATTAAAAGCGTTTTTAAGTAATTAATTATGAGATTAATCCTTTCCCTGCAATTACTGTTCTTTGTGCTGATTGCCAATGAAATACTGAATTGGTTCAAATAATAAAAATACTTTTATGCAGAAAAATTGACTATATGAAAATTATATTTCTTGCTATTACGCTTTCATTTATCGCCATACCCGGCTACTGTATCAATCCCGGAAATGATAAGTCTTTAAATTCATTAAGAAAAGGGTTTCTGAATCCGCCTGACTCAGCCAGACCGGGCGTATACTGGTATTTCATGGATGGGAATATGTCGAAGGAGGCGATGACAGAAGATTTGGAATCAATGAAGGTTGCGGGTATCGGGAATGTCCTTTTTCTTGAGGTAAATGTCGGCATTCCACGCGGCACTGTCGATTTCCTGAGTGACCAGTGGCAGGAGATGTTTACGCATGGTGTGCGTGAAGCCGAACGGTTGGGAATCACGATCTCGCTGGGTGTGGGACCGGGTTGGTCAGGCAGCGGAGGTCCGTGGGTTTCTGGTCATCAGTCGATGCAACATTTGGTTTCTGCCACCCTCCAGGTTTCGGGAAACGACAACAAACCAATCATACTTCCGAAACCAGCGCCAAAACCACCTTATTTCGGAGAAGGAGCTTTTACCCCGGAGCTTAAAAAGCGTTGGAATGACTATTACGAAGATGTTGCGGTCCTGGCATTTCCGACCCCTTTATCTGATTTCAAGATAGCTGATATTGATGAAAAAGCACTTTATTACCGTTCACCCTACACTTCAAAGCCAGGAACGAAACAATTTTTGCCCACCATGTCAAAATATCAGGAGCTTCCTGCTAAATCTGTAATCAGGCAAAATAAACTGATTGATTTAACCAAGTATCTTAAACCAGATGGTACTTTGGACTGGAAAGTTCCCAAAGGAAACTGGACAATCATGCGATTGGGAAGCCGCAACAATGGGGCTGTAACCCGCCCTGCCCCACTGCCAGGACTCGGGTTCGAGGCTGACAAATTTGATACAACTGCCATCAACGCTCACATGGCTAATTTTACAGGAAAACTTTTTAGAAAAACAGGTATACCCGACAAGAATAAACAAGGTGGCCTCAAGATGCTTCATATGGACAGCTGGGAAATGGGTGCCCAAAACTGGACTCCTAAATTTAGAGAGGAATTCACCAAAAGGAGAGGATATGATCCCCTTCCGTTTTATCCTGTCTATGCAGGAATGGTTGTCGAGAGTCTTGAAAAGAGTGAACGCTTTTTATGGGATTTACGTCAGACAGGTCAGGAGCTGGTGATCGAGAACCATGCAATGCACCTTAAAAAATATGGTCAAAAATATAATCTTGGTTTTTCCATTGAGCCATACGATATGAATCCAACTGCCGATATGGAACTGGGAGCCGTTGCTGATGTTCCAATGGGGGAATTCTGGAGCAAGGGTTATGGTTTTAATTCCTCTTTTAGTTGTATTCAGGCTGCCTCAATAGGGCATATAAACGGATCACATGTGATTGCTTCAGAGTCATTTACAGCAGAAGAAGATGCCTGGAGACAATATCCTGGCTCAATGAAAAACCAGGGAGATTGGGCTTTTGCTACAGGAATCAACAAATTAATTTATCATACCTTTCAACATCAGTTCCTTAACAACAGCCTTAAACCAGGGATGACCATGGGACCTTACGGTGTTCACTGGGACCGGAGCCAGACCTGGTGGCCAATGGCAGACGGCTATCACCGCTATGTCACAAGATGTTCATATATTTTGCAGCTGGGGAAAGCAGTCGCAGATATCCTCTATCTAACTCCGGAAGGAGCACCTCATGTGTTTCGGGCACCGGCTTCTGCAATGTGTGGTGATGAGTTTCTACCGGATCGCAAAAGCTATAATTTTGACGGATGCTCCCCTTCTCAACTGCTCACATCCACCGTAACAGATAACCAGATCATTTTCCCAGGGGGTGCTTCCTATCGGTTATTAGTTCTCCCAAAAACCGAGACGATGACACCGGCGTTACTCAACAAAATCCAATCCATGGTTATGGCAGGTGCCATAATCATTGGAAATCCGCCACACACCTCCCCAAGCCTGATGAATTATCCCGATTGCGATCAGGAAGTTGCCCTAAAAGCCATGCTGATGTGGGGAAAGTTTGATCCTCCGGTGGAGATCACTGCAATTCCTGTGGGAAAAGGGAAAATCTATTGGGGGGGAATTTTTTCAAATATTAAACTTCCGGAACTCTATCCGGATTATGACGCAACTGCCTTGCTTTTGAAAAAAATGGGAGTTGCACCCGATTTTGAATCCACAGGTTCGATCCGGTATACCCATCGCCATCAGGAACAGGGAGATCTCTATTTTGTCTCCAATAAGACTAACGAACCGGCAGATACCAAATCTCTCTTTCGGGCCGATAGGGGGGATCCGGAATTATGGGATCCGATCACGGGGGAAATCCGTTCCCTTCCTGAATTTAAAAGATTAAAGGATCAAACAGAGATTCCGCTCCATTTTGAACCCTACCAGAGCTTTTTTATCCTTTTTAATAAAAATAAAACACCAGGAACGATAGGTACAACAGAAACAACAGAAACAAAGAATTTTCCCCAACCCTCAGTTTTGTTTGAGGTAAAAGGACCCTGGAGTGTTTCCTTCAACCCGAAATGGGGTGGCCCGAAAAATATCATCTTCGAAAAGCTGGAGGACTGGACCAAAAATTCTATCCCGGGAGTTAAATATTATTCGGGTATTGCAAACTACCATCATACCCTGGATCTCCCATCCAATATGCTGTCCGATAAAAATGCTGATCTGTTTTTGGATCTTGGGGAAGTTGCCAATTTGGCACGGATCAGATTGAACGGTAAGGATTTGGGTGTCGTCTGGACTACTCCTTTCATAGTCAAAATAACAGAGGCTGCTGTTCCTGGAACTAATCAGATAGATATTGAAGTGGCCAATCTCTGGCCAAACAGACTGATTGGTGATGAGCAGTTCCCGGATGACGGGGTTAAAAACAACCAGTGGCCGGAATGGATGCAAAAGAATCAACCCAGAACCTCAGGTCGGTATACTTTCACAACCTTGAAATATTACAAAAAAGAATCTGAACTGCTCAGGTCCGGATTGATTGGTCCGGTACGCCTTTTAAAAAAAGCTAAATAGAACATGAAATTCTGTAATTCTATTAATTATGAATCATAAATTATTAATTGCATTTCCTCTCTCACTTGTTCTCCTGACAAATAATGTGATTGCTCAAACTGGCAATACTACTACGGCAATTTCAAAAGACGATCCGTTAGCCGTAAAACTCACCCGGAATCTGTCAGTAACTGACACTTATGTTTGGCCTAAAGACCCAAAAGTCATTGAAAACCTGAAGAAGTGGCAGGGATACAAATTTGGATTGCTCATCCACATGGGATTGTATTCTGAACTTGGGATTGTCGAATCATGGGCTCTATGCCCCGAAGATTGGATTACCCGCGACGGGTACGATGATTATTATAAATTCTGTAACGACTACAGAAACACAAAAACGAAATTTAATCCGGTTAATTTCAATCCTGAGAGATGGGCCACAATGTTTAAAAACTCAGGGGCGAAGTATATGATTTATTCTTCAAAACATCACGATGGATTTTGTCTTTTTGACAGTAAATACACAGAATTTAAAGTAACCGATAAAGCTTGTCCTTTCTCTGTTAATCCTAAATCCAACGTGCTAAAGGAAGTGCTCAATGCAACCCGAAAAGAAGGATTGGCAACCGGAATCTATTTCTCAAAACCAGACTGGACAACTCCCTACTTTTGGTGGTCATATTATCCGCCTAAAGACAGAAATCCGACATATGATATAACCAAACATCCTGATCGGTGGAAAAAGTTTGTGGAATACACACAAAACCAGCTCAATGAATTAACAACCGAATACGGCAAAGTGGATATTCTTTGGCTCGATGGGTGCTGGGTTCGGCCGTTGTCAACCATCAATAAGAATGTTGAAGAGTTTTGCAAATATCCGTATGACATGGATATAAATATGAAATATATTTCAGAAAAAGCACGTAAAACTCAGCCCGGAATGCTTGTGGTTGACCGTTGGGTTCCAGGCGAATATGAAGACTATTTAACTCCTGAACAAAAGACACCTGAAAAACCACTGGCTGTTCCATGGGAAAGCTGCATCACGATGGGTGGAGCATGGGGCTGGGTCAAAAATGACAACTATAAATCATCAAAAGAGCTTGTTCAGTTGCTGGTCAATATTGTTGCCAAGGGAGGGAACTTACTGCTTGGAGTCGGACCAAACGGGAAAGGTGAGTTTGAGCCCAAAGTATCCGAGAACCTCAATCTGCTGGGTAAATGGCTGAATGAAAATGGAGAGGCCATTTACGACACAAATCCGGCTGAACCTTTTCTGGATGGAAAGGTGGCCTACACAAAAAAAGGAAGTGACACTATTTATGCGATTTATTTGCCATCCGGAGAAGAGACCGAATTGCCCGCTGAGATTAAAATAAACTCACAATTCACAGGCAGACTTAAAGTTACACTTCTTGCATCTAATCAGAGATTAAGCTACAAACCTGCTGACCATGGAATTAAAATAACAATACCTCAGAATTCAAGGGCAAAACTGGCAAAACAAGAGGCTGTTGTAATTAAGATATCCAGGTAGTTGATTTTGATAATTTAAAATATGATGACTTATCGAAATTCAATATTATTTATTTGTTTACTATCCTTTGTTTTAAGTGGAGTCAGGCTCTTCGGAAAAGAAACTGATTTATTAAAGAATTCATTTGTTGCACCTCCCGATTCTGCCAAACCCAGAGTTTATTGGTGGTGGCTTTTCAATCGGGTGGATAAGGAAGGGATCACACGTGATTTGGAAGAGTTTAAGGCGAAGGGGATCAGCGGGGTCAACCTGATCTGCACCGGCGGATATGCCGGCAAGACTCCACTCCTCGGTGTTGAATTCCTGGGAACCGAATGGCGCGAACTCTTTCGGCATGCCGTCCGGGAAGCAGCCAGGTTAAGGATTGAGATGGGCTTTAATCTGGCCGGAGGCTGGACGATGATGGGTCCATGGGTGACTCCTGATAACGCGATGAAGAAGATTGTTCAGTCTGAATTAAAAGTCACCGGGCCGATAAAATTTTCCGGCAAATTAAAACAACCCGAAACCGTAGACGGCTATTACCATGATGTCTGGTTGCAGGCGTTCACCGTAGACAGGGAGAGCAAATTAATTGATAAAAAACCGATAATTGATTTGAGTGACAAGTTGAAACCGGATGGTGAATTCGCGTGGGACGTGCCTCCGGGACAATGGGTCGTATTACGCACCGGATACACTTTAACCGGTCACCCATGGAGTAAATGGCATGCCTATCCTGAAGGGGATACCTTCAAAGGGGGCGAAGGTTATGAGATTGACTACCTGAATACAGCTTCACTGGAAGATCATTTTAATCATCTGGGCAAGCTGGTTATCGAAGAGGCTAAAAAAGCAGGCGGGAAACTGGCCTATTTATGGTCTGACAGCTGGGAATGTGGCAAGCTCACCTGGACACAGGAATTTGCCAAACAGTTCCAAAGATTCCGCGGTTATGACCTTAAACCTTTCATGCCTGTTCTGGCAGGATATACAATCACCGATTCATTGGTCTCCAACCGGTTCCGTGAAGATTTTGACCGCACAATTCAGGACTGTATTGCTGAGAATTTTTACGGTCAGTTCAATAAATTGTGTCATAAATATGGAATCAAGGTCGGCAATGAGGCAGGTGGACCAAATGATATTCCGCCCCAGGATGTATTGAAAAACCTCGGGCGGTGCGATATTCCATCCGGCGAATTTTGGGTGAATGGTCATTATCTTGCTTCAGGTGGTTACAATTCCGACCGGCATTTAAGGCTTAACCTCAAACAAACTGCCACAGCAGCCCACATCTACGGCTTGCGGCAGGCAGAAGCAGAATCCTTCACCCAACAGGAAAAGGACCGAACACACTGGTCGCTGGGACCTTCAGATTTAAAGCCTTACGCAAACGACGCATTTTGCGAGGGGATCAATCGCGTAATGCTTCACCAGGCAACTTGCCAGCCCCCATCGGACGGAAAACCTGGATACGAATTTTGTGCAGGCCAGCATTTTACGCCAAACATCACGTGGTGGGAACAATCATCAGCATTCTTCAGCTACCTGTCACGCTGCCAGTTTATGCTGCAGCAGGGATTATTTGTTGGTGATGTCTGTTTCTACCTGGGCGAACGACCTCCAACTCTCGTGCCGCCAAAATATACGATTCCCTCTTTGGGACCAGGATATGATTGCGATTATTGCAATGCTGAAGTTTTACTCACTCGAATGTCGGTCAATAATGGGCGGATCGTATTACCGGATGGAATGAGTTATCGGCTGTTAGTACTTCAAAATTGCACTTCCGAATCCCCGGAAATTTGCAGGCAGGTTAGCCGGTACCAAAAACTAACTGTTTCTCCCGTCCCTTCCAAAGCAATGTCATTGGAGGTTGTCTCTAAAATTCGGGAGCTGGTGCTCAATGGTGCCACCGTCGTCGGCTCTCCACCTGAATATTCTGCCGGATTAAAAAACTACCCCCAATCCGATGAGCAGGTGCGTAAAATTGTTTCCGAACTTTGGGGTAACCTGGACGGAAAGAATCTTACCATGCGCCGCCTGGGCAAAGGACGCGTGATCTGGGGCAACCCCCCCCGCGAAATCCTTTCGGAAGACGGGGTGTTGCCGGATTTTTCCTTTGAAGGGCAAACCCTGCAACCCGAAAAATTCGACTACATTCATAGGACTGTTAGGGATACTGAAATTTACTTTATTGCAAATCGGACTAACCAGCCTGAAACCACCGATTTCACATTTCGAGTGAGCGGAAAACAACCCGAAATCTGGGATCCGGTTACAGGTCAGACTCGCCAGTTAAATGATTTCCGGCCAACTAATGGTGGCACGACTTTGCCGTTGGAACTAGACCGGTTTAGTTCCTATTTTATTGTGTTCCGTAAACCTGTATTAATTGATGACACCAATAAATCCGGGCAGAATTTCGCAACCTTTCAGCAACTGGCAGAACTGGGTAACTCGTGGCAGGTCACCTTCGATTCCAATTGCGGTGGCCCAGGCGAAGTGGAATTTCCCAATCTTGCAAATTGGATCAACCGGCCTGAAGATGGAATCAAATATTACTCTGGAAAAGCAACTTACCGAAAAACATTTGATCTGATTCACCAGACTAATCCTGCAATAAAACCAGGAGAGCAGGGTGAGCGACTGTTTCTCGATCTCGGCAACGTGAAAAATGTAGCTGAAGTGCGGTTAAATGGTAAAAATCTCGGGATTCTTTGGTGCGATCCGTTTCGGGTAGAAATTACAAAGGCAATTAAAGCCAAAGTCAACATGCTGGAGATCGATGTGATCAATCTCTGGGCAAATCGCGTTGTCGGTGATCTCAACCTGCCCAAAGAAAAACGGTTCACCAAAACGCATGACTCCTTTCGATTCGATATGCTTCAATCAACTACACCACTTCTCGATTCGGGGTTGCTTGGACCAGTGCGAATATTAAGAATTATCACAGGAACTAATTAGTTATGAATATTTTAAAGATGACTAAAAATGAGAGAAGACATTTTAACCCATATTGACAATCCGAAGCAACTTGAAAAATTGTATCGAGACAATAAGTTGGCTTTTAAATCAGCTTTCAATTTACTTTACCCCGAACTTACCGACCGTAAACTTGCAGACTATTGGGATGCGAGATTGAATTACGAAAATTTGGGAATCTACTGGGGCAGCAAGAATGAATTAACCTTTGTAATTATTGTTTCTTTGATAGCGGGAGTTATTGCAAAAATTCCTGCTTTATTTAATATTAATAAAGAATTCTTTTATCAGAGAAATATGGGGTTTATCATTTTCCCAATATTGACGGCATACTTTATTTGGAGAAAGAGTCTTTCAATAAATAAAACTGTCATTGCCGGAGTTATATTTTTGATTGCTGTAATTTTCATAAATCTTTTGCCTGCAGATAATAAAAGCGACACCTTGATTTTATCTTGTATTCACTTGCCAATTTTATTGTGGGCGGTTTTAGGGTTTGCATATATTGGAGATAACATAAAGAACTCCCAAAATAGACTCGACTTCCTAAGATACAATGGAGATTTAATAATAATGACCGGGCTCCTCGGGATTGCAGGAGGTATTCTGAGTGGAATCACAATTGGCCTTTTTTCTGTAATTGGTTTTAAAATTGAGGATTTTTATTTTCAGTATATTGGTATATTCGGAGTTGCCGCATTGCCAATAGTGGCAACTTATATAACACAAACAAATCCTCAGTTGGTTAATAAGGTTTCACCAGTTATTGCAAAAATATTTAGCCCCTTAGTTTTGATTATGCTCGTTGTTTATTTGGCAGCAATTTTGTTTGCCGGAAAGAACCCATACAAGGACAGAAATTTTTTAATGGTATTTAATGGTCTATTGGTCGGCGTCATGGCAATTATTTTATTTTCAGTTGCAGAAACATCTAAGAAAAACGAATACCGGACAGGTAGTTTTATTCTATTTGGATTATCAGTGGTGACCGCTATTGTAAACGGAATTGCCCTTTCTGCAATTTTATTTAGAATTTCAGAGTGGGGAATTACTCCAAATCGACTTGCGATTTTAGGAGTGAATATACTTATGCTGACAAATCTGTTAATCGTGACTTTCAAACTCTTTAAAAATGCTTCGAAAAAAGCAGTTATCAGTGAAGTTGAAAATTCTATATCAATGTTTCTTCCTATTTATATTTTATGGATAATTATTGTGATTTTTATTTTCCCCTTAATAAATAACTTTAAATGACGATAAAAAATAATAATTATGCAAACTAAAATAGGATTATTTGGAATTGGGCTGGATACCTACTGGCCGCAATTCGACGGGTTGCTTGACAAACTGAAAAAATATCAGGAACAAATAAAAACCAGGATTACCGGATTTGGCGTTGAGGTGATTGATGCCGGAATGGTTGATAACCCGGTAAAAGCGAGGGAGGCAGCTGACTTTTTGAAAAGTTGCGATGTAGAAATTGTATTTCTGTATGTCTCTACCTATGCCCTCTCATCGACGGTCTTGCCTGTGGCGCAACGGTTGAAAATTCCAGTGGTTATTCTGAACTTACAACCTGTAGCAGAACTCGATTATGAAGCCTTCAACAAACTTGGCGATCGCGGTAAAATGACCGGCATCTGGCTCGAACATTGCCAGGCATGTTCTATTCCTGAGATAGCCAGCGTATTTAACCGCTCCGGGATTCAGTACGATATCATCACGGGATACCTGAAGGATGAAGAGGCTTGGCAGGAGATCAAAAATTGGACAGAAGCGGCACGTGTTTCCATTTCCATACGAAATAACAGGTTAGGCGTTTTGGGACATTATTATGGTGGCATGCTTGATGTGTATACCGATCTGACCAGGCAAACTGCAGTATTTGGAACTCATATCGAATTGCTCGAAATGTGTGAACTGAAAAAATACCGGGATGAAACCACTACTTCAGAGGTTCTGGCTAAAATTACCGAATTTAATGCCGCTTTTGAGGTAGACCCGGAATGTGACGACTCTGAAATAGTGCGAGCGGCAAAAACCTCTATAGCATTGGATAAGCTTGTTGACAAGCATAATCTAGGTTCAATGGCTTACTATTATGAAGGGGAATCAGGAAATGATTATGAAAATATTGTGACTTCAGTGATTGCCGGCAATACCTTGCTAACAGGAAAGAATATCCCTATTGCGGGTGAGTGCGAGGTTAAAAACGCCCAGGCCATGAAAATCATGGCAGAATTCGGAGCAGGCGGTTCATTTTCAGAATTTTACCTGATGGATTTTAAGGATGATGTGGTAATGCTTGGCCACGATGGCCCGGCTCATTTTGCGATTGCAGAAGGTCAGGTAAAACTGGTTCCGCTACCTATTTATCATGGGAAACCAGGGAAAGGCTTGTCTATCCAAATGTCTGTAAAACAAGGACCTGTAACTTTATTATCCGTTGTCGAAGGAAAGGATGGATTGTTTTTGCTGGTTGCAGAAGGTGATTCTGTTCACGGACCTATTCTCGAAATCGGGAATACCAACAGCCGGTACCGTTTTTTAACTGGAGCAAAAAAATTCATGAATGACTGGTCAAAACAAGGACCAGCTCATCACTGTGCCATAGGTGTTGGTCATATCGCTGGGAAGATCCAAAAACTAGGCCTGATACTTGGCATAAATGTTGTACAAATCTGCTAACTGAAAATATGATGGGTCCATCTCATTTTTAATATTTCATTTTGAAATTATAATATCTTTACCCGAACAATACCAACCATGGACATAAAAACTGTTTAATCAGAGATAACATGAAAAAGTTTGATTTAATCAGGTCAACAGGACTAATTCTATTGATAATAGTTGCCTTCGGATGTAAAAAGAAACCTGTATCAGAAAGGATTCAGTCCTATACTGAGTTTAGAGATCAATTTGCCGATCCTCCTTCAGATTACCGCACTGCTCCACTCTGGGATTGGAACGATAAAATTTCTGAAGAAGGGATTGATTTTCATATGAAAAAATTCAAAGAGGGGGGATTAGGTGGTGTGTTTATCCATCCCAGACCAGGATTAATTACCGAATATATCTCAGAGGACTGGAACCATCTTTTTGATTACACTGTCCGAAAAGGGAAAGAATTGGGGATGAAAGTCTGGATTTACGACGAAGATTCCTATCCCAGTGGTTTTGCAGGCGGGCATGTGCCTGCACAGATGCCAGAATCTTATAATCGTGGTACTGGTTTGGGATGTGAAAGACAGGAGGTGTTTAAACCGGATGCCGCCAAATATGACATTATCTTAAAATTGGTAAACAAACAATTCGTTGATATCACTTCTCAGAAAGAAGCTTATACCGGCACAAAGGGGGTATTTTATCTCTTTTATAAAACCTACGGTTCTAAATCATACTGGTATGGGAATTTTCCGTATGTAGATTTGATTCAAAAAGGGGTGACTCAAAAATTCATTGAAATTACCATGAAGGGTTACGAAAAATACGACAAGGATGAATTTGGAAAAACTTTAATGGGAATATTCTCTGATGAGCCAAATCTGGAGGCTGCCATGGGACCCAAGACCGCCCTGCGATGGACTTCTGACCTGTTCCCTGAATTTGAAAAAAGGTGGGGATATGATCTGAAAATCAATCTGCCTTCGATTGTTGATCAGATTGGGAACTGGCGGAAGGTGCGGCACGATTATTACGAATTACTCTGTGAAATGTTTGCTGATCGCTGGTCCCATACCTATAGCAAATATTGTGAAGCAAACGGACTAAAATTGACCGGACACTATTGGGAACATGGCTGGCCTATGCCTACCGATGGCTTTGACGAAGCTTCCTGTTATCTGTTTCAACAACAACCAGGAGTAGATATGCTTGGAAATGAATACACTCCCAAAGGACTGGGCGGTCAGTTTGGCAACACACGGGCAATTCGCGAATTGCAAAGCACCGCAAATCAGGCAGGACACCAACGAACATTAAGCGAAACATACGGAGGAGCTGGCTGGGAGATTCCTTTCGCAAATCTCAAGAAACTTGTTGACTGGGAAGTTGTTCTGGGAGTAAATTTTGTCAATCAGCATTTAGCGTATTACACCCTAAAAGGGGTCCGGAAATTTGATTATCCTCCATCCTTTACCTACCACGAACCCTGGTGGGAAAACTACAAAGTAATGGGCGATTATATCGGACGGATTTCAATGGCTACCGCATCAGGAGAACAAATTAATAAATCTTTGGTACTTCAGCCTAATACAACTTCATGGATGTATTTCTCCCGAAAGGATAAGAATCTTATGCCCGATTCAATTAAGAAAAGCTTCAAGTCATTTGTGTATGAGCTGGAACGTAACCATTATGAATATGACCTGGGCTCTGAAAATGTGATCAAATCAATCGGTTCGGTAAAAAATGGCAAATTTATCGTCGGAAAACGCACCTATGAGCTGGTAGTGATTCCTGAATCCATGCAAAATATTGATAAAGAAACTTATACCATGCTTAAAGAATATTTGTCGCAGGGAGGGAAAGTGCTATCTTTTGCCAAGGAGATCCCCTACCTCGATGGCAATGAGTCTCTTGATTTAAATGATTTAAAGAAAACCTACTCCGGTCAATGGACCTTGGCTCAAAAAACAGATGAACAAGCAGTGAAGAGTCTGTTTTCATTGCCAGATTTCTCGCTGCAGGAATCAATCCCGGTAAAGGGGGAACTCTATTATCAACGCCGGATTATGTCGGACGGACAACTTCTGTTTCTGGTCAACTCCGATACCGCTCAAACTGCCATTGCAAAAATAAATGCTAAAGGGAGAAGTCTGATTAAAATGGATTTAATCACCGGAGAATGTTTTAAAGTACCGGCCAGAGCCGGAAGAGGTCAGCTCTCTTTTGAAATTTCACTGCCTCCAATTGGAAGTGCGCTTTACTTTTTATCAAATAACCGCCTAAGCGGAACTCTTTTACCAGCTCCGGGTAACGATGAACAACCGGTTACTGGTTCAGAAATCAAAGTTCACCCCGAGAGTGAAAATGTGTTGGTCCTTGATTATCTCGACCTGAAGACCACGAAACTTGATCTAAAGGAAACCTATTTTATGAAAGCGTTACACCAATTGTTCGACAGTAACGGATTTGCCATGGGAGACCCCTGGCAGCATAAAATTCAATATAAACAGGAATATGTTGCTCTCGATACCTTCAAAACCAATTCCGGTTTTGAGGTGAATTACCATTTTTCAATTGGAGAAAATGCAGATGCTCAAACGATGAGTAAACTTTCAGCAGTAGTCGAAAGGCCCGAACTTTGGGATGTCCTGGTTAATGGAGAAAAGGTTGAAAAGAGTGATGAATGGTGGATTGACCGTGAGTTCTTCAAATTCCCCATCGGTGAAAAAGTCAGAAAAGGCTCAAACGTGCTGACGTTACGAGCCCCCAAAATGTCGGTCTATGCCGAATTGATGCCGGCTTATATTGTGGGAGATTTTGTGCTGAATCCTCACAAACAAGGGTTTGAAATTTCGTCGGGAACCATATCCGGACTAGGCTCTTGGAAATCAATGGGATATCCGTTTTATGCCCAGAAAGTTTCCTATACCGAAAACTTTAACGCGACAAAGAACAGAGAGCAAATCAAGGTTAGACTGAACAAATGGAACGGTGTTTTAACCGAGATTTATGTGAATGACAAGAAAACCGGAATCATTGCCTATCCACCATATGAATTAAATATCAGCAAATTTATCGATATTGGAAAGAATGAGATTTCGGTAAAAGTGATCGGTAGCTTAAAAAATACCTTCGGCTATTTCTATAAGGACAACCACCGATGGATTAATGGTCCTGGAGATTGGGATACAGCCCCGGAAAATATTCCCGGGATAGGACAATATTTTCTGATGGATTATGGTCTGACCCAACCATTCAGTCTGATCCGCATGGATTAAATATCTATTTTTAAATTCAATAATCTAATAATCATTACTATGCATCAAATTAAAATGAATTTAGCAAAAACCGGTACACGGCTTTCTGTTGGAAGGTCCATGACCTTTCTTGCTTTTATCTTCTTGAGCCTTCAACCTTCTTTTGCGGCATCCGGAAAGCCAAGCTCAAAAATCGGCGGTGTTCAGGTAGGGACAATTACCTACAGCTATCGAAGCATGCCGGATCAAACTATTTCGGGAATACTCAACTATTCCATACAATCGGGATTAAGCTCAGTTGAGCTGATGGGTGGCGCAGTTGAAGAATATGCAGGTATTCCACAGGTTAAAGACCCTGAAGTGATCAAGAAGTGGCGTTCAACTGTTTCAATGGCTAAATTTAAGGAGATTCGTAAGATGTTCAATGACAAAGGGGTAAAGATTAATATTCTAAAACTTGGAGACAAAGGTTGGTCTGATCCGGAAATTGATTATGCATTTAATGCAGCTAAAACCTTAGGCGCTATTGGAATTACCATGGAGATTTCCGAAGAAGCAGCCAAACGGATGGAACCATTTGCAGAAAAACATAACCTTTATGCCATCTTCCACAACCATGGTCAGCCCGGTGATCCGAATTTCAGCTTTGATAAAGTCCTGGCGCTTGGTTCTCATCTTAGACTTAATCTTGACTGTGGCCACTATTTTGGCGCCACTGGATTGGATCCTACCCTGATAATCGAACGGCTGCATAATCGTATTGTAAGTCTCCATTTAAAAGACAAGACAAGTCCAAAAGCTTCAGATCCCAATAAAAACCAGGTATGGGGTCAGGGGGAAACTCCGCTTGCAAAAATCCTGCAACTGGTCCAAAAAAAGAAATACCCGATTGAATGCGATATCGAACTAGAATACACAGTTCCTGAGGGTTCAGATGCAGTAAAAGAAGTGGCCAAATGTTTTGAGTATTGCCGGACCGCACTTACCCATAAAAAGTAGTAAGGATGTCATAATCGCTACTGGCTATTAGCTTCTTGCAGCTGGCAGTTCACGGCAAAGAGGATATTAAATTTTTCATAGTTTAAGATATGCCAATGATGAGAGACATAAAGAGATATTTTGCACTTTGAACGCGGCTGCATAATAATTTAATATTTTAATTATTTGATATCCAATTCTATTACTTCAAACCCGCTGGGTTTGAAGTAATAGAATTGGATAAGGAGAGGTGATAAAAGTTAATAAAGCAAACCAATAAGGGTATCAATTAGATCGGCGAGTAACCAATAACACAAATTAAATTATTGATAATGTTTATTTTAGTTAAAATCGGAAATTACTGCTGCAAGATTCTTACCGGCCAGGTAATTTATTTCTCCACAATCTTTGTGCTTGCTTTTATAACCCCGAATATCTCGGATGCAACGGAATATAGCGGGATTGTCATTCAGCATACTGCAAATGCAGGAAAAGTAGAGCTGAATATTACAAATCTATTGGCAGACAGGCTAAAAGAGGCTGGGATTACGGATATCCGGGTGGTTTCCGACAAAATTGAGACCAAAATAAATAAAAATGTGCTGCTGGTTATTTTAGGAATGCCCAAAAACGATGAAGGAATAAGTTCGTGGTTAAAGAAAGAGCACATTCCTCCTTTATCAGATTTAGAACCCGGACCGGAAGGTTTTTTACTTAAGAAACAGGACAATAAGGATGTAATTGTAGCTGCTGGCATCGACGAACGCGGATGTCTCTATGCTGTCGGGGAATTTCTCCGTCAAGCTACCATCCGAAATGGGATACTTAAATTCCCCGATAATATTGAAGTTCGGACAGCCCCTGCTTTTGAAATCCGTGGGACTCAGGTACAGCAAAGCAATATTTCAAAGGAACTGGGGAAAGCCCGTCCCTGGGGCGACAAAGAGCTTCACCGGGTTATTCTCGACTATGCACTCGCCGGTGCAAATATCTTCTCAACCGGTTATGGTCCTACTTTCGATTTCATTAAATCGTATGGATTGATGACACAGGGTGAATTTGGACCAAATACGGCCGCTGGAGAAGTTCCTAAAGACTGGGAAGGAAAGGAATCAATTGGCAGACCAGGATATGTCTGTCTTTCAGTCCCCGCTGCAAAAGAGTATATGCTGAATTTGTGTGAGAACTATTTCAAGGACCGCCCAGCCTTCGACCTGGTTAAATTCTGGGGTGGCGATGGTGGTGGATGTGAGTGCGATAAGTGCAAACCTTATGGACTTACTTTTATTAAAACAGTGGAACAGATGGCTGAGATTGTCCACAAATACCACCCTGAAACCAGAGTCTATTTCACCAACCAAAAATTCGACAACAACGATGACAATGCCATATTTAAATACCTGCAGGAAAAACCACGTGACTGGCTCTGGGCATGGGGATATGGACCAGGTTCAGATGCCACATCCTGGCAGCCTGGACACCGGCAAACCCATCGAATGGATCTCTTCCGTTATCCGGGATATGGCCCATACAGCCTATATCCAAAAGAGATCCTTCATCAGTTGCCACCTCAACAAAAGCTTCTCTATTACAATGAAATAACACACTGGAAATATGCCCAGCACGCGTTTGTTCAAATGTATCCAAGGCCCGACAGGGACGGAAATCAGCCGCCTCACTGGAGCCATGAAATATATGAAAGGCGTCCTGATCAATTTCTGACCATGGTATATAACCGGCTCTCATTTTACGCCTGTCCCCAGAATTATTACCGGGTATTTAATGACCTGATGCCTTACGGAGTGGGCGACATTACTCATTCTAGTGGCCACCATGACCATTTTAACCAATGGATGTGGGCAAGACTATTGTGGGCACCCCGAACAACCCTCGAAGCAGTCATAAACGACTATTGCAATACCTGGTTTGGAACCGAAGCCGCGCCATTGATGGCAAAGGCTCTGCTAATCCTGGAACAGAATATTGAGGAAAAACCTGGTACACTACTGCCTGAAAAAACAGGGATAAAACGGTATTACGACCTCGTCAAACAAGCCGGAAAACTAATCCCTAAAGAAATTCTTGTCCAGGACTGGTGCTGGCGTATGTATATGCAAAAAGGGGTATTAGACAGATATACGCAACTCAATGTCGGGCAGCAAATTCAGCTGCAGTCCAGGATTGAGAAGTTAATCTCAGAAGCACTTAAAAGTGGGGATTCAAAAAAAGCGATATTAGATGCACTTAACTGGTTTGACCTGAAAGAAACAAATGAGATGATTGCCTTAAGAGAAGAAGCCACTGCGTTGGGCGAAGAAAGCAATACATTATTTGGGGAAAGAAATGACGGCCTTTACAACCTAAAACACGATTTCATTGGTCTGGGATGGCTGAAGCGGCAACTTGAAAGGGCAAAAGTAGCCGATGCCAAGAAAAGAGACGAACTCCTAACAATGATTGTGGATTATGAAAACCCGGGAGAGGGTGGATTTTACGACAACCTTGGAACGTATAATATTGCGCCACATGTTGTTATAGGATATCCTTACGATCATGGTCAACCCTATGTCTCACAAATGCTTTCAGAAGGGAACCGCCCATCACAACGTTCGATGCATTACACTCAAAATGAAGATCAGGGGTTAACACTTCATTACAGTGGACTGGATAAAAAAACATCCTATAAAATAAGATTTACCTTGGTCCGCCCATGGTATCAGGAACGTTATGCCATGCGGATGAACCAGAAAACCGAGAGCATCTACGCAAATAACATTCTGTTAGCCAAGGATGTCGAATTACCCCTGCAGATGTCTGACTTTTTTACCTATGACATTCCTGCGCAGGCAACAGCAGACGGAGAACTGACTATCAGGCTGGAGCGAGCAGCTGATGTTGGGCGTGGCGACCGCGTAAGCGTTGAACAATGGAGAAACTCGGGAGGCTGGGGAACCATTGCTTCGGAAGTATGGCTGATAAAAAACCATTAAATTGTTGAAGTTCTATAACTTGCATAAAATAAAACCGAGAAAATAATGTTCTCTATTCCAGGGGCCTACCCAAGATATGTTAATAATTTTTTGAATAAAAAGTATCCCCGAAACTTCATCCTAAATAAACCATATATCGGAATATTGATATTTTTTATTTTTTGCTTTGGATTTGTCACCTTGTACAATCCGCTTAAAATGCACGAATCAAGATTCCTGGATTATGAAGCTACAATGGCCGTTTATATGAGCGGTTCCTCGTTCTTTATTTTTTGCCTGATTAAATTGTTGCGTGCCAACCGCTATTTCTCCATTGAGCAGGAATGGACCATTTTAAAAGAGATCCTGGCCATTGTAATTATCCTTTTGGGAATGGGTATTTTCATTTTTCTCATTGGCTTTTTTCTGGAAGTTCATGGGGACCGATGGAACCTGATTACCTTTTGGGATTCGTTTAAACATGCATTCCTGATTGGAATTTTCCCCCTTGGATTTTTTACGGCAACCAATTATCGTTACCTTTTTGTCTCCGAAACTGTACAAAGTTATAATCAGGCTTCCGGTTCATTTAAACCCGAGCAACCTGAAGAACTGGTCCAGATAGGTTCCAGACTAAAAAAAGAAGAACTCAGCTTTTATCCGAGCCAGTTTGTTTTTGCAGAATCTGAGGGGAATTACGTAGTTTTTCATCTGAATTCCGATGATAAGATCCGAAAAGTAGTGATCCGCAATTCCATCGCCCAAATAGAACAACAGCTTTCTCCGGTCCCTTTTATAATGAGAACTCATAGGGCCTATATCGTAAATGTAAAGAAAGTCAGATCCAGGAATGGCAATACCCTGGGATATCACCTGAAACTCTTTGGCTCCGATGCCGAAATACCCGTTTCCAGGCAAAATACCCAGGCATTCAATCAACTTTTAAAACAGCTTAGGTAATCCACTCATCACAAAAAATTACCCTTTATACCAGTTTTTCAAGCTTTAGTCCGGACAAGCTTTCAACCCGGAACAAATCCCTACTATATATCCCATAATATTGTAATACAGACAGATAAGGTATTACTTTGCGTTATCAATTTTAAAATTCACGCAATGAAAAAAATTATCTGTCTTTTTTGGCAACGGATTGCTGGCATAGAAATAATGTTTTTAGCAATTGTGATAATCAGTATTTCCGGAATTCCAGACCCGAAAAAACAATCCATTACAGGAAAACTGATCGACCTGAAAAGCAACCTGACGCTTCCTTACGCCAGTGTCTCTTTAATCAAACCATCCGACTCTACCCTGGTAACAGCTGCGATGAGCGATACCAGCGGTGTTTTTAATCTGAATGCCGTTCCACGGGGTGATTATAACCTTGTTGTTTCACTTATCGGTTATCAAAAGGTCTCCAAAAGCATTGCCGTGTCTGACCAGCAGGGGACATTTGCCGGGGTAATCTATTTACAGGATCAGGTTTTCAATCTCAATGAAACCAAGATCATTGGTGACCGGTTAAAAGGGAAATCAGAAAACGGTAAAGCGATCTTCTTTGTAACTAAAAAGATGGTAGATGTTTCAAATAACGGGACCGATATTTTGAAACTCATTCCCGGCATCCAGCTGGATATTATGCAGAATATTTCAGTTCAGGGCAGTCAAAACATCCTGATTTTAGTGGATGGGAAGGAGCGTGACAAAAGTTTTATTAGTCAGCTAATGCCGAAACAGATAGAGAAAATCGAAGTCTTTAGCGCACCACCGTCAAATTATGATGGTAACGCAACTGCGGCAATCAACATTATATTAAAAAAAGACCGGGATTCCGGCTTTTCCGGACAGATTAACATGGAGATACCTACTTCAGCTTCAGAGGTATATATCTTCCCTACTTACAGCTTTAATTACGGGTTTAAAAAAATGAATTTCTACACCTCCTACAACGGCGAAATAGCTTATTTCGATGTTCATGAAAGAAGTCTCCGAAAGCTTTTAAGCACCCCGGAAGGAAACACTGTTACATCGAATCAGTTTGTTAAGCAGAGGGATTGGTCACACCGGTTTCATTACGGGTTTGATTATTTCTTGAGTCCGAATGACCATTTTAATTTTTACGCTTTCTATAATCCTTACTCAAACGAACACAATGGGAATGCAGCGGCTCAATTTAGTGGCAGCACCAACAATAACTGGGAGGCGACTAAGGTAGAGTCGGACAAAAACACGAGTACTTTTTATTCAATGTATTACAAACACCTCTTTGATAAGGCAGGTCAGGAATTGACAATTGACCTGAGCAATTATTACCTGAAGGCTGAAAACAAAACCAACTTTATTTTTAAAGGGCCCGGAAACAGACCAGATACCCTTTTTAACGCCACAAAACCAAACCTGAATGCGACCAGTATAAAAATAGATTTCACACTACCTATATCCGACAAATTGAACTTCAGTAGTGGGGTAAAAGGAAAATTTCAGAAATTGCTGGACAAAAATTCAACCGATTTTGTCTATCATGAAAATATAATTGCCGCTTACGGGAAGGTCACATTTAAAACCTCCAAATATGACTGGAATGCAGGCTTGCGCATTGAAAAATCGGTATCGACCCTTAAAAATAGTTTCACAAATCCGGCGGTGTCATTTCTTCCTTATGCGTTGTTCAGATATAGTCTTGCACCCGGACGGTTTATAAACATCTCTTACAACCGCTCGATCAGCCGGCCTATGATTTTTCAGTTAAATCCGTATACTTCAATTAGCGATCCATATTCTGCAAGTAAAGGGAATCCGTTTCTTAACCCTGAATTCAGGAACAGCCTCTCCGTTGAACATTCAATCCAATTCGGCAGTAATTATATCGCCACGAGGTTGTTCTATAATAAATCAATCGATGTTATTAATAATCTGACATTTATAAATGACACCAACGCTTTTATGACCCAGTGGCAAAACCTTGGGGCGATTCATCAGTATGGGGTGCAATTCCTGGGATCCTTAAAACTAGGCATCGCTACCTTAAATCCCTTTCTGCGCTTGTTTGACACCTACACAGTCAGCAACCAGTTTGCGAAACAAAATGGGGTGAATAACCGGCTTAACCACGATTTTGAATCAGGTCTATCCGCTATTTTTTCTTTAAAGAAGGAGCTGTCGTTAACTTTTGTTTTCCAATACGCCACACCGAGAAACAATGTTCAGGGCAATTCCTATAGTGATGCGCTCTATTTTCTGTCCATTGAGAAAACCTTCAAACAAAGATTAAAAATCGGGATCGTAAGTATAATTCCTTTTACTAAATCGTTTATCTACCAGGGATCCGACATCAACTCAACGAACCTTTCGATGCATAACCAGGGAAATATTAAAATGTCAGTTCTCCCTCTAAGCTTTAAACTAAGTTATCAGTTTATTTGGGGAAAAAACAGGGATAAGATTTCGAGAGCCAAAGAGGAAATAGAAAGTGCTCCCAAGAAAGGATTTTAAGAAAAAGCAAGATTGTCAGAATCAATTAACATTATTTCAAATGGTCTAGTATTTGCATGCCAATTAACGTAAATTTGTTTTTTCATATTAAGTTAATTTTTAATGTATTGGGATAGGAACACTGGAAAATTTAATGCTTATCCAACTTACCAATCAAAAAGCTGCCGGACTTTTACACGAGATGGAAGAACTACATCTTATAAAGGTTTTGGAAGAAACCATTGTTGATTCAAAGCCTAAATTGTCTGATAAGTATAAGGGCTCTATCAGTAAGGAGCAAGGTGAAAAACTTAACGAGCATATTAAACAAATGCGAAGTGAATGGAACAGCCAGGGATTTACTAATTAAGATGCGTAAATTATAATAAAAATATGTTTACGCGAATTGGCTCATAATGTACGTCAAATCTGAAAATCAACATCCCTATTCAGTCCATCACTAAAAACCGACCTGTTGGGAAGATACAGAAAAGGGTAGGTTACTTTTGAAAGATAGAGCCCCTGTGCATATACAGGAATGATCGTTTTTGGGGTCTCCCTGGTTTTCAGATAGTTTTCAAAATCAGAAACCGAAAGTTCCCCATTCCCAACTTCCAGCAATTTTCCCATGATAATCCGGATCATCCCGGCCAAAAACCGGTTCGAGGAGATATGAAACCGTAATCTGGTATTTTGAGTATTGGTGAAAAGTTTCGCCTCGGATACATGGCAAATTGTATGGTCATACTTAAGCGGGGACTTGCAAAAACAGCAGTAATCATTGTATTGGGTGAGAAGGCCGGCTGCCAGGCTCATTTTGCCGAAATCCAGATCAGGCAACGGGTAGAAAGAGCTCAATCCTAAAAGGTACGGATCTTTCTGAGTATGAATAAAATAATCATAACTTCGCTGAATTGCACCGAATCTGGCGTGGGGCATCCCCTCCATTGGAATAACATCAAAAACGGTAATATCGTGGGGGAGACATTTGTTGAGCCGAAACAACAAATCAAAGTCCAGCGCTCTTTCGAGGTCAAAGTGAAAAAAAAACTGGCTCGCATGGACATGGGCATCAGTCCGGCCGCAACCCACAATTGAGATCGGTTCTTTACAGATCTGACTGAGTGTCATCTCCATAACCTGCTGAACACTAATTATCCCGGGCAACTTCTGCCACCCCTGGTAGTTATTCCCGTTATAGGCAATATGAATAAAATAGCGCAATGGATTAATTATCTTTTTGCAAAGATACTTCTTTGGAATCATGAAGGATTAAAAGTCACTGATTAGCGTTATTTTTGAAATAAAATTCTTGTTATGCGATCCATTAATCCATATTCAGGCGAAATCATTCAAAGCTATCCGGAATACAGTTCCGGCGAGGTGGATACAATCCTCAGTCAGGTAGATCAGGCCTTTCAACAATGGAAACTTAAAAGTTTTGAAGAACGGTCAATGCTGATGAGAAACCTTCAGGCCAAATTGCTTGCGAAAAAAGGGGAGCTTGCCGCAATCATGGTTGCAGAAATGGGCAAGGTTTTACGCGAAGCGATTGGGGAAATTGAGAAATGCGCACTGGTTTGCTCCTATTATGCCGATAATGCCGGAACGTTTCTGAAAAGTGAACCCGTTGAGACTGAGGCTGCCGAATCCTATATCTCGTATCAGCCCATCGGGACGATACTGGCTGTCATGCCGTGGAATTTCCCCTTCTGGCAAGTCTTTAGATTTCTGGCCCCGGCACTGATGGCCGGAAATACCGGCGTTCTGAAACATGCAGCTAATGTCTCCGGTTGTGCCCTGGCTATTGAACAGCTGGTTAGCGAAGCCGGATTTCCACAGAATGTCTTCAGAACCTTGCTGATTAGCTCATCCAGGGTTAATGAAGTAATCGAAAATCCATTAATTAAGGCAGTTACGTTAACAGGCAGCACACCGGCGGGCAAATCGGTTGCCGCTGCTGCAGGCTCAGTGTTGAAAAAATCGGTTCTTGAATTGGGAGGAAGTGATCCTTACCTGATCCTCGAGGACGCAGATATTAAAACAGCCGCCCGATTATGTGTGACCAGCCGTCTTCTCAATGCCGGACAAAGCTGCATAGGTGCCAAACGATTTATAGTTGCAGACAAAATATACGACGCTTTTGAGGAGGAATTTCTTCGGTTAATGCGTTTGGCCACTTTTGGCGACCCATTGAACCCGCAAACGACAATAGGTCCGCTTGCCAGGAAAGATTTACGCCATGAACTGCACGAACAGGTCGTAAAAAGCAGTGAATCAGGAGCCAATATTTTACTCGGAGGATATATCCCGGAAGGTGAAGCAGCCTGTTATCCACCTACGGTTCTGACCAATGTTTCTCCTGAGATGCCGGCTTATTACCAGGAGCTTTTCGGACCTGTGGCCGTTTTATTCCGCGTTAAATCAGAGGAAGAGGCTATCAGAATTGCCAATGATACGGTCTTTGGATTGGGTGCCGGAATTTTCACGGCTGATTTGACCAAAGGAAAGCAGCTTGCTGAAAAGGGGCTTGAAGCAGGTTGTGTTTTTGTGAACGACTTTGTAAAATCAGATCCACGAATGCCGTTTGGCGGCATCAGGGAAAGTGGCTATGGCCGCGAATTATCAGCTGTCGGCATACGGGAATTTGTAAATATTAAGACCATTGTCGTAAAATAAAAAAACCAAGCTAAACCTCTCTCTGGATTATGTCAACTATTTTTGTATTTTCGGGCTAAATTTCCAAAAATGAAGTGCCTCTTTCTAATCTTATCTTTGCTATCTTTTCATACTTACGCACAGGAATCTGTTTATCTGTTTTCTTACTTTACCGATAATGGTCAGGATGGATTACACCTAGCATACAGCAATGATGGTTTGAAATGGAAAGCACTAAACGGAGGAAAACCCCTGGTTGCTCCGACAGTTGGTCCGGATAAACTGATGCGTGATCCTTTTATCTTGCTCGGGAAAGACGGAATATTTCATATGGTTTGGACGAGCAGCTGGAGAGATCGCCAGATCGGCTACGCATCATCGGCAGATTTGATTAACTGGTCGGTACAAAAAACGATCCCGGTAATGGCCAGGGAGCCAACAGCCAAGAATTGCTGGGCTCCCGAAATGGTCTATGATCCTCAGAATAAAAACTATATCATCTTCTGGGCCACCACAATTCCCGGGAGACATTCTGATGTGGCAGATTCTGAACACGAAAAAGGGTGGAATCACAGGATCTATTACACTACTACCACAGATTTTAAAAATTTTAGTCAAACCAGGCTATTTTTCAATCCAGATTTTAGCGCGATTGACGCCAAAATCCTTTCAAAAGGAGACTCATTTTATATGTTTCTAAAGAATGAAAATCCAAATCCGCCCGAAAAAAATATCCGGATGACCCAGTCGAAATCGGCATCAGGCCCCTACCCAATTGATGTATCTGCTCCCATAACGGGAAAATACTGGGCTGAGGGACCAAGTTCCGTCATAATTGGCGATTATGTGTACGTTTATTTTGATAAATACAGGGATCATCATTATGGAGCAGTAAGGTCAAAAAACATGAAAGATTGGGAAGACATATCCGATCGGGTAATTTTTCCCGATGGAACCCGTCATGGAACCGCATTTAAAGTCTCCGATAAAATATTCAACAAACTAATTAATCTGAAATGACCGGACTAAAGTATCTATTTCAATGCCTGGCAATATTATGGGTTTTCTCTGTCAACGCTCAGAATCCAGTATCAGTCACAAACTTAAAATGCGATTCCAGGACCAATCCTCTGGGTATTAACATACAGAATCCACATTTAAGCTGGGAAATCCAATCTTCAGAAAGAGATATCCGGCAAGTTTCCTATCATATCCTTGTCTCTGACAGTCCTGAAAAACTTCAAAATAATATTGGGAACATCTGGGATTCAAAACCAGTAAAATCAGATCAGTCGGTGCAAGTTGAATATTCCGGAACTCCACTAAGTGCTGACCGGAAATATTATTGGAAAGTAAAAATTGTCAGCCAGTCGCGAAAGGAATCACCCTGGAGTGAACCAGCCACCTGGCAAATGGGGCTTCTTACAGCAAAAGACTGGGATAAAGCACAATGGATCAGCTTTGAAAATCTTCCGGAATCATTGAGAGTTATTCCGGGTGTACATGGTGACGGAAAAGAATTAGGACCCAAGGCAGTTAAACGAAGTGTCGTCCCACAATTCAGAAAAGAGTTTAGGGTTGAAAAACAAGTTAATAATGCAACGCTTTATATCTGTGGATTAGGCCATTACGAGGCATCAATTAACGGCCATAAAATCGGGAAAAGCTTCCTGGCTCCCGGCTGGACAAATTACGAAAAAGTCTGCCTTTATAATACCTATGATGTCACCGGGTTTTTAAAATCGGGGAAGAATGCCATTGGAGTAATTGTGGGGAACGGATTTTACAATATCAACAGGGAACGGTACCGGAAACTGGTAATCGCCTATGGCTATCCCAAAATGATCGGTAAACTTAAAATAGATTACACGGACGGTAGTACAACAACCATTATTTCCGGAACCGACTGGAAATGCGACCTCTCCCCTATCCTTTTTTCAAGTATCTATGGAGGAGAGGATTATGACGCAAGAATGGAACAGAAAAGTTGGAATTTACCCGGATTTAACGACATCAAATGGAAATCTGCAATTGTTGCAGCCGGTCCCTCCGGTGAGCTCAATGCCGAAACTGACAATCCGGTTACGGTTCGGGAAAACATAACCGTAAAGAAAACTGAGCAACCTGCTTCCGGCAAATTCCTCTACGATTTTGGACAGAATTGCTCAGGAATTATCGAACTTAAGGTGACCGGAAAACGAGGCTCCGTGATTAAACTTACACCGGGAGAACTGATAACCAAGGAGAAAACAATCAATCAAAAGGCTTCCGGCACTCCATATTTTTATACCTATACCCTTAAGGGAGAAGGTGTCGAAACCTGGAGACCCCGATTTTCCTATTACGGTTTCAGGTACTTAATGGTCGAAGGTGCCGCCCCATCATCGGAAAAACCAGGCAAGTATAAACCGCAGATTATTGATCTTCAAATGCTCCACACCTGCAATTCCGCTTTAAAAACGGGGGAATTTAGTTGTTCCAATCAACTCTTTAATCAAATTTATACCCTGATTGATTGGGCAATACGAAGTAATATTCAAAGTGTAGTTACCGATTGTCCTCATCGCGAAAAGCTGGGCTGGCTGGAGCAAACCTACCTTATGGGAGCATCGATGTTTTATAATTATGATTTATATCCCCTTTACCGGAAAGCAATCCGGGATATGATTGTTTCACAGACCGCAGATGGATTAGTGCCCGACATCGCGCCAGAATTTGTACCCTTCCAGGGTGGTTTCCGCGATTCTCCCGAATGGGGAAGTGCTGGAGTAATCCTCCCATGGATGCTTTGGCAATGGAACGGCGATCTTTCGGTCGTGAGGGAGGCTTTGCCAATGATGAAAAAATATGTTGCCTACCTTGGAACAAAGGCAGAGGGACATATTCTTTCATATGGCTTGGGTGATTGGTTTGATTACGGGCCCAAAGCTCCGGGCGAAGCTCAGCTTACCCCAAAATCGCTTACCGCAACAGCCATTTATTATTACGATATTATTTTGCTCGGTAAAATGATGGAAATAACTGACCAAAAAGACGATGCACGCGAAATGCAGGCTCTGGCAGCGGAGGTAAGGAATGCTTTTAATTCCAAATTCTTCAACCCAAAAACAAAAGTTTACTCAACAGGAAGCCAAACAGCCATGGCTATGCCGCTGTGCGTAGGATTAGTTGATGAAAAAGTGAAAACAGACGTTTTCAATAATCTTGTTGAGTCCATAAACAAATCGGGGAAAACCTTAACTGCCGGAGATATAGGATTTCATTTTCTCGTGAAAGCACTTGAAGAAGGTGGCGGGTCTCAGCTTTTGTTTGATATGAACTTCAGGAATGATGTTCCGGGTTATGGTTTTCAATTGAAGAAAGGGGCCACGGCTTTGACAGAGTCATGGCCTGCACTCGAGGAAGTATCGAATAATCACCTGATGCTCGGACACATTATGGAGTGGTTTTATACCGGGCTTGGGGGAATTAAACAGGATGAACGAAGTGAAGGATTCAAACATATCATCATCAGGCCTGAAATAGTTGGTGACCTTACCTGGGTAAAATCAAGTTACCAATGTCAGTATGGATTGATCGCAAGTGAATGGGAAAAGGGAAACGAGGAACTTGAAATGAAGGTGGAGATTCCGTCAAATACAGATGCCATCATTTATTTTCCGACAAAAAAGGGAACATCAGTCTCAGAAAACGGCAAGAAAATAAATGTTCTAAAATCTTCCTGGGGACAATATTATTGTAAGGTCGGTTCCGGTATTTACAACTTCAGGATGGCAAATTAATTCCAATTTAAAATTGAACATGCAAAAATTCAACTATTAATTTATTCATTTACAGAATAATAGAATATGGTTTTCCCCATTCAAATCAGTGAGTTTATCATCATCCTGGTATTATTTGTCAGTTTCAGTTCAGCTATTGGTGCTGAAAACCTGACTAACAAAGGAGTTCATGCTATAGGAGATGGAAATATCTGTGTTTACGGAAAAGGATCAAATATCCTACAGCTTTTTGGTGCACCATATTCCACCCCATCCATCCTTCGGGTAACGCTTTCTGGAACTGATAGCACATCCTCAGAAAGAATTAGCGGAACAGCTATTTGGAATCACCAAATTATACGTGGAGGATCGGTAATTTCAACTGAAACCGATTTTATCAGTTCCCTGGCAGGATCATTCATCCGGGAGATATCTACCACAGCTGAAGTAACCTATGATTTGGAGGTAAACCCCGATCAGGGATATAAAAACTATAGTTCACTGGTATCTGTTATCCCTGAAAAAGAAACATCCACTAACCAGACTAATCAAACATATCTGGTTGAGGTTCAGAAAAGTGTGCCGCTGATGTTTTCATATTTGCCGCCCAAAGGAAGGTATTATCGGCTTATGCTCAGCGGAAATGCAACATTTTCACCCGTTGACTCAACCAAAAAGAAAATAAGATTAAAACTTCTGCCTGGCAAAAGCATATTATTTGTTATTGCAGGTGAATCTGTTGATGAGTTGGATAAACACACAAAACAACTTAATTCAATTTCTATTGATTCGTTAATGTTTCTGAATAAAAAGCAATGGCAGAAGTTCTCCATTTTTCATCAGAAGATTACAAGAAAGATCAATGATTCTACCATTCAAAATGCGGTTGATGATGTTTCGGTTTTAATTAAATCGCAACAGGGGGCGGACGGAGGAGTTTTAGCTGGTCATGATTATCACATGGGATATGTGCGCGATCAGTATGGTGTTTCGCGTGGATTCCTTGCGATGGGACATTATGAAGAAGCAAAAAAAATTCTGGAGTTTTATTATCAAAATTGGAACCAGTCAGGATTTATTAAAAATGCCCAGGCAATCGGCTTTCCAAATATTTTTCATCGTCACGAGAATGATGAGGTGGAAATCACCGGTTACCTTGTCTTGCAGGCCATGGATTATTATACAAAAACGAATGACCTTCCATTTATAGGTAAGATTTTGCCTATGCTGGAATGGGCCATCGATGCCCAAAAAAGAAATCTGGTGGATGGCATGCTCCCATTTAATGGGGATGAAACTTACATTGCAGGGGGAATTTTACCCCGGAAAGTCATGTATAACGGGTCTGCCGAGGCCACATTACTCTTTATTGAAGGCACAACAAGGTTTCTTAACTGTGTGAATACATACAAACTTTGGAACCCGGAAAAAGCAGCTGATTTGAAGAAAACTGTTCAGGAGTGTGCCGACCGTTACCGCAAGAACTTCTTTCAAAATGGAATCCTGTTTACCAACAATCCCGAAAGGGAGACAAAAATCCGGTATCCCGCCTCCAGATTTGGAGTTTGTCTCCATCCAGGACATGGCGGTTATGCCTCGGAAGTATTTCATTTTAAGGGATCACTCTATTTTTGCAAGGATTGCATGGCAAAGGATAATTCAATGGTTGTTGTTCCGGAACCCGAAATCTTTAGTATTGTTTCCGTCTCTTTATTTCCCTTTTACATCAATTCTACCTTGTTCACAACACCGGAGAAAAAGCGATTGATTGAACGGGTGATCAAATACTATCATAATACAGGTAATGTTTCTGAGAAAAATGTAATCCTTGGTTCTGATTATGGATTTTTCCTGGACGGACTGGTAGCAGTTGATAATAAATTGAAAGATGAGATATTTCTGAGAATGATGAATCTTCGGGATGACTCGGGATCCTGGGTGGAATATTACAATTCAGGAAAGGCAATGGGATGTAAATGCCGTCCATGGGAAAGCGGTGTAAATATTGAGGCAGCAATAAGGTATTGGGAGAATAAACAGGAAAATCACTTAGGAATTTAAAATATAAATTGCAAATTGCAACACAGAAATTTAAGTCTTCTCAAAATTCAATAATAATAGATTAATCGTTTGATATTCAGAATCAACCAGATCACAAAATGGAAAATACAAGGAGAAACTTTTTAAAAGCGGCGGCTCTGTCAGGGGCTGGAGCATTATTAATTCCATCGTTGGCCCACGGTTCAGAAAAGAAAAAACCAAGGTCAAAAGGAAAAGCGTTAGTTCTTAAAGAAAATGCAGTCATCCTGTTTCAGGGCGATTCCATTACCGATGCAGGTAGGGATCGTAAAAAAGGGGATCCGAATAATGCAGATGCCATTGGCAAGGGATATGCACTTTTCGCATCGGGTCATTTACTCGAAAAATTCGCTCAAAAAAACCTGAAAATATTCAATCGCGGTGTGAGTGGAAATAAGGTTTTCCAGTTGCGTGAAAGATGGGATGAGGATTGTATCGCACTGAACCCTGACGTGATCAGCATCCTGGTAGGTGTAAATGATTATTGGCATACGTTGGATGGCAAATATAATGGAACACTCCAGAAATTTGTAACAGATTACAGGGAACTGCTAAATTACACCCGATCAAAACTGCCAAATGTTCAATTGATTATTTGCGAACCATATACCCTCAAAGGTGGCGGAGCAATCAAACCGGAACAATGGTATCCGATGTTTGACGAATACCGGAAAGCCACCAAACAATTAGCCACAGAGTTTAAGGCAGTTTACGTCCCCTTCCAAACAATGTACGACAAGGCGACAAAACGTGCACCCGACCATTATTGGGCCCCCGACGGTATTCATCCCGGACTTCCAGGTGCTGCACTGATGGCTGGAAGTTGGCTGAAAAAGACCGGATTGTACAAAAAGGGGAAGAAAAAGAAAGTAAAAGAGGAAAACGCTTAAGAATTTACCTGCACTAAAATATTAAGTTCTGTTTTAATCCTGATTCTGGTCAGTATTGGTTCCGCGAACATTTATGCTCAAAACTTTGAAAACCAAAATATTCCACCAAATAAACCGACCGAAGCTTCATAAATAAGAGAGCCTATGTTCAACCATAATCCGATTCCCTAATGGATGGAGATGATCCCGCTCCCCTTTTCCTTAAAAGTATTATTATTCCTTTCAGCCGAATTGGATATTACAGCTGCCGGTTAAAACATCGCCCCAGTACATGGTGAGAAAATCGGAATTTCAAGTCCGGAAGAGGGTTAATTTAAGTCACCAGAATAAGTCATATGGAGAAATGCTATAATCCGGAGTGAAAAGGCCAAAAGGTTTCACTCCGCGTGTTAGGAATTACCATTTTACCCAATCCCGAAACAGAGCGGATTTTGGGCCGTTTCCCGGATTTTATGAGAAATGCAAAAAACAGATTACTTGTATGAGTGCAATCCCACTTTATTCCCTTCGGTATCGATGAAAAAGGCCATATAACCCACTTCATTACTGACAAAGGTTTTTGGCATTTGCACCTGACCTCCCGCTGCTTCCACCCGGTCCAGAACCAGAGAAAGATCAGGATTTCCATTCAGATATATAAATGAACCTGTCGCGGAGGGAGTATGCATCTGGCTTTGCACCAAAGCTCCCGACACTTTCCCGGTAGAATCATCGGTAGGGAAAAATGCCATGGCCATTCCCGTCATATCCCTTTGGTCCATTTCAATACCAAAAATCTGGTCGTAGAATTTCTTAGCCCTGGAAAGATCATTCACTGCAATTTCAAACCAGTTTAGCGCATTATCTGTTGCTTCCATCTGAAAATAATTTAGTTAATTAATTGAATATCGAATAGCTTTCATAAAACCTACATAAAACAAGTTTATCCTTAGGCTTCAAGTCTAATAAACATATCATCCTGTAATATAGTTCGAAACGGACCTTATTTTCTTTTAATTTTAAGGATTCATTGAAATATTCTGAAAATCAGTAGGAAAAGAGAGGCTTAAAGATAAATAGTGTTGATTTATTCAACAACTGTAAAGATTATACACAATTGATCTATATCATTACATATCAATTATTTAGGCATATCTAACCTAAATAGTGTTGATTAATTAAACACTTATCGTATTTATTAAACAGCCATACATATACCTATTCCATTGTTATTCATATACTTAATCTCTTCATTTATCTTGGCATTATAATTGAGTATCCCTTATTATCAATTAATAACGGGAAATCATGAAAACCAGGATCTTTTTAGTCATCGGAATTATACTGTTTAATTACAGTATCGTTCTTAGTCAGGAATTGGGCACAGCAAGAATCCATACCCAAAAGGGTAATTTAAAAGTGTTTTCCTCTCCTGAATTATTCCCGCTTACGACAAAATGGATAAGCGAATACAATAAATTAAATCCCGGACTGAAAATTGAGCTGAAAACAACTGCCGAAATGGATCTTAAAGAATCTCTTAATTCCGGTGAAACCCTTGGCTTTGTTTCTGATCAATCTGTTTCTCAGGTAAAAAATCAATTCACATGGAATTTGGTTGTTGCCCGGGATATTATTGTTCCCGTCATGAATGAATCCAATCCACTTACGGCAGAGATTTGCAGACGGGGGATTACCTCCGAAGGAATTGCCAGACTTATGGAAACTCCCTTAAAACCAAATTGGAGAATGCTCTTTGCAAACGCCCAAAATATCAATGAGCAACCGGTGCACTACTATTTTGTGAATGATCCCGAGTTAACTGCTGCTGCTTCAAATTTCACCAGAACCAAACAGACTGCCCCGGCCGGCATTAAGGTTGCCAGCGAAGCTGAACTCATTGCCGCTATCCAAAATGATCCAAACGGATTTGGTTTCTGCAGACTGACTCAAGCCACAGATCCACAAAACAAAAATCTGGCTGCTCACATTAAGCTTGTCCCTATTGATAAAAACGGAAATGGCCGGATTGATTATGCCGAAGCTATCTATTACAATCTCCAGGAGTTTTCACGCGGGGTATGGATCGGAAGATACCCCCAGCCATTATCCGGAAAAATTTACTCCGTTTCTTCAGTCAAGCCAAAAGGTGCAATCCAACTCTCATTTTTAAATTGGGTACTGACTGATGGACAGCGATTTTTAAGCAGTAATGGTTATAATGATTTGGTTCTCAATGAAAGACAATCTCAGCTTGATAAAATTATTGAACCTCAGGTATATGCAAGTGCACCAACTGAAACCAATCCGTTTTTAATCATTAGGATTTTAATCATTCTGGCTATCGGAGTTATTGTTGTAGCATTAGAATTCGTATTTCGTCGTGTCAGGACGCAGGAAAAAGTCGGAGCCAGGTTTACTTCGACTCTGTTAGAAGTGGTTAATGAGGAAAATATTGCAATTCCACGGGGACTCTACTTTGATCAAACTCATACATGGGCATTTATGAAAAAAGATGGCCTTGTAAAAATCGGAATAGACGACTTTCTGCAACATGTTACAGGTCCGCTTACCCGGGTTGTGATGAAAAATACGGGTGATAAAATTAAAAAAGGAGATCATCTGCTCACAATCATTCAAAATGGGAAACATTTGAGAATCTATTCCCCGGTTACCGGAACAATAACCGCTCAAAACAAGGAATTATTCGATAATTCAAGTTTGCTTAATTCCGCTCCTTTTACAGATGGATGGATCTATACGGTTGAGCCTACAAACTGGTTACTCGAAATCCAGTTCATGAATATGGCCGAAAAGTACTCAACCTGGTTAAAAGACGAATATTTAAGATTAAGGGATTTCTTTGAAGCGGCAGTCAGGTTTCATGTTCCTGCATTTATCATGGTTTTACAGGATGGGGGAGTGCTGAGAGATGGAATACTCGGAGAACTTGGCCCGGAAATCTGGGAAGATTTCCAGACAAAATTCATGGATGTCAAAAAATAGTTGAAGACAATCCGTATAATCTGTAAAAGTGGGAATTACTCCTTTTTACAATCAGATAAATGGACTTTTCTTTGGAATTTGTTAATTTTAAAAACTGTTGTCAAGGCAACAGTTTTTTTTTGTAATTTGCAGGTGAATGGAAACACTTGCTAACAAGCTGAACAGATGTTCTTCAGAAAAAAAAACACCACCAAAACAGGAAACGTAATACTTAATAATTACGTTAAATTCAGGTCTTCCATTTACGGCAGAGTCGTATTGATAATCACCTACCTGTCTGTATTTCTCTTCGTCTCATTCAGCCTTATTTTTAAGTCGGTGAATGAGCATTACCTGAATACCCTCATCCGCCAGAATGGCAACAATATCGGTTCAATCGTTGAGGGGGCATTATATCATTCGATGCTCGAGAATGATAAAAGTTCATTGCGAAACACACTCGACATTATCAATACCTTGCCCGGAATAGATGAGGTGAACATGTATGACAGCGACGAAGACCTCGTCTATTCATCATTTGGATCAGATACGGATACGAGCAGCAAACACAGCGATCCGAATTGCAAAAGTTGCCATCCCAATATCAAATCGATGTTCTCCCAAAAAGAGAAAACATATAAAATAATCAATGTCAACAGCGATTGCGAGATGAATGTCAATGATAACGGAAGCAGGCATTTACTGATAAAATCGCCGATTTTAAATGAAAAATCCTGTTCTGTGAGTTCCTGTCACGCTCATAAGGAATCGGAGGAATTACTGGGATCATTAGTGATTAAAATCCCACTGGAGGCTCAGGATGCAGCTATTCAGAAATCCTCCATCGAGTTCTTCCTTCTGGCCATCTTTGCAACTGGAGTTTTCGTGCTGGTATTGCTGTTTTTTACCAGGAGAAAGATAAAAGATCCACTCAATGCATTAATAGAAGTGAGTATAGCTGTCGCCAACGGGGATAAAAGTACCCGTGTCGAAATCAAACCGAATCAGCTGGATGATATGAGAATGGTATCCCAGGCGTTTAATGATATGTTGGACAACCTCCATACCGCTTCAATTGAATTGGAAAACTGGTCACAACAGCTTGAATATAAGGTTCAGAAAAAATCAGAGGAACTTGGGGCTGCGCAACATGAATTGATGCATGTTGAAAGGCTCGCCTCACTGGGAAAATTATCCTCTTCAGTGGCTCATGAAATAAATAACCCGCTGTCCGGAATCCTGATTTATGCCAAGCTATTGCAAAAACAGGTCAGCAATCCTGAATTATATGCCTCCAAGCGGGAATCGATGCTCAAACACCTGAAACTAATTGAAAATGAAACGAAACGTTGCGGCGATATCGTCAAGGGTCTGCTGGATTTTTCAAGAAAGGACCAGAATGATTTTGAGCCAAAGCATTTGCATGAAATTCTGGAGGATACCTATGAACTGATGTCGCATCCAATCAAAATTGCCAATATCAAGTTTTTAACTGAACTTACTGCCGCATCCGATTTAATTTATTGCAGTCCCAACCAGATCAAACAGGCTTGCATAGCCATGCTTGTGAATGCTTCTGAGGCTGTGACCGAAAATGGTGAGATCACGATCAAAACTAAAAATCAGGATGAAGAAAACGTTACTTTTGAAATCATTGATAACGGGCAGGGAATCGATCCAAGCGATATTGAGCATATTTTTGAACCTTTCTTTTCCACCAAGACAAATGTTAGTGGCATAGGGCTGGGACTCGCTATTGTTCATGGAATAATTCAAAACCACAAAGGGAAGATTCAGGTGAAATCAGAACCCGGACATGGTACTACCTTTTCTGTAACTTTACCCTTGATTAAAACTTAATGAGAAAATAGTTCATGGCGAAAAAAATTTCCATCTTAATCGTCGACGACGAAGAATCTGTTCGTGACTCGCTCTATAACTGGTTTATTGAAGACGGATACCGGGTTGAAACGGCAGAAAATGCCCGAAAAGCGCTCACCCTTCTCGAATCTGACCAGTTTGACATTATCCTGGCAGATATTAAAATGCCCGGTATGGACGGGCTTGAGATGCTCCGAAGGATAAAATCGATTAAACCCGTATCCATCATCATCATAATGACCGCTTTTGCTACAGTCGACACTGCAGTTAAGGCCCTTAAAGACGGTGCCTATGATTATGTGACCAAACCCTTTGATCCGGATGACCTCACACATCTGATCCGAAATGCCACCAAACAAATATCACTCGAAGACGAAAATGAAACCCTGAAGAAAAAAGTAATCACCCTTGAGAATGTTGAAGATCTGATTGGTGAGAGTGATGCCATGAAAAACCTGCTCAGGGAGGTTGAAAGTGTCGCTCAAACCAATTCTTCGGTGATCATCAGTGGGGAAAGCGGAACAGGAAAAGAGTTGGTGGCTAGGGCAATTCATACTAATTCGCCGCGAAAATTTTTCCCCTTTGTCAGTGTTCATTGCGGCGCACTGACCGAGAGTCTGCTGGAAAGCGAATTATTTGGTCACGAAAAGGGGGCTTTTACCGGGGCCATGTACAATCGCAAGGGGCGGTTTGAGATGGCAGACAGCGGATCTATTTTCCTTGATGAAATTGCCACTATCTCAACTAAAATGCAGGTGGAGTTGTTACGCGTTTTGGAATCAAAAACCTTTATGCGTGTCGGTGGGAACAAGGAGATCTATTCCGATTTCAGGGTGATTTGCGCAACCAACAAAGACCTTAAAAGTATGGTTGAACAAGGGACTTTCAGGGAAGATCTCTTCTATAGGCTGAACGTAGTAAATATTCACATCCCGCCATTGCGTGATCGTATTGCAGATATTCCTCTCCTGGTCGACTATTTCATCAAAAAATATTGCCTGTCAATGAACAAACCACCTGCAGCTATTGATCCAACAGCATTGAAAAGGCTACAAGAGTTTAACTATCCCGGAAATATCCGTGAGCTTGAAAATATGATTGAACGAGCCATTGTTGTTGGCGACGGAAAACGGATCTCACTAAAAGATCTCCCGCTGGAAAAATCTATCGTAAATAGTTCAACTGAAAGTCTCGATGATTTTGAACGGGCCTTTATTCTGCAGATTCTTCATAAATACAGCTGGAATATTTCACGTACTGCAAAAGCGTTGAAGGTTGACAGGGTGACGTTGTACAATAAAATTAAGAAATACGATTTAAAACCCACAGATCAGTAAGATTTCAGTATAATACCACATTTGAGTGGTCCGGGTATAGATCAACTTGATTGTTTTTTTCCGTCTCCTTAAAAACAAACTATTCACCAATGAGTCTGCCAACCATTACGTTACTCTCTTTTGGTTTTCCCCAGCAGGATTTTCTGGACCAAATCGCCAGGGCAGTTCAATTGGAATTTGGTTATGCGGTGAATCTCAGAGAAGGACGGATTGATCTGGGCGAGTATTATGATCCGGCAAGAAACCAGTACAATGGTAATAATCTTCTAAATCTTGTTGATTCACTACATGTTACAGATTCATTTAAAACTCTTGGAATATTTAATGTAGACCTTTTTATTCCTATCCTTACCTTCATTTTTGGCCAGGCATTCCTAAACGGGAACAGCGGAATTGCATCTTTTTACCGTCTGAATAATGAACGGTATGGCATGCCGGAAAACGATCTGTTATTCATTGAACGTGCAAAAAAAGAGGTCATCCATGAAATAGGTCACACTTTTGGCTTAATTCATTGCCAAAACCCCGTTTGTGTCATGAGATCAAGCACCTATCTGGAAGATGTGGACCAAAAAAAACTGCACCTCTGCCACAATTGCAGGGAAAAGCTTGTTGGATAACTCATGGAACGCTAAAACAGAGATTAATAAAATTCTAAACATAAATAATTACTTTAGTCCAAAATTTAACTGATGAAGCCGGGACGGATTAAATACAATATATTAAACATCCTGTTTCCCGTTTGTGCTTTCATGCTAACCTGCTCATTTGTCCATCCGGATCAGGTACCATTCATTTACCGTCCCGTTTATTTCCCAATTTACCCGTATTCTACCTATCAGTCGACTAACTATTCGCCAGATTTCAGTTTAAGTTCAGATTCGGTGGTCATACCACTTAAAAGGGCCGGCCGATTGTTCCTGATTGAAGCAAAAGTAGATGATCAGATTGGAAATCTGGTCTTTGACACCGGTGCCAACGGACTGGTTCTCAATAGCACCTATTTCAGGAATTATCTTAAATCCGGCGAAGCTGTTTCTAACGGAATCACTGGTTCGGTTGGGGTTGTCGGGCAAATTTCAATCGGGAAGCTGGAATTTTCGGAGATAGCCTATAAAAACATCAAGGCAGATGTCACAGATCTGGGGCATATCGAAAACCGGCGGGGTTTTAAAATATTGGGATTGCTTGGATTTAGTATGATGAGAAACCTTGAAATTGTAATTGATGCAAGGAATAATGAGCTGGTTCTTATACGAATAGATAAGGATGGCAAAAGGAAGAATAAAGCAAACTCTGAATTTAAGGCCAGCTATTTCCAGAAGTTCGAAACAAACAGCAATATTCTTTTTTTAAAAGGGAAAATAGCTGGTAAAAATCTTAATTTCTGCTTCGATACCGGTGCCGAAACAAATGCAATCAGCAGTGATTCAAATAAAAACATTCTGAATACACTAACAATCACACGCCGCTCCACCCTCAAAGGAGCCGGATCAGCACGATCTGAGGTTTTGTTTGGACACATGAACGATTTTTCGATCGGCGAAAGACACATCAGCGAAATGGAGACGATCGTTTCTAACCTTGATGCCTTAAGTGAGGCCTACAACACAAAGATTAACGGAATCCTGGGCTACAATTTTCTCGTACAGGGTACTATTTGTATTAATTTTGTAAAGAAACAGTTTGGTATTCGTTTTACTAAAAAAGAAGAAAAATGAAGACAATCGTACGTTTTACCCTGCTGTTTATTGGACTTTTTTATATTACTTCCACACAGGCTCAATTCAGTCCGGATAAAATTTGCCGGATCGAAAACGGTCATCTTGTCTTTGCAATCAATTTGAAATGGAGTTTAAGGGATCAAAAGGAGCTTATGCAACTTTTTGATCTTGACAGTACCCTTATTGCTCAGGTTTTCAGCGGCAAATCCATTATTACAGGGGAATATGGAGGATGGAAAGTTAAAAAGGTAAAACCAAATATCGTTGAATTATCCAAGCCGGTTGATTCAAAGAATGATAAAAACATTAAAATCAATGATCTCTTTCTGGAAATTGATGAATGGAGGAATTTTGGAGGTAATACTGAGGACGTTTCAGTCGTTTACGGAGTGAATGATTTTAAACTTTCCTACGTTTTCACTTACAACAAAATCAAGGCACAATTTTATCTGCCCGCATTTAAAACGGCAGGTAAAATCTTTCTTTCAGGCAGTTTCAATGGTTGGAGCACTGCCTTGAATCCAATGAAAAGAGTAAAAGACAGCTGGATAACAGATATCAATCTTAAACCCGGGAAATACACCTACAAGTTCATTATTGACGGTAAATGGACTGAAGATCCCAACAACAATCTCAGGGAAGACGATGGCGCAGACGGACATAATTCAGTCGTTTATTGTTGCAATCATCTGTTTAAACTCAATGGCTACAAGGGCGCCCGAAATGTGGTTGTAACCGGCAATTTCTGCAACTGGAATCCGGATGGAATAAGCATGCATAAAACCGACGATGGGTGGTCTGTGCCAGTTTATTTGCGCAACGGAACCTATGCCTATAAATTTATCACAGATGAGCAATGGATAACTGACCCGGGTAATCCGATCGTACGAAAAGATGGAGACGGGAATCTCAATTCTCTAATTGGAATCGGAGAACCCTATTTGTTTAAACTTGACGGGTATTCCAAAGCCAGGGAAGTTGTTCTGACGGGAAGTTTTAACGGATGGAATCATGCAGAACTGGTAATGGACAAAACTGAAAAGGGCTGGCAGCTACCCTACGTGATCGCACCGGGAAATTACGAATACAAATTCATTGTCGACGGAGATTGGATTACCGACCCGGCGAATCCAATTACTACTCAATCAGGTGATCAAATAAATTCATTCATAGCCTTGAAAGCCAACCATCTTTTCGAGCTCAACAAATTTCAGAAAGCAAAGTCAGTAATCGTATCCGGAAGCTTCAACGGCTGGAATACTCAAGGTTATAAAATGACCAGACAAGGAGAGAAATGGATTCTGCCTCTCTTCCTTGCTCCGGGGAAATACACCTATAAATTCATCGTTGACGGAACATGGATTCTTGACCCGGACAATTCGCTTTATGAGCAAAACGAATACAACACCAACAATTCAGTACTTTGGATTGAACCCTGAATTCAGGGTTCAGATTGAATAGTGATAGTTTCACTTTGAGTGAAGCGATCACTAATCGATCTACTTTCTTATAAATTCACCTGAAAACTTACCGCAGAATAGGTCAACTCCACCGTTCAATAGTTCACCCATTATGGTTATAATTGTAATCACCATTTTTGGGGTATTAAATCACTGAAGATATCCGTTTATGAAGAAAGTTCTCTTTCTCTGTTTTGCCCTGTTTGTTGGAAGTTATCTTAAAGCCGATGATCATACTCCAATAAATCCTGAAATAGGCAGAAAATATACGGTAGAGACCATCTATCATCAGGATACCTCAAAAACCAACCCGCGCAGGGAATACGACAAAAGAACCTATGAATGGACCGCAACAAATTATGACCCTAAAGAAAACCGCTATACGGTAAGATTAAATGTCAGTTATTTAATGCATGTAGTTCAGGAAATTAACCAAAACGGAGAATGGCAGGAAAAGGAGGTCTTTGAGACCGGCTATTTGACCTCTTACCGAAATCCCCTCGTTTTTATAAACCGATACTATATTCCGGTAACCTTTAAGCTATCAAAAGAGGGCAAAGCTTCCGAATTTGACTTTAGCGAATATGGGAAAACCAAAAATTCAGGAAGTCTCGATCCAGATCTGGGCGAATTGGACCAGAAGGATATCGAGTCTGAAATTGGCATTTTATTTGAAGATACTAATTCAACATTGGACACCAAACAGACCATTAGCACCCGTTTTCATAACTTCTTCTCACCACTTCCTTACCGGGTGATCTGGCAAAATATGTCCGGGGATTCCCATTTAACTGAAAGTGACAATAAGGAACACACTTACCGCAAATTAGTAGTTGATAAATCGTCTGGACTGATCCTTGAAAAGGTATTAAGCAATCTTCGGGATAGATCGGGGCAAAGAAATCTAACCTATTACCAGAAAATGATTCCCGAATTTTCGAAAAAAGGTGAAGTGAAGGAAAGAACTGAAAAGGGGACTTATGAGAAAAGCGAAGTACAAAATTCAAATACTGCACTCAGGATTACCAATCACGATCCGGTTAACAATCAAAAGTTTATCTATCTGACCTGGTTTGATCGGTTTTCCGGTGATTTTAAATCCGTTCAACTGGAAAGAGATGAGCACGGCATTTTCAATTTTCAGTCACATTTGGACCAATCCCAGGGGTGCTATATCAGTTTTAGTGCTGAATTGCCGAATTTTACCAACCCATTTAATCTGAATTTAAATCCCGGGGATGACCTGGAAGTTGAAATCAACAATTCATCCGACTCAGGCAAGACCACTTTCCGTGGAGTTGGGGCTGATGAAAACCGGGTATCCCGGCAGATTGGAAAATTAATAATGTCTGAAACAAAGGGAATGAAAGCCCGCCCCTTTCAACCTCTAAAAGCCAGTTTTGACAGTGCATGCAGGATACTGAATGAGTCTAAATTGACGATTTGTCCTGAAACCTATCTTGACCTATCCAACACCCTTTTATACCTAAGCGAAATCCTGAAAACACATAATGATACCACTTATACCGATAAGCTGAAAATCCCGGTTTGTAATACAATTGCCAAAAATAATGCATATTATCAGCTGTTTCTGAAAAGTTATGTCGCTTCGTTTATGGAAAAGATAAGCCACTCCTCCACGAATCTGATTTCATCAGCAGATCTTTACGAGCGGGAATACAGTTTCGGGCAGGTGCTCTTCCCTGAACCCATTCTTTCCGAATATCTGTCCATGGTGGTTGAGAATGCGATCGAAAGGGGAAGATGGGAAAATGCCAAAATCCTCTATGAGCGTCATAAACTAGCTTATTCAAACAATCCCAGGTTTTTAAAAACCTCACGTATTTTTCAGCTTCAGACTCAGCTTTCTCCCGGATCTATATTCCCCCTGGATGTATTGACCGATAATCAAGGGAAAACCATTAAATTCAGGAATATTACAGATAAATTGGTAATTATCAGGATGCATCAGATTCTGACTGCCGGGAATCTGGCAAAAGAAATTGCCGATTTAAAGAATGCTTCTACTCATCAAAAGGAGATTAGCGAGGTTTGGTTTTTCACCGGCAAAAACAACCAAAATACAGATTTAAAAGCAGTAGCGGATTCATTACCCGATATTCACATTGTCTTTGACAGCATGGACACTCTTTTTAAGAACCATAATAGGCTGCGGACTATGTCTAACAGGACAGAATACGTATTGGGGAGAAAGGGGGTCATCCTTTTTAACCGGATTCCAGGTTCTGCTGAATTGCAAAATGCAGTTGCAGATCTTAGTAGGCCTCATTTCATAGGGACTCCTTCGGACCTTATCCTGAAAATAATTGCAATCGTTCTTCTGGTGATCCTAATCCTGACTGGGATCGGGTTTATGGTATACCGCCGCATTTCGGGACGAAAGCTTAAACTGGCAGAGATAAATCGCCGGATGCGGGAGCTTGAACTCACAGTGATCAGGACCCAGATGAATCCCCATTTTATGTACAACTGCCTGAATTCCATTCAAAACCTGGTGCTAAAAAACCGGAATGATGAGGCTCACCTTTATCTTTCCAGGTTTGCTTCACTTGTAAGACAGGTATTGAATAACAGCAAAAAGGAGGAAATTGCATTGAGTAAAGAGCTTGATTCGGTGAAGGATTACATTGAATTGGAGCAACTAAGGTTCGGTTTTGAATATACTATTGAGCTTCAGAATGGAATCGATCCTAACGATATTTTTATCCCTCCGATGTTGCTTCAGCCTTTTGTCGAGAATGCTATCCTGCACGGACTTCTCCTTAAAAAGGACAACCGGATATTGAAAATCTTTGTTCAGACAGAGCAGGATAAAATTATACTGGTGATCGAAGACAACGGTGTGGGCCGCGAAGCTGCCGGTAAAATGGAACTCAAAGGTAACGGCCAAGGAATCCGGCTGTGCCAGGACCGTCTCCTGCTCCTTTCCGTGAAGACAGGAATTCAATACGAATTAAAGATTGAGGATTTAACAGATGGAAATAATCAACCATCCGGCACCCGTGTTTCTATCGGATTTATTGAGGAAGAATAACATTTGTGAACAATATGTTTAGAGCAAAAAAGAATGGGACCAATCAAAGCAATCGTAATTGATGACGAACAAAACGGGCGAGAGAACCTATGCAGTACCTTGGAAAAATACTTTCCCGGGATTGTGTTGGTTGCCGAAGCCGATTCGGTGCTCTCGGGCATTGAGGCCATCCAGAAATATTCTCCCGATCTCCTCTTTCTCGATATTGAAATGCCTGGCGGGAACGGATTTAAAGTACTTGAATTCTTCACCGATCAACCATTTAATGTTATTTTCGTGACCGCTTACGACCATTATGCAATCCAGGCAATCCGGTTCTCTGCGCTCGATTATATCCTTAAACCCATAAATCTCCTTGATTTGCGCTCAGCAGTAAACAGGTACATGCAGCGGAAAGACAGGGATCAACGCGTACTGGACCAATTTTTAAAAAATGCCGGGTCGGCCCTGCCAGAAAAAAAGATTGCCCTGGCAACAGGCGACAAAATTGAGTTTTGCAAAATCGGACAAATCATTCGTTGCCAGAGCGACGGGAATTATACAAATTTTCATTTTGCAAATCGCACCACCCTCCTGGTTTCGAAAACGCTCAATGATTTCGAGGAGATCCTCGACGGTTATGGCTTTATCAGAACTCATAAGGCCCACCTTGTCAACCTAATGTTTGTTCGTTCGTTTCATAAAAACGATGGCGGATACCTGAAAATGACCGATGACACTTCCGTACCTGTTTCACGCCGTAAAAAGGAGGAGATCCTGAACCGGTTAAAATTCTGATCCCTTTATTCTAACTGAACCTATTGGACTAAGAAAAGCTATAACTTATTGAAGAAGAGTATTTTTTTAATGCAATTTGGAATTTCAAAATCCTTAGTACATTGAATTTCGAAGATAATCACATCAATAAATTAACTCAAAATGAAAAAATCAATCCTTCTTATCGTGTGCTTGATGATTATGACCAACGCCTTTTCTGCGCCGGGTCAATTTGTTTTAAACGGAAAAATCCAGGGTATTGCCTCTGGAATGGCGATTTTATCCTATTCAGTTTTTAAGGTCGATCGATGGCATCAAGTAAAAGATTCTGCCCAAATTATTCAGGGAAATTTTCTGATTAAGGGGATGATTGACGAACCTTTGAAAGCAGATATAAAAATTGGTGACCATGTAACCTCCTTTTATATCGAACCTGCTACAATGAATTTGTATTTTCCGACTAAAGACCTAAGTGAATTTACCTTAAATGGATCCAAAACTCAGGACGAATCCGAATTGTATGTCCATAACACTATGGAATTAGACAAACTGGATAACCAACTCTGGAAACAGTACCCCAAAGTTAACTTGGATACTATCCCTGAAGACAATCCACTTCGTAAAAAATTCTTGGATAAAATAGAATCAATTGATAATCAAAGGGATTCTCTATGTGAACTTATAAATAATGCAAAGATTGATTTTATCAGGACAAATCAGAATTCCTTTCTTCCGGTTATTGGTGATGAAATAACTCGGTTATTATATCAAAGGGTGGATCCGATATCAGTTGGGCAAGCACGAAAACTCTTCAATAACTTGTCAGAAAAAGTCAGACATAGCACCTATGGTATTCGGACCAATAATAGAATCAAAGTAAAAGAAAATGTAGTTGTTGGAAGGCTTGCACCTGAATTCAGTACACCTGACAAAAATGGCAAAACAGTGAAATTGTCCGGATTTCGGGGAAGAAGTTATGTAATGCTGGACTTTTGGGCAAGTTGGTGCTCCCCATGCTTGAAAGGCGTTCCCCATTTAAAGCAACTATTTGCCAGGTATCATGATAAAGGGTTAGAGGTCATATGTGTTTCAGTGGACTACAAAAAAGACAAATGGCTGTCTGCGATTGATAAATACGATCTCTCCTCATGGCATCATGTTTTGAGTGTACAGGATCTGGACAAATCATTTCAATACATTGAAAATAAGGATGATATCAGAGAAAAATATCCTTTAGGCAATGGAGTTCCACAATATATTTTAATTGACAAAACCGGGAAAATAATCGGGAAATGGGATTCCTATTCAGAACAAAATGAACAAGAACAGGATAAAATGCTGGCAGAAATTTTCGGCGAAAAATAACGTCTATTTCATTCTCCTTCAATAATCTTCATGCCCCACGGCTCTAATTGAACTTCGCTGTTGGTATTTATCGTCTGTCCAAGCAGTAACTCCTTTCCGTTTCCAAAGGGATAAGTAACAGAAGTCGGTTTGGCAGAATAATTAAAGAGATAACAGATTGTTTTTCCTTTTTTATTCACCCCTTGCTTCAGGACAATAGGGAAGGTTAGCTTTTGTGCCTCTCCCCACAACCCGGCCTTCTTCACAACATCTGTCAGAATTTTCCCGGTTATGGCATTGCTGGTCATGCAGCCAATATAGGTAGCTAACCCTGTACCATAACTGTTCTGCGTAACAGCTGCATACTTCCCCCACACCGGATGATCATAGGAAGCAAGGACCTTTGCAGTAGTCGGTGTGATTAGTTCCATCCAGGTATTCACCTTGTTGTTTTCACTTCCAACCTGGAATGGATCACCTTTTAACGTGACATTTTGAGGAGTTGTGAACTGATTGTAATATATACCACAGGCTTCCGCGATGATTCCGGGTTGACGAGTTGTCCGAACTTTCACGTATTGATCTGAGAATCCACTTTTAAAGGTATAAACGATATGGCCTCCGTTTTTCACAAAGAGGTTTAATCTTTCCAGCAAACTGTCAGGTGCAGCGTACAATGCAGGAACTATCAGCAGCTTGTAGGCTGCCAGGTTGGTATTGGAAGGATCGACAAAATCTACACCGATATTCATTCGGTATAACGCATCATACATAGGCCGGAGAATATCATTGTAGCTTTCGCGGCTACCCCAGCCAAACTTGAAGCAATTAAAGGCGGTTAGCGCTTCATTGCTGAACAGAATCGCAACTTTATTGGTTATTTTCAGGTTGATTAAATCGGGGCTCAGCCGCTCGAAATCATGACCGATACTCTTTGCCTCATCGTAGGTGGGATTGGGCTCGAAATCGTGGCTTAACAGCCCTTTCCAGTAGGTCTCAGCGGAATTATGGATTGAATGCCAGTGCCAGTACTCCACCATATTGGCGCCTGAAGCCAGATGACTGAACGCCTGTAACCTCAACTGGCCGGGATAGGGAATCCACTGTGGAAAACCTTGTGCCTCTGTCTCGATTACCAAATAGTTTTTGCCCCCCTTCATTGAACGGGCAACATCACCACCAAATGAAATTTCAGTTCCTGTCAATGCATCCTGCGACGGATGATAAATATCCACCCCTGCAATATCGAGGGCTTTGGCCGCGGCAAAATGATCTACATCCGGCTGAATACCGTAGGAGAATCCACGCCAGTCAAAATCAAAATTTTGGGTAACAAACTGTCCGGGTCGTTTATATTCATTGATAATGGACGCCTGCCATGCCAGATAGTCAGTCACCAGAGTACGCTGAAACCTCGCAAATTCAGCCACTTCACTGGCATTGATCGAACCAGTCATGGAAGGAAAGTCTTCCCAGCTGTTGATCCTGTTGCTCCAGTAATCAAGTCCGAATGCCCTGTTGATGCTGTCCAACGTGACAAACTTACGCTTCATATATTCGACAAAAAGCTTTTGCACACCGGGCCCTGCCGTGTTATAGGCTTTGGTTTCATTATCTGCCTGGTAGCCAATGATAGCCGGATAATCCTTTACATGCTCCATTATCTTTCGGATCACCCGCTCGGCATGAAAACGGAAGTTTTTGTTGGTAATATCCATGCTTTGCCTGACTCCATACTGGTTCTGACCTTGTGGCGTAATCGCCAGAACATCGTGATATTTTCTGGCGAGCCAGGTCGGGACAGCATAGGTGGGCGTTCCAACGATCACTTTTATTCCCGCCTTATGCATGGCATTAAGAACCCTGTCAATGTGGGTAAAATCAAATACCCCATCCTGTGGCTCCACCGTACTCCAGGTTGATTCCGCAATGCGAACCACATTAATGCCTGCCGCCTTCATCATTTGGATATCCTTATCGAGTCGGTCATAGGGCATGTATTCATCATAATAAGCTACTCCGTACAACAACTGGTCCTTGTGAGAATTTTGCCCGTGAATAGTTTGAATACTAATAAGAAGAAGAAATAAAAAGAGAAGTTTTTTCATGTTTAATTACAATTAGATCTGCAATATTTTCCTGTAAAGCTTAATATATTCTCCAACATTCTTCTCCCAAGTAAATTGATCAGCATATTGTTTCATTTCCAATTGTTTTTCTGTATTTCGTGAGAATTCTGTCATTTTTTCAAGAAAAACATCGCTCATATATTTGCTCTCAAAATTCTCCCAATAAAACGCGTATTTATCGCCTATTTCAGGCAAACTACTGTAGGTTGACAAAAATACAGGTTTTCCAAAATTCATAGCCTCAATTACCGGTAACCCAAAACCTTCATGCAAGGAAGGAAACACAAAAGCCTCACAATTTTTAAAAAGCCAATATTTATCTTCTGCATTTATTTCTCCCGGCAACACAATCTTAGATTGCAATCCTTTAGCCCGGATGCTTGCTTCTAATTCTTTAGCATATTTACCCGATTTATTTCCTGCAATAATAAGGTTATAATCCTTCAAATCCTTAATGAAATCAACCAGAACCTTGAAATTCTTTTTTTGCTTAACCACACTGATTGTAAAAAGGAATTTACCATCAGGCAAAAAAACTGGTTTGTGACTCATAATACTAGTCTGGTGTTCCACTCCATTGTAAATAACTGTTACAATCTTATTATCAAGTCTTAGATTTTGAAGGATTACTTCTTTGGTAAACTTAGAAATTGCTATTACTTCAATGGCTCGATTCACTTTGAATTGCAATAATTTTATACGTTTTCGGGCTTTAGAGATTGTTTTTTCGCCTAAGAAATTTAAATCGTGAATTGTCAATAAGTAAGAAATACTTCGATCTCCTGGAAAATAAGCTGAATCCTGGTGAATGGCATGCCACAAATCGTATTTTTTGCACAAGAATGGAAAGTATCTTCTTATTAATGAGGTTGTTTCATAATCTACATTATTTCCAAATTCGCCTTTAAATTTAGGGGGTACCAGAAATGTAAATCTCAGTCGGGGGTCATTTAATTTACTTAACTCTTTACCAAATAAATAGGCAACTTGTCCAAGTCCGGTATTTAAAACTTTCAGCCGATCTAAATCAATGAGAACATTAAATTTTTTCATAGTGCAAATTACATAGTTTAATTCAATTAAAATATGTGCATGACAAAAACTTACAATATTCTATTTGTTAATATGATTACCTTCGTTCGTTGAAAAAGTAGATATACTTAAGCGGTTTAAGGTGAGGAAATTCAATTGGTCCTTAAAATGCTTTGATTTTTGATTATGTTCGGGTTATGGGCAACAGGCGGAAAAAATCAATAACATCAATTAGTACTTGTTCTCCATTTGAGAAGAATAAGAGTCGGATAAAAGGTTCGAATTAACTTTTAACAAGGAATATCCTAAAGAATACTATTTTTGCCGGGGAGTCTGGTAAGAAATCACATAATGAAGATATCATACCGGAATAAAGATTTGTAAGATTAATAAATCATCATAGATTATGTTATATTAATTTCAGGAATTACGCTTATGCCTGGTATTGAGTCTGGAATTATTAATTCAAATGTCAAATAACATAGGATGCTTACAATTATTCATTTTTTAAATTATACCTTATGAATATTGGCTTTGAAGCAAAACGTATATTCCAAAACCGTTCAGGTTTAGGCAACTACAGTCGAAATACCATCAATTTATTATCCAGTTACTATCCTGAAAATAAGTACATTCTTTTTGCACCTAAAGTTACTGACCTATATACAATCCCTGATTCAGCTAAAATTATCACACCAAAATCGTTATTTTCTCAATTTTTTAAATCGTTCTGGAGATTACATCAAGTTGCGAAATTGCTTTCAAAAAATAATGTGGACATCTTTCACGGATTAAGTCACTCATTACCATACGGTATCGAAAAGACAGGTATTGTCTCCGTTGTAACAATGCACGATCTTATTTTCTTAAGGTATCCACAATACTATAAGAAAATTGACCGGAATATGTATAAATCAATATATCTGAGTTCGTGCCAAAGGGCTACCAAAATCATTGCAATAAGTAATCAAACGAAGAGTGATTTGATAAATTATTTCGGAATAGACCCCGGTAAAATTAGTGTGATCTACCAGTCATGTGACCACCGTTTTTACGATAGAGTTAGTGAAGAACAAAAAAGTTCAATCAGACTAAAATTCAAATTACCTGCAAAATTTATTCTGAGTGTCGGCACGATTGAACAACGGAAAAATCAGCTCTCCATTTTAAGAGCTCTTGCAACTGGAAATATCGACACAACTCTTGTAATTTTAGGAAGGCCAACAGAATACATTGACCAGCTTAATAAGTTTATACTTGAATCTGGGATTCAAAAGAAGGTGATATTTCTCCATGATACGACCACGGATGAATTACAAGGAATATATCAGATGGCAGAAATAATGGTTTATCCATCCTTTTTTGAAGGGTTTGGACTCCCTGTCCTTGAAGCACAGGCTTCAGGATGCCCTGTTATCACCTCAAATATAAGCAGTTTACCTGAAGCTGGAGGAGAAGGGGCATTCTATATTAACCCTGCAGACATTTTGGAAATAAGCCATGCAATAATCAATCTGTTAACCGATTCTAAAATGAGAGATTCCTTAATAAAAAAAGGAAATGCTAATGCAGAATTGTTTAGTGAAAAATTGGTAGCCGAAAGATTAATGAATCTTTATAACGGGTTAAAACAATCCTGAGAACCCGTTCAATCCGTGTTCACTGATTTTCCCAAAATTGATTGCAATGTTTAATTAATATGATTATTTGGAAATAGGTGAATTATCCATTGAGGTTAGGAGTATTCCTCCTGAGGGAGGTATTTTTAGCAAAAAACCGTCATTGAGAGACGAAATAGTTATATTTTCCTTTGGCAGGAATAATAACGTCCCGTCTCCAAATGAATTTACAGATAACTGGATTTTCGAGAAATCTCCGCCCTTGAAAAAAGGGACTGATACTTTTGTTTCAACCTCCAACTCTCCCCAGTTAACAAAAGCAAATGTCCAATGTGATTTATCCTGGATTCTCAGTTCCAAAGCTACCCCATGTATCGATAAGGATTTAAAATTGATAGGATAAATGATGCCTTCTGAAGGAAAATACCTGCAGAGCAAGGACCATGAATAATACCATGGTCTAAGTTTTATGCCACCATTATTCCCGGATATATTCCACATCCCAGGATCTTTCCCATAATCAAACCCGTCAAGTGACCAGGCCAATGCTCCAGACTCTCCTGAACGTGCCACCTGAATGCCATAATCAAATGCCAAAAGTGCGTATCTCCCTGAGGTTGGGTTTATTTCCGGTATTGGATCATGTGTATACCAATAATCAATACCTCCACTGTCAGTTGCAGACATAAAACCGGACTCACTCAAAAAGACAGGCTTATTCGAATTGTCAATATTTCTGATTGTATTAAGTTCATTTTTAAAATTTTGCTCCAGGTTATCATTAATAAGCTCGCCAATACCCAAATTTAAATAATAGTGATGGTCATATCCGCTCAATTCATATTTATTATAAGTGGCTGCAGATGTGTTCCATTCATCCCAGGAGTCTGCACCACAAAAAAAACTTAATGGCAGTACCGCATCTGAAAAACCCAAATACGTATTTTTCATCATCAAAGACCATTTTGAGAAATCCATGCCCGTTCCTTTCGGTTCGTTTGTTGGTGTGTACCACTTAATATTGGTATATCCCTTAATGGAAAATAATTGCTGGAACATATCAACTTGTAGTTTTTGAAAACTGTTATCCCCAACACTGGTGTAATAGGGAGAATTATCGATACCGTCTAGGGTGGATTGCCAAAGTCCGGTCATTACCGGAATATTTTTGGATTTATAGTAATCGAGAACCTTATACAGTGAAATCATTCTTGGTGAGCTCCAATCATAATCACCGACTATCCCTGAGGGATTAAACCAAAACCTGTATAAATTGATCCGTACCAGAGATGCCTTTAAATAGTCTACCCGCTCAGTCATTAAGTCCCAGTGAGAATTGTCCCAGATATCCATGTCAACTCCTGCACTGTTGCGGTCAATAGGATACTGATTATAGCCAAACCCAAGCCAAATAGTTGTTCCAGGACTTGAAATAGTTGAATTAATTATTTGATTTATTCCAGATTCATTTTTTTTACACGAAACAAAAAGAAATGAAAATAACAGTAATACCTCATAAAAAGGTCTTGGCAAGAATCTATTTCCCATGCTCGAAAAATGATATAGATTAATTCTTTATATCCCCGGTTAAATTATAAAAAAGCTAACTCCTATAGTTATATCAATCGGCGAAGTGGGGGATTTAAAAACACTTCACTTTCATCAAACTTTAAATTTTGACTACTTAAATTTCAATATTATTTGAACACGTATTGCACTAAATCCGCTAAAAAGCGGATAGCTTTTCTGAGCAAATATAGATAAAATGGTACTGAACGGGAGGACAAACTCCCTAAAAACTAATTTCTTAATTTTTAAAGTTCAGTACCATGAGAAAGAAGAGCGAATTTACGATTATGGAACGAGCCCTGCAAACCATTGATGGTTTCGGCCCGATGTGTCAGAAGCTGAAACAGCAAACTATTCTGGGTGGCAGGAGCCAGAGTACGCTTGATAATTACTTGCGCCGTATAGCTTTAGTGTGCCAGGAGTTTAAACGTCTTCCGGAAGATATTTCGGAAGACGAGATCAACGAATACCTGACTGGCCTGGCTCAAATGCCCAAATCTCCATCACGAAGCAGTTTTAAACATGCTGTATATGGCTTACGTTACTATTTCCGCCATATTGGTCAGAATAAGCGGGCCATCGGATTGCCATCCATGAAAAAAGAGGCCAAACTTCCGGCTATTTTCAACCGCAGTGAGCTTCGTCAATTGTTTAAGGCGCCAACTCTTTTGATGCACCGTATCGTCCTCACTCTTATTTATTCTGCCGGATTGCGTTCGCAGGAGGCCATCAACCTGAAACTACCGGCCATCGATTTTGAGCGCAAAACGATCCACATCCGACAGAGCAAATACAAGAAAGACCGGATTGTTCCGCTGTCCGATTACATTGCCATAGGACTTAGAAAATACATCTCAGCTGAACACCCGCATATCTGGTTGTTTAATGGCAAAGAGCCGGACGGACGTTACAGTGTGAAAGGGCTGAGCTGGATCCTGCGCGAAAACCTGAAAAAAACAGACATTAGAAAAGACGTTTCCCTCCACTCCCTGCAACATAGTTATGCTACCCATTTACTCGAAGACGGAGTAAATATCGTCACCATCAAGGAGTTGTTGGGTCATGCCCATATTAACACAACGATGATCTATTTGCATGTTGCCCGTCAAGCAAGACAACCAATTGACGCACTATCAATCGTTGCTTGATGAACTGTGGAAGAAACCCTGGGTGGTGTATTGTGAGCCTCCTTTGGGCAATGCACGGCAAATTGTAAAATATCTGGGGTTGTACACCCATTGGGTAGCGATCAGCAATCACCGGATAGAAAACATCGATGGTTCGGGGGTATCTTTCTTTTATAAAGACTACAAAGACAATAGCAAAAAAAAGCTCACAAAGTTATCCGGGGTTGAGTTCCTCCGCCGGTTTTGCCTGCACATATTGCCATACCGGTTTGTAAAGATGAGGTATTATGGCCTGTTGAGTAGCAAACAGAAAGATGTGCTTAAACCGTTGCAGCCTAAAAAGCCGGAGACGAAGGCGGGAGAAAATACTCAGCAACGGATTGTCCGACTTACAGGATTCAACCGGTTTGAGTGTCCTTTCTGCAAAGCAGGGGTTATGCATACCGTAGAATTACTGCCCAGAATACGTTCGCCGGATAAGGTACTTTATAACAAACCAGTCCGGTTAGCGATTTGAATTTTAGAAACTCGCAGACCTTGACCTTCCATAAATAGCTTGACAGGATTGATGCTAATTTGAAGAATAAAAAACAAACATAGTGACCTTCCCGAAACCGTTTTTCGTAATTGGAGTTTAATTCGTCGCTTATATCTCCATGAATTATCCTAATGTCAAAAATTGCGTGTTCAGAATTGCCATTCCAGTGTTTGTGACGGACCAGCCGGGTTAAACGACAGGAGACAGAAATTAGTTATAGGTAGCGGGAACTAAATTAGTGAATCTAATTATGAAAATGGCATTTAGCTTTTTTTTATTTTACCAGTTTTGAAACAGCTTTGAACTCTCCGGCCCCGGAGGATTGGATCAGTTCAAAAAGTATCGATTCCCAGGTTGAAGTCATAATGTTTTCAAAGCGGAATCGTTCTAAAGCACCCAATTTGTTGATTTCTGTCCGGGAAGATATACAATCAGATATCACCACAGGAAAATAGCCTGCCCCCTTCAGGTCAACGGCTGTCTGCATTACACAAACATGTGCCTCAATTCCGCAGATAATAATGGTTTTGGATTTGTGGAGCTCCAGAAAATTCATATATTCCTGGGCTCCAAAACAGCTGAAATCTGTTTTTTCTATGGGTGAAAACTCAGGAACACTTGAGCTCAGCGATTCCAGAGTTTCGCCCAATCCCCTGGTGTATTGCTGTGTAAAGGAGATTGGAATGCCCAAAAGGGTTAACCCTTCCAGAAGTAATGTGCTGTTTTTCAATAATGTCTCTTTTGCATTCATAGCCGGAAAGAGTTTTTCCTGGAAATCGATAAAGAGTGCTGTGGTACCGGCTTTCGTAATTCGCATAGCTAATTTGTAAATGAAATAGTTATAAATTATGGGCGGAGTTATGAGTTATGAATTAAACATTAAGTATTAACCATTACTTTACTTTAAAAAGTTGTCCGTGTATATCATATGTCGGAAAACTCAATGACGAAAACTTCTTCTTTTTAGCAATAAAGAAATCAAAGATTATGCTCCCTTGATAAATTTCGGGATGAGTGGTTCTTAAGGTTTTTACAAGTAATTCCTCTCTTTTGCTTTTGAGTTTATTCAGGCTTTTGTAAAAATCCCAGTGTGCGCGAAGAACACTGACAAAGGATTTGAATTGCCCAGTTGTCAGAAATTGAAATGCCGCAACCCCATCGAGGATCATCCGAAAAAAAAGTGTTTTGTAAAGCTCTCCTTTGGGTAAATTTTTATAAAGCAGGAACAGATTATTTCTGAAATTAAGGTAAATCTTCTGTGGTGATCCGTATGCAAGGGTGCCTCCACCCAGGTGAAAAACTTTGGATTCCGGGTTGATGACAACCTTGTATCCCTGGTTTTTCATTCTCCAACAGAGATCTATCTCTTCCATGTGGGCCCAGAAATCGGAATCAAACCCCCCGTATTCGTGCCAAACCTTTCCTCTGACCATCATTGCAGCTCCGCTGGTCCAGAAAACAGATGTGGGCATATTATATTGCTCCCGGTCGTTTTCCTGAACATTAATAATTCTTCCCCGACAAAAAGGGTAGCCTAATTTGTCGATAAATCCTCCTGAGGCACCCGCATATTCAAACTTATCCGGTTGATTAAGCGATAAGATCTTGGGTTGACAGGAGCCAATTAGTGGATCGCTATCCATTATTTTAATCAGAGGTTCCAACCAGTTTTGGGTTACTTCGACATCTGAATTTAGAAGCAGGATATATTCTGAAAAATTATTCTTCAATGCCTGATTATATCCTTCAGCAAAACCGTAGTTTCGGCGGAGCTTTAATAATTTAATTTCAGGAAAATTATTTTCTATGCAGCTGCAACTATCATCGTCTGAGTGGTTGTCTGCCACAATTATTTCGGTCCAATCGTAAGAGGAAAACCTGATTAGAGCTGGTAAAAACCGTTTCAGGTGGTGGCTACCGTTCCAATTTAGGATTACGATTGAAAGCTTCATAAATATTCAGATTTGACCAATAATGACGAAAAATACTTTTAAAAAGTTGAATTTTACTAATCCAGAGTTACTATTTAAATAAGTGGAATGATTTAATGTCGTAATTATATCTTTCTATATTCCAGATAATCAATTCGTAATACATTGAAAATTGAACATTATTCATTGACAATTACTTAATTCCCGGGCTATTTCTGATCGTTTATGCTTCCATTTCCGATGTGACCATAACCAGTATTCAGGGTTTTCTACGATTAGCTGTTCCATTAGACGTGTGCTTTTTTCGGTGATTTCAAATTTTGGACATGCTTGCGCATTATCTGTAATCAATTCAAATTCAACCTCGTAAAATCCCCGTTTTATTTTTTTTGTCTTCCCAAATAAAACTGCCGTATTTAATTTGACCGCAATTTTTTCAGGACCGATCAAAACAGCTGTTTCCTGATTTAAAAAGGTAGTCCAATACTGAATATCGTGCACCCGGGGAGATTGATCGATCAGGAAAAGGGCCAGGCCAGCAGCTTTATTCCTGTGATCATCAGATAATTGTCTGAATGTAAGTGCTCTTTCAAGAGGAATAGATCCAAACCGGCTTCGCAGATGAATATAAAATTTTTCGAATGCATTGTTGCGGAGTTTTTTGTAGATGGCATATGACTTGTGTTTGGAATGTAATCCCCAATTGTTAAAGCATTCCCAATTGTTGTAATGCCCCATTAAAATAATTACGGTTTTCCCCTTATCCATAATTTCATTGGCCATTTCGGGGTTGAGAAATTTAACCCGTTCCAGCACTTTTTTATCTGAAATCCAATCAAAATAAAAGGTTTCCAGGAAGCAATCGCAAAGATGGTGATAAAATCTTATTGCAATTTGATTACGTTCCGTTTCAGATTTCTCAGGAAAGGAGTTTGAAAGATTAGTGGATACCACATCACGTCTGTAACGGATGAGATAAAAGAGTACAATAAAAAAAAGGTCGGATAACAGATAGAGGAGGCGTATTGGCATTTTATAGATCAGCCATGACAAGGTCCGCAGGAGGTAGTATCCAATCATTCTGGTATGTAATTTGACGATAGATTCATAAGGGGAATTTTAATGGATATACTAATGGTTAACCGGTTATTCATTATTGATTAGATACTTTATTCAATTCAAAATTAATAAATTTAGCCATTCCTGGCAATTTTTTCCCGAATATGTTTCCATCTTTTGTGAGACCAAAGCCAGAATTCCGGTTGATCGATAATTTGATTCTCCAATAATTGAAGGCATTTTTCGGTAATTTCAAATTTTGGACAATCTGCCGCATGATCAGTTACTAATTGATATTTCACTTCATACCGTCCGCGTTTTATTTTCCGTGAGTGGGCAAAAAGTACTACTCCATTAATTTTCCGGGCAACTTTTTCAGCGCCAAGAATCACGGGTGTATCCTGATTCAGGAATCTCACCCAATGTTGAATTTCGTAAATCCGGGGGGTCTGGTCAAACAGGAAGGCAGAGGTTGAAGGGATCCCTTTTTGATGATCGTTCATAAGGCGTCTGTAAGTATCCGCCCGCTCAACAGGTATTGCTCCAAACCTACTTCTTACATTGAAGTAAAAGCTCTCAAATACAATGTTTTTAAGCTTTTTATAAATTGGGTAAAAAGGGTATTTTGTATATAACGGCCAATTGCAAAACCATTCCCAGTTGTTATAATGTCCGAGAATTACAATGACTTGCCTGCCCTTGTCCAGATAGCTGTTCGGCAACTCGGGATTCAGGTATTTTACCACACCCTCTGCCCTGGAAACTGACATCCGGTCGAAATACAAGGTTTCAATTGCAGTATCGCAGAAGTGATGATAAAATCCTTTGGTAATGCGATTTCTTTCACCTTGAGATTTCTCTGGGAAAGAGTTGGCAAGATTTCTTTCCACAACCTTTCGACGATACCGGACCATGCTAAAGGTGATGAAAAAGAAGAAATCTGAAATCAGGTAATGAACCCGAAGTGGAAATAAATGCATGGTCCAGGTAAGAGTCCGAAGTAATAAGTATCCAGCTTTTTTCATTTCCGGTAATCGTAATTGTGAAAATGATCAACGTAAATATGAGGTGATCGGTTTAAATAATCTCTTTGTTCTTTTCAGCGTTCTCACCAAGGAATTTATTAACAATTCCGGAAAATTCTTCGAAGTATGCACTATTTGAGGCGACAAGTTCACCATTGAACAAAAATTGGTTGGTTCCACTGAAATCAGAAACCTTTCCACCAGCCTGCATGAGGATTAATGCTCCAGCAGCAACGTCCCAGGGTTTAAGCCCATGTTCATAGAATGCTTCAAACCGACCGGCTGCAACATATGCCAGGTCTGTTGCAGCAGAACCCAACCTTCTTAAACCATGTGAATGAATCATGAAATAACGCATAGATGCAATGAACGGATTAAGCATATCCATCGCAGAATAAGGGAAACCGGTAGCTACCAATGAATCTGATGTTCTAGCGGCTGTTGTGACCTGAATTTCCTTCCCGTTCAGAAAAGCTTTGCTTCCTTTCCAGGCATAGAAACATTCGTCCTGAGTAATTTCATACACTACACCGAGGACTAATTCATCATCTTCCATGAGCGCAATACTTACTGCAAACGGAGGAAGACTATGGATGAAATTAGTGGTGCCGTCGAGTGGGTCGATGATCCAGCGGTATTTCTCATTGGAACTTGTGGCGGTCCCCTCTTCGGCAATAAACCCTGATCCGGGTAATAGTTGTCGTAGATTATCAACAATCAGCTCTTCGGCCTGTTTGTCAACATAGGATACAAAATTAGCCTTTCCTTTAACCTCAATCGCCTCAAGGTCAAATTTTTCCCGTTCTCCAGCTATAAATGCTCCGGCATTTTTGGCTATATCCCGGACCTCAAGGCAAAGTTTTTCGAAATTCATGTTTTTGTGGCAAAATTAGTGATAAATAAAATAGTTCTGGTTTTTCTGCACTGATCAGGCCACGTCTAAACAGGGAGTTAATATCTTTTTATCGTAATAAAAGAACATAAGTCCATAATAATGAGTGGATCTAAATATAATCTGAGACAACAAAGCTTTAAATTCCTTATCCTCCTGATTGTAAAAATGAATTGGGGTTATAGCTATCAGATTTGTCTCCAGATCATTAAATTTAGAAAAGAGCTCTTCATCAGGTGATTCGGGAAGCGGGGTATAATCTTTCAGGATTGAGCTTTCTGGCTCTTTGACAAGCACTTTTCCCCGGAAAAAATTGGGAAGGATCATTCTGTAAATCGGCAATGTAAATGCGCTCATATCTCGTAAAATTGTATTTTTCGATTCTGTAAATGTACAAATTAATGGTGATTACAACTTAAGGGGCAGGTAAATGGCTAAACTTTTCTGAGCAGATAAACGTTTTATAGTGTATAATCCACTAAATTTTAATCGTATGGAAATCTTGAAATTCGTTTTGATGGGGTTGGCCATTCCGGTTTGCCTTTTATTGATCGTACCCATTTTTACCAAAAGGAAGTTGAGAGTTGAACGTGAAATAATCATTAATAAACCATGTCTGCAGGTGTTCGGGTTTGTGAAAATTCTGAAGAACCAGGATCATTTCAGTGTATGGGCCCAAAAAGATCCGGAGATGCTTAAGGAATACCGGGGCATTGATGGAACTGTTGGCTTTGTATCAGGCTGGGACAGCAAAATGAAGGATGTCGGCAAAGGGGAACAAGAGATAAAAAAGATAGCCGATGGTAAGCGGATCGATTATGAGCTCAGGTTTATTAAGCCATTTGCAGCAACAAATTATGCTGATATTGTTTTCACAGCTCTCTCTGAAACACAGACCAAGGTTTCATGGGGTTTCGCCGGCGAGATGAAATATCCGATGAACCTCTTCCTGCTTCTGCGGGATATGGATAGTTTATTAGGAAAGGATTTACAGGAAGGATTAGCAAACCTCAAAGAGTTACTCGAAAAGTGAATAGGTTTCCTCAAAAACATTCCAGCGAAATCTGCAAGGAAAATTAAATTGCAGATTTCGCCGAGAAAAAGACTTGTATATTTTTTAGATATACTGACAATGATAGGCTACCGGAGAAGCCGCTTTTACACTGAATTTCACATGTTGTTCAACCCTGAAATTCTCCCCTTTTAAAAAGGTTTTCCATAGTTTTTCACCGGGAAGAAGAACGTCAAGGGTTCCTCCAGTGATCGTCATAATCTCTATTGTAGAGGTTCCAAATTCATATTTACCTGCCTCCATAACTCCCACTGTTGCGACTCCTTCTTCATTTTCGACAGCAATCGATTTTACACTTCCTCCAAAATACTCGTTTACTTTTAACATATTATTGAAATTTAATTATTTAATTCTTTCATTCCTCAAAGCAGGTCACTTGCCAATTCGGCAAGGTAGCTCCGCTCACCCTTCACAAGATTAATGTGGGCGAAAATATCCTGACCTTTCATCCTATCAGTCAGATATGCCAGTCCGTTTGACTGCATATCGAGATAGGGAGAATCAATTTGCTGAATATCCCCTGTAAAGACCATTTTAGTCCCTTCTCCCGCTCTGGTAATTATGGTTTTAACTTCATGCGGGGTAAGATTTTGCGCCTCGTCGATGATGAAAAAACAATTGGATAGACTGCGTCCTCGGATAAAAGCCAATGGGCTAATTACCAAACGCTCGTCCTTTTTCAACTCCTCGATCAGCCGGTATTCCTGGCTGACCGGACTAAAACACCGTTTAATGACCGCCAGATTATCGAAAAGAGGTTGCATATACGGGGACACTTTTTCCTCGGCATCACCTGGCAGGAAACCGATGTCCCTGTTGCTTAATGCTACAATCGGTCTGGCAAGAAGAATCTGTTCGTAAATGCCATGTTGGGCAATGGCGGCAGCAAGAGCCAGTAACGTCTTTCCGGTTCCTGCCTTGCCTGTGAGACTTACCAGTTTAATTTCAGGATCGAGTAAAGCGTGGATCGAAAAAGTTTGCTCTGCATTCCGGGGCTTAATCCCATAGGCGATTTTTTTGTCTACTCGTTCAAATCGCTGGCGAAAAGGGGTATAGTGTGCCAATACGCTTGACCGGCTACTTTTAAGGATAAAAAATTCGTTGGCAAAAGGTGGTTTCTCTATGCCGGCTTCTTCGATAGTCAGGTAATTATTCTCGTATAACAAGGCTATCATTTGATCATTATAGGCTTTATTTTCGCGAATCCCCTGGTATAATACGTTAATATCCTGAACTTTATCATTTTTGTAATCTTCTGATTCGATATGCAACGATTTTGCCTTCATTCGAAGATTCACATCTTTTGTAACCAGGATAACTTTACGGTCTTTATATTTCTCCCTCAGATATTCGGTAATCGCCAGGATACGGTGATCCGGAATATCTTCGCGAAAGGACTCTTTCAGTTTTTCAGAGAATGGCTTTCCCGTTTCAATCGTTAGTTTACCCTTATTGACACCTAATGAAATACCTCCATTGAATAGTTCATTTCCTACAATTTCATCGAGTATCCGGACGAATTGCCTTGCCTGGAAGTTGATCTGGTCATTTCCCCGTTTAAAACGATCGAGTTCTTCCAATACAGTGATAGGAAGCACTACATCGTTATCGTTGAAATGATAGATGCACTCATGATCATGAAGAATGACATTGGTATCAATTACGAATACTTTTGACTTTGTCATTATTTTTTCAGCTTATATTTCACCCTAAAATTAGAAAAAAAATGGGCCTAATCGCCTTTTACCTGTCGGAATTTGTCATCTTTGTTTACGATTTTGTCAATTAAGTCCGTTACAATGCAAACCTACGAAGAAGTAATAAACTATTTATACGATCATCTTCCTTATTATCAGCGATCAGGACAGGCGGCTTATAAGGATAGCCTGGATAATACAATTGCTCTGGATGTTATGTTTGATCATCCGCACCAGAATTTCAAATCCGTTCATGTCGCAGGGACCAATGGCAAGGGGTCTGTGTCGCATATGCTGGCAAGTATCCTGATGGAATCAGGCTATAAAACAGGACTTTACACCTCGCCCCATCTGAAAGATTTTCGGGAACGGATTCAGATAAATGGTAAAAAAATTGAAAAAGAATTTATTGTTGAATTTGTTTCTGAGTTCCTTAGTCTGAATTCTGCCAGAGGGGTTGAACCCTCTTTTTTTGAACTGACCGTCATGATGGCCTTTGATTATTTTTCCAAAAATAGCATAGATATTGCAATCATAGAGGTTGGGCTTGGAGGAAGGCTTGATTCCACCAATATTATAACCCCTGAGTTGTCGGTCATCACAAACATTAGTCTCGATCATACTTATTTGCTTGGTGATACGTTGGGGAAAATTGCCCTGGAAAAGGCCGGAATCATAAAGAGAAAAATTCCGGTCATTATTGGGGAGAGCCATCCTCAAACTAGCCTGATATTTAAGGGTGTGGCAACAGAGCTTTCAGCACCGCTGAGTTTTGCCGATCAAAATTTCAAGGTTGGTGTTGGGTTATTGTCGAAAGATAACCGACAAATATTTACTGTCAGGAAGGGAGAGAACGTAGTTTACCATAATTTAAAACTTGATTTATTAGGTATTTACCAGGCAAAAAATATTTGTACGGTGATTGCTGCTGTGGAGCAACTACGCGGGCAGGGTTGGAATATTCCGGAAAGTGCTCTTAGGACCGGATTAGACAAGGTTTGTGAAAATACGGGGTTAATGGGACGGTGGCAGGTTATCGGAGCAAATCCCGGAATTATTTGTGATACAGGACATAACGAAGGAGGCATACGTGAAGTTGTGACCCAGATCAGTCAGACTCCTTATAAAAAGCTCCACTTCATTATTGGAATGGTCAATGATAAGGATATCCCCGGAGTGCTGAATTTATTGCCCAGGGATGCGATTTATTATTTTACAAAGGCGGCTATTCCCCGAGCGTTCGACGAAAACCAGCTTTTGAAAATGGCGGCCTTTTTCAATCTCCACGGAAACAGTTTCCCGTCAGTAGCCCAGGCAATCGAATCTGCGAAGCTGAATGCAGATAAGGATGATCTGATATTTATTGGTGGCAGTACATTTATCGTTGCAGAAGCCATTCCATGATATTTAATTTTGTCTCCTTTATGCTGTTTATGATGGAAAAACATCTCAATCAAATTATCGACTATCTTATCAATGTTATTCAATTATCATTTAATCAACTACTTATGATTTTCGGTCCACTGCTAGTCTTAGTATTGATTTTGAATTTTTCGGCCATCCTGACAGCCCGGTTGAGTCTCCGATTCTGGGGCAGGAATATCTTTCTTTATGGTTTTGGTTGGTTGGGTTGTTCCGTTCATGAATTAAGTCATGCATTTTTCGCCTTGATCTTTGGGCACAAGATTAAGGAAATGGTCTTGTTTGAGCCTAACAGCAAGGGAGAGTCTCTTGGACATGTAAGCCACACCTTCAATAAAAAAAGTATTTATCAAAAAATCGGCAATTTTTTTATTGGAATCGGACCACTTCTTGCCGGCGGACTTGTTTTGCTCCTGATCAATCTGATTCTTTACAGGATCAATATCAGTGAATTCAGTAAATTCAGGATTTCCGCTGAAACCTTATTTAATTTTCAGATTTTCAAACAAATAGCTATTTCCACGTGGTCGGGTTTAATAGTTTATAAGAACCTCGTAACATTTGGAAATTCAGAAGTATGGTGGAAGTCTGCCCTATTAATATATGTTCTTTATTCGATTGGAAGTTCGATGACACTGAGTAAACCGGATGTGAAAGGGGCGCTGGCAGGCTTTATGTGGATGGTGATTTTTATACTGATATTCAACATGTTAACTCTTTGGGCAGGAGATTTTTCAACCAGATTTTTAATCCAGGGGAAGACAATGACCTATATCTCCGTATTTTATTTTTTCCTGATCCTCTCCTTTTTAGCTAATCTGATTTTTATTTTACTTTTTTTTGTATTGAATCTCCTTAAAAGTCTATTATTTCACCAAAAATAAATTAATATTGCTTCTTCAAGGCATACTTTGAATTATTTGAAAGCCAAACTGAGAGTCTATTTGCCGCACATGGTATTAATTGAATTTCTTTTAACCTGTTGTAACCGAATTAAACCTGTTAAAACCGAATAAATTTATGAATAAACAAAAACGTTTTGCTGTAATTCTGGCTGGTTGCGGAGTATTGGATGGTGCTGAGATTCACGAGGCTACTCTTACCCTACTGGCTATTGCCAAAGCTGGAGCAAGTTATGAGTGTTTTGCCCCTGACAAGGAACAAGCACAGGTCATTAATCATTTGACCGGGGAGCCGACGAATGAAGTTCGGAATGTATTGGTGGAATCTGCCAGGATCGCAAGAGGTAAAATTAAACCGCTCTATCTTTATGAACCTGAAGCATTTGATGCGGTTATCTTTCCCGGTGGATTTGGAGTTGCCAAGAACTTGTGTTCGCTCGCTTTTGAAGGGAGCGATTGTACGGTAGATCCCGAAGTTGAATTGGCTGTAATTGCCTCTGTTGAGGCTTCAATTCCGATTGGGGCTTTGTGCATTGCTCCGGCACTGATCGTAAAGATACTTCCCGGGGCAGATGTCACAATTGGAAATGATCCCAAAACGGTTAAGGTAATTGAAAAAATGGGAGGGAATCACTACGAAACAGATCTTTCACAAGTGATTATTGACAAAAAATATAAGCTGGTGACCTCTCCCTGTTATATGCTTGATGCCCACATTCTTCAGATTGCTGAGGGGACGCAGAGGGTAGTTGATGAGTTGATTAAACTGATGTAAACAGGAGTGTACGAAATACACTCCTGTTTAGAAGGGTCTATTGAAAAACTCAATTAAGGTTCGTAATGACCTCAGAGAGGTCGCATATTTATAGAAATGGTGATTAGTAAGCTGTTCGACCCTGGCCAGGGTCGAATATCCATATGTTTGATCCTTTTTCTATAAACATTTTATCCTCTGGGATAATATTTAGAATAACCGGAAATTTCAAGTGTACGCTTTATACACTTATCCATTAAAAATACTTGCATTTCTTTCTGTTGTGTTTAAAACCGGTAACGCACGCTTAGCGCGATATTATTCCCGAAAGCATCTCCATGATTGATAATCTTAATTTCGGGTCTGTAATCTAGTCCAAGTTGTATTCTCATCGGGAAGGTGTACTCTAAACCTACATTCCCGGCAGCTGCAAGCAGGATTCCACTACCACCAGTCCCATTAGGAAATTGATTACTGTAATCCCCACTCCAACTATAACTACCGATTCTGCCGCCAAAACCCGCAAACCAGTCAAACCCGTCATCAATTTTCCAGACCCACTGATAAATTCCTGCCAGACTCCATGCCGAATAATTAGTTCTGGAAAACATGCCAAGATCGAGTTCCAGACGGTTTAGATCAGTAAGAGCATGTTGAAAAGATATTTCAGTCCCGAATCCGTTTCCTCCGCCAAATCTCAGACCGATAGCGTTATCTGAGGATTGGGCACTAACCAAATTTACCGATAAAAGCAGTAAAAGAACAAAATATACTCTTCTCATAATTTTCGTTTTTTATTAATTAATGAATAACAATGCTCAATTGTTCAATTATTGTGCCATAGAAAGTTACAAAAAATCTGGAATTACTCCACTAATTAGTACAAATATTTTTAAATCGCTGATATTGAACGTTCCAGCTATCCGCATTCTGAGGATAAAAAATCTTTGTTTCGAAGGAGTCGAATATCATCTTGCGAATCTCTTCAAGTGATGAAACAGCTCCTAATGCTTTGGCTTGCAACATTATATTCCCAATGGCAGTTGCTTCTGCCGGACCCGCATAAACCGGAAGATTTGTCGCATTCGCGGCATATTGGCACAACAATTCATTATTGGAACCTCCTCCAATGATATGAATTTTCTCAATTTCAAAAGGGGAGACAGCTCTGAGTTCATCCAGGGTTTTACGGTATTTTAAGGCCAGACTTTCAAAAATGGTCCTGATAATCCCGCCATGGTTTTGAGGTATTATTTGACCCGTTTTTAGGCAGAATGCAGCTATGGCGGCAGGCATATCACCCGGATTCAGGAATTCACGGGCATCAGGATCGATCAGGCACTGAAAAGGTTGCGCTTTTAGGCTCATTTCAACCATTTCAGGCCAGGTATAATTCCTTTCTGAGGACCAGGTACGGCGGCACTCCTGCAGCAACCAAAGTCCCATAATATTCTTTAAAAAACGGGTTGTTCCCTCTACCCCACCTTCGTTTGTAAAGTTCAGGTTTTGGATCTCCTCTGATATCAGCGGCCGATCACTTTCAATACCCATCAGGGACCAGGTTCCGGAACTAATGTACGCCCAATTTCTCCCTGTTGCGGGGACAGAGGCAATGGCTGAGGCTGTGTCATGCGCCGCTACCGCAACAACCGGGATGGCCGAACTTCCGGTCTCTTTCTGAATTTCAGCTTTAAGCGGGCCCAGGATTGTGCCGGGTAAAACAAGCTCCTGCATCAGGCTGATGTCAACACCGATTGCATCAAACAATTGTTGCTCATATACAAGTTTCCCGGGCTTTAAAAACTGGGAGGTTGAAGCGATTGAAAATTCATTTTTCTTTATTCCACTGAACAGATAGCATAAGGCGTCAGGCATAAAAAGGATATCTTTAGCGGTTTCCAATTGCGGTGATTGGTCCCGTTTATAGGCATGAAGCTGAAAAAGGGTATTGAATTGCATGAATTGAATACCAGTCATCCGGTACAACTCTTTTTTTGGTACGACTTTAAAAACCTCTTCCATTGCCTGGTCTGTTCTTGGATCCCGGTAAGCATAGGGCAATCCAACAATCATGCCATTCCTGTCGAGTAAGACAATATCAACTCCCCATGTATCTACACCCAAAGACTCAGGTTGAATTCCAAAATCATGTATGCACTTCTTCAATCCGGTTTTAAGTTCCCCAAAAAGACTAAAGATATTCCAAAAAAACGAACCATTGATTTCAACCATTTGATTATCAAATCTATGAATTTCCCGAAGACTTAGTTTATCTTCAGAGATAGTTCCCAAAATCGCACGTCCGCTGGATGCTCCCAAATCAAAAGCCAGAAAATTTCTTGTTGTCATTTTATTAAATCAGATTAGTTAAGGCATATAAATTTGCCCTAAAATTTGTCGTGTCAAAATTAAATGAATTATAGTAGCACCCTAAATTTAAATGGAATTATTAGTAGTGAAAAATGATGATTAATAGTGATTCCGGTTACCGAAAGTTGCCAGTTAGGCAGTCAGTAGCCGGAAAAAGTCAAATAATACTCCAAACTGCCATCCAAACAGGTATTACGATCACACATGCCAAATAGGATATAAGCATCAGGCTTCCGCTTTTCTGGGCATCGCCACCATAGTTCCTGATCTGGATTAAAATTGCTATCGCTGGTGGAGAGACTGCCTGAATCAATATCACGTCGCTCATTAGGGAGTTGGCTTCCCTGACATGGAGAGCCAGCATAATCAGAACGGTTATCAGGGGAATAATTAAAAATTTTACTCCTAAAACCCGAATGGTATCCGCAAAAGATGGCCATACTTTTAGGGAGATTCCTCCCAAAACTGCTCCCAGAATAAAATTGGCAATTGGAACAGTTGCAGTACCCGTGAGTTCAATGGCATTGAATACAATTTTAGGAATGGAGTGATTCAGCCCAGACAAAACAAAAGCAATTCCTAATAAATTGGCAATAAAAGGTGGTGTAATAAATTGTTTCCAGGAGAATTCAAGGAGTTGGCTTCCAGTACTGAGGAACTTCCCTACACTCCAGAGAATCGGGTTAAGTCCCATGATAATTAAAAAGGTATAAAGTGCATATAGATCAAAATGTTGTGGGTAAATAGCCTGACCAAGTGGAAGTGCCAGATATCCTGCATTTTGCATGCTAGCGATTGGTAATAAACTTCTTTTTACAGAGAGATCCCGTAGAAAGAAAAGAACAGCGAAACCAACTCCAATAAGAATCAGTCCAACTCCAACTAAGGGAAGAACCCACCATAATGGAAATGCCTGTGTATTAAGTGAACTAACGATCTTCGAGAAGATCATTGAAGGGAGTAAAACATTGATAACAATCATAGTTAGCCCCTTTACGTCAGCTGGTTTAAAAACACGTGTGCGAACCAATAAAGCTCCGATAAGGGCGATAAGCAATACCTGTATCAAGGCCAGAGTATTACTGGATAATGTTGTAAAGAATATTTCAGTCATTAAAAATCAGATTCCAAGAACAAAAGTATAAATGAATTGTTAGATTGTATAATTTAAAAGGCAACTTTGTCAAATCATTCAATTAAACCTTAAAGTAGAAAATGTCGCAACAACAATCAAAAGAAAATCAACATATTAATTATCAGACAAATCAAGAAGCATTCCGGCAATTTCTGGAAGATTTTAAGGCCAGTATGAAGCGTGCCTTTCACCAGAATGACAAAATTGATCAGTTTTGCAGTACCCGCGGTCTTCCTCCTGCTGTATTATCCGAATTAATGTCATTAAATCCCATGTCACTTTGCATCCCTATGGAATATGGAGGTTTTAACGGGAATGTCAAAGAGAATATTGCATTAGTCTCGGCAGCCTCATACGAATCACTGGCTCTTTCACTGACCCTGGGAATTAATAACGGTCTGTTTATTCAACCTTTTGCAAAATATGGACAGGAATCAGCTAAAGCGAAAGTTTTTGAACAGTTTGTGAATAGTCGCAGGATGGGGGGATTAATGATTACTGAGCCCGATTTTGGGAGCGATGCCCTGAATATGAACACTTCATGTGCTGAAAAAGAGGGGATTTTTCATCTTAAAGGGAAAAAGCATTGGGCAGGATTAACCGGGATGGCCGATTTTTGGATACTTACTGCGAGAAGAAGAACCGAAACCGGGGGGTTAATGCGTGATATTGAAATGTTTGTTTGTGATATTCATGCCAAGGGACAAAATATTGTTGTAGAAGAGTACTTTGAGAATCTGGGGCTGTATCAAATTCCCTATGGAAGAAATAATATTGATGTATATATTCCTGAAGAGAAAAAGCTAATTCCCAAGTCAAATGGGATACAAATGATGCTTGATCTGCTGCACAGAAGCCGTTTTCAGTTTCCCGGAATGGGACTCGGTATAATCAAGCGGATACTGGATGAAGCAATCACTCATACCAGGATGCGACTGGTGAGCAACAAACATCTTTTTGATTATGATCAGGTTCAGCATCGTTTATCACGGTTACAAGCCAATTTCACAATCTGCTCTGCATTTTGTCTCAAATCGGGAGAGATCGCGGGTGTGGAGAATGATTTGTCTACACTTGGGCTTGAGGCCAATATCACCAAAAGTGTAACCTCCGATATGATGCAGGAATCTGCTCAATCATTACTTCAATTAGTCGGTGCTAAAGGATATAAATTGAATCATATAGCTGGAAGATCTGTAGTTGATAGTCGTCCTTTTCAGATCTTTGAGGGTTCGAATGATATCCTCTACAATCAGATTGCCGAATCAGTCCTTAAACTGATGAAAACCGCCAAGGAGAAGAGCCTGTTTCAGTTTTTGAAAGGTTATGCAGGAAGAGCTGCAGATCGGATTCAGGAAATGGTTAGCTTTGATCTGGAGACTCCATTTGCCCAACGCAAACTTGTGGAATTCGGTCAGGTTATAAGTCGGATAGTTTCAATGGATCTGGTACTTTACCTTGAAGAGAAGGGATTCCGTAAAGATCTAATTGACAATGCACTCACAGTTTTAAGACAGGAGATTTCCACGATGTTGAATACTTTCAAGTTTGCAAATAATGCATTGGTAGTAACAGAATATGAAGAGAATAGTTTCTGGCTTGATTTTTAGACGCTAAATATAATTCCTTTGTAACAAGAATATTTCTGTACAGAAGGTCAGGAATCTTTTTAACTTTAGAACCTTAGGTTGCCTGCTTTTTGCTGACTATCTAAGGTTTTTTTATACCTGAGATTTTGAACGTCGATTAACGGACAAATGGTAAACCAGATATGTTTTTAAACATCTTTCTGCTCCGGAAGTTTTTAATTACATTCGTTGCGTTATCGTACACGGCAGAAGAATCCAGAAAAATTACTTATAAATACTTAAGTTTCAAACTATGTCAAACAGGAGAGAATTTGTTCAAAAATCGGCTATTGGTGCTGTAGGCTTGACTTTAGGAGGAGTAGGAATGAGCTCAAAGAGCTATGGTCGCATTGTGGGCGCCAATGATCGTGTTCAGGTTGGAATTTTAGGCTTCTCAGGTCGGTTTCAGGGAGCTTTGGGACCAGCCTTTCAGAAATATGCAAAAGAGATGAATTTTGAATTTGCATCTGTTTGTGATCTCTGGAGCAAACGTCGCGAAGAGGGAATTGAATGGGTAAAGAAACACAATGGGACCACACCTCTTGAAGCCAGGAACACTGATGAGTTTTATACTCAGAAAATGGATGCTGTGATCATTTCAACAGCCGACTTTCAACATGCTGTTTTATGTGGCCGTTCAGTTCAGGCAGGTTTGGATGTTTACTGCGAGAAACCATTTGCCGAGACTATGGACGATGCCATTTTTGCAAAAAATGCTGTTCAAAAGAGCGGGAAGGTCGTACAAATTGGTTCCCAACGTAGGTCAGGTCTCAATTATCAGGCAGCCCATGATTTTATTCATTCGGGAAAGTTCGGCAAAATTTGTGCGGTTGAAATGACATGGAATGTAAACCAGCCAGGACGATGGCGCCGTGTTAAAGAAGTGGCATCGATTAAGGAATCGGATACCGACTGGAAGCGGTTTTTACTGAACCGCCCGCATGACAATTGGGACCCGCGCAAATATTTGGAATTTAGGTTATTCTGGCCTTATTCTTCCGGGATTCCGGGACAATGGATGTCACATCAGATTGATACCGTTCACTGGTTTTCCCATTTGCCTCATCCAAGATCGGTTGCTGCCAATGGTGGAATATATGTCTGGAAAGATGGCAGGAAGAATGTCGATACCATGACCGCCGTATTTGATTACGGCCCACTTGATAATAAGGATGAAGGGTTCCAGGTCATTTACTCTTCGCGTCAGACCAATGAATCAGGCGGTACAAAGGAATGGTATTTTTCTAATGGAGGAAAGCTTGATTTGGATACCAATAAAGTTACCTCAGAAGGGGGGCTAAAGGAAAAATATGCCAAAGAGATGGGGATGAAGGAGAATCTATTGGCCGAATATGTCCTTCCCCAGGAAAAAGTGGAAACCAACTCAAATACAGGTGCAGATAGTCTAACCAATGCCCATATGAAGAACTGGATGGAGTGTGTCAGGACTAACAACCTTAAAACCAATGCTCCTGTCGAAGCTGGATACAGCCATTCCATTGCAAATATTATGACAACCGCCGCACTCCGTACAGGACAAAAAGCTACATTTGATGAAAAAACACAACAGGTCATAGCCGGAGGTAAGGTATTTAAATATTAATCAATGATTCAACATGTCGAGCCGCACGTGTCGGTGCGGCTCGACATGTCAAACATATTTTTTAATTATCCTGATCAATTCGTTAATCTTATATGGCTTTGAGATATAATCATTACATCCGGCTTCAATTGCCTTCCTTCTGTCCTCTGGAAGTGAAAAAGTTGTCTGTGCTATTATGACTACAAGGGGATTAAATTCCCTGATCCTACGGGTTGCTTCATACCCATTAATTTCTGGCATCGCAATATCCATCAAAATAAGATCTATGTCAGGATTTTTGCTGCTTATTTCAATTGCTTCCCTACCCGTTCTTCCAATTACAATCTCCCTGCAATAATCCCGGATCATCGCCGAAATAACCCGAATAGTTAATTCATCGTCATCAGCAACCAATACTTTAAGACCATTTAATTTATAGTTCAACACATTTCCGTTTGGTAGCTCATTACGCATGCCAACCTCTTTCTCCGGATCGTAGTTGGGAATTGTAAAACTAAATACAGATCCTTTTTCCTCTTCGCTTTCAACTACGATTTTACCTCCATGTTTTTCAATAAAATCCTTGCAAAGCAACAAACCAAGGCCTGTACTGGGTTCTCCTTTAGTCCCTGGTCGCCCTGCATGACCATCAGTACGAAACAGGTTCTCTAAAATCTCCCGGTTCATACCAATGCCCGTATCCTTAACCGAAATTAGGGTTGTACCTTCTTTCCCCTGCTGGCCTGAAATAGTTACTTCTCCACCTTCACGGGTAAACTTTACGGAATTTGAAACCAAATTCCGAATAATTGTTTGCAGCATATTCTGATCAGCAAAAACCATGGTTTCAGGGGGAATATTGACCCTTATTTCAATGGATTTTACCTTGGCAGTTTCGATAACTAAATTCAAACTATCAATTATTGTTTTCTTTAAATCCAAAGTCTGAGGTTGAAATTCCGTTAGTCCACGTTCCATTCTTGACCACTCAAGCAACTGTTCGAGTAAATTAAAGGTATTACGCGCTGAATTACTTAATTCCACCATCAGGTCATATCTATCTGTTTCAGGGATATTTGTAGTCTTATTGGCCAACATTTCTGTAATTCCCATGATTCCACCCAGAGGACCTCGCAGATCGTGAGCAATAACAGAAAAGAATTTATCTTTCTCCGCATTTACTTTATTAAGTTCCTCGTTTTTTATCTTTAATTCGTTTTCAGTCTGCTTCCTCAGGGTTATATCGCGTGCCGCTGCATACTGATACATCATTCCACCCAGAAGAACGCCGGAGGTGTGTATTTCAACATCTATTATTGTACCATCCTTACGGCGATGTCTGGTTTCAAATATTGATGGATTACGCGTCTGTTCTTCCATTTTGGACATTAATTCCGTCCCCTCCCATTGTGCATCCCAATCAGCGATATTGAGTTGGAGCATCTCTTCCCTGGTATAGCCCAGCATCACACAAAATGCATCATTGGTTTCGATCAGCTTGCCCTTCAAATCCAGAACATGAATCCCGTCAGACGCCGCATGAAGCAAGGTCTGATATCGAAATGCAAGAGAGGCCACTTCTGACTCTGCCTTCTTTAGTGCTGTGATGTCACGAAACGACCATATTCTTCCATAATTCTCCCCGTTTTTTCCCAAAACCGGAGCGCAATATCTGTCGAGTACCTGACCATTTTTAAGTTCAATTTCATCCCGGCTTATTTCGTTGGAATGTTGGAATATATATCTTACCTTTCCCATAAAAGCATCCGGATTCTTTGTTAATCCGACAATATGATTCAACATAATCGAACTGTCCTCATTTTCAACAATCGATTGTGGAACTTTGAACAGATCGATTATCTGCGGATTAACAAGAACCCTTTTCATATCCTTATCAACAACTACAATACCTTCAATGGTTGAGTTGATTTGAGCTTCCAGGAGCAAGGATTTTGATTTTAACTGTTCCTCGAGCTGCTGACGCTCAGTAATGTTATTTATGATGGAGAACAGTATCTTTTTCCCTTTATATTCAATTGGTGATGAATGTACTTCAACAAGGCGTTCTTCCCCGTTTGACAATTGGTGAGGGAAAACAAAATAATTTTTCTGCTGGTCTGCTGCATGTTTATATTCATTTTGAATCTGTCCGGGCAATAACTTATTTATACTATCGATATTCATGGAGCATAACTCCGCTACTGAATATCCATAGAATTTAGAAGCAGAGGCATTTGCGTCAATAATCCGGCCTGTATCCGAATCAATTAACAACATGATCGAATCGTGCCCGGCAAACATATTTTTAAAACGTGATTCGCTCTCTACCAATTTTAGTTGGTCTGTTTTAAATTCTGAAATATCCTCAAAAATAGTGGCAAACATTTTGAATTGTGGAGAGAAAACCCGGACCCTAAAATGCCGGTTAAAGGTTTTTGAAAAATATTCAAACAATAATGGTTCCCCTGTGAGGGCAACTTTGCCATATTTTTTTATTTGTTCACTATCAGCACCTGGCATCACCTGGAGGATCGTTTTGCCAATACAATCGGATGGTTTCATCCCAGTATGGCGTTCATAGGCTGCATTCACTTCAAGAAAGCGGAAATCAATAGGCTCCTCCTTTTCATCCGTGATGATCTCTTGCAATGCAAATCCTTCCTCCATATTTTCAAATAGCAAGCGATACCTGGATTCTCTCTTCCAGAGTTCTTCTGTATTATCTGAATCATTACAGGCACTTTTATTACCAATCAAGGGTAAAGTGCTTGCAGATTTGGATAACTCAAGTTGATTCCTCAAGTCCAAAATCTCATGAATTAGCTCTGCTTTAGTTAAATCATTATAATTCATCCTTATGAATGATATTGTTAATATGAAAATTTCACAGAATATTAAAATACTTAGTGATCAATTAACCAAAATCCATGGTATCATTCAGTATCAGAGACTGGTAATGGTTGAAAAAATCCAAAAGTAATCATAAATAATCGTAAAGATTAAATATACAACTTTTAATTATTTTAAAATAATTTTCCGTTTCCTTGATTTTTATACGATTTAATATGCGATTTTTGACTTTTTGTGAAAAAGCGGCTAATTTATTTTACTTTTGAATATGGCCTCAGCTGTATTTCTTGCTCGTTTATTTATTATATGGAATCTCAACAGATAAAATTAAACCATTTCAATGATATAAAATAAAAATGATAACACCGACTATCTACAAATCTGCAATCTGCTTTTTTTTATTGATAATTTGCTTTACGTTTCATTCAAAGGCCCAAACCGGTGTTAAATATGATATTGTTTTGACAAGTGGCCGTGTCATTGATCCGGAAACAAATTTAGATACCGTCAAAAATATAGGGATCCTTGACCACACTATTGCCCGGATTTCATCGGAACCCTTAGACGGGAAAGAGGTAATAAATGTAACGGGATTAGTTGTGGCTCCCGGCTTTATTGATATGCATGTACACGGCAGAACCAATAAGGAGCAGGAATACCAGCTACATGACGGAATAACCACTGCATTGGAATTGGAATGGGGAATTGCATTTTTAGATAAATGGTACGAATTCCGTCAGGGAAAAGCATTGATTAATTATGGTGCGAGTGTTTGTTGGCCATTTGAACGATTTAAGGCCATTGAGAAATACAAGGCAGGGGTAAATTCTTTATATCTGGCAACAATAGGAGGAGATTCGCAATTTGAAACCCTTTTTAACGCTATCAATCCTGCCAGCACTGAGTCAGTAACTCAGGAGGAGATGAATAAAACGCTTGACAACATAAAAAATTCGTTGAGCCAGGGGGGAATTGGGATTGGCATACCAATTGGCTACCTTAAAAAGTCCAAACCTGAAGAGATGTTTGAGGTATTTAAACTGGCGGGTGAATTGAAGGCTTTGGTTTTTACCCATGTGCGGGAGCCTAATATAATTTCTATTCAGGAAGTCATAACGGATGCGATGCTCACTGGCGCTCCTTTGCATATTGTCCATCTCAACAGTGTGGCATTTGGTCATATTCAGTTTGCATTGGACATGATTCAGTCGGCAAACCGAAAAGGAATTGACATTACTACAGAGTTATATCCTTACGCAGCAAGTTCAACAACCCTGCAAAGTCCCATTTTTAGTGAAGGGTGGCAGGAAATCCAGGGCATCAGTTACGGCGATTTGGAATGGGTAGCAACCGGGGAGCGGCTGACAAAGGAAACGTTTGAAAAATACCGCAAAATTGGCGGAGTGGTTATCAATTACAATATGAAACCAGAGTGGATCAAAGCAGGCATTTCGGCACCCGGAGTAATGATCGCTTCTGACGGAATGCCTTATGCTCCGAAGGCCCACCCGCGTACTGCAGGAACTTTTTCAAGAGTCCTGGGGAAATATGTCAGGGAAGAAAAGGTGATCGATTTAAATACTGCCATCGAAAAAATGACCCTGCTTCCTGCCCGGCGCCTGGAGGGGATCGCTCCAATGATGAGGTTAAAAGGGAGAATTCAGGCGGGTGCGGACGCTGATATAACGATCTTCAATCCCAAAACAATCATTGATAAAGCAACATTTGAAAATGGATTGGAATTTTCGGCCGGCATTGAATATGTAATAGTCAATGGGATATTCATTCTGAAAAATGGGAAAACGGTTGCAGGAATTTATCCCGGACAAGCTGTATTTGGAAAATACAAAAAGTAAAATTACAATAGGTTAAACTATGACTCATTTAAGATACCGGGGTGCTGTGCAGGAAGATCTAGTGAAAATTGTGGAGATTTATAACTCTACAGTAGCCTCAAGAATGGTGACTGCGGATACCGAACCGGTATCCGTCAGCAGCAAACAAAGGTGGTTTGACGAACACAGTTCCGACAGAAGACCACTTTGGATCGTTGAAAACGAATCAGGACAGGTAATTGGATAGGCAAGTTTTCAATCCTTTTACGGCAGACCGGCGTATAACGCTACCGTTGAATTAAGTATTTATCTTGACAAAAACCACCGTAGTAAGGGGTTTGGCAAACAGATTTTACGGTATTGCATTGAAAATGCTCCTGCATACGGAATAAAAACATTGCTTGGATTTATTTTCTCACACAATCTACCGAGCCTGAATCTTTTCCAAAAGTTTGGCTTTGAAGATTGGGCAACACTTCCAAATATTGCCGTACTCGATGGACAAGAACGGGGGTTGAAAATTCTTGGAAAGAGAATCGGATAGAAAGGTGCAGAAGAAGACTATATCATTTGCTGATTAATGAGTAAAACGATTCAATTACTTATCGACTGAAATCTGGCACCTACACTAAATAAAATAAATTGGAAAGGGTATGAAGATCCGGGAAATCAAAGAATATCAATCTGACATAGGGGATGCTATCAGCAAATTATCCACCCAGTTGGTTGGAAAGGAATGTAAAATCGGGAGAGAGCAGGTTGAAGCGATCATTTCAGACAATAACAGCCATCTGTTTCTTGCATTGAATGATGACCGGTTCGTGCTTGGGATGGTAACGGTTGGAATATATACCTCTCCTACCGGGAAAAAGGGATGGATAGAGGATGTTGTTGTCGATGAAAAATACAGGGGAGAAGGTATTGGTGAGAAACTGACCAGGTTTGCAATTCAGTTTGCAAAAAATCAACAGGCCGATACGTTGATGCTCACGTCAAAACCTGAAAGAATAATTGCGAATAGTTTGTATAAAAAGCTAGGGTTTCATTTGAAAGAAACTAATGTTTACCGGATTTTTCTATAAGAATAGTTAGAATTATGATTTCATATTCTGGAAATGGGATGAACAAGAATTACAGATTGTCCAAACCGGAAAATATTAGGGTATTTTAACGACCCTGAGTTTAAAACTTTATTGACTTGCCGTCACCCAAAAAATTAATTTTGCAGTATGGATGATCAGACCTCAAAACCTCAGCGCCGCGCACGATACAAGGGGACACACCCCAAATCGTTTAAGGAAAAATATAAGGAACTCCAGCCCGGGCAGTACACCGGGGATATTGAAAAAGTGATGTTGCAGGGGCGAACACCCGCAGGGATGCACCGGTCGATTTGTGTTAAGGAGATCATCGATTTCCTTAAAATACTTCCCGGACAAACCGGATTAGATGCAACCCTTGGATACGGAGGGCACAGCCTGGAAATGCTCAAATATCTGGCTCCGGGCGGTAAGCTTTATGCCACTGATGTAGACCCCTTTGAGTTGCCGAGAACCAAAGAGCGTCTGGAATCTTACGGATATGGTCCGGATATCCTGATTATAAAAAAAATGAATTTCTCGCAGATCGATCAAATAGCAGCCGAGGCAGGACCTTTAAATTTTGTATTGGCCGATTTAGGAGTATCGTCGATGCAAATAGATAATCCGGAAAGGGGGTTTTCATTCAAAGTTGAAGGTCCGTTAGACCTAAGGCTGAACCCTAAAACAGGAAAATCGGCAGCAGCTCTCGTAAAAACCTTATCACAGGATGAATTGGAATGGTTGTTTCATGAATATTCTGATGAACCTTACCATAAACAGATTGCCAAAACTATTTTTACAGCGATTTCAGCGGGTGCAGACATTTCAACCACGACCCAATTGAAAGAGCTTATTGCAGAGGCATTGGAATTTCTTTCGCCAAATGAAAGAAAAGACGAGGTTAAGAAATCCTGTCAACGCTGTTTTCAGGCATTGCGCATTGAGGTCAATGATGAATTCGAAGCGTTGGAAAAATTCCTATGGAAACTTCCCGACGCTCTCGCAGAGGGCGGACGGGTGGCCATCCTGTCATTCCATTCGGGTGAAGACCGGCGTGTCAAGAAATCTTTTCAGCAATTATTCCGCGAAGGTATTTACCGCGAAGTAGCTCCCGATCCAATCAGGCCCACACCCGAAGAGTGTAATGCTAATCCCCGTGCCCGTTCTGCCAAGCTGCGCTGGGCCATAAAAGCCTGATTGATCATTTGTATGCCAGCTATCCCGGCCAAATACCATAAAATAAACTACTAAATTGAAAAATAAACTCAATTATTTAATCGTGCAGAGCTGGAAATATCAATCGATGAGGTTTCAATCCCGGTGATTTTCTTATTCTCACTAAATTCCTGTTCCCTCTATAAAATAGCAAAGTTGTACCAGATTACCCTAAATTCAAGTCTTTAACCAGATTAATTTTTAATTTTATTGAGCATCTACGACAGCAATGGTAGTCATGTGAACGATTTCACGCACTGAACATTCGGTTGGAACAATGTGTATCGGTTTTTTCATTCCCATCAGAATTGGGCCCACAACTTCTGCTCCGCCAATTTCGTACATCATCTTGTATGCAATATTACCCGCCGTAAGATTGGGAAATATGATAGTATTCACATCCCTGTTTTCCAAAAGGGTAAACGGGAATTTTTGACTTCTCAGTTCTTTATTCAGTGCGAAGTTCATCTGAATTTCCCCGTCGACAATTAGTTCCGGATGGTTTTCATGCAAAAAAGCTACAGTTTGTCGTACTCTATCAAGAGTCCTTGTATGTTCCGATGATTTAACGGAACCAAAATTTGAATAAGATACCATGGCAATTACCGGTTCAATATTGAATTTTTTTACCTCATCTGCTGTAAGTAAAGTGGTTTCAATAAGTGTCTGAACGTCGGGGTCAAGGTTGACAGTTGTATCGGCAAAGAAGAGCGGGCCGCGTTTAGTCATAACTATATACATGCTGGAAATGCGGTTAAGGTTTGGTTTTGGACCGATCAGACTAAGAGCAGGCCCCATCACGTCTCCATAATGGGTGGTAACACCCGATATCATTCCGTCTGCTAAACCTGTTTCAACCATCATTATTCCATAATAATTGCGATTGAAAGTCAATTCGTAAGCCTCCTCAAGTGTAATACCTTTGCGCTGACGTTTCTTCCAAATTAATTCCGCAAAAGATTTTCTTATCTCTTCGCTTCCGGTAAAGCGCGGATCAAAAATTGCAGCTTTCTCTAAATCGAAATGATTTTCAGTAATTAATTGTTTGATTTCCTCAATATTACCCAACAAAATAGGAAGAGCGATTCCTTCATGCAATACTTCATTTGCAGTCCTCAAAATCTTTAAATTGTTTCCCTCTGCAAACACAATTTTCCGTGGATTTTGTTTTGCCTTTACCACAATGCCATGAAAAAGCTGATTGTCAAGTCCAAGCCGCTGGCTTAATTCAAGTTTATATTGCTCCCAATCGCTAATTGGACTGCGGGCTACCCCGCTCTCCATTGCAGCTCTAGCCACTGCCGGTGCCACTGTTATAATCAGTCTTGGATCGAGAGGTTTTGGAATGATATATTCTTTCCCGAATACTAAGTTACTATCATTATAAGCCTTACTGACACTTTCAGGAACAACTTCCCTGGCAAGCCCTGCAAGAGCATAGACTGCAGCCAGTTTCATATCTTCATTGATACATGTGGCCCGAACATCAAGTGCACCGCGGAATATATAAGGAAAACCAAGAACATTGTTTACCTGGTTTGGGTAATCTGACCGTCCTGTTGCCATTATCAGATCCTTACGCGACGCCATGGCCTCGTCGTATGAAATTTCCGGATCAGGATTAGCCATTGCAAAAACGATAGGGTTTTGGGCCATAGATTGCACCATCTCTCTGGAAACTATATTCGCCTGTGACAAACCAAGGAAAATATCAGCCCCTTTCATGGCCTCTCCTAAGTTATTTACATCCCGATCAGTTGCAAATTTAACTTTATATTTATTGAGATCGGTACGGTCTTTCCGAAGAGCACCTTTTGAATCCAGCATTACAATATTTTCCACCTTAGCTCCCAACGAGATTATCAGTTTCGTACAAGCTATGGCAGCAGCTCCTGCACCACTAATGACAATTTTGGCCTCAGTAAGTTTTTTCCCGACAAGTTCAAGGGCATTAATTATCCCGGCTGAACAAATGATCGCTGTTCCATGCTGATCATCATGCATCAGAGGAATTTGGATTTCTCGTTTTAACCTTTCTTCTATTTCAAAACATTCTGGCGCTTTGATATCTTCAAGATTAATACCACCAAAAGTAACCGCAATATTCCGGACGGTCTCCACAAACTTTTCAATATCCTTTGTCTCAATTTCGATATCGAAAACATCAATATCGGCAAATATCTTGAAAAGCAACCCTTTACCTTCCATCACAGGTTTACCAGCCCCTGCTCCGATGTCGCCTAATCCAAGTACCGCAGTGCCATTGGATATTACTGCGACAAGATTCCCTTTCGAGGTATATTTATAGATATCGTCAAAGTTTTTATTTATTTCCAGGCATGGAAATGCTACTCCGGGAGAATAGGCCAATGAAAGATCACGCTGGGTGGTATGCGGTTTTGTGGGGATTACTTCCAGTTTCCCTGGCCGCCCTTCAGAATGATATCGAAGGGCGTCCTCTTTAGTTATTTTAGCCATAATATTAAAGACTTTAAAGTGTAATAAATAATTGGTTTTGACAGGAAAATGTATAATAAAGTTAACTATAATAATCCGGGAATTCAGGAATTAACCAGACTTTTCTTTTTCTCAGATTTTAATATTGAAAATGAATGAACCTGTTTTTGATTGGATTGTTATAACACGGTGAAGGGTTAGCAGTTTGTTAATTTCATTATTACGAACCACTACTTTCAAATGAGGTGGAGACCAGCAACCATTTTAAAAACGGGGCGAAATCGAAAAGCCATACGAGTAGAATTAAAATATAAAACCTTTAAAAATGTTTAAAATCTTTGTCAGGCACACACTCGAAGATTATTCTAAATGGAAGCCACTCTTCGACGAGCACGCAGATGTTCGGAAAAAATATGGCTCAACCGGGTATTCGGTATTTGCAAGTGTAGAGAATCCTAACGATGTACTCGTGGAAATTGTATGGGAGAACAAAGAAGGAGCAATGGAATTTCTACATGATCCGAGCTTAAAAGCTACTATGGGAAAAGCGGGAGTAATTGGTGTTCCCGAATTTTCATTTACTGAATAATCATAAAAAATTAGACCGTGTCTGGTTCATACCTCCAGATACGGTTTTTACAAAAAAAAAAGGAAACCAATGAATCCAGTTGTACATTTTGAATTGCCATCTGACGACAGACAAAGGATGGCCGATTTTTACACTACCGCTTTTGGTTGGCAGATGCAGATGTATGGAGAAGAAATGGGTAACTATGTGGTGGTTACAGCCTGTGAGACTGATGAAAATGGGAGACCTAAAATGGCCGGAACCATAAATGGCGGATTTTATCCAAGGCAAAAGGATGCGCCGGCTCAATATCCGTCAGTGGTTATTGCGGTCGATGATATCAGTGAAGCCATGCAAAAGGTGACTGATGCAGGCGGTAATGTTCAGGGTGAACCGTCACAGATTCCTAATGTCGGATGGTATGTCTCCTTTATCGATACCGAAGGGAACCGGCTAAGTTTACTTCAGCCAGTAATGGGTTGATAACTTTCGCAACTCATTTTAGGACCAAAAATAGCGGGTAAACTAACACCTCGCTTGTCTTTTGTTTATTACGCTTAAACGAATCAAAATGGCAAAAGTCAACACTTTGGCAGTTGCACCGATAAATTCGGGATTCTTTGGATGGTTAGTTGTAATGAAAAGTAACACAATCGATGGAATCAAGCATTAAATCAATTATTACGGTAGAAACTGAAATCAATGCCCCTGTTGAGGTCGTCTGGAAGTTCTGGACTACCCCGGACGACATAATTCAGTGGAATAACGCATCAGTTGACTGGTGTACCACACGTGCCGCCAACGAATTGAAAACAGGTGGCAAATTCAGTTATCGGATGGAGGCTAAAGACGGAAGTTTTGGTTTTGATTTTGAAGGAACCTATACGAAAATTATACTCAATCACCTGATCAGTTATATTCTTGGGGATGAGAGAAATGTAAATCTTATTTTTTCAGCTAATCAGGGCAACACTCGTATCGTCGAGGAATTTGAAGCGGAAAACACCAACCCGGTTGATCTCCAAAAGCATGGATGGCAGTCGATATTAAATAACTTCAAAAGCTATGTTGAAACCAGTTTAAAATCCGAAAAACAGAATAAATGACCAATCAAATTACTCCATGCCTTTGGTTCAACAATCAGGCCGAAGAGGCAGCCATTTTCTATACTTCCATTTTCAAAAATTCAAAGATCGAAAATATCAGCAGATACGGAAAAGAGGGTTATGAAGTTCATGGACAAAAAGAGGGGACTGCTCTAACGGTGGCATTTCAGATTAACGGACAATCGTTCACTGCCTTAAACGGCGGTCCTGTGTTCCGGATTAATGAAGCCATCTCATTTCAGATATTCTGCGAGACACAGGAAGAGATCGATGACTACTGGGATAAACTCACTGAAGGCGGAGAAGAAGGGAGATGCGGATGGCTAAAGGATAAATTTGGAGTTTCATGGCAGATCATACCGACGATACTCCCCGAATTAATGGTTGATCCGGATAAAGCAGGCAGAGTGATGCAGGCATTCCTGCAAATGAGTAAGTTTGACATCGAAAAATTAAAACAGGCCTGAATTTGATCACTTAAACTTATGGAGCCGGAAATCAGAATATTACCCAAAAAGAAATTAATCGGCAAGCGGATGATCATGAATCTCGCTGAGAATAAAACTTCAGAATTGTGGAGAAGTTTTATGCCGCAACGAAAAGAGATCACGAATTTCCTGTCGACGGATCTGTTTTCAATGCAGGTTTATGATCAGAGATTGAACTTTGGGGATTTTAATGAAAATACCCGTTTTGAAAAGTGGGCTGCAGTTGAAGTTGCTGATTTTGACAATATTCCCGAAAGTATGGAATCCTTTATATTACCCGAGGGACTTTATGCCGTTTTTCTGCACAAAGGAGCAGCTGCTGAAGGAGCCGGAACATTCAGTTATATTTTCGGAACCTGGTTGCCCTGTTCTGAATTTCAGCTGGATAACAGGCCACATTTTGAAATTTTGGGTGAAAAATATAAAAATGACGATCCAACATCCGAAGAGGAGGTCTGGATACCGGTTAAGCTTAAAGATTAATAGCGGACTAAGGCCATACAATGGATTAAATCGATTAGATTTGTAATATCCTGAAAGAACCCCTAAAATTTAAAATTTGAGATTTACTAAGAGGAACATTCTTTTGTTGGGATTCCTTTTGATGGGATGTTCAAAACCCAAAGGTGGCGAGACAATTCCGTTCCCCAATACAAATGGTTATTACACAGAAGGTTCAAAACTGATGAAAAACGGAAGCTTCCGGGAGCTCAGGGGAACAGATAAGATGAGCCTGTGGGACTGGAACTATGATGTGATTTCATCCTGGGGAATGGATATTACCCGTGAATGCATCGATATGAAATGCACCAGTGATGAGGATCTTCAGTCTCTTGTACGCCTCGCGAGAACCAAAGGGTTTGTGATTATTCTTACTGCCTTCTGGTATGACTCTGATGCTTTTCCGAACGGGTCAACCCCCTATCCCGATTGTCAGCTGCTCGGCACAACTCCAACGTTGGATCCAAGGTACCCTGTAATTATGAAAAGATGGAAGCAAATCGCGAGACTGTTTGCAAACCAATCGGATGTTTGGTTTGGAATCTGGAATGAGCCTTATGACTGGAATAAAGCAAATACCGCAAGCAGCGAACAGTGGCTTTATGATGCATCAGCAATTACCGACAGTATCCGTCAGACATCGGCAAATAATATCCTTGTTGTTTGCGGGAATGCCATGGGGCAGGGTCATGAGCCTTTTCTGGAAAAAGGGGCTCAACTATTAAGCGGAAGAAAAAATATTGTATTCGACATTCATGCATATAGTACCTTCTGGAACATTCCGGCTTCAGAAATTGAGAGCAGGTTAAATGAACTGAATAATTTGAATGTTGCACCGGTCATTATTGGTGAATTCGCTGATAACGGCACCCAGCCTTATCAGGATATCATCACTGCATGCCGTAAGACCCATACCTCTTTATTGGCCTGGCTATGGGGTCAGTACCAGGATCCATTCAGTTCAGTTTTTGAACAATATTGCGGTGAGAAAAGGAATTTAAACTAATTACATGCTGCCCCTTGCTCTTTTCCTGAAATTCATCCTTAGAAACGAGCTTTCAGCATATAATAGCCATAAAAAGTCGACATTTTATGGACACCCACTTTTGCAAGAATTTCAGTGTTTGCCTGATCCTGATCGACTAACCCGGAAAGGGAAAGAAGAGCTGCCGCCTGCTTTGAGCCTGCAGTTGCGGGAATATGCATCCGAAGCTTTCCGATTGCAACGGAGCAAATTTCAGTAGTTGCGGGGTCACCCAATATCGCGGATAATTCCTTTCCTGCCTCAAAGGTCATTACCATCAGTGATTGAAGGCCAGCGTGGACGGCCTCTTTGTTTTCACTTGAAGGCCAATCGAGAAAACGGCCGCCATCGAGGGACTCCTTCCCTTCCCGATCTATTTTGGAAACCAACTGTAGCAATAATTTCTTCAGGTATTACTGTTGTTTTTTCAAATATTCAAGATCACCCTGGTAATTGTACCAATCCCGTTGAATCAGTACCCACCACATCGAATAGGAACTGATTCCGTTCATCCATCCGGGAAGCGGGGTGAGATTTCGGATCAGATCCAGGCTTTTAGGGACCACATCATTGTATCCGAATACCGAATTGATTGTCATGACCTCCGGATGCATATCCCCGATCCAGACCAGCCGGTCACGTTTCACACCATCCCATAAATAATCCTGCATATTCAGATGAACGGTATAAGCTCCAGTCATCCAGATCTTATTCAACCGCTCATCATTACACTTGAATGAACCGACGTAGGGGATTTCCCGATAGTTTAAAATGGCACTAATCTCTTTAAATTCAATCTTCGAATCGGGTTCAACCAGATCAATCCGGACAAACCGGAACCCTGAATTCCCCACTTCCAGCCGTCCCAGCCAGGGGAGTGTAACGACAAAATCACGCATGGCATGATCGTTTATTGCTCCGTCCTTCCCGATTTCGCTCATTGTCTCACTCACCGATTCACCGAACCGGACGCGGACTTTATTACCCTCCTTCGCGATCCCCCGAGTCGTCACAAATTCAATTCCCCCCTGAATCTCATGTCCAAAATCAAGGATTATTCCCGGCAAGATATCTTTTCTACTGATTAAGCTGAAGTATCCGCCAGAATTTAAATCAGCCTGACCGATGCCGGGAATAAGGATACTCCCGGCATTCACAACATATCGGTCTGAAGAATCAGACATCCAGATCATTCGTTCGGCAGTAAGGTACTTCCTTGATAAATTGGCAGACCTGACCAATGAACTCTTCGCAGGATTAAATACCGGAGGTAGCTGACCGGATATTTTTGAAAAGGTGAATAGTAAAATAACCGGAATGATTAAGCGATAAACCATTTTCTTAATTTCTTTTAGCGACCCAGTCAACAGCGCATCCGATGTGCTCCTTGATTTTTGGATTCTCAAATTCTCCCGGATGATGGCCGAATACCGTGTAGAATGAGCGGATATTACCCAATTCCTGGTACCAGATCACCGGATGGTCACCCATCTTCCATTTGTCATCTTTTAAAGTGGCTTCATCAAGTGAATTTTCATCCAGCCTAGCAAGTACGTGAACTTTTGCGCGCGGATTCTCTTTTAAAGAGTACCATTCCCCGATAGTCCGGTAAGTCGTCATACCTTTAAATGGTGCCATTGCCGGATGGACCGTATTTTCAAGAATCAGAGTTCCTGCCTGACCATTGGGATGGGTTCTGAAGTACCCTCCGACGAGTCTGCCATACCAGGCCCAGTCATATTCGCAATCAGAGGCGGCGTGGATTCCGACAAATCCTTTCCCCGTATTCATAAAATCCTCAAAAGCTTTTTGTTGCTGGTCATTGAGCACATCCCCGGTGGTATTTAAAAATACGGCTACATCAAAATTTTTCAGAAATTCAGAGGTAAACAATTCGGCATTTTCAGTTGCCGTTAAGGTCCACTTACGCTCCAGTGCCAGATCACTCATCATTTTTAATCCTGTGGAGATGGAATTGTGTCTGAACGCAGCAGTTTTAGAGAATACCAGCACATTGATTTTCTTATCCTGTGAAAATCCGGAATTCGCAAGAAGAAGGAACAAGCAAAAAAGAGAAACGATTTTTTTCATGATTTTTTTAATTAAAATTAAACTATTCATTAAACGCAATAATAGATTTACAAATTGACTTCACAATTTCTGAATCATTTTCCAATCCTTTACGGATTAGCGCAATTGTAATACAGATCTGTGCCAGGTAATAGGTTGGTAAAATTAAGAAGTCCACGGCGTGGATCGCCAGTAACTCTTTAAAAGCGATGACAGTATCGGAGAATAAGACCAGAGATATCCCGGTAAAATAAAACCACCTGAACCATTGAAACCCAATTATGCCTGCTGAAGCTCCAAGGGAGACGCACGAAATCAGTAAATAAGCCAGCGATGCCAGGCAAAGAATCCGGTTATCGAATGCAGGATACAATTTAAAAATAAAGAAAGATAAATAAGCGGCAAGTAGAATAATGGTAAGTCGCCAATTGATCTGGCCATTCAACAAGCCAAAATACAAATAGCCGGCATGAGCAATGAAAAAGAGTAAAATACCAGTAATAAACATCCATTCATCACCGTTTCTGTTCGACAAACACCAGTCTCCGCCTATTGAAAAGATAAAAGCCCCAATAATCAGCCACACATCCATAGTCCGTTTTAATCTCCCGAAGAAAAGGAATAAAATTATTATTATTCCCGATCCGGCAACACCCGCTTTAAATCCAAATTCATGGGTCACCAACGCCAGAATAGCCGATACCACAGGGATTAACAGCCATCCATAAATCCATCGACTTTTGTAAGGTTGGTTATCCATCAAATTAATTTCAATTGATTAGTGAGGCGTTTTTTCGCTAATGATGATTATAAAAGCCAGATGGTTATAAGGAATATGGCCTCCTGTATTGGTAATGATAAAGCCGGTGATTGGCTGCTTCCTGATCGTCGCCAAAACTCAGTGTTGCCGGATCCCATTTAACAGGGCGTTGCAATTCGGTCGCGATATTTCCGAGGCAGCAGAGGGTATTGGTGCTGCACCCTACCTCAACAGGAGCAATCGGATTTTTTCGTGACCGCACGGCATCGATAAAATTCTGCATATGGGGAGAACTGACTTCATACTGACCAGCGCCAACCTTTTTCTCCTCTTTGGCAATCAGGGAAGGATCCGAACATTCAATATATCCCCGTGCAACTTTTAACCACCCCTTGGTCCCGTTAAACCTGATGCCATTCCCTGGTTTATCCTGGAAAGGTTGTTCGGTCATCACAATTCCGTTGAGGTATTTCATGGTTAAATATTGTGTCTCCTGGTAACCTTTGGGAATAAATTCGCAGGGGCCCGAGCTGTCCATACCGATAGCAGCCTGGGCAATATCGAACATGTGTGCACCCCAGTCGGCAGTAAACCCATTACCGGTTTCCCGATACCAGCGCCAGGCGCCCCAAAGTTTTTCATTCTGCTCCGGATCGAGTGTGATTGGCGGACAAAGATCGGGATGGTAATGAATTTTTGGATCGGTTAGCGGGCCCATCCACTTATTCCAGTTCAAGGTAGCAGGAATTGGCTGTTCGGGAAGATCAAATGGTTTTGGGGGATCACCCACCTTTGCGTAGATGGTCTCGATATGACCAATTGCACCGCTGCGGACCAAGGCGATGGCCTGCTGAAACTCCTTGTTTGATCGCTGCTGACTTCCAATTTGTAAAACGCGACTGTTCCCCCGTACCGCCTTGACCATTTCCAGCCCTTCGCGAATGGTAAACGCCAGTGGTTTTTGAACATAAACATCTTTCCCCAACTTACAGGCATGAATGGTTGTCAGCGCATGCCAATGATCGGGTGTTGCAATCGAAACAGCATCGATGTCCCTGCGTTCAAGAAGATCTTCGTAGAATTCATACAAGTCGCATCGCGGAGACACATTTTGCTTTATTTGCCAGGCTTCAACTTTCCTCTTGAAACGTTCGCGTTTGAGTTGTTCAACATCACAACCTGCAACAACCTGAACTCCAGGGCAACTGGAGAAGCTGTTAAAATCAGAGCCATCCTGATTCCCCAAACCAATAAATCCCATCACTACCCTGTCGCTCGGAGCAATCCGGTCACCACTGGTTAATGTCCAGCTGGGAAGGATTGTCAATCCGGTAAGACCTAATGCAGAGTAGCCCAAAAATTGGCGTCTGCTTAATTCGCTTGTCTCTTTCTTTGTCATAATTGCGTTTTATTTAACAGATATACAATACATTAATTAACCCACCATTGAAATAAAAAAACTTTAAAATTTTAAAATTCGCTGAAATAGAGTAGAATTTTCACTTACATACCCTGGGTAATTTGCTCCTTTAAAAAGAACCACATCTATTTCTAGTCATTTTCCCTGATTTTGATTCATTCACCTTCTAATGGAGGAGATTGCCGATTTAATTGCCGCAGCAGGATATCTGAACATATATTTTCCGGAACCCAGATTGACCTGAAGGTTATCGTTGCTTTGGATATTTTCAGCCTTAAGCGGCAACCCGTCCATTTTAACCAAACGAGTAAGGGTATTTGGTAAGGTTATTGAAGCAGAGGTATTTGCGGGGATTTCAACTTCATAGACAAAGTCATCATTTTCAAACTTCCAGGAGGATGAAACTTTCCCGTAAAGGGTATTCATTTCAGCCTTTGCATAGGATAATCCGCCTCCCGGGTGAGGAGTCAGAAGGATATGTTTATAGCCCGGATTTTCAGGATCGATATCAATTCCGGCCACATATCTGTAAAGCCATTCTCCGATGGCTCCATACGCATAATGATTAAAACTGTTCATCCTTGCATCCTGAAAAGAACCATCAGGTTTCAGACCATCCCATCGTTCCCAGATGGTGGTTGCTCCGTGCAGGACCGGATAGAGCCAGGAGGGATAATTCCTGTTATTGAGCAATTGATAGGCGAGATCGTCGCGACCCGCTGCTGAAAGCGTTTTACAAAGCAGTGGTGTACCTGCCAACCCGGTTGTGAGATGGCCAAATTTCTGAATATTTTCAGTCAGATAGACGGCACTCTTTGGGCGTAAGTTTTCTGGAAGCAGATCAAAGGCAAGCACCAGGGCATAAGCCGTTTGAGTCTGAGAGGTCGGTTTCCCGTTTGGTGTAACAAATTCACGGTTAAATGCCTCTTTGATATCATCGGAGATTTGGTGATATTTTTCGCCATCCTCTTTTTCCCCTAATGATTAAAGCTATTTTACCCAGCAATCGGATCGAATTATAATAGTATGTCGAAGCAATTAAGTCGTTTTCAGTGACTCCGCCCTGTTCAAAGGATAGCCAGTCGCCATAATGCCAGTCGCCCAGCCAAAGATTTTTCGCCCCAGCCCTTCCGGCCACAAAATCAACCCATTTCTTCATACAGGGATATTGCGTTTCCAGAATCCGTTGGTCACCATAGGCAAGCCAAAGGTTCCAGGGGATGATCACACAAGCATCCGACCAGACCGATGAACCACCAAATCCATCCAGGGCATCCGGAATTACGACAGGCACTTTTCCATCAGGTAGCTGGTCAACCGTAAAATCTCCCAGCCATTTGGTATAAAACGCGGCGACATCGAAATTGAAAGCGGCAGTCATGCTGAACAGTTGAGCATCGCCAGTCCAACCTAACCGTTCATCCCGCTGCGGGCAATCGGTTGGGACATCCAGAAAATTTCCCTTCTGACCCCATTGAATATTGTGTTGCAGTTGGTTAATTAAAGTATCCGAACAACTGAAAGTGCCCGTTGGCTTCATATCAGAGTGGATCACGATTCCGGTAATCTGGTCTAATGAAGCCGGGGAGGTTAATCCTTCAATCATTACATATCGGAAACCATGGAAGGTAAAATGGGGCTCAAAAACCTCATGACCATTCCCTTTAAGAATATAAACATCCGTAGCTTTTGCCGCCCGAAGATTCTCCATATAAAAATTGCCGGCCTGGTCCAGCACCTCCGCGAATTTGAGTGTTATCCGGTCACCTTCATTGCCGGTCACCTTTAACCTCGCCCATCCTACCATATTCTGACCCAAGTCGAAAACCGGTTCACCCTTGGGGGTAGTGAGCAATTTGACCGGCTTAATCTCCTGAACCGCCCTTACGGGAAGACCCTGAGGAGCAATCAGTATCTCATTGGATTGTTTGAATGGGATAGCCTTACTCCATTTACTCGTCTCATATCCGGGCAGGTCCCAGCCTGTTAGTTCGAGACGGGCATCATAAAATTCACCATTATAGATATCCGATTCAATAATCGGGCCATTGGGGGTTACATTCCAGGTGTCGTCTGAACAAAAACTCTGGCAGGTTCCGTCTTGATAGGTTATTTGCAGTTGGAGCAAGAGTGCGAGATCCTTTCCGTAATAACTGTTTTGTTTCGAAAATCCCAGGTTCCCCCTGAACCATCCGTCACCAAGGACTACACCCATTGCATTATCCTTCCTAAGTAACGCTGTTATATCATTTTGGAAAGAGAGAACCCCTTCCTGAAATATTGTGCCGGTTTGGACCCTTTTATCGGCTTCTCCCCATCAAAAGAGATCCAACGGGCTTTCCAATCTGAAGGTTTTAATATTCCCATCTCCCAAAATGCCGGTTCACTCCAGTGTGACCATTCCTCACCTTTTCCGCGGCAGCGCACCTGCCAGAAAACGCGCTCCATTGATTTCAAATCAGGGCCACAATAAACAACGTTTACCGATTTCGCAGAGTTTACCTTTCCCGTTGTCCAGATGAGGTCACCGGATCTCAATCCGGCCAATGAGGCAGCAAATCTGAGTTCATATCCGCTTTGCAGAAACTCCTTTTCAAAGGAAGACAATTGCCAGGTTAAACGCGGATTAAGTACTCCGATCCCGATCGGATTGATTTGATATTCGCAAAGAAGGTTTTTCACTTCTATACCAGCCATTGTTTTACTGTTAGAGCCTGGGATTAAAAGGAAAACACAAAGTATTTTCAGAAAAAAGGGATAATACTTCATAAAGAAATGAATTTTAGATCATTGATCGTATTCAAAGAATACCTGGGTGGGGGTAATTTCCTGAACAGTTGTTCTGTCAATCGGGAGATATTAGGGTACCATCGATGAGTATTTTTCCCACATACCAGTTATTTTCACTGTAATCCGCAGGGTTACTGATTCGTTCGTCATTATTCCTTAATATTGCCGCCTTATCAAATGGATCCGTAACAACATGAAATACAACCTTATGTGGCTTAAAAGCAAGATTATCGATTAAGAAATAGTTCATCCGCCGATAGGTACAGAATCGATCGAACCGCGAAATCGTATCCCTGACAAAACCATCGATTTCGACAACAACTTTACCTGCATCGGGTCCCATAATATCATACACTCCGATCGTATTCCCCTTGAAACAAACAGTGAGTGTTTCGCCGGTCTGCTCTGCCATCCCGAATTTCTCCATAAACTTTCCAAAGGAATGAAATGCAGGTTGATCAGTAATTTGGAGAACCTGCCAGTTTTTACTCAGCTTTACCTGCGTAATATCGACCATTTGGGTATTTGAAAAATAATCCGGAGCCAAAGGTTTTGGCAACAGGTGCATTTTAGTTTTTGATTTAGAACCAACATTCATTATTTCGAAGGAACGTTTTAACGCTTCACAATAGATCTGATGGCCGGTTTCGGTAAATGGATGCACACCATCACCACTAAACACCTTAATCCCATTGATTTCCTTATTGGGACCCCGCATGATCAGATTTTTGTTTTTAACCATTTTAGTGACTTCAGATCCAAAATTGATTGAAGGGATCTGATATTTATCGGCTACTTTCTCCATCGTCAGAACTGATGAAGGCAAATGACCGTTGAGTTCAGCCGTAACATCCTGTTCTGTCAGGGTGTAGACGAAACAAATATCTGTATGGGGATTCTGTTTCCAGATCTGCCTGACAATCCCTTCCATTGAGCGGATGATTTTTTTTGCCGGGGTACTTTCATCATTGACTGCAAACTCAATAAAAACGAGATCCGGTTTAAACTTCAGCACATGATCCTTTAACCTGAAGACCCCGAAATCGGAACCGGTCCCTCCAATTGCGGCATTAATTTCAGAAAAAGCGGCGCCTGGATATCGCTTTTTAAACCAATCAAGCGACAAGACTCTTCAACCTTCCTGAGCTGTTATGCTTCCACCCAGGTAAGCAACTTTGATCGAGTCACCATGGCGGATTTTGGTGAAAAAATTAGGAAGGCCTCCACGTGCCCTGAATTCCCTAAGTGCTTTCCCAACCTGTTTTGAGGTCTCAGTTGAAAAGAAGCATTGCGATTGGAACAGGATAACCAGAAACATAAAAAGATTTTTTTTCATATTTGTATAATTATATTTTTTACTTTTCTCATTTGTTAGTATAAATATTCAGTTCAAAAATTGACCATGGTTTATCTTTGGTCCCGGTCTGGACTATTTTCACGTACCGTGCAGTTTTTGGATGAAACAGGATGGTGGTCATTCCCAATTCGCCGGCACCGCTGGATACCGGTCTTCCCCAATTAGTGGTATCATTTGAGACATAAACCTCATAAGTTTTTGGGAAATCATAGATCGCCCAGGTATTATCAAGTACTATTTTATGGAAGGTCTGTGCTTTTTTCAGATCAATCATGAACCATTGACCCGGCGTTTGCTGATCTTTATATTGGCCTGATTCACTCAACGGCTTTTGGGGATCGATGGCGCGCCATCCGGTCCAAAAATCCCCGTCGATGGCACTCGCTGCACCTGCATTTACAGGCCAGAATTTTCCGTTCATTGAGCCGCTCATGCAGCCTATCTTATACTCCCGATTTTCAAAAGAAGCTGAAGCTGTCCATAATTTTTTATCCAGTTTTACGTCCGTTGATGGGATCGGAGCCTGTTTGGGGGTAGTCATCGGCAATATTCCCGATGCTACAAAACTCCACGTACCTGGTTCGACTTTGAATTTGATATAATTTGAATCTTCCCCGATCCAGGAAACTCCGTCTACTGCACCTTTAAACGAGCCATCCCATATCTTTTTGCCGTTCACCTTAATGTTGGTAAGGGTGCGAAAAGAGGCTTTTGGAATACCAACGAGCGCCGAGGTATTTGGAGGAGAAGTCAACCCTATTTGATACAGCTTTTCATTTTTACGGATTTCCACCTGAACCATTCCCTTCACGGTTGGCACTTTCACGTTAACTGAAGTGAGAAACGCTTCCTGCGGAAGAACATGATATGTACTCCAGCCCGGTGTTTCGGGCGCCACACCTGCTATAAATTTGGAAAGAATCAGGTTGGGCACGTTCCACGCATGGTTAAGAGATAAGTATGTGTCAGAATCGGTTGAATAAGGAGGGGTGTCCGCAAATGACCGCTCCAAATACTCCCACAATGTCGTAAAACCTGATTGTATCTGGTATTTGTACCGGCTATACATTCTAAGCAAGGCCTGGTCTGGCTTGTTCATGATGCAGAGCGCCTCCAGGACCCATCGTTCAAAATAAGGGCCGCAATTCATTTTGGTTTCCAGCACCTTACCAATGGTACTCCACCGGGAAGGATCAGCCAGACCGGCAACCACCGCCATTGCATTGGCCCGCTCGTCCAAATCGTTGCCGGAACGATATCCATCCCCTTTCCAGAAAACCTTATCGAAGTTGTTTTTAATGCTAATAATTTGATTATCAAGAGCCAAAATATCACCATTATGACCTGTAACATTGGCCATTTTCCTTAAGGCATTGATTGCTGTGAAATATTCGGCAACCTGGATCACCTCCTTGTCTGTGGTTCCAACGCCCCAATCATACCAGTCCCAACCCTCAGTCTGATGAACAGGTAACCCATTCCTACCTGGTTGATATCGGTTGAGGTATTCTTTTGTTGAGGAATAAATAGCTGAAATTGTCGCCAGGTCGCCGGTGTACATGTAATAAGTCCACTCACCAAATTCGCCGTGTGCAACCAGGTTTGGCCCGGGTAAATCGTTTATTTGTTTAGAAAGGAGGAGATTTTTACACATTACGTTTGCGGTTGTATCGAATGCATAAAAACTTTCTTCCATCTCAAGTACGGCATCGCCCAGCCATTCAGACCGCTCCCTGTCGGGACAGTCCATGTAATGGTCCCGCATGCAGAGGTAGCAGGTTCTTGTTGCTTTCTGCCACAACACGTTATAGTCGTTATCATTACACGAGAATGAACCGTTAAAACCGGTATCAAATCCGGTTTCATGATACTTTACGGCTGTAACAGTTACTCCGGCCGGAATGGTGTACAGGGCCCCTTCACCGCTAATCCAGTTTGGTACTTCATAGCTTTGCTTCCCTGATTTAGTGATATATTGCTGGGTAACCTGGATGGCCGGGACAAAAGGATTTGTGGAATCGAACAAGATCGTTTTACCTGATGGTGCTTCAACTTCAATCCATGGCTGGAATTGAGCATTATGGGGAAGATTGCAAACCAGCAACCATGGTTTGTTTTCGGAACGGGGTAATGTTTTTGTCTGGCAAACATAGTCCTGCAGTCCATAATCCTTAAGTTTAGGAGGAGTTATTGGCATCGCTTTTTGTTTTGTTTCCTGAGCACCTACCCCGGAAAAACATGTTAAAAGGCTGACAAACAGACAAAAAATCCAAACAGGAAATGATCTCATGGTCTAAAATATATTTGAATAATCCGGGATTCCCGGTGTAAATTATATTCCGGTTTTTTCGTTTCAGAAATAGCCAAACTTTTCGACATCGCCGTACTTCAATGCCAGTTCCGCCCGTTTAATTGTAAGCTGTTCGCTGCCTAAAGCATGAAAAGTTATCCGATTATCGCCTCGTTTTAAACAGTATACCGGAACGATATATGCATAGACGATTTCGTTTTTCTTCAGGTTTTGCGCCCTTTGGAACAGGTTTACATATTCAGGTTTTTGAATATTTATCTCTTGATTATTCACAAAAAGTTCAAATTTTCCAGGATGGTCTGAACGGAGAAAAAGAATTGCCTCTTCAGGTACATCCTTCTTCGGATTATCGCCCACAAAAATGGTTACTGCAGAAATTTTTTCCAATGAAACTTTCAGTGGAAGTGGTGTTTCGGGCCGGTATCCGTAGGCTGCTGCCCCCCCATCTTCGACACAATAGATTTTATTCCGTTTTTGTAAAGTTTCCAATGAGCCCATTTCATTTAAAAGTCCGGGCATGATCACATCACAGACATATCCGCCATCCTGCAAATGCAACTTGCTGTTATATTTTGACTTATACGCGTCAAAAAAATAATTGAACAGATAAATGCCATCGCCACCCTGGGCCAGGATATGGGAAGCCATTCCACGAAACATCCCATGAGAATAGAATTGCCGGTCATCATATCCGCCATCATCAATTGAAGCGTAGACAGGGATGGATAGATTGCCCAGTCCAGCTTTAAATCCGGCAACCGGAATGGCCGGATTTCCTTTCCAATGGACCCCTATCGAGATAAAGTCAAGTAATCCAAGCCGATCCCACTCTTTCACATCCAATCCTTTTTTCAGACAAAAATCGAGGTCAACCGGTACACGGGCAGACAAAAGAATTTTCTTACCGCGCCGGGCAGATAACTCATCAATTTTTGTTTTGACCGCCCTGACAAGCTCTGTGATCAGATGTGCATTCTTTTCTCCTTCATCACTTTTAAAATAAACGATAAACCGCATAAAATCAAGATCATATCCATCCAATAGTTTTCCGTATTTATCCAGCTGTTCAGTGATCATATTCAATTTTTGCTCCCTGACTTCCTTAAATGCATAGTTTAAGGCTCCTTTGCTTTTCCATCCAATGTCTTCATTGATCCAGTATTGAGGATGAGCTCTCCAGAAATCGGTATATTCAACCGGACAATGGGAGGTGGTATCGTTAAAATGAAGGTCGTTCATCCTGTAGGTGATAAATGATTCCATCTTTTTTTCCTTTGCCCTTTTAAGACATGCATCAATAATATCTGTCCCCTCCTTCTCCAGGTTCAGGTGGTTCCGGAAGTAGCTGACCATGTATTTATAGTTTGCCGTATCTTTTCCGCAATCCAATGTACCGTTGCGGTCATCGCCGAATACCCGGCCGTATTTTGACCGGTAATAGGGATAATCGCTTCCGCTGCAGATCATAAAGGTGGTTACCTGCGTGTTCGCGTAATTGTCAACATAGGCATTGACATCCGCCAATGACAATGGTCGCTGATTAAACAGGAAATTGCCCAGGACAATGGTGCCGTCACAGTTGTGAATCAGGCGGTGGCTGAGCTGTTGTTCTTTCGGACTACCGAATGAAAGACTTCCCAAAAGTAAAAAGAGACCCCATAAACTCGTCATTCTGATTTTCATAACTACAGGACTATTTATTAATTTTTGATTGGTTAACTGGTTTTCCGTTTTTAAGAATTCCTATTTTATCAAATTGTATCGGCTGAAAACCAGACACTTTTTTGAATACTACCGATGAACTTTTTAGTTTGAAGTTTTGGTTCTTTTCACTGACAAACCCCGGATCTTCATTTACGATGAGGTTATTTTCTGAATATTCAACCCGTTTAAAGTTATTACACACCACCCCTATCCTGACAAATACGTTTCTGTCGATCACATTGCGTTTGGGAAGACCTGGATTGTCAGTCCAGTATTTGGCCAATTCCGGATATTTTAGACTATAGGGAGGCTGATTATATCTGATTTCATTCAGATCCTGTTCGAAGAGATTACCCGGGGCGATCCATGGCATTGCCCAATCATACGACTGCAGACGATCGTCAATATCAATGGTCCGTTTGCAATCGATGAAAATGTTATTTACATAGGGATTATCGCTTCCCCCGCCAATCAGAACCGTCTTACTTCCGGCCTTGTAGAATACATTTCCGAAGACCTTCATACCACAGGCTCCATCGTCGTGGTAAATGGCGGATGAAGAGTGGATGTCACTGATGTTGTGAAAATAGTTAAACTGTACCAGGTGTCCTCTTTCCGAAGGATTACGTCCATAATAGAGCGCTCCCACATCGTCAGTTACCATGCAAACATCATGGATATTATTGTATTCGATCAGATGATCATTCCCTGTAAGCTGGATTGCAAAATGTGGGGCGTTGAAAATTTCGCAATGTGAAATCCGGTTACCAACGCCCATGATCTGTACACCTGGACAGTAGGTTTTCGAAATCCGGTTATAATTGCTGATACTGCAATATTCGACAAAATTTCCGGCAGCCTCAAGGGTTTTCCGATCGCCTCCGCCAAGATGGATCCCTCCTGCACCTGTTTGGTCAATAACACAATTCTGAAATCCGTTGTTTTTACCAACAGGACCTTCCGGATTATCTGAAATGGCTGCAGCATACGAGCCCATATTCTGTATGGTACAATTTTTAAGCAAACAATCCGATGAACTTTTGATCTCTAAGGCAATCCCACGTGAACATTCAAATGCAATTCTCTGAATGGTGATACCTGAAGCCTGGTTTAATTCCATCAATGGTTTCTCAAACAGTGAAAGTTCAAGTGTTTTAATTTCTTCGTTCTTGTAAAAGTAAAGGATCCCCTCCTTGCGATCGATATAAAATTCCCCGGGAGCATCAATTTCTTCAGGTATATTGTAGGCATACCAGGCATTCCAGGGTGATCCGGCTACGATACCATACCTATGGGGCTGAGCGGTTGAGAATGTTTTTGCAACAGTATCAATGGCTGCCAGTTTCAGGGCATCATCGGCCCAACCGTAATGAAAGTAACCCGTAATCCAGATATCCTCCGCTGACTTCCAACATGACGGACGATTTCCGGCATAGATAAATTTACCTCCGAGTTTACCGTTGTCACCATCTGCCAAAACCGAACCTTTTTCCATGACTTTCTCAATCCTAACGTTTGAATCGTTGGGCCAGCGCGACATATGGCCTGGTTTTCCATTGATAATAAGTTCCATCCATGCAAAATCAAGCAGGTTTCCAAATCCAACCTGCTTCAGATTTCCGTAAAGTCTCCCATGCGAATCCCGTTTCCATGCGGATTATCAGGATTTGTCACATTTGACCAGCGGTCGTTAATCACAATACCGGGTTGCAGCGAACGGATCCAGGCATACACCTGCACAGTGTGCATATCGTTTATTCCCCGGAACCACATCCCATCGAGCCAAAGAAGATCAATTTTTCCGTATCGTGTTAATAGTTCCTCCATTTGTTTCAACACATATCCGAGCATCTGCTCGTAAGCCTTAGAATTGGCAATTGAATCGGTAATAGGGGGGATAATGTCGTTCCTTTTGTCATAGTCGAATTCGCTGGGATGCCTGAATCCCGGGAAATGCCAATCCTGGGGGGAAAAATAAAAACCAACTTTTAATCCGTTTGCTCTGCAGGCTTCCACATAAGGTTTCAGCAGATCTCGTCTGTTCATGTACTGTTTGGTGCCAATGCCATACTTTGAAGGCCAGAGCGCATAGCCATCGTGATGCCTTGTAGTCAGCACCGCATAAGTAAACCCAGCTTTTTTCGCAGCTTTCAACCACTTGTCCGGATCATATTTTTGAGGATTAAACCGGTCGGCCAGTACATAATATTTATCCGGCGGAGAGACTTTTCCTCCGTATGTATAATGGGCTATCATATCCCAGGAAGGCTGTGCTCCTTCTACGCTGTGAATCCCCCAATGCATAAAAAGGCCCAGGCTGGCATCGGGAAACCATTGCGCATCCGGATGGGGATTCGGAAAAACAAGTCCTCTCTTCAGCGGAGTCGAAATAACCTGATGGGCCCGATCGATATCCATTTTATCTATTTTATACGATTCAGGATGAGAATTCAATTGAGCGGATGCTGCACAGCCAATCCCCAACAGAAAAATCAGGTTCAGAATTTCTTTTATCATTCTTTGGTTAGTTATTCGTAATTGTTTTTCCACTTATATACATCAATATCTGATCATTAATATTCACGATAGGCATTTCGGATGACTACCTGATCAAATTGATTGGCAATTTCGGGATCAAACTGAGCCAATTTTTTCCAATCCTCTGTACCATAAACTCCTGCCTGAGCATAATCGAAGAGCTTGAATCCTATTTTACGGATTAGACCAGTATTTCTTATATGAAAATCGAATTGAGCCGGATTGACAAAGCCGGGATCGGCAATCGCTGAATGGAGATCTTTCCCTGATTTCTGCCATTCGGCAAACGACAATTTAGCAAAACGGACATCTTTGGTCCGGGTATCCCAGTAGGAATTATGATCACTAACGATTCTTATCTTTTCCCATATACTACTTAACAAATTGCCCGATCCAAAAAAAATTATATTGTTGGTAAATGTGAACGACAAATGATCCTCCAACCTTGAAGCCTGAAGTGTTGATTTCATATTATTGGCAAAAATGTTGTTTCTGATCTCATTCTCCTTGCCGTAATGCTGATGAAAACCTGCTATTTTACAGTTATAGACGAGGTTATTCTCCAGGGTAATTCCTGTTGAGCCCTCGTCGGTATACATTCCCCAGCCACCGTAATCGAATGAAAAAACGTGGTGAATGACATTATTAGTAATTGTGGTTCCCTCCGATGAACCAAGGCAGTAGACTCCCCCCATATCGCACAGCTCGCCCCAGCCCAGATGATGAATATGATTAAACGCGACGGTATTTCTTTTGGAAGGGCTGAAGGCATAACCCCAGACCCAGCCTACCGAAACCCCAGAATAACGGAAATCGGCAATCTCATTATGGGTGATGCGGCTGTCGCTGGCATGAAATAAGATCACCCCAACTGCACAAGGAAAAACAAATCCGCCGGACCGGATGATATTGTTGTCGACGATGATATTGCGGGTCAGGTGGTCCGGATTGGCAGGAATAGCCAGATCCCCGATTTTCACACCTCCGGCGCCCAGGTCATGAAAATAACAATGTTCAATCGTGCAATCGGAGCATGCCTTACGAAACCATAAAGCATTGGTTCCTATATGAGCAATTTCACAATTAACGAACTGAATTTTTTGGGCAAAATCGGCCACAATAACTGCTTCAATTGGGAAAGCTGCCTGAGCCTGTTCATTACCGGAATAGGGCATAGTGTATCCTGTAAATTGAAAAGAAAGGTTCTCGAACCGGATATTTTCCACCTTTTTCCCCGTTTTTTCACTGCCGCTGATCGTTACAAAACGATCGGTGACCGGCGCGATTACATTAAGGTTGTCGATGGTTTGTCCTGGAAGCGGCATGTAATACAGGTAGCCCGATCGTTCAAGAAACCACTCGCCGCAGGTATCCAGCGCAGCCTTAAAGTTTTCGAGCGTAAATCGCGACTTGGTATCTATTCGGTTATATGACTTTGCAGCTGTTCCAACAACAAATGCCATCGATGTTTTTTGATCAAATGAATATACCCGGTTTCGTGTATTGTCCCAGTTGTGATAAAATGTAATCACAGAGTTTTCATAATCCTCTTTTGAATATTGGGCGACCTGAGCGGCTCCGTCAGGGAAAAGGGTAAACCGCTGTATCGCAAGCTCAGGAGTTTTGGCCTCTCCCGTTAGCAAAATGGTATCCGAGGCATTTTTAAGATGGTAAAATCCGGTATTGGGAGATTTTGCCCTGACAGCCCGTTTCCCGTTGACATATAACTGCTCAAAGTACCAGCCATATTGAGCCACTTCCGGCACCTTTGTCCGCCAGAGGGTTTCGGAAATCTTTTCGAAACCCATTATCGGTTTGCCCCCGTAAAAAACAGGGTGTGTACCCTCATCTGCCTTGAAGGTAACGGGAGAATCAGCGGTTCCGGAATCATCCGGATTAAGGATCAGAGGTTCGGTCATGAAATATTTTCCCTCTCCAATAATCACCTCAACAGGGCTATTGATTCCACCATTAATTCTCAAACTTCTTAACTGATTAACCGCTCCGCTTAAACTTGCCAAAGGCAACTCCTTTGTCCCCGGATTCCCATCATTTCCCGATTCAGACACATAGACTTTAAGGTTGGCAGCATAGTTCTTCTGTACTGAGCAGATCAGACAGATGGCCAATAATGCACCCAGGAAATGAATTATTCTACGGTTTGTTCTCATCGTTAATATATTAGATGTTAAGTAATTAATTATTATTAATTTTTATTTTAATCATCGGATATCCGGATTTTTCCCGTCCGGAGATATCTCTTCCCTATTTAGTATATCCTGATACTTGGGTTCAATTCCCGCCTGATCCATGATGGTGATTGCTTCTGCCGGCCATTGATTGTCAGTTATACGGATATTACCGGACTCTTCGGCTTTTGTATCAGGCTCATTATCATCACCGGCACCATTTCCACACCACAGTTTAGGGCATTGCCAGTAATTATTATTGAAATTGAGATTTGGATGACTCGTATGGGTCCCATTCTGAAAGGCAGAGGTGCAATTGTTAATTACGTTGAAATCGAGCAGAATATTGTTCGCCCCGGGTCCGTCGGTATAGAGACCGGCCATCGCCCAGGAAGCGGCCCAACCATTTGGACTGAAAACGTTATAGGTATAATTATGATGGATGTGTGTCCCATTCCCCGAAACTGTTCCGAGAATATAGATTGCTCCGCCATCAGGGTTTGTCAGGCAAACGTCATGGACTTTGTTGTTACTAATCTCCCCATCCCTGTGCGGCGTTTGTTCTTTTCGCCATGACCATCCAACGCTAATCCCTGAATAGGTTAAGTTTCTCACCTCATTATGCTGAATCAGTAAATGGTCGGGAAGTGACGCATAAATTCCTACTGCATCGTTATAATCCCTCCCACAGTATTCAACAAGATTATTTCTGATGATATCATACTGACTTGATGCCTTTAAGTTTCGCAGGGCATCTCCTGAAACCATCCAGGAGTAAAGGGAGTCTTTCAGATTTTGGTTCCCGGTTTTAGTAAACATCGGGTTCATCACAATTCCGTTTGCCGAAATATCGGTAAAAACATTCCCTTCAATGCGGTTATGGTCTGAATATGTGGAAAATACAAGACCAAAACCACCGGCATGCTTAAAAACATTCCGCTCAAAAAGGAGATGATTTGCAAGGGATACCTCTACCATACCGGGAATATCCATCCCAATTGCAGCCTGAGCACTGGTATAGCCGCGGTCATCAGGGGCTGTCCAGTTACTATATTGAAACGAAATTCCGCGAAACTCAATATCATGAACCCTATTCCCATTTGTTCCGGCAATATTGAGAATAGTTTCCAGTACAGGGACTACAACCTGGGCTTTGTCCATTTGCTCCCCTTTTCGGGGTATATAAAATAGATTTGTATTTTCAGAATCGAGATACCACTCCCCTTCTGCATCAAGAAACTCAAAGGCATTCTCCAGAATAAACGGTGCACGGTTGTCAATGAAAGGATGTTCAATCCCTACCTCGGGTAATCTGAATGAAAGTAATGTGGTGTCGCCTGTTGTGGAAAATGAAGCCAGACGGTATCTGAAATGTTGCCAGTAATGATTCACACAGCATTCAACCTCTCCAGGTTTTGCCAGGTTAGCAAGGAGCTTGGAAGCTATTTTGGGTTGATTTTTATTCCATGAAAATATCCTGGCATAAGATCCTTTATCGCTTTTGCAGGTCATATTGGGGGTCCTGGCTCTCACGGCCCGTTGTCCGTTGACATAGAGCTGTCTGAACCTCAGAGATCTTTCAATTTTGGCCTTCCAGATATTTTGCTTTTTATCAAACAGTGTCCATTGGGAGATGGCCCTACCTCCGCTTAGAATAGGAACCTCTCCCGGACAAGCCTGCCAGATCACTGTATATCCGTTAGTACCGCTGTCCCCAGGCAGGAAATTCAAGGTCGAATCCAACCGGTAAGTCCCACCCATCAAATGAATTACAATATTTTCTTTCATGGCAGAGGTGATACTCCGCACTTTTGCCTGAACGCCGGCCAAAGATCCGGGATGTTCCCGCGAAAATAAATTACCGGTGCCTCCGGGTGAAGCATAAAAGGTGAACCGGCCCTTGGAAATCTTATCAGCCGTGGATACAGCCGGCGCATCAACAGCCCAGGTCGTTGAAATTGGCAGAACCAGAAACAAAACTGCGACTTTTGCAACTTTGCAAATCAGACTATTCAGGCAACTAAATTTCCGGTATAATAAAATAATTTTCATTTTGACCATTTAAACAATCCGAATATTAAAATTATGATTAGTGAAGATCCTTGATCAGTTTGAAACTTTCTATGGAATATTTGCCAACCTTCGCCTCAAATCCCCGATTGATTTTAGGGATATCTTCAAGTTCATTTTCGAGTAAATCAGTTTTGTGAATGGCATCCACACCCAGAAATTCTGAAATCTTCACTTTCGCGGTGCATGCCTGACCAGTGGTTTCATAAAACCTGAGCATTAAATCAGCAGAATCTTCGGCCTTTTTAAGTACTGTGACAACGAGGTTTTCAGGAGAGATCTCAAGAAATGAATGGGAGGCCGGCAGATTTCCCTTGTGAAGATCAGCTGTAACAGCGATTAAAGGATTATTGAATTCATATCCTTTTTGCATGGTCTTTCCTTCCCTCCAGGAGTCCATATGCGGGTAAAGAGAATACCTGACCTGATGAACCCCCTTATCATCAAGGGTTTCTACTGGATGATCGGGGCTTCTGAGCAGACTAAGCCGGATAGTATTTTTTGTAATATCGTAACCATAACGACTGTCATTCAAAAGACTTACACCATATTGGTTATCCGAGATATCGGCCCATTTCTGTGCAACCTGCTCTTCTCCCAGGCTGGGACGCCGTATTGTACCGTAAGGAATTTCATAAGTCGCACTATCATTTCCGACGCTCAGCGGGAAGGCTACTTTAACCATCTTATTTTTCCCGTTCCAATCAATATCCATTTCAAAATCAATTCGCTGAATGGCCGGATAAAGGGCTATTCGCTGTGTGAACCGGGCAAGACCCCATTTCCTTTTAATCTGAATCATCGAACATAAGGGACCATTTTCGACGAGTCTGATTTCGTTTTGATCAACAAGATCCGAAGTATTTCCTGTCCAGGTGTTGAATTCCTTCTCCCCTTTTGGAGAGCATAAGAAACCTTCGGAATCGCCATAATCATCAATGATCTGAATTATATTGCCGAACTTTTTATTCCTGAGCACTTCGCGATGATTGGTTTTATCCGTTATCCCGGAGATATTTCCGGTAAGTGAATCAATTTTTATGGTATAAAATTCATTTTCAAGCTTGTACCTTTCGCCCTTCAGGCTACTTTTGGCAACCGGCTTAATTTTCTGCGGGATTATCCGAAAGGTAGAATATCCCATGGAAGGAACATTCTCCGCTAAAAAGATTACCCTGAATTTATGTTTGGCCAATTCCACGCTCTCGTCAAGAATCCGGGCAGGAACGCTATGTTTGTGACTATCCACAACTTCAAAATATCGTATTTCAGCCGGTAAATCAAAGGTGGTCTCAGCCAGGTCAGTTCGTTTCCAGGACAGCGGATTGAATACCACAACCGGGATTCCCTCCCCAAGGGTATTGATATTTTTTGCCATCGATTGAAGCTGCCCGTTGAGTAAAGTTGATGCCGTATCCCTGATTTGCTGGAAACGGAGCAAAATATCATCGATGGACGGGAGAACATCCGTGCCTGAAATAGCATCATGAAACTGGTTGATCATGAGTTTTTTCCAGCTGTTATAAATGGTTTTAGCAGGATAAACACCGATTCCCATTGCAGAATTTACCGATGAGAACTGTTCGAGTGTCAGCAGCAGATTCTCACTGTACCTGTTTCCTTTCTTTATTTCTCCCACAGTGGTATAGGCGCCACGGATGGTTGGTGGGATTTCATTCTTAACTACCTGAAATTTATGAGGATAATTCAGAATCGCATTCGTGAATTGTTTGGGGGTACTAAAGATCAGCTGACTCTTTTTCTGTTTGAGAGGATCCGTGGAATTTCGTTCTTTCATCACCTGCTCCATCCGCTCAACATCAGCCTTTATGGCTCCTCCGCCATGGTTGCCAACGCCAATCATGGTAATTCCGTCATGAATTCCGAACCGAGTATTCAGTCCAAGCAGGTATTTGTCAATCGATTCCTGGGCAATCAGATGATCATCCTCTCCAACCAGGGGCTTATAGGCAAAAATCTTTGATCCATCTGCTGATTCCCACCAAAACATCGATTCATCAGCTCCCCCTCGCAAAAACATATAGGATTCGATACCACATTTGGTCAGAATCTGAGGATAGGTCCAGGGATGGGTCCATGCATCGGCAAACCAGGCCGTCTTTACGTCAATATCAAAGTGATGTTTAAACCATCTTTTGCCATAGATACACTGTCTGACCAATGATTCGCCACATGGCAGCGATCCGTCAGCTTCACACCATAAACCACTTCCTATTGCGAGCCTGCCGTTTGCCCCACTTGCCCCGGGATTGGGAATACTTAAACCAATAGCCTTTTTATGATGCACATAGTAGCGTAATTTATAGAAAAGATCGGGGTAAAGCTGCTCCAGGGGTTCGATAGCCGGGACCTGGAGAAAGGTAAAGGTATAATCAGGAAATTTCTCCATATTCGCGAAAGCTGTTTCCAGGGTGTGTTTAACGATGATATGGATGGTTTCAGGATCATATCTCCACCACCATGACAAATCGATATGTGCCTGGGGTATAATATGTAAGGTCATTTTGTTGAGTGTGTCGCCTGCTTCTCCCTGCTGATTTTGACTAAAGCCGGAGGATACAGATACTCCAATGAGTAGCGCTATTAATCCAGGATATCTTTTAATAAGTTTAAGCATAGTCGCAGTTTTGGGTTATTTGAGACTCAATTAGTTTTCTTACTAAACTGATAATCTGCAAAATTCATATAACATTGCCAGTCATATGGGGTCACATCGTGTTTCCCGGTCCGGATATGATAACCGATCGTTCCAATGACCGGATGATTGAGCGGTGGCATCGTATCAGCCGGGAAACCCTCTTTCCCCAGCAACTTAAAGACCGGTGACGCATTAACGCAGGATAGGAATTCACCTTTCGGATCTGCCCAAAAGTCCTCTTCAGCGCTGGCAACATAAACCGGGCGCGGGGCAATCAGGGCGATCAATTCGTGCTGATCAACGGGCAAAAGGTTCTCTTTACCTGTATATTTACCAAAGTTATCACAAAACCAATAGGGTATTGCTTCATGCATAAACTCGAGTGGTTCCCCAAAAATCCGTTTGGTAAGTGCAGCTCCAACCCGTCCAGAGTTATTTGAAATGACTAATGCAAACCGGTTGTCGGAGGCACCTGCCCAGAGCGCAGTTTTTCCGAGTCTGGAATGTCCGATAATTGCCACTTTTTGGGCATCAACCTTTGAATTTGTTTCCAGATAGTCCATGACGCGCGACAATCCCCAGGCCCAGGTTGATATTTTGCCCCATGATGTGCTGTCGCGATGTTGATCAAACAAGAGCTGAGCCCCATTTTGAAAATTATCCCGGTCGTCGGGTTCAATATCTCCATAATTCAAAGTCACTATGCCATAGCCTCTTGAAATAATCTCCCTCAACGGCCACATCGGGACAAACGCCCCGCGGGAAGCTTCCGTGGCCTTGTGATCAGTGATTTTACAATCCTTATTATTTCGCACCCAACCGGATGTCAGCGTGATATCCGGTTCATTGGTAACGGATTGATTTCCATAAAAATTATACCCTAAAAATACCGGCACCTTTTTGGACGACCGTGGTAAATAGATGAGCAACAATGCTATTAGTTGCTTATCTCTGTTTTTAATAATGAGATTCACCTCTTCACGTATAGCCAGACCATCAAGCGCATTTTCTTTCCGCGATACACGGACAATTTCAATTTTTCCGTGCTACGGGGGAATAATTCCATAAACCTCCGTACTGAATAACCAAGATATCTCTTTTCTCCGATTATTCCAGTCAGCTATTGAAACCACTTTTGTTCCATTTGTGAATACCAGCGGATCCGGCAGAGAATACAGCGGAATTTTCGATTCTTCATAATTCCCGGGTTCCTGTTGTGCCATTGCAGAAACTGATAAACCAAATAGAAACAGGAAAAATATTAGGCTCTTCATTCAAAAATCAGTTAATTATTCGGATCAGAAATACAGTTAATAATTAAATCACATTTTGCTTTTCAATTGGGCTGCATAATGGAAGGTGGCCGGAAGACCTCCGGTATGCCAGAAAAGTACATTTGAACCTGCCGGTAATTTTTTGTTTACCAGGTAATCGTGCATTCCATAAAAAGCCCGTGCGGTATAAACGGGATCTAAAAGGATACCTTCAGTCGTCGCAAGTTCTCTTATGACAGATATCTCATTTTCAGTAATAACGCCATATCCTGCCTTATCATAGTCCTTAATCAGATGAATATCTTCAAGTTGATATACTTTCTGAATGCCCGGCAACTTATTGCCATCGGATAAAATATTCAAAATAGCCTGTTCAAGGGATAAACCCTCCGTTTCTGATTTATCAATATTAATTGGAATTAATTCTGCCTTCAACCCAAACAACTCCTTTCCTAACATAAGTCCAGCCTGGGTTCCTCCGGAACTCGAAGCAAAAAAGATATAATCAATATTTATTTGACTATCGTCCAACTGTTGCTTCAATTCACCTGCAGCATTCACAAAACCCCATGGCCCCGATAATATTAGATCCCCCGTAAGGAATCGTATAAATTCGTTTCCCACTCTTCTTTAATTCGGCTTTTAACCAAACCAGGTTTTCCCCTTTTCTTTTTTCTCCGGTAAAATGAATATGGGCACCCAGAAGGTGAGAAAGCAGTAAATTCCCATCATATTTATCGGGTTCAGAACCTCCAAGCATTAAATGACATTCAAGTCCGGTTGCTGCACATGCCGCGGCAGTCTGACGGCAATGGTTGGATTGTTGTGCCCCGGCAGTAATTATGGTGTTGCTTTTATGATGAATCGCTTCATGGATCAGGTATTCAAGTTTTCTGGTTTTGTTTCCGCCACTCGCCAACCCGGTATGATCATCCCGCTTGATGTACAGGGTGTAATCCGGATATTTATCCGATAGTCCTGGCAATAAATGCAAGGGAGTCGGGAGAAATCCAAGGCTGATCTTATTTTCCAATATCATACCTGATCAATTTATTAAATATTATCTGAACCTATCCATTTAACAATAAGTGAATCCAGGAATAAACCGTTTTTCAAAACCTGCACCTCCCGGATGTCATTAATTTCTGGCACGAAGCGTTGCACTGGTTGGATCAAGTTTCAAAAACCCATCGACATGGATAATCCCAAGCGCCTTATCCATCCGTACATCCACCGGATCAGGACCGGTTGATCCCAGGTTTTTCCGCACCTCCCGGCGTAACCACCAATATCCTGAATTCCATGAATAAAGAGGATGTCCGTAGGGTTTTCCCGTAACCGTGCTGATCGATTCATGGAAAGCAGGCATGAAGGCAAGCTCCTTCTCCATGCGCCAGATCAGCTGATCATCAACCCATTTGGGGTCCATGCCATGTATCAGTCCATCCAGGTAATTGGCTCCATCATTGAGAAACCAGGAACCGCCGTTGGTATAAACGCCCGAATGTCCATCCAGCAGTTCACCGTTGGCCTTCGAGATAACGCGCATTCCGTAAGGTGATTGAATGCGCATCGTCGTTTCGAGATGTGTTTTGACCATTTCATCGGGAAGTAATTTCTTCCCAAAAACAACGTAGGTCAGAACCTCTCCATATAAAGCATCCTGGCCGATATTCTGTTGTTGAAGAAGACTGGTGGCCATATAACCGCCGGCTGGATTAAACATCCTCCGATAACCATTTATGGCATTCTCAATCTCAGCATCAGTTACCGGAAAACCCAACTCCTTTGCAGCCATAAGCGCTCCGCAGTGAAATCCCTGATCGGAAGAGGGGGCATCGTCATCCTCATAATTCAACTGATCATGGTATGTTTTATAACATTTCTTATCGGAATGCAACCGTGGAGGAATGTATAAACCATCCTTTTCGTGCGACTTAATATATCGGTAAGCACGCCCCACAGTCCTCATATCCGGATTACCTCCTGCCCGTTTAACCAGCAATGACCAGATCAGGTAATACTGGGCATTATCCTCATAATCCAGTCGTTCATAGAAGATTGCAGCCTGTGCCTCTTTGTCGAATTTAGGATCATCGAGTCCCCGGCTCATGTAAAAACCATCGGAGACCCATTGCTTCCATCCGTAACCAACACCTGAAATGAAAATGTAATCACTCTCAGGCCGTAATAGGTTGCGGCGTAACAAGAGGTAGGAAGTATTTCGCAAAATCGCTTCGATACCCGACTGGTTAAACCCTTTGGCATTGGCCAGGGCCAGGTGAGCAGCCAATTGAACATCGTACAGCGATTTGACATCGGAATAGAAAATCCAAGTTTTCCAGCTCTGGATTTCGCCTTGTTCAATATGTTGCCAGCCATCGAAGGTGGCTCTATAGACACTGGTTGCATCAGCGCTGAACGGGAAAAGTACTGTTCGTTTTAACGAACCATCGCCATTGCATAGCGACAACCGATTTTTCTCCTGATCGAACTTCATGAAACTCCGGTTTTCCCACATTCCAGGAGTATCGCCCAGAATCCCGTAAAGTTTATCCCCGTATCGAACACCCAGAAACGGGAAAGTCTGCCATCCATCCGGATTTCCAAATTCGGTACCCGGACAGCTTGGGGTATAGTTCACAGTCGATTTTTCTTCTCCCAGAAACGAATAAAAGCTCCCCTTCTTTAATGAATTCCATCCGAAGTCAATATAATACCGCTGGTCGGTCTCCGCCTTTAAGGTAACCGTCCGTTCAATTAATCCAGGGGTGATTATCCGGTATGAATCTGAAATTTCAAGCCCTGCAGCCTTCCCCTTACTCAGCGTCAGAATGGCTCCAATTTCGGTTTTCAGCTGAAATTTAACCACTGTTGTTTGTGAAGGCTGTACCACAAGCAGGCCTGGTTTTTTATCCGGAGTGCTAAAAACAACTTCTTTGTTATCCAGTATTCGGATGCTCAATCCTTCACTTGTGGAAACAATTACAGGATGGATATCTGCATAGGAAACAGTGCCCCCGAAAAACAGAGTGCCCAATATGATCGCGCAGAGCTTCAACATCCTCATTTTTTCAACCTTTTTATAATGAATCTATTGTATTGAATTAGTGATTATACCGGCATTTCAGGCAATTTCCAGCCTTCGCGGTAATTGTGTTTAACCAATTCTTCTGCAAATTGCCGGGCTGAAACCGGTACCGTGTCTTTGTTATTCCATTTTGGGTCACCATTAACAACCGTAAATTCATTTTGCAGCCTGAAGCCCAATTTCTCATTGTCGCCGATGTTGGTGAACCGCATATTTTCGCCATCCCACAGAAGCTCCTTTTTGAGTCCCTGAAGTCTGATAGCCAAAACACCCATAACGACCATTTCGTTAAATGGGCCAGCCTTACTAAAATCAGAGGCTGTTTTAACCCTGGTTGCTGCCGGTTCCTTGCAGGCACGTATCCAATCCTGTTCATGGCTCACTTTAATTTCCCGGCGTCGTGCAGGTGTATTAGGTACTCTTCCCGAAGTTAACCAGGGATCTCCCCCATGACTACCGCAAATCAGCGTATCTTTTGTCCCATGGGGAAGATTGTACAATTATTCAGGTCCCGTCCATCGGCTCCGGCAGGTCGTGGGGGTGTAAAACCACCGTCATACCAGGTTATTTTGACTTCCGGCAATTTTAAATTGTCCTTCACCCCGCGCTCCGGAAAAGTGAAAATGACTTTTTCTGCTGTGGGACAGCAATCGGCCATTACCACTGTTGAAGTCCCCTGAACTTTGGTGGGATATTTGAGTTGTAATCCCTTGAAGGCTGTGTGCAGGATGTGGCAGGCCATATCGCCAAGGGCGCCTGTGCCAAAATCCCACCAGCCACGCCAATTCCATGGATGATAAATATTGTTGTAGGGACGCATTGGTGCAGACCCAATAAATAAGTCCCAGTTAAGGGTATCGGGAATTACGTCTTCGAGTGCAGGACGGTTTAAACCCTGGGGCCAGATCGGACGGTCGGTAGAAGCATCAACACTGGTTACCTCACCTATCTCTCCATTCCATAACCACTCCAGTGTCTTATTTGTTCCCCCGGCCGAAGCACCCTGATTACCCATTTGGGTCGCAACATTGTACCTATCTGCCAGACGGGTCAGTAATCTTGATTCGTAAACGCTGTGAGTCAAAGGCTTCTGAACATATACATGTTTACCCATTGTTATTGCCCCCGCGGCAATAATTGCATGGGAATGGTCAGCTGTAGCCACAAGCACGGCATCAATACTTTTTCCCAGCTCCTCATACATCTTGCGGTAGTCCCAATAACGTTTGGCTTTTGGAAATTCGTTAAATGTACGGGCTGCATATCTCCAGTCGATATCGCATAGCGCAACGATATTTTCTGTAGCCATCTCACTAAGGTTGGAATGCCCCATCCCTCCGATCCCGACAGCAGCAATGTTTAACTTATCACTGGGAGATACCCGACTTGTTTTGCCGGTAGCCTTACCCATTACTATACCTGGAATAATTGTAATCCCAGCCATTCCCACTGTTCCGGTTTTTAGAAATGTTCGTCTTGAATTGTTGTTTTCCATTTGATTGTCTATTTTGTTTAAATGGATGTAGCGATGCGATTAATCGTGTCTCTATATTATTTAATATCGTTTAGAAATTTAATTTTAAGGTTTGACCCGGTTTTAATTGAATCTTCTGCTTCTTTGATCTATATACGAGTTCACTCTCTCCCCCTTTTTTGGAATAGACTGTAGCCTGGGTTATGTATCCTTTCCCCCATTTCATATTTACTACAAATCCTCCGCGGGCGCATAATCCTTTCACTTCACCCTCAGCCCAGGCTTGTGGCAGGGCAGGTAACAAGCGGATTATACCGTTATGAGACTGAAGAAGCATTTCTGCAATCCCTGCCGATCCGCCAAAATTCCCGTCAATCTGAAAGGGGGGATGGGTGTCAAACAGGTTATGCTCCGTAGATTTTGCGAGAATTTTCAGGACATTATCGTATGCTTTTTCACCATTTTGAAGACGGGCATAGAAATTGATGATCCAGGCCCGGCTCCAACCGGTATGACCACCACCCTGTGACAATCGTCTTTCGATTGATGCTGCCGCAGCCTTGAACAGTTCAGGATTCTCGGGGGTGAACTGTGATAACGGATACAATCCCAGCAAATGGGACATGTGCCTGTGACCCGGTTCCGTTTCATCGAAGTCACGGATCCACTCCTGTATACACCCTTTTGAATTGATTTTGATCGGAGGAAATTGTTTTTGAGTATCCCTCAGTTTAATTACAAAATCCTTGTCAGTATGAAGAATTGAAGCGGCTTCAGCACAATACTTAAAAAGTTCTGTAATAATTTCGATATCAGCGGTTGATGCATAGGTAAGCATCGATCTTTTGTTGTTTACAGGATCAATAAATGTGTTTTCGGGTGAATGGGAAGGATTGGTTACCAGATATCCTTCCGGTGATTTTGTAAGAAAACCGAGGATATACTCGGCTGAACCTTTAAGTAGCGGGTAGGCAGTTTTCCTTAAGAATGTCATGTCTCGTGTAAAAAGGAAATGTTCATAAACCGGGAAAGTCATCCATGGTCCATTCATCGGGGTGATACCCCAAACACCGTCTGCAACGCCGGTGCGGCCAAAGGGATCGGTGAGGTGGTGAATGGTCCACCCTTTCGTCCCGTACATCTCTTTGGCAGTGAGAGTTCCCGGGACCATTAGCCTGGTCATGAATTTGGACAATGGATCACTCATTTCCGAAAGATTACAATTTTCGGCCAACCAGTAATTCATCTGCAGGTTAATGTTGGTGTGGAAGTCTGCATTCCAGGGGGAGGCCATTTCGTGGCTCCAGATCCCCTGAAGGTTGGCAGGAAGGACACCGGGCTTCCGGGATGAACCCATGAGTAAATATCTGCCATACTGGAAATACAGCGCCATCAATCCATTATCCGCACCGCCATTTCTGACCTGATCCACTCGCACATCAGTAGGCAAATTATTGAGAGAATCAGATCCCAGGCTAAGTTTTACCCGGTCAAATATGGGCTGGTACTCTTTTAAGTGTCTTTGTTCAAGGATTTTCGGATTGGATCCTGCCACTTTGTCGAGAATTGTTTTGCAGATATTTTCAGGATTTAATGCCCTGTCAAAATCGAGTTTTTCGATGTTGTAATCAGTGGCAGCAGTAAAAACGACAGATATACTTTTTGCATTGGAGACAACCAATGAAGTATCCGTGGTTGTAATTGTTCCATTTTCAGCTTTTAAACGCAATTCTCCCGAGAATTTCATATGGCTTCCGGATGGTCCTTTTCTGATATTTTCGGCATCAATGATCTGTCCTGTAACCTTAATATTTCCAGAGGTCAACACCTTGATCATGACATCCCGTTCGCGCTTTAGCTGAAAAGAGGAATTGATCAGTCCTCCATTTTCCGATTGGATTTGTATGACCATTAAATTATCAGGGGCTGATATCCAGACTCTCTGAGCATACTTTTTGCCCTCAACCTGAAATTGGGTGGTTACGATTCCGGTTTCAAGATCCAACTGACGGCGGTAATCTCCAGGCGACGATTTCCAGTTATAGTTGATCAGCAGCTCTCCAAACGGCTGGTAGGACCGAACTTCCGGAGGGGTCCCCACAAAGTTCTCCTCTGCAATATTTTTTGCCTTGTCATATTGACTATCGAACAACGCTTTCCGCAATTCATCAAGATGCTTAAGGGCATTTGGATTGTTATTGTTTATTTTACATCCGGCCCATATACTCTCCTCATTGAGCTGGATAATTTCGTGCACTGGATTTCCGAAAACCATAGCACCAAGTCTTCCATTTCCTAATGGTAAAGCCTCAATCCACTCTTTGGCCGGCTGTTTGTACCAGAGAATATTCGTGTTGTTTTGTGCCAAGCCAAAACTACAACTAAAAAATAAAACTAGCTGAAAGATGATCCTATTCATACTGATATTAGTTTGTTGATTATGATTATTATTTGATTCCCCAATTTTTATTCGGTTGCGGCCCCATAAACAGGACCAGTTTTCCTCCGGCTGAAATATCTTTAAAATCCAGGTAACTTTTGTTGTAAGGCCGATTGTTAAGTAATGCACTTTGGATGTAAATATTTTGAGGAGAGTTGTTTTGCGCCTCAATGGTAAAAGCTTTACCACTAGCATAGCGGGAGTCGAGTGAATAAGTAATTGAATCAAACACCGGACTGGTGATTTCGTACCGTGGATCGCCGGGACATACCGGATGAATCCCGCTGGCAGCCAATACATACCAGGCTGACATTTGTCCAACGTCCTCATTCCCGACGAGTCCCTCCACCGAATTGTGGTAAGCCCTTTTACAAATCTGCCGGGTCCAGTATTGCGTCAGCCACGGAGCATCCAAACGGTTAAACATAAACGGAATATGATGTACCGGCTCATTGGAATGGTTATAATAGTTGTTCCACATCATATTCTCAGGAGTTCTGGTGAAAAATTCGGTCAAATCCGATAGGACTGCCTGCTGACCTCCCATTAACCTGACCATTCCGGGAATATCGTGCGGAACAAACCAGCCCTGTTGGTACGGATTACTTTCAGTACAACCATAGTCCATTTTCAGCCGTCCCTCTTTGGGCCAATCACACCAGGTGCCATCCAGGTTTTTTGGTCTGAACCACTTTACATCCGGATCAAAAATATTTTTGTAGCTTTTCGAACGTTTGAAATAGTGGTCTGCATCCTCTTTTTTACCCAGGCTATCGGCAAAAACAGACAAACACCATTCGGAATAAGCATGTTCCAGGGTGTGGGAAATATATTTAGAGTGTCCAAGGGTACCATTCCCATACCTTTCGCAGTTGTTTTTAGCATATTGATACCCCTTTTCGACATCAAACTTACGAATCCCTTTGTTATAAGCGTCAACCATCACCGACACCGCCGGATTACCAATCATGCAATCACTGTAGGCATTCATAAATTCCCACCGTTCCAGGTATTTTTTCCCGCTTTCATCTGCCAGTTCAATGAGTGAATTGATCATGTCGTTTACAACATCCGGATTGATGATATCCTGTAATGGAAACTGACTCCGGAAGACATCCCAACCGGAGAAAATGGTCCGCTTCACAAATTTATCTGTTTTATGAATCTTTCTGTCACCTCCGGGATAACTTCCATCGACGTCTGTAAAGCTGCGGGGGTCAATCATGGTATGGTAAAGTGCCGAATAAAAGATTATTTTTTGATCTGTGGTTCCTCCTTCAATTTTAACTTTATCCAGTGCGTTATTCCATAAACGGGTTGTATTATCTTTTACCTTATCAAAGTTGAAATCCCTAATTTCTGTCTGAAGGTTATTTCGTGCCCCTTCCATGCTCACAAAAGAGATTCCCGACTTGAGGTAAACCTTCTCATTTTTCCCGGTTTTAAACTCAGAATAAAAACCTAAATGTTTACCGATCTTTTCATTACACCCCTTTTCAACAGCTGCTTTAGCGATCAGTTCACGGTATCGATCACTAGTGACATCCCCACATTTCCTCGACCAGTCAACCGGTATTGCCGCACTCCAGACCCCAAAATCGGTCAGCGGTTTACTAAATTGCGCATAAAAATAGACGGTGTAATTGGGTTTACCATCACCGTTTCCCCAGCCGCCACCTTCGGGAGAACATTTCATCCAACCCTGAATCGTGTGATCATCCAAAACTTTAATATACTGTTCAGTGGAGGTTCCTGCCACTCTGCGGGCCAGATCGATCTGGATGCGCGACTGATCATTTTCAGGAAAAGTAAAACATAGTATGCCGCTGTGAGGTGCCGCAGTTGCCTCTGCCCGGATATGGTAATCTGTTAATGTGGCGGCATAATATCCGGCTTTGGCCACTTCATCCTCTTTGGAATATCGTGAGCGATACCCCTCTTCGGGGTGATCAACCCGCCCGGATGAAGTTTTCAGTTTACCGGTAGTGGGCATCACCAGAAAGTTGCCCAGATCGCCGTACCAGCCGACTCCACTCATCTGAGTAAATGCAAATCCTTCGATGGTCGTGTGCTCATAACTGTACCCAGATCCGTTATCTCCACCCGTAATGGTATTCGGACTTACCTGCACCAGACCGAAAGGGGTGGCAGCACCCGGGAATGTTTTACCTAATCCGGAGGAGTCTCCAGCCTTAGCGGCACTTGTACTTGCACCTATAAAAGGGTTGACATACCTGGCTGGTAATCCGGTTTGGCCGAAGCAATCAGTTACCAGACAACATACTATAAAAAGAGAAACAGATTTAATGATCAACACAGTATTTTATATAAAGTTAATTCTCAATACAATATGAAACTTGCAGGGGCATAGGCCTGCAAATCAAAAACCAGTCGCCCATTTATTATTCTGATCGGTTTTCCACGTTTTTCACCACGAAGATTTACGGGTAATGCATTGGTAAATTTAGATCCGGACGGTAAGGTAACTTCCAGTTTTCCGAAAGTACCACCTTGCTCCCAAAATCGGATTATCGTTCCAATGCCATCCGGATTAGGTCCGAAGGCAGTCAGAGAAACACCCTTTCGGGATATTGAGATACCCTGCTGTGAAACAGGCAACTTGCCGTTTTTAACTTTTGAGCAGGCTACCTGAAGGGGAACCCTGGTTTCCATTGCCGGTGTGAAAAGTGATCTTTCGGATGCAAATTTGTCAAACGACCAGACACGGACGCGGGTACTCATTCGCTGGCCGTTCCCGATCCAGGCAGCAAAATTGGTACGCCAGTGGTTATTGTAAAGGTTGATATAAACATATGGATTGGTGGGCTCATATCGTTTGTCAAACTTGTATTCACCAGGCTCTCCAATACTTACAACAGGGGCATCTGGCGAACAGATCCCAAACCCGCTGCCTGTAATTTTATTATATATAGCTACTCCGGAGTTCACCCACCACATGTGATAATTGGCATTGTCGGTGATCATATCCTTTGTCGGATCGACGTCTGCACCCATGCGACCGAGCCGGTATGCCGGATTTTCACATTTGAACGGCAGACAGATCCAGGCAGCTTCAGGCCAGGAGTCTGGTTGCTTCTGCCAGCTTATTTCAAAATCAGCAGTCGGATTTGTCCCCGAGAGGACCAGTGTGATTGAAATCTTCTGAGGTTGGCCTGGCCCGGGAATCGTTCCGGTCAGTATTGCCTTCACATCAATAGCCGATTTCTCAACAGCAAGATCCATATTCTCCGGAAGGGCTGAACTGTAAACATCATCCTTTGGCATGTCATAAGCAGAGAAGATTAATTTATGAGCACCATAATTGGGATAGAGTGACTTTGCAATCCAGTCAAAAATATCTTTATACCCAAATCGTTCATAGAAATACTGACCAAAACCCTGCGGGGCATTGCCGTCAACCATCTCTCTCCAGTTACGTTTGTCAATCAGGCTGGCAACCCTTCCCCGTTTAGCGTCGATGGTTGCCTTAAAAAACGGACTTTCGATCACTCCCGATTGGTTATCAACACTCATCATTGGAAATTCAACAGGTTCCTTAGAGGCTATATAGGTACGATAGCCCAATGGAGGAATATCTTTCGCTACAAAACGCGACACCGGGGCTTTATCTTCAATGGAGGGATATTCCCGGGAAACCGGAATAGCCGGACCTCCGTCTGCTGGTTTCAGGGAGACAAAATTGTCTCCGAAAATCAATCGGGTGTCGAGACTCACCTGACCATCTCTTTTCCAGGGGAGCGGATTATAAACCACGATCCGGTTTCCATCAACCTTCACATTGTCAGCGAGGGACGCCACAGCATCCTGATATGGACCTGCCACCAATTTTTCAACACTTTGGATATAATTGGCGTGATCCTTCCATGAATCTTCCATAAGTTTGTATTGTGGAGGCAGCCCTTTCTCCCAAAGATCCTGCCAGGCTTTTCCATATGGAACCTGCACATAATGCTGATTGGCAAGACCCCAGGTATGTTCGCTGTAAAGCAGACTCTTTTCATAGGCATCAGCTGTTATTTTTCGCTGATCGGGGTGATAGATCCCCCAGATCGTTTCAAGCGTTGACAACTCCTCCATCCCTGCAATTGAAGGCCTGATATTCTGAGCCAATTTGGTGGATTCAGGCATGCTCATAGTCCCATGAATCCACACATCACCAATGTCGGAGCGCACCACAGGTATCTTGCTCAAGTCTTCCTTCAGAATTAATGCAGCAAAGTCGTCCATCGTTCCGGCACGAGCAGATATTCCCTTGCTTTTGTACCATTTGAGGTCCCTTGCAACCGTTTCCGGATCAGGTGGACCGCTATTGTCGCCGGTCATATTAATGTGTACCCAGGTTTTAAAGGGCCAGTCAGCCGGCGGCAGCCCTTCGGTGCCATAGCCATTGTTATAAAGTGTCAGCACACGCGATCCATCAGGTCCTTCCCACCAGAAAAACGGAGGCAGGCCAAGTTCTTGATTGACAACCGGGCCACCCATGTGGTAAAATTTGATCCCGGCATGGGCAAAAAGTGTTGGCAAAATCCACGATTCACCGGGTACATCGCTCATCTTGGCACTTGTTGAAAGTGGTTTCCCATACTTACGCATCAATGTTGAAGAGATATTAAGCCCACGCACCAGGTCTTCAGGATCGGAAGTTTCGGTGTGCATGGTAAATGGGAAAGCATGGATTGCCAGGTTCCCATCGCGAATAGCCTGTTCAATTTTTTTCTTGCGTTCAGGCGATTGCCCTTCCCAAAGGATTTGCTTCATCGGCCATCCTGAAATGGTCCACACAAACTGCTTCTCTTTGGGTTGATTTTTATTTTTGTCGATAACCTCCAATACCCTGTCGCACATCGAAGTACGATAATCGTGAACCACCTGCTGAACGGTCTCGGAATATCCAATATCGAAATGGGTCTTATAAACAATAATCACATTCTGAACTCCACTTTTAACCGGAATATTATTGTCTGCCGACTCCTCAATCTTTGACTTTGTTCCGGTTAAGGTTGATTTTGCATTGTAATTCTGTGAGCTGGATGAATACCCAAATATCAACAGAATGGTCGATGTGATAAAAATCTCCCTGTATTTTCTCATAATTATGCTGTTCGGTTAATCGGTTTTCTTTGTATAAAACTTTTATCTGAAATTCGGATTTCGGTGAAATACCTAACAGAGATCAGGTTTCAAATACTCATCCGTTTACAATTTGATTTTTATTTGCAAGATGGAACTCTCCATTGATAATCATCTTCGTGTTTGATAAAATATTGCTCATGGCTCGTTTCATTTGGCAACCGCCCTCCATCGACAAAAGAAAAGGAAATCCTGTCAAATTCCTATACCCGGCTATCGATCAGATCCGGAGCAATAAAACCGGATTTTTTTCATCGGAATACCATTGGATACGTAGAATACTGACGATCATTCCTTCTTTGATCGCAATGAATTCGGGTTTATTATCCACATGCCATAAACCTTCGGCCATCGTCTGCGAATTCACCGATTTTATTCCGGAAATCGCAAAAAGTATTGTTAAATTATTGAATCTAACCCCAAATAGTTATTCATAAACCGGATATTTTCAATTAACCATTTCAAATGGAATCATCTGGTTCCTGCAGTTTAGCTTCAATCGAGGATTTCTTTCCTTTCCAATGAATAAAACAACTATCGGAGGAGAAACACTTAGGCACCAAGCCTAAAATATATGAATCGGGTTTTCTGTTTCCAGATCTCCGGACTGTGCTCTCTATTCCGATCCAGCCAAAGGCTCAAAAAATGCCAGGATATAGAGTGGGCGAATGGCATTTCAAATTGTTCGCCGTAAATCATGCAACCCGCTTTTGAAAGGCTAAGAGCCCGTCTGTTTCCTTTTTGAACGAAGAATTACAGAAGGCATTTCACCATATTCAATCGTAACTGCTTCTCCGTCATTAAGTATCGAGATTCGAGCAGCTTCAACCACCAACTCATTGATATAGCTGTTGGCTGGTGTTGCAATAATTCCTTTCTGATCAACCTCTTTGATCATTCTCCTTCTTTGAGCTAATGATTCTGCCACTGATAGATTGAGCACTTTGCTTTCGATCAGGAAGGCCGTGGATACCGAAGCTGAAACGGAATCAAATCCGTATCCGACCGGTTTAAATCCATCACCTTCCCAAGGGACAAGCTTATAAAAATCGGGACTAACATAATTAAAATGAGATCCGCCGCATCCGATTCCATCCAAATAGGAATGTTCGACCCCTCTGAACTGATCATCATGTTTAAGCATTCCGGTTTTGTTATCTCCTTCGAAGAACATCTGCAAACTTTGATCGTTACTTCCGGCTCCCTCATCCGGATAGCCTAAACCATCAGTTACCGATAAAATGGCATTATTTTCGAACCTGATTCTGCCGTTTGCCCATAGGTAACCCTCATTTCCATTCGGAAATCTCCCCTTAACTCCCGATACGGAAACTTCAACCGGTTTTAATCCGGTAATAAAATAAACCAGATCGACATAATGACAACCGATATAAACAAAAGGATCTGTTTTGTCGCAGGTAAACCAATTCTGAAAATTAGATGATCTGTAAAAATAGGGTTCGATCAATTTGGCCTCTCCCATCACGAATTCTCCAAACTGTTTCAGAGAATAACTTCGTTTGGCAATTAAAGACCGCCTGTCGAAACGTTTATGATATTCTACCCCTACAAACAATCCTTTTTCATAGGCAATTTTCTCAATTTCAAGAGCCTGTTCGTATTTCAGAACCAATGGCTTGACACACAGAATATGCTGATTTTGATTCAATGCCTCCATCACTACCTGATAATGGAACTGATCGGGCATAGCAACAATCACCATTTGCCGGGGTTTCATTTTTGCAATTACTTCCTTATAGAGTTCCGGAAACTTATTTGATTCGGGTTCTGTAAGGGACGGAAAACCTTCAAAATCCTGACCAGGAAAAGCTTCCTGCATCTCTATATTTTGTTTCAGTGCCTTTAATGGCCCGGAATCAAGTGCGCAAACCTGAATGTTATTGACATATCCGGTTCGCTGCAGGTGATATATGGAGGGTAGCAATAAATCATTGGTTATCATTCCACCTCCAACGATGACAACATCCAGACCACGCTCTGTTTGCAGAATATTCATCATAAAATCTTAGAATTTAAGTTGTCCAAGAATTTCGTCACAAGCCTCTTCAAACACCTGAATTCCCTCTCTCAATGCTTCTTCGGTAGTGTTTAAAGGGGGTGCAATTTTTAAACATTCTCCTGCAATACCTACAGGGGCGAACATTAAAAGTCCCTTATGAAAACACTTTTCATTGATTTTAACCGCCATTTCAGAATCCGGAATCTTTGTCCCCTTTTTAACTACCTGAATCCCTGCGACCAAACCTTCTCCATGCATACAACCTAAAACATCGGGATATTTATTGCGGATTCGGATTAATTCAGGGATCAATATTTCACCCAGTTTCCTGGCATTTTCAACCAGTTTTTCCTTCAGGATAATTTTCAGGCTCTCGACGGCAGCGACTACAGGCAGAGGGCTTCCCGAATGGGTCGATGTCATGGATCCCGGAGGGTAGCGACTCATAATATCTTTTCTTCCAATTACCGCAGAAAGTGGTAATGAAGAGGAAATTCCTTTTCCGCAGGCAATCAGATCGGGTTTAACGCCATAGTGCTCAAACATGAACATTTTACCTGTTCTTCCAAATCCTGACTGAACTTCGTCATAGATGCTCACAATATCATACTTATGACAGAATTCCTCCAACTTCTGTGCATAATCCACCGGTAAAAAATCGGGACCCACCCCCTGGTAAGATTCGGTCATGATTCCGGCAATATCTTCCGGTTTAATCCCTTTTTCCTGAAGTGTGCGGAGAAACAGATCAAAAGAAGTATCTTCATTTTTGAAACCGTCCGGAAATGGGACCTGAACAAATGTATGCCCTTCATCCACGATCCACGTTTTTAGTTTGTCCATTCCACCGGCAAGCTGGGCACCAAGTGTCCGGCCGTGAAAAGCATTATTGAATGATACAAAATATTTTTTTTGTGGTCCATACTTCTGAAATGCATACGTTTTGGCCAATTTTATACAGTTTTCAGTAGCTTCACTGCCGGTACTGAGCAGAAAAACAAGATAGCCGGATGGATCAGGAGAGATTTGCTGAATCATTTTAGTCAGTTCAGCACGCTTTTCATGAACAAAAACGTAAGTGGAAATCAGTTTGCGATCCAATAATTTTCGTAATCCACGAATAATTTTCTTCCGGGCGTGCCCGGCATTGGTGATCAAAACACCGGATGACCAATCGAGCCATTTATTGCCCCACTTGTCATAAACCTGAAATCCCTTTGCCTTATCCCACACGATAGGTGGTTGTCCCATCATTGATTCAGGTTCTGATTCAGCTAAAAAGCGGAAGATGCTTAATGATTCAGGAACAGGTAATTTCGTCTTAATCCTTCGGTATTTGGTGCGAATCTTAGGCACTTCAACAGGATCCAAATTATATTTTGCCATGATCAAAAAATTTAAATAAAAACTTATTCTTAAAGTTGCAACAAAATTTTGAGTTTACGCTGAAATTGGCTTTTCACAATAACAATCTTTTCCGGCCCTCACCACTTCGGCCAAAAGTTTTGAATGTTGAAAATCACCGGTTGCGATCATCACCGCATCAAGTTCCGGTATTTTCAAAAGCTCCTCAGAATTTTTGAACTGCTTCACTTCAGTTCCAAACAGCTTCTTACAATTTGCCGCTGTCTTTTCCCTGTTCAATTTCCATATATCGCAAACCGCGACCACACCAAGATTTTTGCTTTGCGCGGCCGCTTTCACCATGGTTTGATGACTACTGCTACGGTCTCCGCATCCCAGAAATCCGATATTGATCCGATCGTTCGCACCTAAAATCCGATTGTATGAAACTGCACTCATCGCAGAAACACCGGAAGAAACTGCAACACCGACAGTCCCGACAGCTGCCTTTCCAATAAACCTCCTTCGGGATAATTCACTATCAGTCATAATAATATAAATTTATTCCATTGTGAAATTTACTATTTGGAGAACAATTAATCCGTGACATAATTCAGATTATCATCCAGGGGGGTCATCCTGGGCATCAGCAGGTGGACAAATCCCAGAATGGTCAGATAGGACAAACCTGCAATGACAAAGGCCCAGAAATAGCCCGAATTACCGGCTGTATCCAAAACTGCGCCCAAAGCAATATCTGCTACGATGGCAACAGCCACTCCAATCATTTTTCCAATTCCGATCACTGATGCCACCGCCTTCTTGGGGAAAACATCAGGAACCAGTGTGTAACCATTAATCGACCAGGACTGGTGACCGGCAGCAGCAAGCCCTATCAAAAAGACGGCCACCCATTTACTGGCAATAACCGGGACAAAAGAGACCGGGAAAATGATCACTGCGCAAACCAGCATGGTGATTTTCCGGGCTTTATTGATCGACCATCCCTTTTTAATCAATGCGCCTGAGGCAAGTCCACCGAGAAGGCTTCCGGCATCGGCCATGATAAAAATAATCAGGAAGGGAAGCCCAATATTTTTAATGTCCACGCCAAACTGTTCGGCAAGGAATTTGGCTCCCCAGAAAAGGTAAAACCACCAGACGCCATCAGTTATAGTGGTTAATGAAAAAGCCCAGGTTTCCCGTTTGGGGAGAAGCTTTAACCAGGGGATCTTTTCGAGGGTCTCTTCTGACGAATCGCTGTTGATATATTCGAGCTCCCTTTTTGACAATTTAGGGTGATCTTCCGGTTTTTGATAGGTTTTCAGCCATAAAAACACCCAAAGTGAACTGAGTGCCCCTGTAATCAGAAAAGGTATCTGCCAGTTATCTCCTTCGACCGAGACAATGGCACCCACGATAAATGGCGCTAATATCGCCCCTACACTGGTTGAGGCGTCAAAAATGCCGGTAGCAAAAGCCCGGTCCTTTTTGGGAAACCACTCAGCTACGGTTTTGATGGCGGCAGGAAAGTTCCCCGACTCACCAATACCGAGTCCAAAACGGGCAGCAATAAACCCAATTAAACTAAAGGCAGGTCTTATCAAAGCATGGAGCATCCCAAAAATACTCCAGATAACGATTGAAATGGTATAACCGGTTTTAGTGCCGAGTCTGTCGATGATACCACCCATGAACAGAAGTCCTATTCCATAAGCGATCTTGAACGAAACCATGATAGCCGCATAATCTTTATTCGTCCATTCGAAAAGCTTCTGCAAAGTTGGGGCCATCACCCCGACAATACTTCGGTCGAAATAGTTAATAGTGGTAGCCATAAACACCAGGGCAAGAATCCGGTAACGGTAGGTTCCGATTTTTTCAGTTAAATTAGTCATCTGTTCAGTTTGATATAATTATTTATTCTTTTGAAAAAGCTGTTAGGCTGTTGGCTGTTAGGCTGTTGGCTGTTAGGGTATAGGTAAGATATTAAAATTCAATCAACTAATCCTCCTAATAGTCTTTTAGCCTATAGCCTAAAAGACTATTTCCCCGCCTCATACACCAGTTTCCCTTCCACCTTTGGATACTGGCTTCGGGTAAAACACCTTCGGAAGTCGGCCCAACATTTAGCAGGATATTCCCCCCTTGGAGGCAATATCTATGAGCTTTCTGATTAAATCCAAGGACGATTTCCATTTCGGGTCATTTTTATTATATCCCCAATTGTCATTCATGGTCATACGACTCTCCCAGATTTGCTATTATTTCTCCATAAGTTCATACCTATTTTTGGTTTAAAATTGATTGGCCACATCTCTTACATACCGAAACAGCTACTTTTCAAAAAATTCTTATTGCCGTCCCTTAGTAGGAAGAGATTTTTTATTTAGCCAGCTGACTATCTTCCAATACAACAACATCGAGCCACCGGGAAAATCTGCACCCAGGCCATCTTTACCTGCTGTCAGAAACATATTTCCGGTGCCATCAATATTGCAAATAAATATTTCACCTCTGCCTGCAACTTTTGCCGAAGTATAGGTTAGTTTTTTTCCATCCGGCGAAACGACTCCCCTGAAATCCCACTTCCCATCCAGATAATGAGTAACAGGAATCTCGTGGCCAGAAAAAGGATCAAGCCACTCGATGACACATCCCCCCTTTGCACTTTCCGGGCTAAAAGTGTTCTCCAAATGATTTCCAAGTTCGGGCTTGTAGGCGGCATCATGATGAGCTCCAGGGGAAAGTTTTGAATAGACCAGGTATATTCCATCAGGTGACCAGGATGTTGTATTGGATCCCCCGCAACGATGGTCTTTGGTGCCGTAGGCTGTACCAAAATATTGGGACTGACCATTTGTTACAACCCGGTGTTCACTTCCATCGGGGCGTCCAATACACAAATCGGCATAATGATGTGAGGGTTCCTTTCTGGTATCACAGTCCAGATAAGCGAGCCATTTATCATCAGGACTCCATTCCGGGCCAAAAAACAGGTGCCCCTCCTTTCCGGTCACATGTTTCCGGTCTTTCCCTTCCATATCAGTCGAATTTATGGTGTATCCCTCCGAGGCGATATGGAAGGCGATGCGGGTTGAATGGTGATTTAGCTGGATTCCATAAATAAATTCCTGCCCTGAAAGCAATTTCCATTCCTTTCCGTCCAGATCGGTCAGGTACAAAAGCTGGAATTTATGGTTTTCCGCACTCACGCTGCAAAGCATATGTTTCCCATCAGAGAGCAAGGCGGCACAGAAAATCTGATCTGCCGGACGCCCATTGGTTATCAGCTCGGTAAGCTCTCCGGCAGATAAGTTATACTTCCAGAGCCGATTATACATCTTCCCTGTCACATTAGCCGTTATACTGTAGTTTTCGTAACTTGTCAGAATACAATTTCGTTTATCGGGGAAGATAGCGTCCAGACCAGACCAGCGCCTATCTTTTTTCTCCGGCAGTTGCAGGTAGCGCTCGCTGGTACCATCTTCATTAATAAATCCGACACCTCCGGCAATAGGAGTAAACGTTATAACCCGCTTACTGATCCATTTTACCTGTTTCGAATTTTGCTTTAATTCGGGGGTTGAATGACTGCCTGTCAATAAAATGATTATCAGAATATAAGTTACAATTGATATTGGATTTATCATATTTCTATATTTTGTTTTTTAATTGTTAAGATCGAATTAAAGATAGATAATTTAACAACCTAACAATTTGCATTTAATTTGAGTCAGCCAGGATTTTCCAGGTAACTTTTCCGATGTTGTCTGGTTTACCTCTGTTCGCTTTAGAAATCGTGCCGGTAAGCTTCCCTTTTTTGTCGGGTGCTACCATTAATTCACGCCAGGAATAGCTTCCTTTTTCGTAGTCGAACGTTTCGCCATCGTCGTCATACAGTTGGTAGGTGCCAGGTTTGGAACCGTAGTAACTGATTTCAAGATCAAATTTCTCTCCTGAAGCCGGGGCGTGTAAAAGTGGCGGCATCATTGGAATAATCCCGCCGTCTTTGACAAAAACGGGAATATGATCCAATCCGGCAGTTACTTTGATAATCTCTCCATCACCTGCATATTTCCCGGTGTAAAAATCAAACCATTTCCCTTTCGGAAGGATAACTTCCCTGCTGGTTTGTCCTTTAAACAGGGGTGCGACCAACAGGTATTCACCAGCCATATACTGGTCTTTTATCTCTTTGGTAACCGATAAGGCATAAGGGTTTTCACCCAGATTGGTATTTTTAAGTTCAGATACCGCTTGTGTCCCAAAACCAGGTTCAAGGTTCATTGCACGAAACGGGGGTGTTCCTTCAAAATGGTATTTGGCAAATTCAGAATAGAAATAAGGCATGAGCTGCATCCTGAGTAAGGCGATTTTTTTCACCTCTTTCTCCACTTCAGGGAATGACCACGGTTTGGTACCATCCGCCCAGGCATTAATCATGGCCATAGGTGAAAAACAAACGGTCTGCATACGGCGCACCCACTCTTCGCCTCCCGAAGATCCGCGCACTTCAGGAGTCCACAAAACTCCGCAAAAGCTACTGTTAATTAAAGCTGTGATAAAATCTTCATGACTGTAAAAGTCATTATAAATAACATATGGGAAGGAGGATGCCCCGGCGTTTGACGCCCGGACCAGGCCATAAGTCCGTGTGTTATTTTGGCGGAACAAATCAGTGGTCATTTTTTGAAGTAAAACACCATAAGTCTGGCGTATCTGTTCAGCGCTGTTTCCCGAAGGAAATTTTGCCACGTCGGGCCAGAGCCATCCATCGAAACCGTCACATTCATCAACTTTATAACCGCCGATTCCAAGATTAATCTGATTTTTACGCAACTGACCGGCGACAATATTTTGTGCCTCAGGAAGGGTAAAGTCAGGCACTAAGCCATCCCATACTTTATGTGATCCGGACAATGCAACTAGTTTTTGATAGATCGGAGAGGCAGGAGAGACATAGGGATTTGTCCACAGATTAAGCCTTATTCCCATCGCTTTCATGGTCTTTACAAACCCTTCAGGATCAGGGAACCGGGATTTATCCCATTCAAGACTACACGGATACGATTTGCTTTGCCAGCCGGGTTCCAATCCGATAAAATCGAGGGGATATCCTTTATCGGCAAAGGCTTTGGCCTCGGCAATCACTTCGTCTGCCTTGAAAAGGGCGCGAACCCGTTGCGTAAAACCGAGTCCCCATCGCGGAGGCATGCACCCGCCGCCATTAAAGAGGTTAAACCGGCGTACCACATCAAGCATGGTTGAACCGGCAAAAACATAGATTTCAACTCCCTGTGCAGGAACGAGCATCTCAACGGCATCGGAATAAGGGTTGGCTGTCCAATCCCTATCGGTATTCCGGTCACGGGCTTGGGGTGCATTGGGGCTATCTTTCCGGACCGCTGTACCGGCATAAACCTTGATATATCGGGCGCTGTTCACAAATACGCCGTATCCTTTATCCGAGATATAAAACGGAACCGGAGCATGGGTCCGTCCATTGTCTTCACCACCATAATGATCCACATGCAATTGCATAATTCTTCCGCGTTGCTGTACTGTTTTAAAATTCAATCCGAATCCGTATAGCTGTTCCCCCCTGACAAGCGGAAAACGAAGAGCAGTTTTACCATCGGAGACTTCTGCGACAATTTCCTGTGGCGACAGGGGAAAATCAGCATTTCCAAGTTTAGTCAACGCCTCAAGATTAGATTGAACACCGGCAGCTTTCAGCAGATCATATTTTTCGGGCACGCCTGCAACAGTTTTCCAAATACCGGGAGCAACTACCTCCCATTTTGGATTTTGGGACTTACCCTGAATTGGCAATAACAAATAAATTACAGCCAGCAATTGAATTCGTTTTTTCATTATTGTACTAAGATCTGGTTAGTTTATCACTTTTTAATTTTTGAATTGAAGTAAATCCATCAACACGAAGGGAATTACGGTGTAAATGTGCCCCGGGCTGTGCATAATCCTGATTGGTATCGGGAAAAGGGCAAAAGTTATGGCTTGCCGGCGCCTCATTAGCCAAAATTACATTATTTTTAAACGTACCATTTATTTGAGAGTCCTGATTCGGATTTTTCCCAATGAATCCCGTCTTTCGATTCCGCGATACAGGTAGATTCCAGGTTACTGCCATCTTTCCCGGAGGATGGCAAACCCCGGTAATAAACACAATAAACCGTTTTATCCTTAATGACAGTGCAATATCCGCAAAAAGGGCCCTCCCACGGTTTATCAAAATAAAAAACCGGACCTTCGTCATGTGGGGTGTGCTTAACGATTCGTATCCCTTCAAGCTTGTCAATCAAATAATTATCAACAATAGCTCACGTCTGTCACCAAGTTGAATGACTTCATTTTTTCCCCATTACCGGTCAAACCTTTAAAGCTGATCAAGCTGATAAAAAGAAACAAAACCAGATATTGGATAAGCATCGGTCTCTTCATGGATATTCTGAATTATTGCTTTGATGAAATCTTAATCGCTGGAACATTTGGCTGGAAATGTTTCTCAATTGTATAAATTTTAATTAACTCACTAATATTTAGATTCCTGATCGATGCTGACCCACCTTGATTTATACATTTCCTTTTGTGGATGTAAGTTCATGAACGTTTCATCGGCAAAATTGTTAATTGGAACCCTTTACAACTTTTGAGGAATTTGCCAATTCATCTCATTTCCGGATCGGATAACTATCCAGCGTACGTCGAACCCAGGCATAACGTTTCTCATCAGGTCCAACTTTTATATCTGAAATTAATTTGGCTGCGCCAACGGGTAATTCTGTATGGCTGTTATTCAATAAACCGACATTTGCTGTTGCTTCATTAAAAATTCGATTTAACTGCACTACAATTTTTGCAGGCGGAGTGGCAGAGAATCCCCCGATTACTGCATTGGGATCCATTCCCAATGAACGAAGCTCGTATGGATTTAAGGTAATATCAAGTTCGGTTGAGGCAGGAATCGCCTGGTTGGTCGCAAGATCAGTTATTTGGTTGGTATTTTTTCCGAGCTGCAACTTCACTTTGACAGGATAATATTCGTGGTTGAGTTTATAAAATTACCACTAAGTTTAAACATATACCACTATCAATCTATCTCTTATCATAAGAATGCAATGATTTAAACTAATTAAATGCTGACTTGTTATATTCCTGAAATTCATCCTTTAAAACCATATTAATGAAACTTATCATACTGCTTTTACTGCCTTTTGCCCTGATTGGTCAAAATACAGTTAAACCAATTTCCGGCTCAGTCAAAGCGCTCAACTTTGTAAATTCGTTGAACGAGACTCAGCGAAAAAAGGCAGTCTTCCCGTTTAATGAAATGAATCGTTATGAATGGCATTTCCTGCCTGCAGCTATGATTGGACGCACAGGCATTGCGGTGAAAGACCTCGACTCTCTTCAAAAGGAAAACCTCCATCTGTTGCTTCATGCCTATTTAAGCAAAGAAGGTTATGTAAGGACTACAAACATTATGGATTTTGAATACCTTCTGAAGGAGATGCAACCTAAAAATCCGGGCCGTATCCCTGAAAATTATTCGGTCACAATCTACGGTACACCATCCCAGGACAGCATATGGGGATGGAAATTCTCGGGCCATCACCTGGCGCTTAACTTTACTATCGTTAAAGACAAAATAGGATTTGCACCTTTCTTCTTTGGGGTATATCCTGCGGAAGTGAAAGATGGCCCTAAAAAAGGGACACGTCTGTTAAAGGACCAGGAAGATTTGGGTTTTGAGTTAGTAAATTCATTAACACCCGAACAAAAAAATGTAGCTATCTTTGATTTAAGAGCATTTACCGAAATTGTGACTACTAATTCACAAAAGGCTGGCCCACTGGAGCCTGTCGGCCTATTTGCCAACCGAATGAATCCTGAACAAAAAATAGTTTTAAATAAGGTAATCGCATCCTACTTACTTTCGATGCCTGTAAGCCTCGCAACTGCCAGGATAAAGAAAATCGCATTTGAAGATATGAATTCCATCAGATTTGGTTGGGCAGGAGGCCTGATTCCAGGAAAACCCCATTATTACAGGATTCAGGGAAAAACATTTCTGATTGAGTTTGACAATACGCAAGACAATGCAAATCACATACATACGGTTTGGAGAGATTTTAATGGTGATTTTGGGCTGGATCTGATCCGGGAACATTATCACGACACTCACCATCATCAATAGGAACAGGTGATAAAGTATCATCCGGAATTCCATTTCAATTTAATGACAAATAATATTTGAAAACAATGACAACAAAAAGTGAAGCAATTATCAGCATAAAACCTCTCGGATTTATGTGGCCTACGACAAATCCATTCCTATTTTGTGCGCATCATCTTGATGATTACCCTGCTGGCAATGAGGAGATGGGTCCGGCTGCCTCTCTTGCAGGACGGGAAATGGGTCAGGACTTTACACCGAAAGATGGCTGGCGGATGTACCATGGCCGCAAAGTTCCGGGCTTTCCTGTACATCCGCACCGTGGTTTTGAAACTATAACCATCGTTAGAACCGGGATGGTTGATCATTCCGATTCGCATGGACAGGCAGGCAGGTATGGTAAAGGTGATGTCCAATGGATGACAGCAGGAGCAGGTTTACAACACAGTGAGATGTTTCCGCTTCTGAATATGGACTCCGGAAATCCGGCCGAATTATTTCAACTCTGGCTAAACCTTCCAAAAGCGAAAAAATTTGCCGAACCACATTTTAAAATGCTTTGGTCTGAGGACATTCCAATTTATAAAACATCAGATAAAAACGGGAAACTGACTGAAATTAATGTAATTACGGGTTCAATTGGTCATATAACAGCTTTGGCGGCAGCACCTGATTCCTGGGCCGCTGATCCCGATAACAAGGTGGCCGTCTGGACAATAAAGATGGAAGCCGATGGTCAGTGGATTATCCCTCCGGCAGGCGACGGAGTGAACAGGATTATCTATTTCCACCATGGATCATCGATAGAAATAAACGGCACTGCAGTTTCATCAAAACTTGCTATTGAATTAAAATCCGATCGTGAATTGATAATCACAAACGGAATTTCAGAATGCCAGTTACTACTTCTACAGGGAAAACCAATCAATGAACCGGTCGTACAGTATGGACCGTTTGTGATGAACTCGCAGACAGAAATTCAGCAGGCAATGACCGATTACCGAAAAACTGAGTTTGGCGGCTGGCCCTGGCCGATGCATGAAATGGTTCATCCAAGGTCAAGAGGTCGCTTTGCCAAATACCGCGATGGATCTGAGGAGATCCGCTAAAGGCATTCGGATTCGGGGAAAAATCTTCTGCATATATTGAACACGGATAAAGCAGAAGTTAAGTTTTAATCCGTTTTCATAAAATTTTTAACAGGAAAGCAGGTTCTCATAAAACCAAAATAAAGTGAAATTTAAGACATAAAAATTTGGTTGTCATAATCTCCTTAAGCCTTAAAAATCCAGTATTGAATCGTTTTAGCTCCTCAATCAACAAAAAACTCAATAGAGCAATAAATACTTCAATAAAGTACTTGACAGTATCCAAGTAAATCTTATTTTTGCTCCGCATATTCGAATTTCCAAATAAAATAATCAAATAATATGGAGAAGAAATCCCCAAATCGCAGAACTTTCCTCAAGGCATCAGCAGCTGCTGTGACCGGTATGATGATCATCCCACGGCATGTCCTGGGTGGAACCGGCTATGTTGCTCCAAGCGACCAACTTACCAAGGCAATCATTGGGACAGGCGGCATGGGTCGCGGCCATATTTCTTATGAAGGAACCAAAGTGGTTGCCATTTGTGATGTCGATAAAAAGCACCTGCAATTAGCACAATCGATGATTCCAAACTCTGTTCAGATGTTCCACGATTACAGGGAGTTATTGCTTCGACCGGAAATTGATATCGTCCATATCGCCACACCACCTCACTGGCATGGACTGATCGCCATGGAGGCAGCCCGGGCTGGAAAAGACATCTGGTGCGAAAAACCGATGACCAGAACGATTGGCGAAGGACAGAGGGTAGTTGAAGAGGTTAATAAACACGGCCGGATGTTCAGACTCAATACCTGGTTCCGGTTCAAAGACAATTTCTACGGACTTGGAACGGAGGTGAAACCACTTAAGAAGGTGATTGAAAGCGGTATTTTGGGATGGCCATTGAAAGTTACCGTTAGCGGGAATACCGGTTTTGACTGGAAATTTTACTGGCGGGGAGAAACCAATCTCTCCCCTCAACCCATTCCCGAAGAACTGGATTACGATTTCTGGTTAGGTCCTGCTCCTTACAGACCCTATAATGTTGAGCGTGTCCATTCCAAATTCAGGGGATACTGGGATTATGACGGCGGCGGTCTCGGGGACATGGGTCAGCATTACCTCGACCCTGTTCAATACCTGTTAGGTAAAGATAACACCAGCCCCATCCGGGTTGAAGTTGATGCTCCACAGCAGCATGAAGATGCCGTTGGTTCTTGGCGCAGAATTGAATATACCTATGCTGACGGTTGTAAAATTATCCTTGACGGAGAGAACAGGGATAAGGATGCTGCCTATATCGAAGGGCCAAACGGAAAAATATTCAAGGGTTTTGAGTCAAATATTCCCAAAATTAAACAGTTCATCGAAACACTTCCGGACCCTGAACCAAGGGTTACAACTTTCTGTGACTCGGTAAGAACCCGTCAGAAATTTGCACTCAACGAAATGAACGGACATCGCTCATGCACAATGGTCAATATGGGTATTCTTGCTGTCAGGTTAGGGAGAACACTGAATTTCGATCCTGACAAACAGGAATTCATCAACGATGAAGCCGCAAACCGGTTAATCCATCAACCTATGCGGGCTCCCTGGACAACCATTTAATAAATCACTTAAACCATTAGTATTTCTTCACCATATTAAAACCTTGAAGGTTAAGATCTTTAAAACAATAGTCTAATGAATAAAATAATTAATTCTTTTTGGGTAGTTTTTGCTTTGTTGGTGTTTTCTCTGACGACAAATGCTCAGGATAACAGAACATTGACCACAAAAATTGCCGATTTGCTGGCGCAAATGCCTTCAAATAATCTTCAGCAAAGGGATAAGTTAGCGGAAGAGCTTATTTCGTTGGGAACAGCAGGATTTCAGCAATTGGCCGATCAGATAACCCCTTCCGGTAAAGGAGACAATACCGCGGCAGTTTTTGCCATCAATGGTCTTACCCGTTATGCCAGTCAACCTGGCAAAGAGACCCAACGGGCTTTTTCAGAAACGTGCTTTATTCAGGCACTTGAGAAAGCCAAAGAGACGGAGGTTAAGGCATTCTTTTTAAGACAACTGAAGCTAATCGGATCAGACAAGGCAGTTGTCGCAGCTGCGCCGTACATGAATAGCAATGATTTATGCGAGCCAGCTACTTTCGTGCTGACATCAGTCAACAGTGAGGCTGCAAAAAATGAACTACTGAAAGCTTTACCTAAAGCGGATGGCAAATGTCTGATTACCATTATCAGGGCACTTGGAGAATTACAGGTAAAAGCAGCTAATGGCGAAATTCTGAAGAATATTACGTCTGACAACCTGAATCTTAAGAAAGCATCCCTGGCTGCTGTAGCTTCTATCGCAGCGGCTGAATCGTATCAGCCACTTTTGGCAGCGGCACAAAATGCCGGATTTGTTTATGAGGCATCAAATGCATCATCCGAATTCCTATCCTACTCCCAGCATCTGGGCGAAATGGGGAACCTCGAACTTTGCGGCAAAGCTTGCCTCGAAATTGCAAATCTCTGCAAGGCTCCGGCTCAATTGCATTTCAAATCTTCAGCACTGGCCATTTATAACCAGTATTTCGAGAAAGAGGCTCAGCCATTACTTCTTAAAGCGTTTGATAACAATGATAAGGCATTCAGATTCTCGGTATTGAACCTGGTCGAAAAAAGCAAGCTTGCATCTACAAAGGTTTGGATTTCAAAGGCAACCAAGGCACAACCCGAACAAAAAGCTGAGATCATCACCATGTTTGGTAAAAAAGGTGATCTTTCAGTCCTGGATTTCATTAAGAAGCAATTTGCAGCCAAAGAGGCTGTTGTGAGTGAAGCCGCTATTTCCGCCTTTGCCAGACTCAAAGGTAAAGAGGCAATTACGGATCTGACTACACTATTAAGTCAGGGAATTGAACCAGCCTATACTGCAAAAAGATTAATGTCGCTGGTGGATGAGAAAAGTCTTGACCAGATAGCCGCAATTATGGAAACTGCCCCTGAAATTTCCAAAAGTGAAATAATCACTCTGATAGGGGCAAAATCCGGAAAACGTTATTTTGATCAGGTTTATAACTATACTTCAAGTGCCAATCCCACGATTAAGTACGCAGCCATTGGCTCTATGCGGAACACCGGTTCACCTAAAGATATCGACCGGTTACTGAAGTTACTGTATTCTACTGACGAACCTGAACAAATTAAAGCGATTCAGGACGGTTTGGTAAATGCAGCCTCGGAGATCCAGGGGGAAAAGGATCAAACTACCCCTTTAATGGCCCAATTACCAAATGTATCCAAAAAGGGACGGATACTGGAAGTATTATCCCGGTTGGGTGGACCTCAGGCACTCAAGGCAGTTTCCGAATTTATCTCCTCATCTGACCAGGCAGAACGTGATGCCGCTTTTAATGGTTTGATCAGCTGGAAAGATCAGGCTGCATCCTCCACATTATATGAAATTTGCAAAACGGCTACCGGCGAAAAGCTTTCAAAGGCTATCAGCGGATTCGTTCGTCAAATCAAAGGCTCTAGATTACCGGATGATCAGAAGTTATTACAGTATCGTAAGATCTTGCCGATCGCAGCAGAACCAAAAGACAAGGAGCTTATTGTAAAAGCCATTGGTCAGGTTAAAACCTTCCTTGCATTGGTTACAACTGCATCGATTCTCGATAATTCGAATTCGGATTTAAAAGAGGAGGCCGCTCAGTCTGTAATGACAATAGCATTGCCTTCACAGGGAAGTAAAGGATTAACTGGAGTTGTTGTTCGGGATGCACTTAACAAGGCCATAAACAGCCTTACCGGAAGCGAAAGCGAGTATGACAAGGCTAAGATCCGCAAATATCTCGATGATATGCCTTATGATGATGGTCTCGTACCTATGTTCAACGGCAAAGATCTCACCGGATGGCAGGCACTCGTAGGTAATCCGGTGACCCGGAAGAAAATGGATCCCAAAGAACTTGCCAAAAAACAAGCTGAAGCCAACCTGAAATTGGCAGATAATTGGGGAGTCAAAGATGGCTGCATTGTTTTCAATGGCAATGGGGACAATCTTTGTTCTGTAAAACAATATGGCGATTTTGAAATGGTCGTAGACTGGAGAATCACGAAAAAGGGGGACAGCGGTATTTATCTCAGAGGATCACCACAGGTTCAGATCTGGGATACTTCACGAGTTGAGGTCGGTGCTCAGGTAGGCTCGGGTGGACTCTACAACAACAAGGTCAATCCATCCAATCCATTAAAAGTTGCAGATAATCCCATTGGAGATTGGAATACCTTCCGCATTAAAATCATTGGTGACAAGGTTACCGTATTTCTGAATGGCCAGCTGGTGGTTGACAACGTACAGCTTGAGAATTACTGGGATCGTTCAATTCCGTTATTCCCTAAAGAATCAATTGAATTGCAGGCACATGGAACAGACCTGGCCTTCAGGGATATCTATGTAGAAGAATTGAACAACAGTGAATATACCGTTCCTGCCGATGAAGCCAAAGAAGGTTATAAACCACTGTTTAATGGCCTGAACTTTGACGGCTGGACAGGCAACCTGATTGATTACCATGTTGACAATGGAGAAATTGTCCTTCATCTCGATAACGGTCCGACTCATGGCAACATCTTTACTTCGGCTGAATACAGCGATTTTATCGTCAGATTTGAATTCCAGTTAACACCCGCAGCCAACAATGGTCTCGGAATCCGTGCTCCTCTGCAGGGCGATGCAGCCTACCAAGGAATGGAAATTCAGGTACTCGACAGTGAAGATCCGGTTTATTCGGATCTTGCACCTTATCAGTATCATGGTTCTGTTTACGGAGTCATTCCTGCGAAGCGTGGTTATCTTAAACCTATCGGCCAATGGAATTATGAGGAAGTTATTGCGAAAGGAAACCGGATTAAGGTTACATTAAACGGAACGTTAATTCTGGATGGTGATATTAAAGAGGCTTCCAAAAATGGCACCCTGGATCACCGAGAACACCCGGGACTGTTAAATCCCAAAGGACATATTGGCTTCTTGGGACATGGATCCGTTGTGAAATTTAAAAATATCAGGCTGAAGGAATTAGGTAAAAAGTAAACCTATTATTTAGTATCTCATTGATTTTCAGTAAGTATAATACGATTACAGATATTTAAGCCACTCTTTTCAGACAGTCAACCTGAAAGAGTGGCTTATTTCATTAAATAACTTTTGTCAAACCATTAATCCATGCTATTTTTGGCATAATTAATGTCTCGATCTATTATACAGCAGAATAGCTTAACGCATTTACCGGATTCCGGGGCATCTGACAATTATTGAAGAAGCAAAAATTATTAATTAAGTTCTAGTACGAGTCGGTTAAAGTGAAGTTGAAGATTAAGAAAATTGGTATAAACCTGGTAAAATTGGGTTTTTCTGTGGGAGCAATATGGTATGTGATATCTAAAATTTCGTTTAAAGAGGTTTTGGAGGTCTTCTCTAAAGCCAATATTTACTTTCTCATCGCAGCTTTTATTTTTTTGGTGATCTCCTTTATTTTTTCAGCCTTTCGCCAAAATCTGTCTTTCAGGAATACGGGCGCCCATATTTCTCAGTCTTTGAATATCAAATTATTCTGGCTGGGAATGTTTTATAATTTGTTTCTGCCTGGAGGAATCGGAGGTGATGGATATAAAGTCTATCTGGTGAACAAATACAGGAGAAACGGGCTCAAAAAGAATATTGGCACAATGCTTATTAACAGGATTGCCGGCCTGGTTGTTATTGTGATGATCACGGTTGTATTGTACTATCTGTCAGGATTGCATATCCCTTATGGAAGGGGTGCTTGGATTGTAATACCATTGATTTATCTCTTTTATCTTTTGGTACTAAAATACTTTTTTAAAAGTTTTCTAAAGATTCATGCCGGCTTATTTTGGTGGTCGCTTGCTTTGCAAGGGATGCAATTTATCTCTGCCATTATGATACTTTCTGCCTTTCATCAAACCACCGGCTTATTTGATTATCTTTTTCTCTTTTTCATATCTGCAATTGCAACCGCACTTCCGATCACCATCGGCGGAATTGGTGCACGTGAGATGGTCTTTCTGATTGGAGCCAAAACACTTGGACTAGATAATGAATTATGCATCGCTTTAAGTATCATGTTTTTTCTGCTCTCTGCAATTATATCCCTCGGAGGTTTATACTGGGTTTTTCTCCCACCATTCAGACGCGAAACAATTCCTGATGTAATGGCAGAAAAAATTGATGAACCCTAGAATCACCGGCATACGGCTGATCTAATTTCAATTCAGAGAATATCACGTATAATTTTTCAAACCAGGGTTTTACTACATTCCTGATATCAAATGATAAAATACCTGATTATCATATTCTACCTCCTTTCAATGATTTTGATTGGTATATTTTCAGCCCGGAAAATCAAGTCAGAAGGAGACTATTATGTGGCCGGAAAGCGGGGAAATGTCTGGCAAATCACCGGCTCTCTACTGGCAACGATTCTGGGCAGTTCAGCAATCCTGGGGACAGCAGATTTGGCTTTGACCCAGGGGTGGGCTGCAGCATGGTTACTCCTTTGTGCCTCCTTTGGCCTTCTAATGCTGGTTCCTGTATCCATGATTGTACGTCGCAAGGGGAAATATACACTTCCGCAAATGATTGGGGACTTTTACGGTACTGAGGCAAAAATGATCTCCTCGTTCATTATCTCAATTGCCTGGATTGGGATTATTGCTGCCCAGATTATCGGAGCAGCAAAAATCATGACCGGTTTTACGGGATTGAATTACTCTTGGGGAGTTTGGGGCTCGGGAGCTGTATTTATTTTCTATACACTGATCGGTGGTCAGATATCAGTTTTGAAAACAGATCTTTATCAAACGTTTATCATTATCGGAGGGATTTTACTTACTGCACTCTATATTTTCATAAAGGAACCAGTCCCTCCCCAAGCTATGACTGCCTTGAAATTTCCTTTCAACGAGGGGTTTCATCCTTTTGACCTGATTGTATTGTTGCTAACCTATTCATCCACTTTTGTTGTAGGGCCGGATATTTATTCACGCATCTTTTGTGCTCAGAATGAACTTACTGCCCGGAAAAGTGTCCTGATCAGTGCATTGGTTTTAATTCCATTTTCGTTATGCATCACTTTTCTGGGGGTATTTGCAGCGTACAAATTCCCTGAAATTCACCATCAGAATGGTTCTGCACTCATTCCGGTAATGCTTGCCACTTTGCCGGAATGGGGTATTGGAATTCTGGTTGCCGCCCTTCTTTCGGCTGTGATGTCAACAGGATCAACCACATTGCTCACCTCTTCAACCATAATCAGTGATCCTCTGTCCAAAGGTCTGGATAAGCACCATTCGATGAGAAACACCAAACTCATCATGCTGGTTATAGGGCTATTAAGTATTTTTCTTTCACTTAGTGTTCATTCGATTATTCAATCACTGCTTATTGCTTTGACAATTTTCTCAGGAGCCTTTATAATTCCAACCATTGCCGGACTTTTCGGTTTTACAGCAAGCAAAAGCCGAAGCAGCTCAGCGATGATAATCGGGGGTGTTGTTGCCCTTGCAGGTAAGATTGTCGCTTTAGAAATTGGATATCTACCAGGTAATTTATTAATAATCACCGGATTCATTTTAAATGCTCTAATTCTTTTTAGCGGTATCCGGACTAAAAATAATTAATTTCGTACTTTTGTCAACCGGAAAATTAAATCACTACAGAAATGAATCTGCGTCGAATACTGTTCCCGATTGGTATTATTTTGCTCCTTATTTCATGCAAAGAACCACCCATACGTCCTGTTATCAGATTAATTCCCTTGCCGGCTCAGGCCACTGATCAACCTGGTATATTTGCAATCACTGCAAGTACAAAAATCGAAGTCAGCCCAGAAAATGAACCATTACAACATATTGCCGGGATTTTAAGCAGGCATCTGGAGAAAAATTTTGGCATAACCAATTCAATCGTTTCCTTAGGGTCAGGCGGGCGCCATTCCATATCTCTAAAAATTGATTCCAATTTAAAACTGGGTAAAGAGGATTACCATTTGACCGTATTGCCTGAAGGGGTTCTAATTGAAGCAACTGCTCCTAATGGGCTTTATTATGGAATCCAGACACTGATTCAATTAATGCCATCGACTCCTAAAAAACTAACTGAGGTCATTTTACCAGGTGTAGAAATTAATGACACCCCCAGGTTTGCCTGGCGAGGGCTACAGTTGGATGTTAGCCGGCATTTTATGCCTAAAGAATTTATCTTTAAGTTTCTCGATGAAATGTCGATGCATAAATTCAATACTTTTCAATGGCACCTGGCCGATGATCAAGGTTGGAGAATCGAAATAAAAAAATATCCTTTGCTGACCGAATCAGGGTCTGTGCGTAAAAAAACAATGCTGGGGCATGTGAATAATTCGGCAGGTACTGATACCCTCTCATACGGTGGATTCTATACTCAAAATGATGTCCGCGATATAGTGGCCTATGCTTCTGAACGTTTTATTACAGTTGTTCCCGCAATTGAAATGCCCGGACATGCCCTGGCTGCTTTGGCTGCATATCCTGAACTGGGATGTACTGTTGCTCCATACGAGGTAGCGACCCAATGGGGAATATTCAACGAAATATTTTGCCCGGGAAAAGAGGGAACTTATACCTTTTTGGATGATGTCATCACCGAAATGGCCGGGCTATTCCCAGGAAAATATTTTAATATCGGCGGCGCAGATTGTCCCAAGGAAAGATGGGAAAATTGTACACAATGCCAGGTTAGAATGAGAAACGACAGTTTAAACTCAACCCTCGATCTGAATAACTATTTTATTAAAAGAATCAGTAAAACACTTTCATCTCTCGGCAAAGAGCGGGTGGCCTGGGATGAGATTTTGAAAGACACCACGCAAACCAATGCCATTGTAATTTCGTGGCAAAATGAAGATGGGTCAATTGCAGCTGCTAAAAGAAAGATTCAGACCGTAGTCTCACCCGCAAAATTATGTAATTTAGATCAGTATCAAAGTAATCCCAAAAACGAACCTCTCTCTGTTGGTGGTATGCTTACTCTCGAACAAATCTACAAATTCGAACCGGTACCAACAACCCTATCCAATAAAGAAGCCAGATATATCATTGGTATACAAGGAAATATCTGGACACAATATATGAAAACACCGGTATTCGTTGAATATATGACCTTCCCTCGCGCAGCCGCACTGGCAGAAGTGGCCTGGTCACCAAAGTCTGCCAGAAACTACCCCTGGTTCAAAAAGCGGTTATTGGAACAGGTCAAACGCTATGATGCAGAAAAAATCATTTATTGCAAAGCTGAATTAAAAATCCTGTCCCATTGAATCAAAAAAGGCCGGTCACACTATTTGATGACCGGCCTTTTCGATTTTATATTCGGAAATTTATTTAGCGACGATTACCAGAACTTTTGAAAGGCTCCAGAACTCTTTCGCATTTGTAATCACAATTTTATCTACTGTTTTATTGCCTTCTATACGATAGGAACTTGTTGGATGATTGGTCACAATGTTAATCTTCTTTTTCATGACAGGGATTTCATTCACTTTAGTAATATCCACCTTAGTAAAATCATTCATATTAAGATTAGCCATCACATTTTTGGTACGACCAATTCCAATAAACCCTCCGGCACCAGTGATAATCTTTTTGTCTTTCAGTTCTCGGTTTGTTCCGATCACATAATAAGCAGTATTCAGCGCTTCAGTCTTGGCATCAATATCAGCCTGTTTTTTCTGATTGTCTGCAGTTAAATCATTTACATTCGAGTTCAGACCAGCTACTTTGACATTCAGATCTTTTACCTGGATATTAAGTTTTCCCAGCTCATCAGTTAGTTGAGCAATCTGAGCATTCTTCTCGTCAATCGATTTGTTAAGGTTGTCGATCATCAGCTGAAGTTCCTTGGCATGTTTATTTGACTTACTCAGCTTGGATGTGAGCTCAGCAACCAATTTGCGATTCTTTTGCAGCAGGTCGTAGATATAATGTATATCACTTTTAATCTGCTCCTTACGCGAACCTTTAACTTCGCCTTCCTTGGCGCTCTTATCAATAATGCGTTCTACGCGTTTAATTGAATCCAGATTAGCCTCAACTTCGTTAAAGGTGGTAACAAAATCTGCAATGTTAGAATCTTTATCAGTTCCAACAGCTCTTAAGCTATCGTTTTGCGCCTGTAGACGGGCAATTTGTTCTTTTCGGTGAGCACATCCGGAAGTCAAAATAATAACCGGAATCAATAATACGTAGATTAATTTTCTCATGTCGTGAATCTTTTAAATTAAATATTAACCAAAACTAATGGAATTTTTGCAAACAGAGAAATAATTTATGAATTATTAACTATACATCTTATTTTTTCGCTCTTTTAATTCCTCATTTGATATGTAATCATCGTATTCGGTTATCTTGTCGATAATCCCTTTAGGAGTCAATTCTATCACGCGGTTTGCAATCGTTTGGATAAATTCATGATCATGGGACGACATCAGCACGTTCCCCTTAAAATTTGTAAGTGTATTGTTAAAGGCCTGAATTGATTCAAGATCGAGATGATTGGTTGGGGTATCCAAAACAAGAACATTGGCATTACGGAGCATCATCCTTGAGATCATGCAACGCATCTTCTCTCCTCCCGAAAGCACAGAAATTTTCTTGTAAATCTCCTCTCCTGAAAAGAGCATTTTCCCAAGATATCCTCTGATATAGTTTTCGCTGGTATCACTTGAAAATTGTCCTAACCACTCGACCAGATTAAGATCTGAATTAAAAAAATCGGAGTTGTCCATTGGTAGATAGGCACTGGTAATGGTTTGTCCCCAAAAATAAGTGCCGGAGTCAGGCTTGTCATGGCCCGTGATAATTTCGAAAAGAGCGGTCATTGCACGCGGATCCCGAGAAAGAAAGACAACCTTGTCATCCTTTTCCACATTAAAATCAAGATCTTTAAACAGGATCTCCCCTTTAATACTTTTGCTTAACCCTTTAACCTCAAGAATCCTGTTTCCGGGGTCCCGGTCAGGGGTGAAAATTATTCCGGGATATTTTCGGGTAGAAGGCTGAATATCTTCAATATTCAGCTTTTCGATCATCTTTTTGCGGCTTGTGGTTTGCTTTGATTTAGCTACATTGGCACTAAACCTGGCAATAAACTCAAGAAGTTCCCTCTTTTTCTCTTCCGCTTTTTTATTCTGAGACTGTTGCTGACGCAAAGCAAGCTGACTTGAATGGTACCAGAAGCTATAGTTTCCGGCAAACAACTGGACCTTTCCAAAATCAATATCTACCGTATGAGTACTTACAGCATCCAGAAAGTGGCGGTCATGCGATACAACCAAAACGGTATTTTCATAGTTGCCCAGATAATTTTCGAGCCACGATACAGTCTCCAAATCGAGATCATTGGTGGGCTCATCAAGCAATAGATTATCAGGTTTGCCAAAAAGAGCCTGAGCAAGCAAGACCCTCACTTTCTCTTTTCCACCTAATTCTTTCATTAACCGGTGGTGAAATTCCTCCTTGATTCCCAAACCACTCAGCAACATGGCGGCATCGCTTTCGGCATTCCAGCCATCGATCTCGGCAAAACGCTCTTCCAATTCAGCAGCCCTCATGCCATCCTTATCTGAAAAGTCGTCTTTGGCATAGAGGATATCCTTTTCCTGAATGATATTCCACAATTCCGTATGGCCGAATAAAACGGCATTTAAAACTGTATATTCCTCATAATCATAATGGTTTTGCTTTAATACAGACAAACGTTCCCCCGGGCCAAGTGTAACAGATCCTTTTGTAGAAGAGAGATCTCCGGCAATAATTCGTAACATGGTCGATTTACCCGCCCCATTCGCTCCTATGACACCGTAGCAGTTACCAGCAGTAAACTTAAGATTAACGTCCTGAAATAAAGGCTTTTTCCCAAACTGAATTGCTAAATTCGATATTGTAATCATTAATTAACTTCTTGAAAATCCTGTGATTATAACTTGTATATTTTGGACGGCGAAGTTAGCCTTTTATTTTCAAACCTCCTATATTGATTATCAATGTAATATAATGTTAACCAAAATATAATCTGAAGATACTCCCATTCATCAGTTCAAAATTTTTATGTAAATTTGATTGAAAAATTAGTCCTTATGAATTTTATTGAACTTGCAACCCAAAGATCATCGGTACGGAACTTTGCCCCAATGCCGGTTGAAAAGGAGAAACTTTTACAAGTACTTGAAGCTGCAAGAATTGCGCCATCTGCAGCCAATTTTCAACCCTGGCACTTTATTGTGGTCACAGAACCGGTGTTACTTCAATTGATTTACCCACTTTATCCCAGGGAATGGCTGAAATCGGCTCCGCTAATTATTGTCGCCTTAGGAGACCACAGCCGAGGGTGGCACAGGGGAAAAGATGACAAAGACTTTACACAGGTAGACCTTGCCATTGCTATTGATCATCTGACACTTGCAGCTACAGAATTAGGGTTGGGAACCTGCTGGATCTGTAATTTTGACGTTGAAAAATTACAGAATATCTTTAATATACCTGATACTCTGGAACCGATTGCATTAATCCCAATTGGTTACCCGGATTTAAAGGTACAACCGGTTAAAATCCGAAAATCGTTGGAACAAATTGTCCACTGGAACGATTTTGAAGTTTAATCAGCTGATTGAAAATTGATCTGCCTCTCTTAAAACGGGAAATTTAATTCTGAAATCATCCAGCTCCTTCCTTGAAATGCAGTAGCTCTGCAATCCACCGACACTCGGTTCGGTGAGGGCCAATACTTCTCCTCTTGCATTAATTATTTGGCTGTCACCCTGATAAGAAATCTCATTTCCATCTTTCCCAATCCGGTTTACACCTGCCACAAAAACCTGGTTCTCAATTGCCCTAGCCTTAAGCAGAACATTCCATACTTCTTTTCTCGAATCAGGCCAGTTTGCTGTAAAGATCATCAGATCGGTATCAATCAAATTCCTGGACCATACCGGAAACCGAAGATCATAACACACATAAAGGGCAATCCGCCAACCGAAATAAGAAACTATAACCCGTTTATGTCCAGGTGCAATGGAATCGGCCTCACCTCCGATTGAAAAAAGATGCCGTTTATCGTAGAAGGTGAGCTGACCATCCGGAGCGACAAATACGAAGCGATTGTAATTCTGGCTGTTATCTTTTATAAGCAGACTTCCGCAAATTGCGATCCCCGTTTTTCGTGAAAGATTATGCATCCATTGTATTGTAGTACCATCCATTGCTTCGGCAAGTTCGTCAGGGTGCATCGAAAATCCGGTGGTGAACGTCTCAGGAAGAATTACCAAATCAGAATTGCCTTCCAATTGCAGGATCAGTTTTTCAAGGTTCTGACGATTTTCTTCCGGATTTTCCCAAACCAGATTTACCTGGGCAATAGTTAAACGTAGAATATCTTTGGTATCCATGAGATAGAATTAATCGAGTCCTTCGCCCAGAATGAATTTTTCAGGATGCTTCCCTTTGACTCCCCGATCTTTGTACCACTGTTTAATTCGGTGGACATCGGCGTTCACATCATCAGTTAACACGACCTCATCGAGTATCCCGATCTCTTTACGACCCCAATCGAATACGGCACAATAGACTGGAACGTTTGCAGCCCTGGCAATGGTATGGAAACCTGCTTTCCACTTGGTTGTTGGCTGGCGTGTCCCTTCAATGGCAATGGCCAGATGCATCACCTCCCGTTTTTTAAATTCTGCAACAATCTGTTTTACCAGACTGGCACCCCTGGTTGTATCAACAGGAATTGCCCCCATATAATTAAGTAAATAGCAGGCTGGCCAGAAGAAAAATTTTTTGTTCACCACGATACTTGATTTTCCCCCTATCGAATTGTAAAAAATCCATGAAACGACAAAATCCCAAATTGAAGTATGGGGAACTCCAAGAACGACACATTTAGGAACCGGGGCCAACCCGCTAACTATCTTCCATCCCGTAATCCACAAAATAAATTTCGATATATATCTCATCCCATAAATTTAAAGAACAAAAATAATTCTTTAGATTGAGAAATACACTCCCTTTGTTGTCAAATAAGTGGCATTGCAATAGTCCAATGTCCCAATTTCTGATGGTATTCCAAATCTGCCCGATTATTCTATTTCCATTAAATTCGTTTAGGGATGATCCGGATCAGAATTATTACTATCACTCGTTAATATTATTCTTATCTTCCCCGGTCAAATGAGCAACTTCTTTATCCTTCTTTTGAGCAAGTGAGTCGAGATGCTTTTTTCCATAGGCAATTCTGATAATTACCACAAAAAGGACCGGAACGATAAATATGGCGAGTGATGAAGCTGATATCATTCCACCCAGAACAGTAAACCCAATTGTTTTACGAGCCACAGCACCAGCTCCGGTTGCAAATACCAAAGGTAACACCCCGAAAATAAATGCCAGAGAGGTCATGATAATCGGCCGTAAACGCAAACTAACAGCATCGATAGTTGACTGGATCAGGTCTTCCCCGCTATCCACCCTCACTTTTGCATATTCTACGATCAATACTGCATTTTTGGCTGCAAGTCCGATTAGGGTGATCAATCCGATCTGTGCATAAACGTTATTACTGAGTTGCGGAATAAATGTTAGTGTAAGGATAGCTCCAAATGCGCCTATCGGAACAGAAAGCATTACAGAGAAGGGGACCGACCAACTTTCATACAATGCGGCAAGGAACAGAAAAACGAATGTCAGTGAGAACAGGAAAATGTAGATTGTTTGCGAACCGGCAACGATTTCCTCATAACTCAGACCGGAGAATTCATAACCATAACCAGGTGGAAGGACTTTTGCAGCAACATCCTTGAGCGCATCGATAGTTTGTCCGGTACTATAACCCAATCCTGAGCCACCGTCAACTTCAGCTGACCTGAAAATATTAAAATGGGGAATCACCGGGGCAGCATCAATAGGCTGATAAGTTATCAATGAACTGAGTGGCAACATGGCTCCTGCCTGATTCCGCACATAATATTTATCCAGATCTGTCACGAGTCTTCGGTATATCGTATCAGCCTGAACCACAACGTGGTAAGTTCGGTTAAAAAGGGTAAAATCATTCACATAAGCACTTCCCATATAGGATTGAATGGTTGTAAAGACATCTGAAATACTGATACCCATTTTTTTACATTTCTCACGGTCTAATGTCAGGTTAAAGCTGGGGGTATGAGCAGAATAATAACTTACAGCTCTTGAAATAGCCGGGTTTTTATTGGCTTCGACGACAAATTTGCGAACCACCTTTTCAAATGCGTGAACATCATCGGTAGTATTTCGCTGCTGGATTTGGAAGCTGAAACCTGCAGATTGTCCAATGCCGGGAATTGGAGCCGGTTGCATAACGACAACTTTTGCATCTTTGATTCCTGCGGCAGCGATCCTTTTGAGCATTACCTCTATGATGCCGGGCACTTGTTCCGTAATCTCCTCGCGCTGGCTCCATGGTTTGAGCTGGCAGAAGATGGTGCCACTGTTTGACTTCATCGCCCCGTTGATCACATTCATTCCTGAAACCGCGGAATAATGGGCAATTCCTGGAGTTTCGCTCACCACCTTCATCAGTTTATTAAGCAATACTACAGACTGTGTGGTCGATGAAGCCTCTGCCATTTCGTAGGTAACGTAGAGACGTCCCAGATCTTCTCCGGGGATAAATCCGGAAGGTTTTGCCTTGAATAAAATGAAGGTGGCAATACCTATACAAACCAATAAGATAATTACATATTTTGAACCCCTGATCCCTCGTTTTACCCCACGGAAATAGAGTTCCGAAAATCTTTTAAACCTGCCATTAAACCAGAAGAAAAATTTATTCAGTCCTTTTGATTTTTCATCGATATGGTGAGGCTTTAATATCAGCGTACACAATGCAGGCGTTAAGGACAATGCAATAAACGCCGAGATTAATATGGAGACTGCGATGGTGATTGCAAATTGCTGATATAAACGACCTACGATACCCGGGATAAAAGCAACCGGAACAAATACTGAAGCCAGAATCAAAGCTACGGCGATTACCGGAGCAGTGATGTCTTTCATGGCATGCTCCGTGGCTTCCCGGGCAGACATCTTCTCAACATCAATATACCGTTGGACAGCCTCAACCACAATTATGGCATCATCGACCACAATTCCTATGGCAAGGACAAATCCAAACATGGTCAGAGTATTGATCGTGAACCCAAAAGGAACAAAGAAGATAAAGGTTCCCAGGATCGAAACAGGAATAGCAAGTATCGGGATAATAGTGGTTCGCCAGTTCTGAAGAAACAAAAATACAACGAATGCCACCAATAAAAGAGCGATAATAAGGGTCCGTTCCACTTCCCGCATGGAAACTTTAACGATGGTTACGGCTTCGAAAGGAACACTGTAATCTACATCTTCAGGAAAGGATTTTTTCAGGTTCTTTAGTTCGGCATACACCCCTTTGGCCACATCCAGTGCATTTGCTGTCGGAAGAGGAAAAACCATCATGTAAGATGCACGTTTCCCATCCACATAAGCATTACTGGCATAAGTAAATTTACCCAGTTCTACTCTGCCAATATCTTTGAGGTAGACCATTTCGCCTGTAGCCGGAATAGATTTTACGATAACTTTTTCATAATCTGAAACCTTACTCAATCGTCCGTTGACGAGAATTGTCAATTCCTGGGTTTGTGAGGATTGCTGGGGAGGGGCACCGACGGATCCTGCAGCAACCTGCATATTTTGTTCATTAAGGGCATTAATAACATCCTTGGGAATCAAGGAATAAGAGGCCATTTTTTCCGGATTCAGCCAGATCCTCATACTGAAATTGTCAGCCCGTGTACTGATATCACCTACGCCCGGAACCCGCAGAAGTGCATCGACTAAATGGATATTGGCGTAATTGTCTAAAAAAGTTATATTGTGCGTTCCCTTAGGAGAAAAAAGGGTGACATTCATTAATGAGCTGATATTCCTGGCCCGTACGGTAAGACCAAGTCGCCGTACCTGGGAAGGTAATAATGGTTTGGCAATTCCCACGCGGTTTTGAACATCGAGGGTAGCAATATCGATATTGGTTCCAACCTTGAAAGTTGCGTTAATTGACACCATTCCGGTGCTGGTGCTGTTACTCTGGATATATTCCATCCCATGAACCCCGTTGATCGCCTCTTCAACCGGAGTTGCCACAGTTTGTTCAACGGTGATGGCGTCTGCCCCCGTATAATTGGCCGAAACAGAAACTGCAGGAGGGGTAATCTTAGGATACTGGTTGACCGGAAGCGTTAACGCACAAATTGTCCCCAATATGGCTATAATCAGAGAAATAACGATTGCAGTAACCGGTCTTCGAATAAATGTATCAGCAATCATGGGCAATTAAGTCTCTAAGTAATACAAACCAGAATTTCCTTTATATGCAACTCTTGTAGGAATATTGAGTGACGACCTGATCGTCTGAGCTGAACCTGTTCCTATTCTTTTCGGGCTATGCATCTTTCAATTTCCTTAGATTTTCTAATTGTTTCTTACCGTAAGCGATCTTTACAATAACTACAAACAGAACCGGGACAACGAATATGGCTATTGATGAAGCGGCAATCATTCCTCCCATTACCGTAACGCCAATAGTCCTGCGAGCTACAGCACCGGCTCCGGTCGCCAATACCAATGGTAATACTCCCAGAATAAAAGCGAGCGATGTCATGAGTATGGGCCGCAAACGGATAGACACTGCTTCGATCGTTGATTGTAAAAGATCTTCACCGCTGTCCACGCGCACCTTGGCATATTCCACAATTAAGATCGCATTCTTAGCCGCCAGGCCTATTAAGGTAATCAGACCTATTTGGGCATATACGTTATCGGTCAGGCTCGGTATAAAGGTGAGTGTGAGAATAGCCCCAAAAGCCCCTATCGGAACTGCCAGTAACACTGATAACGGCACCGACCAGCTTTCATACAAGGCTGCCAGGAAAAGAAACACAAAAGTCAGGGAAAACAGGAAGATGTACATGGTCTGTGAACCTGCCTGAACCTCTTCATAACTTAACCCTGAAAAATCATATCCATAACCTTGTGGCAATACTTTCGCCGCAGTCTCCTTGAGTGCCTCGATTGCCTGTCCGCTGCTATACCCCTGAGCAGATCCACCGTCAATTTCGGCAGACCTGAATATGTTAAAATGGGATTGAAGGGGTGCAGTTTCCGTAGGCTTATAGCTGATCAGTGAACTTAATGGCAGCATGGCTCCAGCCTGATTACGCACATAGTATTTATCCATGTTTGTGATCATCTTACGGTAGGTCGTATCAGCCTGCACCACAACGTGGAAAGTCCGGTTATACAAGGTGAAATCGTTCACATAAATACTCCCCATATAAGTCTGAATGGCGGTAAACACATCCGAAATATTAACACCCATCCGTTTGCATTTCTCCCGGTCCACGGTCAGATTGTAACTTGGCGTGTGGGCCGAGTAATAACTGAAGGCATTTGAGATTGCCGGATTCTTGTTGGCTTCGGTGACAAAATTGTTCACCACATTTTCAAAGGCATGAACGTCATCGTTGGTGTTTCGCTGTTCGATCTGGAAACTAAATCCGGCGGTCTGGCCGATGCCGGGAATTGGAGCCGGAGGGATTACGACGACATTTGCATTTTTGATATTTGCTTTGGATATCCGGGTGCGAATCACATCAATAATCTTTGGAATCTGTTGGCTCGATTTTGAACGTTCATCCCAATGTTTTAACTGACAATATATGGTACCACTATTCGATTTGGTTGCCCCGGTTATCACGTTAAACCCGGCCAGGGCAGCATAGTGGTCAACTCCCGGGGTTAAGGAAACAACTTTCATTAATTTGGTCATCACATCCACAGATTGGGTAGTGGCTGAAGCTTCCGGCAATTCATAGGTTACATAAATCAGTCCGTCATCTTCGCTCGGAATGAATCCGAAAGGTTTTTGCTGAAAGAGGAAGAAAGCTGCTATGCTGATACACACCAATAAAATAATCACATATTTCGATTTTCCGATACCATTCCTGACTCCGTTGGAATACTGTTTGGTTACATTTTCAAACCAGGTATTGAATCTGAAGAAAAACTGATTTAAACCGGTTGACTTTTGGTGGATGTGATATGGTTTTAATAATAAGACACATAAAGCCGGTGTCAATGATAAGGCGATAAAAGCGGAGAGCAATATCGATACAGCAATAGTAATTGCAAATTGCTGATATAACCGCCCCACAATTCCGGGAATAAAACCTACCGGGACAAACACGGAAGCCAGAATTAATGCAATTGCAATGACAGGGGCAGAAATGTCCTTCATCGCCTTATAGGTCGCTTCTCTGACAGATATATTTTCAGAATCGATATAATGGTGGACAGCCTCCACCACAATAATGGCATCGTCCACAACTATTCCAATAGCCAGTACAAAACCAAACATGGTCAGTGTGTTGATTGTAAACCCTAAAGGAATAAAAAAGGCAAATGTTCCGAGGATCGAAACAGGGATTGCAAGAATTGGGATGAGTGTGGCCCTCCAGTTCTGAAGAAACAGGAATACCACCAAAGCCACAAGGCAAAGGGCAATAAGAAGGGTTTGAACCACCTCCTGCATTGAAACCTTTACCACAGTGACCGTTTCAAAAGGTATTTTATAGTCCACATCTGCGGGGAACGATTTCTTCAGCTCTTTTAGCTCTTTAAATATGCCATCGGCTGTTTCCAGAGCATTGCTTCCAGGGGTTTGGTAAAGTGTAAGAATGGAAGCCCTTTGGTCATCCACATAGGAATTGCTCGAATAGGTAAATTTACCCAGTTCAATCCGGGCAACGTCTTTCAGATAAACCATTTCGCCTGTTCCGGGAATCGTCTTAACAATGATTTTTTCAAATTCCGAAACTTTACTTAACCGTCCGTTAACCAGAACGCTCAATTCATAGGTCTGCGTTTTCTGCTGGGGAGGGACGCCTGCAGAACCGGCTGCAACCTGGAGATTTTGTTCATTAAGTGCATTAATGATATCGGTGGAGGTTAATGAGTAAGCCGCCATTTTATCAGGGTTTACCCAGATCCGCATGCTGAAATTATCAGCCAGTGTAGTAATCGCACCAACCCCGGGGACACGCAGTAAGGCATCCATTACAAAAATATTGGTGTAATTATCCAAAAAGGTGATATTGTGTGATCCTTTTGGTGAATAGAGCGCAATAAGCATTAAAGCACTCGGATTCACAGCCCTGACCGTTAATCCCAACCTGCTCACTGCATCAGGAACCAGCGGAGAGGCAATACTTACCCGGTTTTGAACATCCAGAGTAGCCACGTCAATGTCAGTGCCGATCTTGAAGGTCGTATTGATTGTCATCAGTCCGTTGTTGGTACTGTTGCTTTGCATATACTCCATGCCGTGCGTCCCGTTGACCTGCTCCTCAATGGGAGTGGCTACCGTTTGTTCCACGGTGGTGGCATCTGCACCTGTATATTGGCCGGCAACCTGAACAACAGGGGGAGTTATGTTTGGATATTGGCTGACCGGTAAGTTAATAATGCAAATAGCCCCTATAATAGCTAATACCAGGGATACAACAATGGCAGTGACCGGCCTTCTAATAAATGTATCAGCAATCATATATTAATCTGTATCAGGAGAATAAAAAATCAGTTTATACCAATGCCGGTGTTATTCGCTTTTAGAAGGTGTACCTTGAGTTGCGCCGGAACCAGCCTTCCCCTTTTTACTTTTATCTGCGTCTCCTTTTTTGGCCAGGGCTATCACGGAACCGGTGTGTAAGGATTGTACCCCGTCAACGACTATCCGGTCCCCCACATTGATCCCCTTTTTAATGATCACGCTGGCATCGATAGTTTGTCCAGTGATTACTTTCTTTTGGATAGCCATTTGCGCCGCGTGTGTTTTTGTGGTATCTGACAGATCCCGTGTAACGGTATCTTTAACCAGGAACACGAAATATTCTCCCATAACCTCAACCACTGTTTTGCTTGGAACTACCATCCTGGGACCGGTTTCCTGATTATGCACACGCAACACACAACTTATCCCCGGCCTTAAAGAGTAGTCAGGATTTGGGAATACCGCCCGGATACGGATGGTGCCAGCCTGCGGGTCAACAGCACGATCAATAATTGCAATCTTCCCAACATGGGGGTAGACTGAATCATTAGGGAGAATAATGGTAAACAGGGAATCGATTGAATGCTCCTGAATTTTTTTCAGATTCTCAAAATGTGAAAGTTGCTTTTCGGATATTAAAAAATCGACACCAACCGGATCATCCGAAGATATCGTGTTCAGAACTGTCTGCCCGACAATAACCATATTTCCCAATTTAACCTGACTAAATCCGATAGTACCGTCAAAAGGAGCCTTTATCACCGAATAATTCAGATTGGTTTCGGCCATTTTTAAGGTTTGCTCAGCCGCTTTGATCATATTTTTCGCATTCTGCAGGGCAATTGCGGCATGGTCCAGAACCTGTTTGGCCACTGCATCATAGGTATTCAGATAAGTATAACGGTCAGCATCCTGTTGCGCCTGTTTCAGGTTACCATGTGCAACATCCAGATTGGCTTTTGCCAGATCATAATTTTCCTGATACAACTGGCGATCGATGGTATAAAGAGGCTGACCTTTCCGAATATGACTTCCTTCGGTAAAAGAAATCTCAGTGATATATCCCTGAACCTGCGGTCTCAGATCCACCTGATTCATGGCAACCAGGGTGGCCGGATATTTATCAAAGTAGAACACATTTTGTGCTTTTACAGTATAAATATTAACCGGAACAGGTAACACAGGGGGAACTTTGGGATGAAAACAGGCAGTCAGAAATAGAACACTGAAAAATAAGGTCAAATATGCGCTTCTCATTGATGTGAAAATTTTATTCGTTAATATTTTGAAAGCGTTTTACCCATCGCTCTCTCCAGATCCACCTTACTCAGCAATACCTGAAACAGGGCATTTAAATAACTAATCTCTGACGATATCAGGTTGGATTCAGCGGTTATCACATTCAGGTAGGCTACCACCCCTTGTTTGTACTGTAGGGAAACGATTCCGTACACATCCTTTGCCATTGCCTTGTTATCCCGAAGGACATTCAGATCAAACAAATTGCTTTTATAACTTGCCAGTGCACTGGTATATTCAGAATAGATACGGGATTTAAGATCAACCTCGGCCCAATTGATTTGCTGCAACTGGAGCCGTGCTCTCTGAATGGTTTCACTTCGCCGAAAGCCGGTGAACAAGGGTATACTTACTGACGCCCCTAAATAGGAATAGGGATAGGAATGATTAAAAAGATTTGAAAACGAATTATTTTCAAATTCAGGTAGGTAATTATAAAAGGCAGAGAATGTCGGAAGAAATTGAGATCTGGAATATCTCACATTCTGGATCTGTAACTTTTTAATGGTTTGAAGCAATTGATATTCAATCCGTTTTTGATAATCCAGTACCTGCGTGGTATCAAAAGCAATTTTCTGCACCATTTGCAGGGTATCAAAGCTTACATAAAATTCTTTTTCCGTCGGAAAACCCATCAGTTGCTTGAGAGACGCATAAAATGGTATCACATTTTCGTTAACCTGTTTTAATTGCGCCCTGGAATTGTTGAGCGAAATTGATGCCTCTTTATAGTCTGTCTTATCAACGATTCCGCCAACATATTGATGATAAGCATCTCTCAGATTTTTTGCAAGACGGGCGGTGTCTTCCTTTAGCACATTGATCTGCTCAAGATTAAAGAGCAAACTGTAAAACGCTTTACTGACATTCGAAATAATATCAATTTTAGTGCTGTCGTTCGATTGCTTTGCCTGCTCAACAAACAAATGGGCATTTCTGGCCGCATTTAATACTTCCGGGCTAAAAATGGTTTGTGTTGCTGACAATTGTGGGATGAATGTATTATTAACACCGGAATGTCCCTGAATCAATGGTCCTCCCGGAGTGGAATTTGCCGATAAAACAGTGGGTAATTGACCATAATGCATCAGGTTTCCAACGAGATTAACCTGGGGCAACCAGGCTGAGAGGATTATTGCATTCGATTTTTTCACAATTGACATCTCGACTAATGATCGGTTAAATGCAGGCTGAAACTGCAATGCATAGGCGATACACTGGTCGAGATTTAAATACTGGATGGAATCTGCTGAATTATTACGGGCAAAAGTACCGGTTGTAAATCCTCCGATACAGACAATTGCAAAAAACAGATGTTTTGATAATAAGCTTAAATAACTTATGTTTTTATATAAAAGTGATTTGTTCCTGTTTGATGAACCCATTGTATATAAGCAATTTAATTTATATTAGCGGAGATTATTGGTTGTCAAATCCATTATTATTCATGAGTATCGAAGATAACATAATAACGAATTGATAAAAGTATTTGCACCTGATGAGATTAATTAATTAAAAGGATATTAAACTGGATTAAACTTTTATACTTTTCGGTTGGACATCCCAAGTCACGGATGGTTTAAAACGGGAACAGAAAGCAAATAAATTTTCTTTGAGCTTAACGTGAAACAATACAATCCTGCCATTTATAAAAGTTTTCTGACAAACAAGGACCGGCACAAAAAAGGCTTTTTAATCAGATTATTGCAATATCCATGAAAAATGATTGACCATCGGTATTTTTTATGAACTGACCTTTTTTTCACACATAAATAACTTCAATTTGATCGGCATCAGCATATTTTTCCAATAATCTTAAAGCCAGCTCAGCAGTTTCCAGTGTTTGCCGGTTACCGGAAAATCCAATGATAACCATTAAAAACTTCGTGGTTTCTCCGGTTACAGAAGTTCGCACGGAATCACTTGTTGGTGAGCCAAATGACGAAACAGAATCCCTGAATACCGGTAAGAATTCAATATTAATTTCACCCCGGCCAATGGCCTCATAGGGCTCATTTTTCATGCCGATATCGAAGCACACATCACCCTCTATTTTCTCTGCATCATATCCGCCAATTGACATACCAGTCTCCAGGGAAACCAGATTTAGCAAATCAACCACATTATTTATCCGGTACAACGGATTCCCTTTGACTGCCCTGCGCATCAAGGCCTCAGAAGAAAGGCGGTACCTGGCAGGGTCTTTACCGCAGGAGCGGTAGGCAACCCTGGATGCATGAATGGCAGGATGACTCCCCACCTTTTCAAGTTCGGTTGTACTTTGGATTAATTTACAAGCAGTTTCAATCTCAGCCCACAAATCAGGGTTTTCGGTTGAAATGGTTACATTGCATGCAATACAACCCAGAACAAGATCAGGCAACTTCTGTCTAATAGTCTGACTTATAATAATTTTATTCATAATTGATACCTCAGTTTAAAAAGACTTTATCTATTCTAAAAATACCATTACTTTTGGGATAAACGATCTTCAGTCCAGTTGAAAACACCTTATATTGATATTCATACCCACCATTCAGGGATTTCGGAACAGGTTATCGCCGTACAGAATCTCTTTCTTCAGGAAATTGATTTGAGCAGCGAAATAAAATTCCCCTTTTCAGCTGCAATCCATCCCTGGCATTCGGATGGATTGCAGCTGAAAGAAGTGAGTCATATGCTCGAAAACCTGACGACGCAAAAAAAGCTCCTCGCCATCGGTGAAACCGGACTTGATAAAGTGTGTAACGCCGATTATAATCAACAAAAGAGAATTTTTGAATTGCAGCTCGATTTTGCGGAGGCCAATCACAAACCGCTTATTATACATGCTGTTAAATCATGGAACGACTTGACCAGATACTTTAAACGGGCAAAAGTGCCGGTCATTTTACACGGCTATACTGGCAGCCTCATATTAACCAGGCAATTAATTGAATTGGGATGCTATTTTTCAATCGGGAAATCGGTAATGCGATTAAATCCTGATCAGCAGCAAGTCATCCAATTAATTCCCCTGTCATCCCTTTTTATCGAAACTGATGAATCACAAATCCCAATTGAGGAGATCTATCTTCAAATTTCCGGAATATTGGATCTTTCATTGGATACCCTGAAAACTCAGATCCAAAAGAACTTCAATTTCATCTATACCCAATGACGAGGAGGTATAGAGTCTAAGCTTTAACATTGATTCTCCATCACGAAAAGAACGGAACGACAAGAAAAGCCAGTGAAAGAGCGATCATAACGATAACAGCACTCCACCCAATCAGGTTGTTAAACGGTTTATTGACATATTTCCCCATGATCTTTTTGTTGTTGACCAGCAACATCATACAGACCAAAACAACGGGCAGCAGCATCCCGTTTATCACCTGAGACCATAATGAAATGGAGATAAGCGGTGCATTAGGAATTAAAATAATTGCAGCCCCAACGATCAGGATTCCAGTGTAAAGAATATAGAACTCCTTGGCTTCGTTCCATTTTTTATCAATTCCGGCTTCAAAACCAAAGGCTTCACACACATAAAAGGCTGTTGCCAGAGGCAATATCGTAGCGGAAAAGATAGAGGCTATAAAAAGTCCGAAGGCAAATACCTGTGAGGCAAATGCACCTGCAAGAGGTTTCAGAGCCAGTGCAGCGTCCTTGGCTTCGTTAATCTGAATCCCATTGACATGCAATGTCGAGGCACAGGCTACCATAATGAAAAAGGCGACAACAACCGTAGCAACACATCCTACAACAATATCAATTAAGGAATAATTATATTGCTTCATTTTCAAACCCTTCTCAATGACTGAGGATTGCATGTAAAATTGCATCCAGGGGGCAATCGTTGTTCCTACCAGTCCAATGATCATGGCAAGGCTTTGGGCGTTGAATTCCATTTGCGGATGGATGATTGCATGTCCAATTTCTCCCCAATGAGGCTTTCCCATAATGGCCGAAACGACGTACATCAGTAAAGACACACTGAATAATAGGAAGATACGCTCCGCTATTTTGTAAGTTCCCTTTACGACGAGGAACCAGATCAAAAAACCCACTATGGGAACGGAAATGTATTTACTGACGCTGAAGACCTCCATGCTTCCTGCAACACCCGCAAATTCCGTTGTCGTATTCCCGACATCGGCAATCAGCAAACCGATAAATATGAAAAAAGTAATTTTGACACCCGCGTTCTCCCTGATCAAATCAGCAAGACCTTTTCCGGTAACAATCCCCATCCTGGCATTCATTTCCTGGATAACGACCAGCACAATAAAAGAGGGAATCAGGGTCCAGATCAGGTTATAACCGTAAACAGCAGCCGCAACAGAATAGGTAGTAATTCCACCTGCATCGTTATCTACACTCCCGGTAATTATTCCCGGTCCCAGTATGGCCAGAAAAATTCCCAGTTTTTTAAAAAAAGATTTCTTATTTCTAAACATGCTCCTAAGCCCCTATTTATTGGTTCTGCGTTTTTTAATCAAATCTTCAATCACATCATCAATGACCACCATTCCCTTCAGAACATTCTTTTTATCGACCACAGGTATGGCTAAGAGGTTATATTTCGAAACAATTTCAGCCACTTCATTAATTTTCTGATAATCACGCAAATGAACAGGCGAAGGCTTCATGATTTGTTTAATCTGCACATCAGGGGAAGAAATAACGACATCCCTGACCGAAAAAGTAGCCAAAAGCACTTCATTGTCATCGGTCACAAACAGATTATAAAGGGTTTCAAATTCCGGCTTTTTATCTCTCAGTTCCTCTAAAACTTTTTCAATCGTAGAGTTTTGGTTGAATGACATCACCTCAGACGACATAATGCTTCCCACGGTATGATCCGGATAAACGAGCAATTCCCTAACCTCCTGAGAAGTATCTTTTTCCATCTCATTAAGCAGCTGTTCTGCCCTTTCATCTTCCAGGGCGTCGAGAATATCAGCAACCTCATCTGCAGGCATTTTATCCAGCACGTCAGCCGCTTTTTCGATTGACAGACTTTCGAGGATATGGACCTGAGTTTCGGTATCGAGTTCCTCCATAACATCGGCGGCCTTCTCCTCATCGAGTGCTGAAAATACCTGGGTACTGGCTTTTCGGCCAAGGTCTTCAATAATATCCGCAAGGTCGGAAGGATGAAGCGTCTGAAGTTTGGCATAACTCTTTGAAAGCTTAATATTTAGATTAGAGAAATCAATTGTCTCCACATCTTCCCAAAGGATAAATTTGGATGGAATAGTTCCGCCCCATAATCCTGCTAAAAATTTCAAAGGTTTGACAATTCCAATTCTGCGCAGTAATCCTTCAATACCAATATCTACAGCGACGGCGAATGTTCCGCTTGAAATAGTAACCAACCGGACATCATTTACCCGTACCAATTTTCGTCCGTTAAGGTCGACGATTTGATTATCAAGCACTGCATCAGCAAGATACATGTTATTATCTATTTCATCTTTGGACAATTCAACCAGCTGGTCGCAAATGACCGTAAGATTCCCGTCCACCTTTTCGATATGAAAATTCTCAAAGGAGTAGAACGAGATATTTTTGGAATATTTTATTTTAATCCCCTTGACAACAGGATGTCCGGTAGGGTAATTTGAAGGATCAGGATCCACTAAAAGATCCCTTACAGTACCGAGGTAAATACCGTAATGATCCTGAACTTTTTGCCCAATAATCCGACTTAAATAAAATGTGGTGATTGATGTCATAAACACCTCCTTGCTTTTGTGATATTGCAAGGAGCGCAAACATAAGAAAGCGACCCTGCGATATCAGGTTAATAAAAATATATCCGCAGGCCCTTCGTCCATTCTTAAAATGATATTGGTTTGCGGCGCAAAAGTAGGTTATTTGTTTTAAGAAAAAAACAATCAGTGCATATAATTACGAACATGACAATAATTCCTGTAGAGACGGGTCTGAGACCCGTCTCTACAGGAATATCCCTAACTAATTGATCCCCAATTAAGATGGTTTTTCCGCAACGCGATTAATTGTTTCCGCAGAATATCATTTTGAGGTTGTTCAAGCATAGGATCCTCATTGATAATTGATTCTGCAATGTCCCGGGCATATTGAAGGATTTGACCATCCTTCGCCAAATCACTGATTTTCAGGTCAAATGCGATACCGCTTTGCTGCGTACCCTCAATATCTCCGGGACCTCTTAACCGCATATCTGCCTCGGCAATTTCAAATCCATCATTGGTTGCAACCATCGTTTCAATCCGCTTACGGCTTTCTGCCCCCAGCTTAAAACTACTCAGTAAGATACAAAATGATTGTTCTGCTCCTCGCCCGACACGACCCCTCAATTGATGAAGCTGGGAAAGCCCAAATCTTTCGGAACTTTCGATGATCATAACCGAGGCATTGGGTACATCAACACCCACTTCGATAACGGTGGTGGCAACCAGTATCTGGGTTTCCCCTGTTTTAAACTTCAGCATCTCCTCATCTTTCGCAGTAGGCTTCATCCTTCCATGTACCATTCCAATGGAATAATCAGGGGAAGGGAAAAGCTTTTTGATCTGTTCATATCCCGCTTCAAGGTTTTTATAATCCATCTTCTCTGATTCTGAAATCAGGGGAAATACGATGTAAATCTGCCGCCCTTCCGTGATCTCCTTCCGCATGAAATCATAAACATTCGCCCGCTTATTTTCAAAATAATGGACTGTTTTGATTGGCTTTCTACCAGGCGGAAGTTCATCGATGACAGAAACATCCAGATCGCCATAAACCGTCATAGCCAGTGTGCGCGGAATTGGGGTCGCCGTCATAACTAGGACATGGGGCGGAATATAATTTTTACGCCATAATTTAGCCCGCTGGGTTACCCCAAAACGGTGTTGCTCGTCAATGATCACCAGACCAAGTGATTCAAACTGCACAATATCTTCCAGCAGGGCATGTGTTCCGATCAGGAGATGAAGGTTGCCGTTAAGCAATTCACTATGAATATTTGCTCTCTCCCCTTTCCTTGTTGATCCGGTTAATAATTTCACCTTAACCGACATATCACCTAAAAACTTCTGAACTGATACATAGTGCTGATTTGCCAATATTTCTGTCGGAGCCATCAGACAACATTGGAATCCATTATCCAGCGCAATAAGCATCGACATCAAGGCCACCATGGTTTTACCGCTGCCTACATCCCCCTGAAGCAGCCGGTTCATTTGCCTCCCGGTTCCCATATCTTTCCTGATCTCTCTTACTACCCTTTTTTGGGCATTGGTGAGCTCAAATGGTAAGTGATTATAAAAGAAGTCATTAAAATAGTTCCCAACTTTTGAAAACACATGCCCCTTGAACTTTTTATGGCGATCTTCCTTGAGATGAAGCAGTTTGAGCTGAATATAGAAGAGTTCCTCGAACTTTAGCCGGTACTCGGCTTTTCGAAGAAACTGGGGATTTTCGGGAAAGTGGATATTAATCAAAGCCGACTCAAGACCAATCATTCCAAGTTTCAGAACCAGCCATGCCGGCATCGATTCAAAGATATGTCCTTTTACCAGTTGAAGGGCAGCATATTGAAGCTTAAGGATTATTTTCGAGTGAAGAAAATTACTTTTCAGTTTCTCTGAAGTATTGTAAAAGGCCTGAATATAACCCTCTTTTTTCTGGGAATCCGGTGCATTCTCGTCAAGTTCGGGATGAACAATGCTAAATTGATTATTAAACTCTGAAGGCTTGCCAAAGACTATATATTCGATACCCGGTTTCACAGTCTGATTGACAAATTTAATCCCCTGGAACCATATCAGTTCGAGAATACCGGTACCGTCAGTCAGGTAAGCAACCAGACGCTGATTCCGACCTGCACCAACTGTCTCCATTCCAGTGATCCTCCCCTTGACCTGAATAAAAGGTAAAGAGCTGTCAATCTCACGGATGGCATAGAATTTAGTCCGGTCAACATATTTATAAGGGAAATAGTAAATCAGATCGCCGATTGTAAATATCTTCAGCTCCTGATTGAGAATTATAGCCTTTTGGGGCCCGACTCCCGAAAGAAATTTAATATCCTGTGATAATATACCCGACATAAAACAAACTTACATGAAAAAAACAGCTTTGCAAACTACTCCTTTTGATTTCGTAAATCTTTATTAGTTTTACTGCAACAAATCCCATGAAATGAAATATAACATACTAAGCCGCTTAACTTATTTAAGAAAGGCCCGACACCGTGGAGGACATGGAATCCACTCCCCTTTCCTGTTTCATTTGATCACAACTGTCATAGAAAACAAACATCAGTTTCCGGAATACAAAATTTTTAGAAAATTACATCTTAAGGCATCAAAACTTTTGAATCAAAATCCGGATTTACTATCCACGAAAAACAGAAATGATTCACTTCTGAGCATCAACAATCCACAGAAACTCTATAAAGAGCTGGAATTGCCCCGTCGCTTCCATGAAATGATATTCCGGTTAATCCGCGAATTTAAACCATCTGTGCTTATTCATTATGGCCCCACTTTAGGCATTAATTCCGGGATGATGGCCTCGGCAAATTCTTCAACTCCGGTTTATCAGAGCACAGAAGACCTCTCCTTTGATTTGTTCACACTTGAATTGCTTCGGGATTCACCAATTACGAATCTCTGTTTTCTCCCCAAAGGTTCAATACTACCTTTACGGCCCGAATTTATCCTGATAAATTATCCGGATAATCCCGAATACACAAGGAATATTCTAAACATATGTCTTGACAGATACAGTGAAAATGACCTGATCATAATTAAGGGAATACATCAATCAAAAGAGATGGAAATCATCTGGCTTGATTTAATTTCACAAATTGGTGTCCGAGTAACACTCGATCTTTTCGAAATCGGGATTGCCCTGTTCCGCCCGGGATTGCAAAAAGAAAATTTTATTCTCCGGTTTTAACTCTTTTTTTCTTCCGTTAACGTACAAGTATGATTTTGATCATTTCTATTTCTATCTTTAGCAGCCTGAGTTTTTAATTTAAAAATAATCACAATAAATTTTAATTTACTGTTTTTTAATTATTTATAAAATATCATATTCGAGAATCAGATTTTAATCCGATTATTATGAAGAGAAGAAGAGTGTTCATCATTTCAGGAGCAATAGTTGTGCTTTTATTGGTTGCTTATTTGAACTGGAATAAAAGTTCAGATATTGAGTTAATTACATGTAAGGTAGTAAAGGGTCCCATTGAGATTAAAGTCCATACATCAGGCCAGCTTGAAGCTGAAAAATCAGTAAATATTGTTGTTCCCGCAGAATTGTCAGGTAGAAATGTAGGAATATATGAGATCAAGATATCCGATCTACTGGAGGAAGGGACTGTTGTTGATTCGGGACAGTTTATTGCTACGCTAGATCATAAAGTAATCGAGGAGGTGTTAACAAAGGCCAAGGAGGATATGGAACTTTCGCTTGTTGCACTTCAGGATGCCAAAATGGATTCAAATCTTACGCTAAGCAATTTCCGGGATCAGCTTATTAACTCCACGTCTGATGTGGAGGAAAAAAAGATCATCGTTGCAGAGTCAGCCTACGAATCACCATCTGTGATTAAAAAGGCAGAAATGGATCTTGAAAAAGTAACGAGAAAACTTGAACAGGACAAAAAAGGTTTCCAACTCAAAGAGAGGCAGGCCAAATCCAAGGTAGACCGGGCAGCCTTAGACCTGGAGCAAAAAAATCAGAAAATTAGTGAGTTATTAAAATTATCTGACGCACTTACCATCAAAGCTCCCAAGCAAGGTATGGTCATCTACGCAAAAGACAGAATGGGAGCCAAAATCCAGGTCGGATCCGTAGTCAGTCCCTGGAACCCAATTATTGCCACACTTCCTGACATGACCCGGATGATTTCAAAAACTTATGTGAATGAAATTGATATTTCAAAAATAAAAAATGGCCAGAAAGTCAAATTGAGTATTGATGCATTTCCACAAAAGGAGCTCAAGGGAGAGGTAATGGCAGTGGCCAATATCGGACAGCCAATGCCCAAAAGCGATGCAAAGGTTTTCGAGGTGAAGATCAGAGTATTTGACTTCGATCCGCTACTCAAGCCTGCTATGACCACCAGCAATACCATTGTAACCGGGTATTATAACGATAAACTGATTATTCCGTCTGATGCGATTTACACCAACGACACCTTGAAATTTGTCTATATCAAAAAGAAAGAAATTATTCGACAGATCGTTGATCTGGGAAATGAGAATGAAAATTACACCATAGTGAATAAGGGCCTTGCTGAGGGAGATGAAGTAATCTATACTGAGCCTGAAAAGCCAGATGATATTAAAACGGTTGGCTGGGAAATTTATAAGGAACAAAAGATACGAATCGAGAATGAAAAAAGGAAATTGTTGGAATCTGCAAAAAAAGAGGCTGTAGTGTCCAATTCAGGTGCAGTCGAAACAGGTAAAGGAACTCTTCTGACGAAATAACTGTATAATACTGAACAGATGAAGATAAGAGCATATTACCAACGATATTCCTATAATGTCTTAATTGCGATTGAAGCAATTTTTGCAAATAAGGTAAAATCATTACTAACCGCACTGGGAATCATTTTCGGAGTCGCAGCAGTAATCAGTATGCTTGCAATCGGGAATGGCGCTGAACAGGAGATCCTCGAACAGATTAAAATGGTAGGGGTAAACAATATAATCATCACTCCGATTTTGCCATCCAACCAGGCCACAGCCAATGATCAAAAAAACGCCGTCGCGAGTGATCCGATTCAGTCACAATCTCCGGGTAAAACGAAATTTTCAAAAGGGCTAACGCTTCTTGACGCCGAAGCGATCAAAGAGATAATTCCCACAGTAAAGGATGTCTGCCCGGTAATCACCTTTAATTATTCTGCAATACTCAACGACAAGAGTAGTCCGATTAAATTGGAGGGCACTACCAACACCTATTTTAGTTTGTTTGATATCAAACTTGAATCCGGAACATTATTCAATACTCAACACCTGGTTAATGGATACCCGGTTTGCATCATCGGAAATAATGTAAAAAACGTCTTTTTCAACCAGGAAAATCCTGTCGGCAAGTTTATCAAGTGCGGACAAATCTGGCTTAAGATCATTGGGGTTATCGAAAAACGGAGTTTTGTGGGTACGGGCGGTGGTACCATGGCAATCAGCAGTACGGACAACAAAATTATCATTCCCGTAAAAACCATGTTGTTAAGATACCGTAACAAGGCACTGATCAGGGCAGACCAGGTAGAGGCTGCAGGGAAAAGTGGAAACCAAAATACAACCAACGAAGATACAAATCAACTCGATCTCATTATCATTCAGGTAGCTGAAACTCCAACCCTAACCTCTACCGCCAAAATAGTCGGGAAAATGCTTCTGAGAAAGCATAATAATGTGCAGGATTTTGACGTAAGCATTCCTGAATTATTGTTGAAACAGCAGCAGAAGACAAAGAATATTTTCAATATTGTGCTGGGGGCCATCGCGGGAATTTCCCTGATTGTGGGTGGTATCGGAATTATGAATATCATGCTGGCCTCGGTCATGGAGAGGATCCGGGAAATCGGAACCCGCCAGGCGATTGGAGCCTCCCGAAAGGATATTGTCTTCCAGTTTCTTTCAGAATCAACATTGATCAGTATTTCGGGAGGATTAATCGGAATCATACTGGGTGTGGTCCTTTCAAAAATAATACAAACGATGTTTGATATAAAAACCATTATATCAGTGTTTTCTATCTTTATTTCTTTCGGAGTCTCGGTCTTTATCGGAATAATTTTTGGTTATGTACCAGCCAAGCGGGCCGCTGAGAAAGATCCGGTTGAATCATTACGTCAATAAAATAATACCTATGTTCCGTTATTTAATACTTACTGCAATTTTTCTTAAAAGTCTGTCTTTGAGTGCAAAAGACAAGATTGTTAAACTTACACTTCCTGAAGTGATCAATATTGCATCCAAACAGTCGATCGATGCCTTCAAACAGAAAAATATGTACTTCTCGAGTTACTGGGCCTATAAATATTACAAAGCCAATAAACTTCCTTCGTTGTCAATCGGATCAAACCCCCTATCCTTTAGTAATTCAATCAGGCAGGATTATGATTATGTTGGTCAAACCTGGATCTATTCCCAGCAGAACAATTTAACATCAAGTGCCTCCTTAAAAATGGCTCAGATTGTAGGTTTAACTGGAGGGAGCTTTGCCGTAAGTTCTGATTTGGGGATGACCCGGAATTTCATCGGTGATCAGCAGACCCTTTATTCGGCCAATGCACTTAGCGTAGGGTACACTCAAAGGGTAAACGGCTATAACAGTATGCATTGGGCATCAAAAATAGAACCCCTGAAATTTCAGGTTGCAAAAAAGAATCTGATTCAATCGATAGAAAATATCGCCCTTACTGCAACCAACAAATTCTTTTCGATGATTGATGCTCAGATAGAGATCAATATTTCACTCACCAATTTAGCAAATGCTGATACCCTGTATCAATTGGGGAAAGGGAGGTATCAGGTGGGAACCGTTACACAGGATGAATTACTCAATATGGAACTTACACTGCTGAATGCCAGACTGGCAGTTACCCGTGCCAACCAGGCGTTGGTCAGGGCGCGTTCTGATCTGAATTCCTACCTTGCAATCGAGAAAGGGACAATTATCGAATGCGTTCTCCCTTCAGCGGTGGCAAAAACAGAGATCAATGTAGATGAGGCCATTCAGAAAGCGATGGAAAATAATCCAAGTATGCTACTGGAACAACAACAACTACTGGATGAGGATAATAAGGTCGCCCAGACTAAGGCGCAAAATGGATTAAGCGTGGATATCAGTGCATCAGCGGGTATAAACCAGAAAGCAACCATGGTTTCAAATGCCTACAAGAATCCGAATCAATTTGAGAATTTGGGAATCGTAGGGTTGTCAGTTCCGATTCTTGACTGGGGCAGGAGAAAAGGGGCAGTACTAATGGCAAAATCAAACAGGGAGGTCGTAAGAAGCACTATAAAGCAGGAACGTATTGATTTTCAGCAGTCTGTTTTAATGAATGTGATGGAATTTAACCTGCAATCAGACCAGGTTCTGAATTCGGCAAAAGCGGATACCATTGCAAAAATGGGGTATGAAGTCACCATGCGCCGTTTTAAAATTGGTAAGCTGGATGTAACTAAACTAAATTTAGCCAGAAATGATGTCGAAACAGCGAGAAGAGCTTACATTGCATCGCTTAGAAAATACTGGAATAATTATTTCACAATCAGACAGCTAACACTTTTTGATTTTGATAAAAAAACTGATTTGTCAATTGATTTTGATAAAATCCCCACAGAATGAAGTTTATTAAAAATATGAAGAAAAGATCCGGATTGGTTCTTTTTTCATCCGGATTGATACTGATTATTGCCCTGGTGATATTTCTAAGATTACAGCGGTCTTCGAATATTTATGTAGTCAAAAGAGATAATTTCGAATCCGTGATTACCTGTAAAGGTGAGATGCAGAGCGAAAAGGCAGTTTTGATCAATTTTCCGGATATCCTGGGCGATAGGTCACTAAGTATCTATCAATTGCAGATTAAAGACCTTGTTCCTGAAGGTATGGTGGTGAAAAAGGGGGATTATGTAGCCTTGTTGGATGAAGGAAGAATTAAGGAGCTGGCACAACAAAATACCGAATCATTACAAAAGGCGAGCGCTGCTTTTACTGATGCCAAACTGGATTCAGCGGTTTCACTAAGTACGAGCAGAGATGATATGGAGCAACTTGAATTCGATCTGAAGTATAAAAAAATAGATGTCGAGCAGTCAGTTTATGATTCTCCGGCCAATCAACGGATGACACAAATCTCCTATGACCGGACTGCCCGGCTTCTTGAATCCAAAAGACGCAGTTACAGAATGCAACAAAATGAATTCAGGATCAGATGTTCCAGAAGAGAGAGGCAGTACAATGAATATAATGAGATGGATGAGAAATATAAGCTGGCCTTACTCGCTACCCGAATTACTGCACCTAGCGATGGAATGGTCATTTATGCCCGGAAATGGGGCGGACGAAAAACTAAAATTGATGACTACGTAAATCTTTGGGACCCGGCCATTGCCACATTGCCTGATTTGCACAATCTGGTTTCTGAAACTTATGTTGAGGAAATTTATATCTCGAAGATTCATGTAGGCGACAGCGTAAGAGTGCATATAGATGCGTTGAAAAACAAAGAGATACTGGCATCCATAGCGAAGATATCGAATATCGGACAGGATATGACCGGATTCGACTCAAATGTTTTTAAATTATCGATCAAGTTATCTGGTGATATTAGTAAATTAAAACCATCGATGACTACCGGGAATGAGATCATCATTGGGAAAAAGGCCAATGCATTAGTAATTCCCCTCCCCTGCCTCTTTACCGATAATGGCAGTCAGTTTGTTTACCTGAAGGAATCGGGGAAAATCTTAAAAAGGAGAGTGAAAACAGGCGAGAAGAATGATAAAGTAATCATCATTTTGAGTGGTCTTAAAGAGAAGGATCGAATACTGACCAGCGAGCCCGAAAATCAGAAAATATAACCAGAGTTCATTTGTGCCGGATCAAGGTGTTTTTTAAAGATCATTTTATGTAAATTTGTAAAGGCAAAAAACGGAAAATGGAAAAATTAATCAAACTGAGGGAGATCGTTAAAAACTATCAGGTAGGAACACAGGCTGTTTTGGCTTTACGCTCAGTATCGCTCGATATTTTTAAGGGAGAATATGTAGCCATAATGGGGGCATCCGGTTCAGGCAAATCAACCCTTATGAATATTATTGGCTGTCTGGACACTCCAACATCCGGAAATTACACCTTGAATGACAAAGACGTAAGCATGCTCGATGACGACAGGCTTGCCGAGATCCGAAACACTGAAATTGGATTTGTTTTTCAAACATTTAATCTCCTGCCTCGATACACGGCCCTCGAGAATGTGATGCTGCCCCTGATATATGCCGGAGTTTTAAAGGATAAACGAATAGAACTGGCCACAGGAAAATTGTTAAGCGTCGGATTGAGTGACAGGATGGAGCATCGGCCTAACGAATTATCCGGAGGTCAACGGCAGCGGGTTGCAGTTGCCAGGGCTTTGGTGAATTCCCCTTCAATTCTTCTGGCGGATGAACCAACAGGTAATCTTGATTCAAAAACTTCGGAGGAGATCATGAAGCTTTTTGCCCTTATTCATGCGGAAGGAAATACTATTATTCTGGTCACGCATGAAGAGGATATTGCAAAGCATGCCCATCGGATTATCAAGCTCAAAGACGGACAGGTCGAAACAGACCATAAAAATGAAACTCCAATTTATTAATCTTCAAAATTTTAACCAATGCGTGTTTATACCCGGACAGGGGATGATGGTACCACCGGATTAATCGGGGGTACCCGTGTTAAAAAATATGATTTAAGACTCGAAGCCTACGGTACGGTTGATGAATTAAATTCATGGATTGGGCTGATACGTTCACAGGACATTAATCCCGATGAGATACCGGATTTAATTGAAATCCAGAATAATCTATTTGTCGTTGGGGCACTTTTGGCCACTGATACCACCAAAGTGGACAACTCTTCCAAATTAACCAAGTTTGACAACAATATTTTACACTTGGAAACGAAGATGGACCAAATACTCGATTCGCTTCCCCCTTTGACTAATTTTCTGCTTCCTGGAGGCAGTAATGCAGTTTCCTACTGTCATATTGCCAGAACCGTATGCCGACGCGCCGAGAGGAGAACCTATCAGCTTTCAGAAACGATTGATGTTCCTGCTGATATCCTTAAATATCTCAATCGGTTGTCTGATTTTCTCTATGTACTTTCGCGAAAAGTGGCTCAGGATAACGGGATTAAAGAAATTCCGTGGAAATCATAAAAAAAGTCAGATTGGGCTTTTATTTCTAGAAAATTAGTATTAAAATCGCGCTCAGAGGAAAGACACTTAAATCTTAAATAAATAATATGTACTGGACATTAGAATTGGCTTCTAAACTGGAAGATGCACCCTGGCCTGCAACGAAAGATGAGTTGATCGATTTTGCCATTCGATCAGGAGCGCCACTTGAGGTAATTGAGAATTTACAGGAAATGGAGGATGAAGGGGAAATTTATGAATCCATTGAAGATATTTGGCCCGATTATCCCAGTAAAGACGATTTCTTTTTTAATGAGGATGAATATTAAAGGGGTATATTTTATTCTTTAGGTGCAGGTTTCTTGTCGGGACCTGCATTTTTTTTGGGATTTTCATTCTTGGGGGTTATATGAATAGGAGCAACTACCCTGATTGGTGAAGATTTCTTTCCGGGAGCTTTATTCTTTTTGCGATCATCTGCAATTGGATAGAGATCAAACCGGTTAAATGGTCGTTCACTGTCCCGCCAAACAAATCCATCCAGCTTGCTGTCTTCTTCAGTGAGTTCTCTTATCGGAATAGTCTTTCCCTCCGGTTTTGGATAAAATCGGATACTGTCGATATGATTATCCGTAAGATGCAATTTTATTTTGCTGCTTAACAACTTATTCATCCCCGAATATTTATTCTTGTCCTTTAGATAATAGAGTGTTTCGGCATTCCCGTTCACATCAGCAATGCGTAGCTTGTTGTTAAAAATCTGACCTGCAATTTTCTTCCCGGAGATCTGGTTAAACCGAATAGAATCTTCCGACATTACAATGAAAGCATTGTTTTCCAGATAAGCCATACTTGGGTCGGGCTGTTTGGAAACGAACTGGATTTTTTCAGCAGTCATCTGGTTTTTCCCTGACCATACCATCGGATCATAGAACATCATCATGGTCGAATCGATCATTTTGTATCCCAACGAGTCACATTTCCCCTGAAGATCGGGTTTATGAAACCGCACATTCCGGTATGCCATAAAATATTTACCATCCTTATGCTTGACATTTGAGGTATCAGGCTTGGTCCGAAGGGTATCAGCATGCATATACATGGTATCTTTCTGCCCGTATTGAATAAAAAGGGCAGAATCGGTAACAAAAGCCATTTTTGTTGTCTCGTTGTAGACCCCAAATTTACCTTTAATCACCACTTTATTTGTAGTATCGGTAAGTGTGACCCGATGCCTTCCACGACCATTTCCACTCGCCCGGTCATAGAACAGCGTATCTCCTTCCAGTACCTGTGATTTATTGGTTATTTTCGATGCTTTGTAAAGTTCTGCCAGATTCTTACGGGTATCGTACCAACCCCGTTCGGAATAGAGAACTCCGTCTTTCTTGGTCCCTCTTATGGTTGTTGGACCAACAATAAAGGCCCGTTCGGTCTGACTATTGTATTTCAGTGTATCGGCCCGCAAAATGAAGTCTTTATTGACTAAAACTACAGAGTCTTTAAAGAAAAGCATGTTATCATCGGAATAATACCGTCCGATAACACTTGTCAGGACATTTGTCGTATCAACAATTTTACCCCGGTGATTGTAATAGCCGATGTTTGTACCAAGATCAAAATCGAGTGCTTCAGTTGTCAATGTAATCGATTTGTCAACCAGTTTCACATGTTGAACAAACCGTGCCAGCCGGGTGTCGCCGTTATAAAACATTTTATCACCATAAAGATGCAACGTATCACCCTGAATGATATGTACATTACCAAAGGCATCAAACCGATTACTATCACTATAGGAGTACGCACTGTCGCAAAACATCAGTGCCTGGTTGTGCCTGAACCGCACATTTCCAATCAGACGTTGCGCATTGGCAACAATAGAAGCATCATAGGTATACAAATCGGCATTTTCAATTTCAACCCTTTTCTTCCTTACTTTTTCCTGTGGTTGAATCGCCTGAATGAAAAGCGAAACAATGGCAATCAGAAACAATAATGGGAAAAGAGAGGATTTCCGGGGATTACTCATACTACATTTGATAAAAATTGCACCAGGTCAAAAGCTTATTTTTTCCAGGATGCTAATTTAAAGTTGCAGTTGGCATATGAATCATCAACATGGATATAAGTCTTTGACTGTTGTTTGGCTATCCAATTCCTGTATGTTGTTTCCTTTTTCTTTGCAAGAAACATTTCGCTGAGTTTTTGATAATCCTCCTGCAGATTTGCTTTATGAGATTTGGCTTTATTGTTCAGCTTTATAATTTTATAAACCTCCCGTTGCTTATCATCAAGAGTTAAAAACGGCTTCGAAGTATCCCCAATGTTCATATCTGCGATCACTTTACTTACATCAGGATCTATTTCCGACATTTCAAATTTTGAAGAACCGTTACGCTGGGAGGTCACCAAACCACCATTATTCCGTGTATTTTTATCCGCTGAATAGAGATAACATGCCTGCTCCCAGGTCAACTTACCTTTGCGGACGAAATCAGCAATGCTGTCTATCCGAAATTTTGCAACCTCCAATTCCCTGGGGTCTATCTTTGGCCGAAGCAGAATATGACGAACTTTAATCTTTTCCCCTTTGCGATCAATTAGTTGAATAATATGGTAGCCAAATTCACTCTTTACAACCTTGGATACCTGGTTCGGCTTGAGATTAAAAGCTTCAGTGGCAAACGCGGGATCGAGCATTGCCCTGCCCACATAATCCATTTCTCCTCCATTTCGGGCCGATCCTGGATCTTCGGAATACATAATCGCTAGTGTTGCAAAATTATCTCCATTCTCAACACGCTTTTTGAAATCACGTAATTTTGACTTGACATCAAGATCTTCCTTCTCCGAAATATTGGGTAACATTGTAATCTGAGCATATTCTAACTGGGATCCGATTTCAGGGATCTCCTTCTGGGGTAAATTTCGGTAATATTGCCTTACCTCTGAGGGAGTTGCTGTCACTTTTGCAATAATCTTGGCCTGCATCTGTTCTGTTTTCAGCTTCTCTTTGATAGTTTCACTCATTTCCGCTTTGAGTTGTACTATCGATTTATTGAAGTATTTTTCAACTTCTTTTTCTGATCCAATGTTTTCAATAAAATAATTCATCCTCCTGTCCATCTGCTGATTGATCTGATTATCAGTTACCGTAATCAGCGTATCCAGCTCAGCCTCTGCTAAAAGCAATTTTTCTTCCAGCAGTTCCTCGAGTATTACACACTTGGCATCTCCTTTTACGGTAATTCCCTGTGCCTGCTTATCAATTGCTGCAGTTTCAATGTCCGATTTAAGAATCGGATTGCTTCCCACTACGGCCAAAATCTGGTCAATAATTTTATCCTGTGCATTTGAGACCTCTTGTCCCAAAATAATTGTCCCTATCAAGAGTAGACTTTTTAGTACGTTTTTAACCATTTTTTATTTGAATATCAGTCTGAAATTTTAAATTGATTTGAACTTTTCCCTTTTTGGTAAATATTCTTTTGAAGTTCTTCAATGAACTCCATTTTTCGCGTATTAAGAATTAAATTCGTGATCCGGTCTTTGACAAATTCAAATGGTGCCTTATCCCCAACCAATCGATAATCTTTGATCGCAGCAAGGTAATATTTGTTTTCGTCTGATGCTTCAATGAAACTATTTCGCTTAAGTATGGCATCAGGACTAGTGAAACTAACCGGCATTCTTGACCTGATCTGACTGAAATCGATCCACAACTCATTAAAATAGTCAAACTTTGTCGCATATTGAAAACTAAATTTATCCAGTTCCATTCTGGATTTGTCATCCGATGCGCTCATCCATCGTTTAAGCTGATCTGCCTTTGCCTCCTTTTTAGGAACCTCAATATAAATGGCCTTTACAATATTCTGGTCAAGAATGAATTTCTCAGGATGCGAATCAAAAAACTGATGAATATCACTATCTGCAATTACTGTATCAAGTTTTTGGTTAATAAGCTGTTGCTGATATCGGTGAATGATTAGCGAGGTCCGGTATTCATCTAATTCATGTTGAACATCTTTCTGGTCATCCGTCAGATTTTCTTCAGCTATCTTAAGCATCAATTCTTGTTTCACCCAGCGCTGAATGTAGAATTTCGACTGATTCACACTATCCGGTTTTGTAATTCCCCTTGGAAGAACTGAGGCGAGTTCTTTTCTCAGCAATAATTTATCCCCCACTTTGGCAATCACAGCATTGCCTGAAGTTGATTTGTAAAAATAGGAACATCCGTATAACAGGCTCAAAATAAATATACTAAAAAAATAATGTTTCCTCATTGAAAGTCTATTCGAATGCTCACCTTACCAAAAATCCTTAAACCACCCCCATCCAGGATGCAATTGGACGGTTGACGGTTGTCACAGGGGCCAAATTTACCTTAAATTCCTGAGAAAAAGTAATCCATCAGGAAAATCAAAATGATCGGCAATCTTCGGCATATTTATTCCCGCGAATAATTGGGAGATTCACTGGTAATAGTGACATCGTGCGGATGACCTTCAATGTTTCCCGCATTGGTGATCCGGACAAATTTTGCTTCGTGAAGCTTCTCGATATTGGGTGCACCACAATATCCCATTCCAGCCTTTAATCCGCCAGTCAATTGATAAATAACTTCAAATAAAGTCCCTTTAAAAGGTACCCTCCCGACTATTCCTTCCGGGACAAATTTTTTGATATCATCCTCCATATCCTGAAAATAGCGATCCTTTGAACCTTGCTGCATTGCCTCTACAGAACCCATCCCCCGGTATGACTTATACTTTCGTCCCTGGAAAATAATCGTTTCCCCCGGAGATTCTTCTACACCAGCAAACAATGAACCTGCCATTATACTTTGCGCTCCTGCAGCCAGTGCTTTGACAATATCTCCGGAATAACGCAATCCGCCATCAGCAATGATCGGAACTCCACTATTTCGAAGTGCCTTGGCAACATTATAGATAGCAGAAAGTTGCGGCATTCCGACTCCGGTAATAATCCGCGTAGTGCAAATAGAACCTGGGCCAATTCCCACTTTTACGGCATCAGCTCCTGCAAAAACAAGTTCCGAAGCTGCCTCTGCCGTTGCAATATTACCAACGATAAAATCTTTTTCAGGATACGTGTTTTTGGCCTTTTTAAGGATATCGAGCACTCCCCTGGTATGACCATGAGCGGTATCAATAACAATAGCGTCAACCTGGGCCTTTATGAGTGCATCAATTCGGTCAAACGTATCCTTCGTAATTCCTACTGCTGCAGCTACCCTCAACCGCCCTTTTTCGTCTTTACACGCTAATGGTTTATCTTTTGCCTTGGTAATATCCTTGTATGTAACCAATCCTACCAGCTTATTATCCTTATCAACAACGGGAAGTTTTTCAATTTTATAATTTTTGAAAATCTCTGTTGCCTTTTCAAGGGTTGTACCGATCTCTGCAGTAATCAGGTTTTTGGAAGTCATCACCTCTGAAATTGGCCTTGCATGATTTTTTTCAAAACGAAGATCACGATTCGTAATAATTCCTACAAGATGCTTCTCCTCATCAATCACGGGTATTCCCCCGATTTTAAAAACTTCCATTAATTTAAGCGCATCACCAACCACTTTTTGTTTGGAAATAGTGATTGGATCAATGATCATTCCCGTTTCAGCCCGTTTAACGATGGTCACCTGCCTGACCTGCTCTTCGATGGACATGTTCTTGTGAATTACCCCAATCCCCCCTTCACGGGCAATTGCAATAGCCATCTTCGATTCGGTAACCGTATCCATCGCTGCCGAAACAATTGGGGTATTTAGCCTGATGTTTCGCGAAAACATGGACGACAGATTAACTTCGCGCGGAAGTACTTCAGAATAGCTGGGAATTAATAACACATCATCGAAAGTTAGACCTTCGAGGACAATCTTATCGGAAATAAATGACATGGCACAGTTTTTTTGAGTGAGACTTTGCTTTACAAATATACAAAATCTATCTGAGAATTAAACCCGTGGATCACCAGGAAGGAAACTACCTGTCACCTTTTTATAAGCATCTGAAGTCATAAATCCAGGAATACCATCGGGTTTAACAAAGATTCCGGGGAACGTGTTTAGCCAATTTTGCAAGTCTTTCACCCGTTTTGAAACTAAAGGATCAGGCGATTGCTGCATAGCGTAATTTACAACAAGCGGAGGAGTATCAGGCTGGGAAGCAGGTTGATCGGTAAACTCAATGATGTTCATTTCAGCCATGCGTCGTAACAATACAGCTGACCCGCACTGCCTGGAAACAGCCGTATCAGACCAGGTCCCATCTGCAACATACTTTCCACTTGTATAATTATTGGAATAACTCCAAAGATAAGGAGTAAGGACATTCGGATGAAACTGGCGGTAACCCCAGCCATTATACCTTTCCAACTGATAAAGGGTTCCAGACAGGCTCCAATCTTTTTGGGCATTTAGCCCTCTCATGGATAAAGCATCTGCGGCGCTCTCCTCCCAGGTGAAGGGAGGGTTTCCCTGTTTAGGCCGTCCGGCAGGCACCTGCACAGTTCGGGCGGTAAGAGGATCACCATTATGCAGATGTCTGGCAAAATCAAGATTCGCTTCCATGTTATGGATTACAGCAACAAAACTCCAGGGAATGCCCTGCATATCACTCACATTTTGATAACGATTCCTGTTTGCGATAAGGTTTGTGATAGTCGCTTCAACGGCTGAAACTCGTTCCTGCCGGATAACACATGAATTGAAAAGGTTCTCATACTCCTTTCGTAGTGCATCGGTAAATAAAATGTTTGCCATGTTTTCTGAAGAGTTATGTTTAAGGTTTTGTAAAGAAATATTGTTAAAACATTAAATAAAAATACAAAACTTTAGGTAAAATGGTCGCATTCATCATAAATTTAAACCAATCCACCTATTCTTCTTGTGACTTTCAACATAGACTTCCGAATATTTACCAGATTATTTACAGATTTAGAATAACTTTACCCTGCTAATTTTATTTATAGCTTAGTCAAAGTATCAAGGAATGGACCAATACCACCAACTGTTAAAACAATACTGGGGATTCAATGAATTTCGTCCCTTGCAGGAGGAGATTATCCGTTCGATTGCCGGTCAGCAGGATACCCTTGCACTAATGCCTACAGGTGGCGGAAAATCAATCACTTTCCAGGTCTACTCCCTTTCTGCTGAAGGAATGTGTCTGGTTGTTACCCCTTTAATCGCATTGATAAAAGATCAGGTGGAGAACCTGAGATCAAAAAATATTAAGGTGCTGGCAATTTATTCCGGAATGTCGGCCCGTGA
>CAIXZH010000025.1 GCA_903923905.1 uncultured Bacteroidia bacterium
AAACAGGGAGGAACCGTTTCTGAATTTACCATAGAGGATAAAATACAAGGTTACTCCCAGAACAAATCCTAAAATCCAGCCAATATGCTGAGGATAGTCACCAAACCACTGAGGCCAGTTATTCAGAAAATTTGTGGCTTCGAAGGCTGGTTTACCCGTAGCCGGATTCAAATATGTCGGGTCGCCCTGAGGATAGGTCAGAGCTGAAGCCAACATTTTGTCGAGACCGGCAGCTCCAAGCAAAAGTTGAATAACCCATCCGCCAAGAGCACCCCCAGCCGCAAAAAGAGGGAGAAAAATCCGGTCACGGACACCACGACGTTGATAAAGATCATAAACTCCAGCTCCGAGAAGTCCAAAAAATGCATGAAGGTAATAGGTATCAAACCAATACAATGGATTCTTATGACGCGACCAGGTATCATCAAATCCAGCGCCGGGCTGGAGCCATTTGGCAATTGGATCTTCAATGAGGGTCAATAAAATTGAAGCACCAATGATAAACATAAATGGTTTAAAAATATTTACCAATCGGTCTCTTGGAGCAACAGCTGCAAATGCCGTCCCTGCCGCTCCCAGACCGGCCCACATAAAACCAATAAAAAAGAGGGCCATGTAACCATACCATTGAGAGATGGCGTGGCCACTATCGGTATAGGCGATTACCTGCATATAAGACTGAGAAGCTCCAAATCCCCAGCCAAGTGCTCCGAAAAAAGCAAAATAGGGAACACGGTTACGCCAGTCTTCCCGACCAGATAAAAGTGCGACTGTAATTGCAGCAAGGCATCCGGCAAATTCAGCCCCATATTCATGACCAAAATTGCCCCGGATTCCCCAACCAATTGAAAGCGAAATTCCGACTAAAAAAATGGTTCCGGTTCGCCAACCCGGATTGAGTTTGGTAGATTGCATCGTTATTTAATTTAGTTGGTGAATTATATGAGAACAGACAGGGGGGAAAAATAGTAAATTAAAATATTGCTTGTATCCAAAGGCGAATATTCAATCTAAAGTGGTCAAAAAACTACTATGTCAAAATTCAATTAAAACAAAAAAGCCGGAAAAACCGGCTTTTTTGTTTTAATTGAATTTTGAGCTAATCAGCCTCGTTATAGGCAATTTCGTCGTGTTGGGTAAGATCAAGACCTAAAATCTCCTCCTCATCAGTGGCACGTATACCCAGAGTTTTCTCAACGATTTTAAAAATAACCGCTGTGAGTACACCTGAATAAATTAAGGTTACAATAATTGCAATAAATTGAATTCCAAGCTGTTTTGGATTTCCGTAAAATGCACCGCTGTAGGCAGACTGGATTACCGGAGTAGCAAAAAGTCCAGTTGCTATTGCTCCCCAGATTCCACCTATACCATGTACCCCGAACGCATCCAGAGAATCATCATAGCCAAGTTTTCGCTTAACAACACTGACCATGAAAAAGCACATTACAGAGACCAATAATCCAATGATAATAGCTCCGCTCACATCAACAAATCCGGCTGCAGGAGTAATTGCAACAAGACCAGCAACAGCACCCGTCGAAATGCCTACGATGGTTGGTTTTTTATTGCTAAACCAGTCAAGTAATACCCAGGAAAGTGCTGCAGCAGCAGCGGCGATATGAGTCACCATAAATGCATTTGCTGCAAGGCCATCAGCTGCCAATCCACTTCCCGCGTTAAAGCCGAACCAGCCAAACCAAAGCAAGGCAGCACCAATAACTACAAAAGGAATATTGTGAGGAGGTGTAATATGCTGGCCCTTAGGCAATTTTCGTTTTCCAAGCATGATCGCAGTAACCAACGCTGCAATACCGGCATTGATATGAACAACCGTTCCTCCCGCAAAATCAAGAGCTCCAAGCTTAGCCAGCCAGCCTTCGGCCGACCATACCCAATGGGCCACAGGATTATATACAAAGACAGCCCACAATAATGAGAAAATCAGGAATCCCCGGAATTTCATCCGTTCAGCAAAGGCGCCGATAATAAGTGCTGGTGTAATCACAGCAAACATACACTGGAACATTATAAAAACAATATGTGGTATGCGCTCGGTAGCCTGAGAGATATAATACGGACTTACATCTGTAGTCCGAATCCCTTTCAGAAAAGCCCAGTCAAACCCGCCGATATACGGAGCTAAAAATCCGGAAGATGAACCAAATGCGTTACTATAGCCAAAAGCCACCCATTCAAGACTTATCACAGCCATAAGGATAAAACACTGTATAAGAACATTCAGAATATTTTTATTCCGAACCAATCCTCCGTAAAAAAGTGCAAGTCCCGGGATAGTCATTAACATAACCAGGGCTGTGGCAACAATCATCCACGCAGTATTCCCCGCACTGATAAAAGGTACAGGAGCAATAACGGCTGCTACCGGAGCAGCAGATGCAACTGACTGAGCGAATGTAGAGAAAGGTAAAACAATAAAGCAACCGATCAGGAAACTGAAATAAATGAAATATTTGTTTTTCATAAAATGCAATTTAATTTTCAAACTACTTAATATCGTATAAGGATTCATCCCCTTTATCACCCGTTCTGATCCGGATAGACTGTTCGATTTGGGTCACAAAAATCCGCCCGTCACCACTCTCACCGGTATATGCAGACTTAAGAATGGCGTTAATCGATTTTTCAAAATTTATGTCGCGTACCACAAAAGAGATAAAAATACGGGCGACCGAATTTACGTCGTAGGCAATACCTCTGAAAATAAGTCCCTGTTTGGCAGTCCCCTGTCCTTTTACTTCCCACCAGGAGAGGAAGTCAATATCAGCTGCATGCAAGGCTTCGCGCACCTCTTCAAATCTCGATTTCCGAACAATCGCTTCAATTTTTTTCATATCAATAATATTTGTATTTATAAAAAAGGAGGAATAATAGTTTTAAAACCATTATTTAAAATCGGTGCGAAAATACAAATAAATTTGATTCTACTATATATTTAAGGGTATTGTCGCATAAAAACAATAAATTTAACATTGCAAAGTGATATTTTAGGGGAGGGCATCGCAATATTTTAGCATTTTATTACTATTTTTTTTAATTAGTATCCATCAAATTTAAACTACTATAACAAAAAAAAGGTGCCTCAAAATTGAGACACCCTGTTTGAAATCCAAATTAATTTAAAGGAGAGAATCGATTAATCTGAAGTTCAACGCCTAATTCATGTAAACAATATAAAAAATCTAAATTAAAATTAATCTTTATTATACATAGAATCGTCACCGGATTCTCCTGTACGGATTCTGTAAGATTCATCGACTGAAGAGACAAAAATCTTCCCGTCTCCGATTTCACCTGTCCAGGCACTTTTCAAAAGGCAGTCTACCGTTTTCTTAAGATTAATATCGCGCACAACGATTGTGAGGGTTCTGCGGGAAATAAATTCAGTGTCATCGGAAGTCCCCCGGTAAGAACCTTTTCTTTTCTTCTCATTTCCGACACCGATTGTGTCATAATAGGAAAAGAAATCAATATCAATAGCATGTAAAGCCTCCTTTACCTCCTGGAATTTGGATACCCGTATGATTGCTTCGATCTTTTTCATTTCAATATATTTTAATGTGATTGTTTATTCAAAAATACGAAAAAACTTAGTCTGATGTTATTTCTAGTTATGGTATGCTTCTGCACCATGTTCGAAGACATCGATACCACCAGGACCGGTTTCACCGTGGGCTTCAACACGAAGTTTAAAAGGATAAGGCAATTTCATAACTGCATACATTAAAAGCATGGAAATTGCAAATGTTGCTACAGTAATAATGAAACTCCCAATAGCCTGTGCTCCCAGCACACTCCATCCACCTCCATAAAAGAGACCTGTTACTAGAGAAGAGACGTCACTACCTGTTGGAGTAGAAGCTCCGAATTGGCCGGAAGCGAACAAACCAAGGGACAAAGTACCCCAGATACCGGCAAGCCCGTGGACTGAAACTGCACCTACCGGATCATCAATCCGTAGAAATTCAAGCAGATACACACCGCCAAATACTACTGCACCAGCAACAAGTCCAATGATTATTGATCCAAATGGGGAAACCCAGTAACATGGACAAGTAATTGCAACTAATCCAGCCAACATGCCGTTTAAGGCAAATCCTGTATCAAATTTCCCTTTGAAAGGACCAACTTTGAGGGCAAGAAACATCGCGGCGAGCGATCCGGCACAGGCAGCAAGAGTTGTATTTGCAGCTATACGGCCAATACCTTGAAAATCCATAGCTGAAAGTGTACTCCCCGGGTTAAAGCCGTACCAGCCAAACCATAACAGAAAGGCACCAATAGTTGCCAAAGGCAAACTATGTGCTGCGGGTAATCCCCCCCTTTGCTTGTCATCCCTTAAAAAGACCCTTCCAATCCGGGGACCCAAAACAATTGCTCCGGCCAATGAAACGACACCTCCAATGGTATGAACTACAGTTGAACCGGCGAAATCACGGAACGGCTGTCCAAGAGAAGTTAAGAACATATCGGCACTACCCATTGTGGCCAGGAATCCGTCAGGACCCCATGCCCAATGTCCGATAATCGGATAAATGAAGGCCGTTACTCCGATGCTGTAAATAATATCACCGCGGAAACTTGTACGGCCGATCATAGCACCAGAGGTAATCGTAGAGGCCGTATCTGCAAAAGCAAACTGGAAAATCCAGTGGGCTAATAGAGCCACACCCGTAGCTTCGTATGTATCGGGAGCACCCTGTAGGAAAAACCAATGGTAACCAATAAATCCATTTCCATGACTAAACATGAATGCATAACCGATAGCATAGAATGAAATACCACAAATCGCAGTATCTAAAACACACTCAACCAATATATTGACAGTTTCGCGTTTCCTGGCAAAGCCTGCCTCCAGCATTACAAAACCAGCCTGCATACCGAAAACCAGGAATGCGGCGACCAAGGTCCAAACGGTATTTAAACTGTTAATTAATGAGGTTTCATGCGGAGTATAAGTATCCGCTGCCATTGCTGATGTTCCGAATATTCCGGGAATCATCATCATTGCCATAAGGACCAGTAACAGACCGATCATTTTCCCTGCTAAGATTGTAAAACCCAGTTTCCAGTTTTTGGGTTTAGACATGTTATCGCTCAGACGAGCTAAAAACTGACCCCTGTGGGGCGTAAATGTTGTTGAATCCATACTACATTTTTTAAATTAAATAATATAAATTGAAAAGACTGCTTCTTTTTATTTTTCGATTAATTATATCTCGTTATTTGGAAAATCAACTGATTATATCGTAAATCCAAAAACAAAGAAGATCTGTTGTTTTTCAGGGTTCAGAATCACTTTCCCGGTAAGAGGCAATGTGAATTTATCCGAGATCACCACATTTTTAGAGGTAGATATCCCAATATTACAGATGTTAAAATTTGTATCGGTTGTATACATCTGATTTCCGCCCCCCAGGAAAAAATTAACCGTTTTAAAAGCATAACCAGCTTCAACATAAATATCATTGTTGGCATTGGCGAAGAAATAATTCCCGGTAATGCTGAACTTTCCAACCGTGTAGCTTGGGGAAATTTCAAAGAACTGATACTTTTTCGCATTGTAATTAAAATAGTGACCCACGCTTCCCGGTTCAGAAGGGAAATAATAATCAGTTGCAGTCAGCGAAAACCCACCTTTGAAAGCATAAGTCAGGAATAGATCAGCCTCTGTAGCGGTTGTATTATTAGACAACGAATAACTACCCCATGCGCCACCAGTAAATCCCCCACTAACATATTTTATAGTTGGCTGCACTACCGGCGAATTTCCAAGGTCAGACCCTCTCCAGTTGTAACGGTTGAAAAAATCGGCTCCGGTTGTCCAAGCACCTTTTGCATCTTGCGCTGAACCGACATACGATCCGGCTAAAAGAAATAGTGCGATTGCGATTAAAGTAACTTTTTTCATAGTGAACATTTTAAATTAAACAATAATTAAGGTATTCCTTTTTTTAAATAACTGCAATAACTTAAAAGAGTGTTTTCAATTAATTTCAATCATTACCCCTATTAAAAACATCTTTATGACGCAAATATATGCTTTTTATTGTACCATACCCCATTATTTTTATATATTTTCATCATAATAACATTAATTTAACACTCGTACCCCATTTTTATTATTTTTAAAATCATAAATGGTACATTTTAAGCTATTTGATTATTATTCGCTTTTAATTTGCCTTTTTGATATTTTAAAAATATATTTTAATCACATGATTATATTTATTTCATTTATATTGTCTTTTTGATATTCAAACTTAAAATTTAACCGGTCAGGAATTGGAGGTAAAAAATTAGATTTCGGAACAATTCAAAGGGGTATCTGTAGTTTAAGAATAATGTTTAAATTTGAAAAAAACCCTTACAAAATGGAGTTAATTCTATTTACCATTTAAAAAGCAAATTATAAACGAATGAAAAGCACTCGAAAAAAACTGATTTGGCTGGCTCTCCCATTTCTGATTGCAGTAATACTTTGGTTCAAGTGGGGCAATTGGTTTTTTAATCCCCCTGAACCCGCTTACATTCCAACATCCACCCCCTCAAGAATTATGCTTACCTGGTCAGGCAACCCCCTGAATTCGCGCGACGTAACCTGGGAGGGTGATACAGCAACACACCTGGGAATCCTCCAAATAACCAACAGTTCTTTCAAAGGTGACACCTCTATATATCAATCCCGCTCAAAAATCATCAAAACATCAGGTGGGGCCTCCGCCTTTTTTAAAGTAGGAATCATTAACCTCAAAGCAGGTGAAACCTACCATTACCGGGTTGCCAATGGCCCCTACTGGTCAGAATGGTATTATTTCAGGATAGGCAGCAGTCAGGATAGCACCTACTCTTTTATCTATTTAGGTGATGTTCAGGATTCAATTAACGGAACATCCGGCAAACTATTCACAAAAGCTTATGAAAGCCGACCCAATGCCGCTTTCATGCTTTTTATAGGCGATATGATAGAGCGACCTCATGATGCCTACTGGGGTGAATTTTTCCGGGAAGGGGGAGCTATTTTCAGAACGACTCCTGTCATTGCCTCTCCGGGAAACCATGAGTATTATAAAGGACTATTTCAGAAACTGGATGAAAGATGGATGGCCCATTTTTCCTTTCCGCAAAATGGACCACCTGATTTTCTGGGCCGTGCATGCTTTTGGGATTACCAGAATACCAGGATTATAAGTCTGGATTCCAATGGAATACAAACAATACCGTCGGCTTTGGAACAGCGGAAATGGTTAAAATCAGTTCTGGAATCTACCCATCAGAAATGGATTATCGTCATTATGCATCATCCGTTATATTCCACAAGCCGTGGACGTGATTACTTTTATCTCCGGACCCTATTTAAATCATTATTTGATCAATATAATGTTGATCTTGTACTTGCAGGACATGATCATGCTTATGGCAGAGCAATGCATATACCAAATAGTAATTTAAAAAATAAACAAGGAGCAGTCTATGTCGTTACTCATGCAAGCCCTAAATTATACGATATAGGGTTTTCCGTGAAGATGGACAAACTGGCGAGCAATACCCAAATGTATCAGTTACTGGATGTATCAAACGATTCCATTAAATTTAGTGCCTTTACTTTCGATGGCTCTTTCTTCGATGGCTTCACAATTCATAAAGATGCCACCGGAAAAAAAACAGTTACTGATCAAGCCCCAAAAAATTCAAGCAGTTTTCTTAGGCCTACCAAAGGGTTTATAAAGGGAAGCTCTAAAAAAGAGATCGAGAAATATAATCAGGAAATGGAGAGATGGGAAAAAACCAGGAATTAATTCAGGTTCTATATTAAATTTCCGGCTAAATTGATCCTTTGGAATGCCAAAAGATTGTCGCAAGGTCAATTTTTGCTTGGATTATAATAATTTTACAAAATAAATTAAATAAAACATTGGAATGAAGCTCTGGGATAAAGGGACTGAAATCAACGCGCTCATTGAGGCCTTTACCATTGGCCGTGATACTGAAATGGACTACTTTCTTGCCGAATTCGATGTTATTGGATCACTGGCTCATATTCAGATGCTTGAATCCATTGGTTTGCTTTCCGCTCAGGAACTAAAAGTAATTTCTAAGGAATTACGGGAAATTTACAAAATAATTAAATCGGGCAAATTCATCATTGAAGCAGGAAGCGAAGATGTTCATTCCCAGATTGAACTGATGCTTACAAGGAGACTCGGGGACGCAGGAAAAAAAATTCATAGCGGAAGATCCCGAAATGATCAGGTGCTACTTGACTTAAAACTGTTTACGCGCGCTGAAATAAAAACGGTGACCGGGCTGGTTTATGATCTATTTGATTTACTGATGGTACAGAGCGAAAGATATGAAAAGGCATTGATGCCTGGCTATACTCATCTGCAGGTCGCAATGCCCTCTTCTTTTGGTTTATGGTTTGGGGCTTACGCTGAAAGTCTGACTGACGACCTGCTCTTGCTTCAAACAGCTTACCGGATAGCCGATCAGAATCCTCTTGGTTCTGCTGCAGGATACGGCTCTTCATTTCCGCTCAACAGACAACTAACAACAGATCTTCTGGGATTTGAATCGATGAGTTATAATGTAATTTACGCGCAGATGGGGCGCGGAAAAGTCGAAAAAACCGTTGCTTTTGCACTTGCCTCAGTAGCTGCAACTCTGTCACGACTGGCCTATGATGTCTGTCTTTTCATGAGTCAGAATTTCAATTTTGTATCGTTGCCTGACGAATTAACTACAGGGTCTAGCATTATGCCACACAAAAAAAACCCCGATGTCTTCGAATTGCTCAGGTCCCACTGTAACCGGATTCAATCATTACCTAATCAGATCCTTTTGATTACCAACAATCTTCCAAGTGGATATTTTCGTGATTTACAACTAATTAAGGAAATATTTGTACCCTCCTTTGCTGAATTAAGAAGCTGTTTGTCAATTGCCTGTTTTGCGATAAGCAACATGAAAGTAAACGATAAAATACTGGATGATACCCGGTACGAGAATATTTACAGCGTTGAAGAGGTGAATCGTTTGGTTATCCAGGGTGTGCCTTTCAGAGAAGCCTACCGGCAAGTTGGTGAATCGATCAGGAAAAATGATTTCCATCCCGACAAAACCATCAACCATACTCATGCAGGGAGTATTGGGAATCTATGTCTTGCTCAGATTCGGGAAAGGATGGATGGAATAATCAGGCGTTTCAACTTTCAAAGAGTAGAAACAGCTTTTAACCAACTTTTATCACAGGATATTCAACCGTAATAAATTGAATAAATACTTGGGTAAAGAGTAAGGTAGATTTAAAATCAAACTGTTTATTTCCTTTTTGTCGGGAATCTGGAATTTTAAGTTTCATAATGACATTTAATAATTATTTAATATCTCCAACCATAATGCTGATTATTAGATTATTTGAGCCTGAAAACTAAAATATCATGTTCCAAGGACAAAAAAAATACAAATAAAGGCAGATACAACCAAGGATATTTGACGTATAAATTGTACTTTTGATTTTAGTTTTTAAGCAATAGCTGTTATTTACTTACATTTTGTTACAGATTATTGCTTTTTATCGAGTAATTACCAATAGATAATATCATATTCTTCCTGTCTGATCGTAGCCGGGAAGTTTTGCTAATTTTATATCAAATGGAATCAAATAGTTTTCCAAAAGCTCAAGGGCTGTATGATCCTAATAATGAACATGATGCCTGTGGAATTGGGTTTGTTGCCCATATTAAGGGGCAGAAGTCACACGACATAATTCAGCGTGGGCTTACTGTATTGTTGAATATGGATCATCGTGGGGCAACGAGTTCAGACAATAAAACCGGTGACGGTGCCGGAATATTAATGCAGTTGCCACATGATTTCTTTCTTTCGCTGAAGATTGCCGTTCCGGAATCAGGCAAATACGGGACAGGTCTTGTTTTCTTACCTCAAAATGAAGAAGAAGCTGCCTATTGCGTGGAAGTACTCAACCGTTATGTTGAATCTGAAGGGCTGCAATTGATCAGTTGGCGCGATGTCCCGGTTGATAACTCAGTAATCGGCGAAATAGCCAAACGCTCAGAACCCATTATCCGTCAGATATTTGTAAAAGGAAATTACGAACAGGATATCCTTGAACGCAAACTTTATCTTGCTCGAAAACAAGCTGAAAGAATAATCAGAGAATCACAGTTATCTGAAAAAGAGGTCTTTTACCTGCCGAGCTTTTCAAGTAAAGTACTGATATACAAAGGAATGTTCACGCCAGGTCAGTTGCGTGATTATTTCAAGGACTTGACGAATCCTGCAATGACCAGTGCAATTGCACTGGTGCACTCCCGTTTCAGTACAAATACTTTCCCTACCTGGAGTCTTGCACAGCCATTCCGGATTATCGCCCATAACGGAGAGATAAATACAATCAAGGGAAACCGTCAATGGATGCATGCCCGGGAGTCCCTGCTCCAGTCTGACCTTTTTGGTGACGACCTTGAAAAACTATATCCGATTATCGAACCAGGGAAATCGGACTCTGCATCATTTGACAACACCCTGGAATTTCTCCATATGACGGGGCGCAGTATGCCTCATTCGTTGTGTATGCTGATTCCTGAGTCGTTCAATGAGAAAAACCCTATTCCGGAAAGTTTGAAAGCATTCTACGAATATCATTCCACGCTTATGGAACCCTGGGACGGACCTGCCTCCATGGTCTTCTCCGATGGCCGGTATATTGGCGGAACGCTGGATCGCAGCGGATTACGTCCTTCAAGATATGTCATTACCAAAAATGATATGATTGTCATGGGATCTGAAGTCGGTGTTCAGGTTTTTCCGGCAAGTGAAATCAAAGAGAAAGGACGTCTTAGACCCGGGAAATTATTGCTGGTTGACACCCATTTAGGGATAATTATTCCCGATAAAGAGGTTAAAGCAGAGTTGAGCCGTAAGAATCCGTATGTCAACTGGCTGAAGGAAAACAGATTAGAACTGGAGGCTATTAAAGTAAAACAGGATGTCCCTTCAAATATGGGAGATCAGTTTGGTCCCTACTCCAAGGTTTTTGGATACAGTAAGGAAGAGATGATGCTGATCATCAAAGAGATGTCGGAAACTGCACAAGAGCCAACCAGTTCAATGGGTAATGACACCCCGTTGGCTGTCTTTTCAGAAAAGCCAAAACGATTCTTTAGTTATTTCCGACAGTTGTTTGCCCAGGTTACCAATCCTCCTATCGATCCTATCCGTGAAGGGTTGGTTATGTCATTAACCAATTATATCGGATCACTGAGCAGTAATATACTGGATGAGACACCAAATCATTGCAAACTGATCAAATTCGACAGCCCGATTATTACCAATACCGATCTTGGTAAAATTAAGGATCTAAAGCATGAGACATTTACCCATGCAACGATTCCGATGCTATTCCCGGTCAAAGAAGGCGTTGAGGGATTCAAAAAGGCCTTTAAAACAATGCTTGAAAGCGCTGAAAAAGCAGTTGATGAGCATAAAAATTTTATCATTCTAACCGATCGGAACGTATCGGAAGATATGGTTCCAATCCCTTCGTTGCTTTCAGTTGCTGCTGTGCATCATCACCTGATCAAGAATAAAAAAAGAATGCAGGTAGGGATCATTGTTGAAAGTGCCGAACCCAGAGAAATAATGCATTTTGCGTTGTTACTCGGTTATGGTGCGAGTGTTGTAAACCCATATCTGGCTTTTGCAGCGATCGATTATCTGGTAACAGAAGGTGAAATTAAGGTCCCATATTACGAAGCCCGCAAGAATTACATTAAGGCAATCGATAAGGGACTTCTTAAGATACTTTCCAAAATGGGAATTTCAACTCTTCGTTCTTATCACGGATCCCAGCTTTTTGAAGCTGTTGGTGTGAGTGATGATCTGATTGATAATTATTTCAAAGGAACACCTTCACGCATTGGAGGAGTCGGTTATGAGGAGATCTTCCGGGAAGCCATGATGTTTCATGACGAAGCCTTTAAAAATCCGGAAAAGAAAGTTTCTTTCTCAACCGTTGGCGAATACCATTACCGAAATAACGGAGAGTTCCATGCCTGGAATCCTCAAAGCGTTGCTCTTCTTCAATGGGCCACTAAATCGGATGATTATCAGGTATATAAAAAATTCAGCAAGCTGGTTGATGAACAAAATGCACAGCCAGCCTTTATCCGGGGAGCTTTAAAATGGAAAAATAACCCGATCCCCATTGAAGAGGTTGAACCGGCCCAAGCCATCATGAAACGATTTGTAACCGGAGCAATGTCTTATGGATCAATATCTAAGGAGGCTCACGAAGCTATTGCCGTTGCCATGAACACAATCGGTGGAAGAAGCAACACGGGTGAAGGAGGAGAAGATGCCGGCCGCTTTGGCACAGACAGAAATTCAAAAATAAAACAGATTGCCTCCGGTCGTTTTGGTGTGACCAATAATTACCTGATAAATGCCCAGGAGTTACAGATAAAAATTGCACAAGGAGCAAAACCCGGTGAAGGGGGACAATTACCCGGATTTAAAGTTAATAAGATAATCGCTAAGCTGAGGCACTCAACCCCGGGGATTACCCTGATATCTCCTCCGCCTCATCACGACATTTACTCTATTGAGGATCTTGCCCAGCTTATTTTTGATTTAAAAAATGTTAATCCTGATGCTAAAGTATCTGTAAAACTTGTAGCAGAATCGGGAGTAGGAACAATAGCAGCAGGGGTTGCCAAAGGATTTTCTGATATTATTATCATAAGCGGTTGTGAAGGGGGTACCGGAGCTTCACCTGCCAGTTCAATTAAACATGCCGGGCTGCCTGCTGAATTTGGGATTGCTGAAACACAGCAGACCCTGGTAATGAACAATCTCCGTGGTCGTGTGAAACTTCAGGTTGACGGTCAGTTAAAAACCGGTCGGGACGTAGTTATCATGGGTATGCTGGGAGCCGAAGAATTTGGGTTTGCAACCGGTGCTTTGATTTCATTAGGTTGTATTATGATGCGTAAGTGTCACCTGAACACCTGCCCAGCCGGCGTAGCAACCCAGAATAAGACCCTGAGAAAGCGTTTCCTGGGACGTTCCCAAAATGTAATTAATTATTTCACCTTTATTGCGGAGGAAATTCGGGAATATATGGCCGAAATAGGAGTTCGCAACTTCGATGACCTGGTCGGACGGGTTGACCTTTTGGAGCAAAATCCGGCGGTAACAAACTGGAAGATGAAAAATGTCGATTTATCGAAATTTCTGAATCTTCCTGAAGAAGCACGACTAAATCCGATTCGCAATACCCATCCCAACACCAAGAATCTGGATGACGTCATTGACAAAACATTGATCCGCGATGCCAACAAGGCGATCAAGGGGGGTGAAAAAGTTTGGCTTGCCTATAAGATACATAATGCTATGCGTACAGTTGGGGCGATGCTTTCAGGACAAATATCCAAACGATATGGAGAAGAGGGGTTGCCAAAGGACACTATAAATTGCACCTTCAGCGGAACAGCTGGCCAGAGTTTCGGTGCATTTTTGGTGAAAGGGGTAAATTTCAGACTCGAAGGAGATGCCAATGATTACCTCGGGAAAGGTCTTTCAGGAGGTAAAATCATTGTCGTTCCTCCAAACGGTTCAACATTTGCTCCTGATAAAAACATCATTGTCGGAAATACCACACTTTATGGGGCAACCAGTGGCGATGTATATATTCAGGGAGTAGCAGGTGAACGTTTTTGTGTTCGTAATTCGGGAGCCAAAGCAGTTGTAGAAGGTTCAGGTGATCATTGCTGTGAATATATGACCGGGGGACGCACTGTTGTTCTTGGAGCCACGGGCAGGAATTTTGCAGCAGGAATGAGTGGAGGAATTGCTTATGTATTGGATGAAAATGGTGATTTTGAATATTATTGCAATAAAGGGCTGGTTGAGCTGGGTCCGGTTGAAGATAAGGCAGATATATCAGAGTTGCAGGATATGATCGGCAAACACCTGCTTTATACCCAAAGTCCGCTGGCTGGAAAGGTTCTTACTAATTGGGAAGAATACCTCCCTAAATTTGTCAAAGTTATTCCTCTGGAATACAAAAAAGTGTTGAACGAACAGAAACTAAAAGAGGTGAAACGGAAGCTGGAAATGGCCGAAGATGTCCCGGACAGGAGAGAGTAATTGAACCAAAAAGAAAACGTTTAACACGAACAACGATTAAAGTTTAAAAAAATGGGAAATCCAAAAGGTTTTATCGAAATAGATCGGAAAGTGGGCGGCTATCGTCCGGTAAATGAACGGATATTTGATTATGGGGAAGTAGAACAAACGCTGAATGAAAGTGATCGTAAAGACCAGGCATCCCGATGCATGGATTGCGGAATCCCTTTCTGTCACAGCTCTTGTCCTGTAGAAAGCAATATTCCCGAATGGCAGGATGCTGTCTATCGCGGGAAATGGGAAGAGGCCTATGATTTACTTTCGGCAACCAACAGCTTTCCGGAATTCACCGGCCGGGTATGCCCTGCTCCCTGTGAGAAATCCTGTGTGTTGGCTATTCACGAAGAAGCAGTAACAATTCGGGAAAACGAATGCTCCATTGTTGAAAAAGCATTCGATATGGGACATGTTGTAGAGCAGATCCCATCCAGAAGAACCGGGAAGAAAATCGCAATTATCGGTTCCGGGCCTGCAGGACTATCAACGGCTGACTTGCTTAATAAGGCGGGGCATTCAGTAACTGTATTTGAGCAGGATGATAAAGTCGGAGGATTGCTCAGATACGGGATTCCGGATTTCAAATTGAATAAGACAGTGATTGACAGAAGAATCAATTTGTTTGAAAAAGAGGGCATTACGTTCAAAGTCAATACAAAAGTTGGAGTTGACCTACCCGCCAACAAGTTGCTAAAGGATTTCGATGCGGTCTGTCTCGCTTGTGGAGCCATGGAGCCTCGTGATTTACCCGCTGAGGGACGAAATCTGAAAGGCATTTATTTTGCTATGGAATTCCTTCGCCAGCAAAATAAAGTAATCAGCGGTCAGCAGATTCCGGAAACCGAAAGGCTGTTAGCAAGGGACAAGCGTGTTTTGGTGATTGGGGGTGGGGATACAGGCTCTGACTGTGTTGGGACATCTATCCGGCAGAAAGCCTCTTTCGTAACTCAGATTGAAATTCTCGACAAACCACCGGTTAAAAGATCTGAAGATAATCCTTGGCCTTACTGGCCTAATACGCTCCGGACGTCAAGTTCCCATCTGGAAGGTTGTGAAAGAAGATGGAACCTTGCGACCAAAAGATTTGTAGGGACCAATGGCATTCTTACAGGTGTTGAAGTTGTTCAGGTAGAATGGATCCGGGAAAATGGAAGGATGATCATGAAAGAGATTCCGGGGACTATTGAATTGATTGAAGCTGACCTTGTATTGCTTTCGATGGGATTCCTGTCCCCTTCGCATAAGGGTTTACTCGATGATTTAGGGGTTGAATATGATGAGCGGGGCAATGTAAGATCAATCGAAAATGCCACAAACCTCGATAAAATTTTCGTAGGCGGTGATGCAACCCGGGGTGCAAGCCTTGTTGTATGGGCTATCCGCTCAGGCCGTGATGCCGCCAAGAGGATTCATAAATATGTAATGGACAAATAAGCTGCAAGCGAGAATATATAAAAAAGACCGGCTCGCTAACCGGTCTTTTTTATTAGAACTTTATAAATAAATCTTCCGGGCTCTTTCGCACCTTAGGAAGATACTGGTATTTGTCATCTGAAGCTCGATAACCAACTGCCAAAACAATCTTCGACTTCAACCCCAATTTCTCAAGATCCAGAATTGTGTCAAATTCAGCAGCATTAAACCCTTCCATCGGGCAGGTATCAATTCCGAGAACCGCTGATGAAACCAGACCAAACCCGAGCGCAATATAAGCCTGTTTGCTCACCCAGGTTTCAACCTGTTCGTGATTCATCCTATTCAGAGAACCTTTCATCATATCACCATATCCGCCAAGACTTTCCAGTGGCAGACTACGTGTCGCTGCAACCAGTGAAACATAATCATCAATTGTCTTTTCATTGGTTTCAGCATTTGCCGCAAAGATCAGCAAAGCCGATGCATCGGTGATCTGAGGTTGATTCCAGGCAGCTTTACGAAGCTCAACCCTGATTTCAGGATCTTCAACTACTAAAATTTTATACGGTTGTAATCCAAAAGAGGAAGCAGAGAGCCTGATTGCTTCAAGTAATTTTTCCATATCAGCGTTCGAAATCTTTTTGGAAGAATCGAATGCTTTTGTTGCATAACGTTTATTCAATTGTGTAATAATATCCATCTTATGTCTTTATTTTAAATACAATACAAGATTACAACTCTATCCGGTATCAGGCATTCATAAGTACATTAATAAATGGTTAATTCAGGAGAGATGGCTTTAATGAAGTTGAAACCGCCTATTTAGACCTGACCACAAAGATTCCGGTGACGTTTTTCAAGCCTTTGAGGTATTCAACAAGCGGAAACCTGGTTAATTCAACTTTACCACCAGTCGATGAGGCATTTAAGAGGAATACCACCCCGTTCTTTTTACTGATCAGTCCCAGATGGGAAACATCCAAGCCAGGAATCCTGGTAGTCAAAGCGATAATATCTCCATCCATCATTTTAGTTTCCTGATCACTTATCATCTCCTTTGGAATAAAATAAAACGGATGTGCAGATACTTTTTTCTCAATTTGTTTTATCCGGACAATCTGCAAAGGATCCTCTTTAAGCTGAGCATAAAAATCAGGGTGAGTACCCATGAAATTAAGTAAAACCGGATGCCTGATACCACCCAGATTCACCGTTATATCTTTCACTATACCTTTGGTCTCGTTATCGGTGATCCACTCACTGAAATAGTGCAACCTGCTGGAATAGCCATCCAACCGGCCATTTCGGTACCTTATTCTTTCAAGTTGCGTAATAAATTGATCGAATGTAGGTTCCCCGTTTTTGAGAGAAAGAGCAATTGCCAGACAGTTCTCGACAAAGGTGGTGCAATCAAATTCGCGAAGGTTTATGACCAGGTTTTCTTCGGCATTCAGGTCAAGTGTTTTGGCAACATAGGGAGTCCCTTCAAAATCCAACCCAATCCGATACATCAGCTCTCCCACTGAAAGGTCGTGCTGGCTTGAAAATTTATCGAATTTTTCCTGAAGAATTAATTTATCCTTCTCATTGCCAATGACTTTTGGTGCAGCTATTGCTATTGAAGCAACAAAACCAAAGCATAAAATCCCCGCTATCAGAACTAATAATTTTATCCTCATGGTTTTAATTGTCTGACTCTATTTATGCCTTTTTTTCAATTCGCGGGCGATATCTTCAATGCCAAGACCCTTATGTGAAAGAAGAACAATGAGATGATAAACAAGATCGGAGGCTTCGTAAAGCAACCTTTCATCGTTATTGGCCATCGCTTCGATCACCGTTTCTATGGCCTCCTCTCCAACTTTCTGTGCCATGCGTGAGAGTCCGTCTTCGAAAAGCGAGGTGGTATAGGAACCCTTTGGCATTTCCTTCCTGCGCTTATCAATAAAATCCTGCAATTGTTTAAGAAACTGAATGTCATCGGTCTTATTCTGCTCGCCCCAACAGGTATCGGTCCCTTTATGACAAACCGGTCCCACAGGATTAACTTTAATCAGCAAAGTATCTTCATCGCAATCAGACTGGATAGAGACCACATTTAAAAAATTGCCCGACTCCTCCCCTTTTGTCCAGAGTCTGTTTTTGGTCCGGCTATAGAAAGTCACCAGATTGGTGGCAACAGTCTTATCATATGCCTCTTTATTCATAAACCCAAGCATTAACACCTTGCTTGTTGTATTATCCTGAATAACAGCAGGAACAAGTTCACCTGCCAGTTTAGAAAAATTAAGTTCCATAAAGTAATTCTATCAAATTTTGCTTTGCGGCTCTGCATCTGTTGCAAAAACCAATATATTCCATTGAGCGGGTTTCAATTTTTTCATTAAACTACCTCACGCAAATCCCGCGTCCGCGAAGGTAGTGCTTTAGATCGGGAATGGCAATTTCGTGAAAATGGAAAATACTCGCGGCAAGTCCGGCATCTGCCTTACCCAGAGTAAAAACATCAGCGAAATGTTCCATACTTCCGGCTCCTCCGGAGGCAATCAACGGAATAGTCAAGTTATCAGACAATTTTGCCAGTTCATTATTAGCAAAACCGTTTTTAGTGCCGTCGTGATTCATGGAGGTGAACAGGATTTCACCGGCTCCACGGCTCTCTGCCTCTTTTGCCCAGGAAAATAGCTCCTTATCGGTAGGGATTCGACCACCATTAACTGTAACAGTCCAATAATCATGGACTTCACGTGCATCAATGGCGACTACCACAAACTGACTGCCAAAATTGCGGGCCAGATCGTCAATAAGTTGTGGATTCCTCACTGCGGAAGAGTTGATTGAGATTTTATCAGCACCGGCAGCCAACAGAGCTTCGGCATCGCGGATTTCGCTGATTCCACCCCCAACGGTAAATGGGATATCAAGATTCCGGGCAATTCGCTTGACCAGTTCCACAAATGTTTTGCGACCCTCGTGTGTAGCGGTAATATCAAGGAACACCAGCTCATCGGCACCCTGTTCGGCGTATAGCTTTCCGAGTTCAACCGGGTCACCCACATTAATGATATTTACAAAATTAACCCCTTTCACGGTTTGTCCGTCCCGGATATCGAGACATGGTATGATTCGTTTTGCGAGCATATTCTTAGAGTTTAACAGTTATAAAAGGCAGAAGGCAGAAGATAAAAAAATGAAGTGCTTCCTAATTGCCTGTTTGCCTGTTGACTTTGGTTGTTTATTAAATAAAATTTCACCTTATCGATTTTTGCCAGACAATTAATTCTCTGTAAGTTTTCATGACATCTAATTTAGTAAATATCCTTTTTACCTCTCACTTCATGAACCAACTTCTCCCTTCTGCCTTGTGTCTTTACCCTTCGGCCTTACTTATAAAACACTCAATCTCCTTCATAGTTATCCTTCCTTCATAGATTGCTTTCCCGGTAATTACAGCCGGAATGCCGGCATTTTGCAATTCCAGGATATCTGACATTGAACTCACCCCGCCGCTGGCAATCAGGTAAGTCCCAGGTACAGCCTGAAGTATTTTCCGGTAAAGGTCGGTTGCCGCACCCTCCAGCATTCCATCGCGGCTGATATCCGTACTGATGATTTTCCGGATGCCGGCAGCATACCATTTTGTGATATACGAAAAGATATCCGATTCTGTGCTCTCCTTCCACCCGGCCACAGCAATCATTTCATTTTTGGCATCGGCACCCAGGATTATTCTTTCGGCTCCATATATTTCAATCCATTTCAGGAAAGTCTCAGGAGATTTAACAGCTATGCTTCCTCCGGTAACCATTGATGCTCCCGAGTCGAATGCAATTTTGAGGTCCTCATCCGATTTGAGTCCGCCACCAAAATCGACAATCAATTTTGTATTTAGCGTAATATTCTTTAAAACATTTTGGTTTACAATATGATGAGCCTCAGCTCCATCCAGGTCAACCAGATGAAGCCGTTTCAGTCCTGCACTCTCAAACATTTTTGCCACCTCCAGCGGATTTTCATTGTAAATCGTCTTGCGGCCATAATCGCCCTGGCTCAAACGGACACATTTACCATCGATAATATCAATGGCCGGAATAATTTCAATACTGTTATTTTTCAAACGTTTAGATTTATAAAGTTGCTGAGGATTTTTGCACCGGTCGCACCGCTTTTTTCAGGATGGAATTGGGTGGCGTAAAAATTATCGCGTTGAAGTGCGGCACTAAACGGGATCAGATAATCGCAGGTTGCCGCGGTATCGGGGCCGGCAGTGGCATAAAAGGAATGGACAAAATAAAAATAGTCATTCTCACTAATCCCGGAGAAAAGCGGGGTTTTTAAATCAGAAACACTGTTCCAACCCATATGCGGAATCTTAAACGAAGAGGAATCGGTGGAAAGAAGCTCAAATTTTCTGACCTTTTCAGGAAATATGCCAAGACAGGTGGTGTCTCCTTCCTCGGAATGGGTACACATCAGTTGAAGACCAAGGCATACTCCAAGCACGGGCTGCCTGAGATCACAAATCAAGGTGTCAAGCTTATGCGCTGCCAGATAGCTCATTGTGGTTGAAGCTTCTCCAACTCCCGGGAAAATGATCCTGTCGGCACTTCTGATTTCATCATGATCATCCGTAATCAATGCCGAAACGCCAAGCCTTTGAAGCGCAAAGTCGACCGACCGGATATTTCCGGCATTGTATTTAATAATTACAACCTTCATTTAAAATTTGTTGCTAAATAGTTTTTATTTTAAAAGCACCCCGATAATCCTGACCATCTCTCTGAATTCCCGTTCTTTAAATAACCTGGTCATATAAACGATCTTGCCCTCGCGATTGATGATCACATTTCGGGTTACTCCCGCTCGTTTATCAGCGAACAGACCAAAAATATCCGCATTCGGATCGACTGCCAGCGGATACGAAATATTCATATCCTTTTGGTACTGTTTGACCTTTTCCAATGGCTCATCACGATCTACACCAAACAGCAGAAAATTGGAATTGTGTTTATTTTTAAACCATATATCCTGCTGAATATAAGGTATTTCCTTCCGGCAAATACCGCACCAGCTGGCTGTAAACTGTAACATAACCACTTTCCCTCTCCAGTCTTTGGAAGATATCTTTTTCCCATTGGAAAGGGTGAGGGTAAAATCGGGTATTTTATCCCCTATTTTTGCCGTAAATTCGTATTCTTCAGGAATATCCTGTTTAGGAATTTCAACTCCTGATTGGCCAAAAGCATTGGTAAAAATCAAAATTCCCACCAAAGCGGCAATCCTGTGATTTCGAAAAATGCTTTTCATTTGAATTTATTTTTAGTTAAAAACGACTGTCCGGTTGTTATATACCAGTATTTTTCGTTGCAAATGTTTGTAAACTGCCTCACTCAGAACGATTTTTTCCAGATCCCTTCCTTTCCGGATTAAACTATCCACATTATCGATATGGGAAATCCGGACAACATCCTGGGCTATGATTGGACCGGCATCTAGATCTGTGGTAACATAATGACTGGTTGCCCCAATAATCTTTACGCCCCGTTCATGCGCTGCATGATAAGGTTTTGCTCCGGCAAATGCCGGCAAAAAGGAGTGATGAATATTAATGATCCGATTGGGATAGCTGGCAACAAACTGATCAGACAGCACCTGCATATACCTTGCCAGGACCACAAAATCTATATCATACTGCTGAAGAATTTCAATCTCACGTTTCTCCTGTTCCGCTTTATTGGAATTATCCTTCTCGATCAGCACGAAATCTATTCCAAACCGCTGTGCAACAGGCTTTAATAAATCATGATTACTGATGATCAATGGTATTTCAGTCTCCCAATCACCAGCGGTATATCGGGATAGGATATCAAAAAGACAATGAGACATTTTCGAAACAAATACTGCCATTCTCGGTTTTTTGTCTGAAAAATGGAGCGAGTATTTAATTGAAAATTTACGTGCAATAAGTGTTTCAAAGTAATCCGAAATTTTCTCCCGGGGGATGGCAAATTTTTCCAGTTCCCATTCAACACGCATATAGAATAGACCTTCCTCATGATCGACATGCTGATCGAGATAAATGATATTTCCGCGGTTTTCATTTAAAAATTCGGTTACGGCAGCCAAAATTCCCTGCTTATCCGGACAATAAATGAGTAAAATCGCTGTATTTCGGATTCCGGTAATCTTGCGAATCGATTGCATAAATAATATTTAATAGTTTCTAAGATTTGACAGGTTCAATTGCTTTAAAATCTTTAAAGGACACCTTTAGTACTTGGAAGTGATTTAACAAAGGGGTCTTTGCGGATCGCCATCTTCAGGGCCCGGGCAAACGCCTTAAAGATCCCTTCGATTTTATGATGTTCATTCGTCCCTTCGGCCTGAATATTCAGGTTCGCCAGGGCCGAGTCAGAGAGTGACTTAAAGAAATGAAAGAACATCTCAGTAGGCATATCCCCAACTTTCTCACGGTTAAATTCCGCTTTCCAGACGATCCAGGGTCTCCCGCCAAAATCGAGTGCAACCTGTGCCAGGCAATCGTCCATCGGCAGGCAATACCCATATCTTTCAATTCCCCGCTTGTCACCCAGGGCTTTCCGGATTGCCTCGCCAAGGGCTATACCAGTATCTTCGATGGTATGATGCTCATCCACAGAGAGGTCCCCCTTAACTTGAATGGTCAGGTCACAACCTGAATGACGCCCGATCTGGTCAAGCATATGGTCAAAAAATGCGAGTCCGGTATGGATATTACATTTCCCTGTTCCATCCAATTTTAGCTCAACAAAAATATCTGTCTCGGCTGTTTTCCGGCTCACGATGGCAGACCGCTCACCGATAACCAGGAAATTAAAAATAGTTTCCCACTGATCGGTTGCCAGGACACAATGCCCATCCAATCCACTTTCTTTTAGCTTAGTGATCTGATCTTCATGAACGAAAAAGATTCCTTTCGCCCCAAGGTTTTTGGCTAATTGGATGTCCGTAATCCGGTCGCCAATCACAAAAGAACCTGCAAGGTCATATTCCGGAGAGAAATATTCCTTTAACATTCCTGTGCCAGGCTTACGATTAGGGGAGTTTTCTTCAGGAAAGGTTGGATCAATATGAATTTTATGGAAAGTAACCCCTTCATTTTCAAATGCTTTCAGCATCATTTGCTGAGCAGGCCAGAAAGTCTCCTCAGGGTAGGAGGATGTCCCCAAACCATCCTGGTTTGAAACGATAACCAATTCAAAATCGGTCAGTTTTTGGATATTATACAGGTTTCGGAATACGCCAGGTATAAATTCGAGTTTTTCGAGTGAATCAACCTGCATATCGCTGGTTGGCTCCACGATCAACGTTCCGTCCCGATCTATAAAAAGAATCTTCTTCATTATTACACATATTTGTCCGAAGCCCGACCTTCAGTGTGACATTTGAGATTCCAATCTATTAAAGATACGAAATCGCCACCAGAAAAGCTGGGTTTTGTTATTATTTTTTATGCCAGTTCCGACGTTTCGGGGCTTAATCTACAATTTGTTTAAATTTTAAATCAACTGATCAAATGCCTCCATTAAAGTTGCATTTTCCTCGGGTGATCCGATACTGATTCGGAGACACCCTTCACAAAGAGCAATTGAAGATCGGTCCCGAACAATAATTTTTTCGTCAACCAGGTAATTATAAATACCCCGGGGATCATACACCTGGACCAGCACAAAGTTCGCATCCGACGGATACACCTTAATCACAAAGGGATAAAGTAATAAATTCCGGATCATCTTCTCCCGTTCCTTAAGGATTATTTTTACCCACTCATTTTTCAGCTGCTCACCTGCCAGCAGTTCAAGCCCTTTTTGCTGAGTCAGGATATTGAGATTATAGGGATATTTTATCCGGCTTAACACCTCGATGATCTTTTCATTGGCAAAGGCCATTCCAAGCCGCAGTCCTGCCATTCCCCATGCTTTTGAAAAGGTTTGAAGAATAACCAGGTTGGGATATTTATCCAGATCCGGAAGCAATGACTTTTCAGGACAAAAATCAATATAGGCTTCATCAACTACGACAAGGCCATTAAAATTACTGATTATCTGCAATATACCACAGTTATCAAGGGTATTTCCCGTAGGATTGTTAGGGGAACACAGAAAAATAATCTTGGTTTCGGCAGTTACTGCAGCCAGGACAGATCCGGCATCCAGCTCAAAGTCTGAAGTCAGCGCGACCTGATTAACGGCAATATTATTGGTGTCAGCTGCCACCCGGTACATTCCATAGGTTGGATTTATTGACACAACATTATCTTTCGCCGGTTCGCAAAATGCACGAAACAGCAGATCGATGGGTTCATCGCTTCCGTTACCCAAAAAGATTTTCTCTGTCGGGACATGCTTAATTTCGCACACCTTCTCCTTCAGTATTCGCTGGTGCGGATCGGGATAGCGGTTCCATGGGGAATTATACGGATTTTCGTTGGCATCCAGAAATACTGCAGCCTCACCCGAAAATTCATCCCTTGCACTGGAATAGGGTTTCAGGTTGCGGATATTCCTGCGTAATAATCTGTCGATATCAAAATTCATATCTTATCTTGCTTTTTTAATTTTGTCCGCCCAACATATTTCCCAATATAATAAGCTATTAATACAATTACAACTGAAAATTGTGACAGGAGTTTTGAATTTCCCCACTGGATAATCAAGGTGAAGATTACTCCACAAAAGATGATGAATAAAAAATCAAAGTACCGGAACCTGTTCATTTCAGTTGAATTAAATTGTAGGATTATTTCGCTTCTTTCATTCTCAGGGTTGCGGCATTCTTATGGGCAAACAGCTGCTCTGCCTGAGCCATCTCCTCGATCACCGGTCCAAGGTTTTTAATTCCTTCACTGGTGATCTCCTGGAAAGTTACTTTCTTGCAAAAGCTGTCGAGGCCAATGCCGCTGAACGATTTTGCCCAACCATTAGTAGGAAGGGTGTGATTTGTTCCTGAAGCATAATCTCCGGCACATTCCGGAGTGTAGTTTCCGATAAAGACAGATCCTGCATTAATAATCCTATCTGCGATAACTGCTGCATCTTTTGTGGCAATAATCAAATGTTCAGGCGCATAAAAATTAATCAATGTAAGCATCTCCTCAACATCCTTCACGAGTATAGCACGGCTGTTTTCGAGCGCTTTAGCGGCAATTTCTGATCGTGGAAGGGCTTTGAGCTGTTTTCCCATGACCTTTATCACATCCTTAATCAATTGTTCTTCAGTGGTTACCAAAATAACCTGACTGTCCGGGCCATGCTCTGCCTGGGACAGCAGATCAGCGGCAACAAAAGCCGGATTCGCTGTTTCATCAGCCATAACGGCCACTTCTGACGGACCGGCGGGCATATCAATGGCACACTCGGAGTTGGATACAAATTGTTTGGCCGCAGTCACCCATGAATTGCCGGGACCAAAAATCTTATCGACCTTTGGAACTGTTTCGGTACCGTAAGCCATGGCTCCAATGGCCTGCATACCTCCAACTTTATAGATCTCAGTAATATGACAAACCGATGCGGCAAACAGGATTGCAGGATGGATTTTCCCGTTCCGGTCCGGGGGAGTACAAAGGATGACATTACGACAACCCGCTATCATGGCCGGGATTCCCAACATTAGCACAGTGGAGAACAATGGGGCTGAACCTCCGGGGATATATAATCCGACCTTTTCAATAGGAACCGATTTCTGCCAGCATTTCACGCCAGGCATGGTCTCTATAATCCTATAAACCGCCTTTTGGGCAACATGAAATGTATCGATATTTTGTGCGGCAATATGAATTGCATTTTTTAGTTTGGGCTCCAATATTTGATCTGCCTCATCTATCTCATCAGCCGAAACTCTATAATCAGCAAGATCAGCATGATCAAATTGAAGGGTGAATTTACGTACAGCAGCATCACCTTCAGCACGGATTTTAGACATTACCTTACTAACCGTCTCAATTTTCTCCAGAAAATCAGCTGTTGGACGCCGGGTAATTTCCGGCCACGTATTAAACAGGGGATAACGGTAGATTTGCATGGCATTAAAATTTATAAAATCATTTTCTCAATTGGGAGGACCAAAATACCTTCAGCCCCATTTTTTTTCAGGTTGCCGATCACTACCCAGAACTCACTTTCGTTAATTACCGAGTGTAAGGAGCTCCAACCCGCTTTCGCCAAAGGCATAATCGTAGGGGAAGTCATTCCGGGAAGCACTTTGATAATCTGATCGAGTTTATCATTCGGTGCATTTAGCATGATATACTTTTTCCCTCTTCCCTTTTCAACTGCTTCAATCCGGAAGATCAGTTCATCCAGAATCACTTGCTTCTCGATGGAAAGATTGGGGGTTGCCACTAAAACTGCTTCAGAGTCAATAATAGTATGGACCTCCTTCAACCTATTACTAACCAAAGTACTTCCGGAACTTACAATATCGAAAATAGCATCTGCCAGACCGATTCCAGGAGCAATTTCAACTGAACCGGCAATAAAGTGAGTATTAGCCACCAATTTATTTTCAGCAAGAAAATCTTTTAAAATCCGTGGATATGATGTGGCAATCTTCTTTCCTGCAAACCATTCAAGACCATTAAATTGTTCATCTTTTGGAATTGCCAGGGAGAGCCTGCACTTACTGAATCCCAAATGTTTAACGATCTCAACTTTTTGCTGCTGTTCCATCACCTCATTCTTCCCGACTATCCCGATATCGGCCACCCCATCTGCAACACATTGAGGGATATCATCATCTCGCAGGAATAGCGCTTCAAGCGGGAAATTTTTGGCTGCAGAGATCAATCTCCGGCTGCTCGAAACTAATTTGATGCCAGTCTCAGAGAGCAAAGACATTGAATCTTCGTTCAAACGACCCTTGGTCTGTATGGCAATTCTTAAAATCGAATCCATTTTTATAAAATTAAAAAAGGCCCACCTGATTGATAAGGTAAGCCTGAGTTTTGGTCATATGATTATGGACACACCAACACAAGCTCACCTTAAGGTAAGTGATGTAGATGATGTCCGGTATAAATGCTGAGCTTTGTCATATTTATTTTGCTTTTGCAATATTAATTAAAAATCAGATTCGATCAACCCATTCCAGCCCCGAAATGTTAAATTTAAATTAAATGTCTCGCTTAAACCCTAAAACTTCAACCCTTCCAGCAGTTTGATATAGGTTTCAATTCCCCCGCTAATTTCCGATATCAGGATATATTCATTCGCAGTATGGGAGCGTGCAGAATCACCGGGGCCCATTTTGACTGAAGGGTAAGGGATCACTGCCTGATCAGAGGTTGTAGGTGAACCGTAGGTATTTAATCCCATTTCGACAGCACGCTTGACCAATGGATGGCTCGGACTGATCCGTGAAGAATTGAGTCTGAAAGAGCGCGGGCGAACCTCCGATTCAATTAGTCCAGCAATAACATGAAAAGCCTCATCGTTTGAATAGAACTCATTGGTACGCACATCGATCACAAAACGGCATGAATCAGGCACCACGTTATGTTGGGATCCCGCTTCAATTTGTGTGACAGTCAATTTCACCGGTCCCAGTACGGGAGACTCCAGCGGAAACCGGTATTGCTCAAGAATCTGAATATCCTTAATGGCTTTATAGATGGCATTAACCCCTTCATTACGGGCTGCATGACCAGCTTTCCCTTTAGCCTCACAATCCAGAACTATTAATCCTTTTTCTGCAATAGCCACATGCATTTGTGTGGGTTCACCTACAATCGCCAGATTTATTTTGCCAAGCTGATCCAGAACGGAGGCCACTCCATTTGGACCGGAAATCTCCTCTTCGGCGCTGGCACAGAAGATCAGGTTATATGGCAGGTTTTCAACATGGTAAAAATAACGGAATGCTCCCAGCAAAGCAACCACTGATGCTCCTGCATCGTTGCTTCCAAGACCAGTCAACCGGTCTTCTTCAACAGTTGCTTTAAAAGGTTCGTAGATCCACCCCTTCCCTGAACGCACGGTATCGACGTGGGAATTAAACAAAACAACCGGTTTCGATTCGGACCAGTCGGCGCTGCGGATCCAGATATTATTTCCACTTCTTTCAAATGGCAGTTCCCACAATCTGAATTTCTCCTCCAGGTAATCAACGACCTCTTTTTCCTCCCTGCTTAACGAAGGGATCTCAATCATCGCTTTGAGCAGCTCAATACTATCTGAAATGATTATCTCTTTCAGCATAAATCAGAGTACTAACCTTGTTCCTCTCAAACCTCCTGAAATACCCTGTGCATTGGTAATTACAACCGCACTTACACCCCTGCGGAGCGCATTAAATCCACTTTCAAGTTTGGGAATCATACCCCCTGAGACCACACCCTGAGATTTGAGTTCTTCGAATAATCCAGGGTCAATTTCAGGTATTATTGATTTATCGTCTGCTTCATTGGATAGAACTCCTTGCTTTTCAAAACAGTATATCAGCCTCAGTTCATATCTCCCGCATAAAGTGGTTGCTAATTCTGACGCGATATTGTCAGCATTAGTGTTCAATAGTGAACCCTTACCATCGTGAGTGATGGGTGCGATAACAGGAACAGCCCCATTTTCAATCAAATCATACATCGCCTGTGCATTTACCCAGTTGATATCTCCTACAAAGCCATAATCAACAACTCCAACCGGTCGCTTGACGGCCCTGATAATATCGAGATCGGCACCGCAAAGTCCTATTGCATTATTTCCTAAAGCCTGTAAACCGGCCACTATATTTTTATTCACTAATCCGGCATAGACCATTGTGGCAACTTTGAGGGTTTCCGCGTCTGTGATACGACGTCCATCTACCATTTTGGTTTCAATACCCAGTTTTTCAGACAATGCAGTTGCACTCTTTCCACCCCCATGAACCAGAATTTTGCCACCGGCTATGCGTGAAAAGTCCTTTAACAGGGTGCGAAGGGATCCCTCCTCTTCGACGATCTGTCCACCTACCTTAATGATTATCAAATGTTCTCTCATACTACCCTTCCAAAATCATTTTTAAAACTGTCTGGGCCGAATATACACGATTTTCCGCTTCATCAACTACAATTGAAGAAGGTCCATCTAGAACTTCATCAGTTACGATCATATTTCGCCGAACAGGGAGACAATGCATGAACCGGGCATGGTCTGTCAGCGCCATCTTTTCTGTGGTGACGGTCCAGCTCATATCCTTCGACAGAATTTCTCCATATTCGGTATAGGACGACCAGTTTTTGGCATAAATAAAGTCGGCACTTTCGAAGGCTCTATCCTGATCATATTCCACCTTAAGGTCACCCATAAACATAGGACTGAGCTCATACCCCTTGGGATGTGTAACCACAAATTCATAATCGGTCTGGCGCATCCATTCGACAAATGAGTTAGGCACTGCCTGAGGAAGAACCTTTGGATGCGGAGCCCAGCTCAACACAACCTTTGGGCGCGGTTTTGTTTTGTATTCTTCAATGGTCAACAGGTCTGCAAAGCTTTGCAACGGATGCCTGGTAGCAGCTTCCATGCTTACAACCGGCACACCGGATAATTGGATAAACTGATTCAGTATTTTTTCAGCATAATCATCCTCACGGCTTTCAAAATTTGCAAAGGCCCTTACTCCGATGATATCACAAAATCTTCCGATGACAGGGATCGCTTCACGCAAATGTTCCGGTTTATCACCATCCATGATTACACCCAACTCACTCTCCATTCGCCATCCGTCCTGATTCACATTGAGAACCATCGTATTCATTCCCAGATTCATCGCCGCCTTTTGGGTACTTAACCGGGTGCGAAGGCTTGAATTAAAGAAAATCAACACCATGGTTTTATTCTTTCCAAGATGTTGAAAACCAAACGGATTACTTTTGATTTCACAGGCCATCTTTAATGCATTGGCTAAATCAGGAAGGTCGAAAACAGATGTAAAGTGTCTCATATTCGTTTATAACTAAATTTCTATTCATTTTTTAAATACCCAGGATCATCCAAATCAAATGATACCGAAACCAATGATCCTGCAGTAACCATTGAATGACCACTTTGCATTTTGCATTTTGCATTTTGCATTTTGCATTTTTTTAAGGACGTATTTGTCCGTCTCCTTCAACCAGCCATTTAATACTCGTCAGCTCTTCGAGTGCCATTGGACCACGGGCATGCAACTTCTGGGTACTAATCCCTATTTCAGCCCCTAATCCAAATTGTGCACCATCGGTGAAAGCAGTACTTGCATTGACATAAACAGCAGCGGCATCCACCACTTTGAGGAACAGATCACAATTCTTCCTGTTCTCAGAAATAATAGCTTCACTGTGCTTTGAACTGTATTTAACAATATGGGCAATAGCCTCATCGAACGAGGCAACAGTTTTAATCGCCATTTTATAAGATAGGAATTCGGTTCCATACGATTCATCGCTGGTATTCTTCAGCAGATGATCAGGATATTTTCCTTCAAGGACATCGAAGGAAAATTTATCGGCAAAAATTTCCACCTCGCTTTTGGCAAGGAGTTTAGCAATCGCAGGGAGTTCACGTAGTCTTGACTGATGGATAATCAGGCAGTCGAGGGCATTGCAAACACTTACTCTGCGGGTTTTTGCATTATTGATAATCTGGATACCCTTTGCGAGATCGCCAAATTCGTCAAAATAGGTATGGCAAATCCCGGCTCCGGTTTCAATTACAGGGATTGTGGCATGTTTCCGGACATAGTCAATCAACCCCTGGCTTCCACGGGGAATGATCAGATCAACATATCCTCTGGCATTGAGCAATTCAGTGGTCGCTTCCCTTCCGGCAGGAAGAAGTGTTAAAATATTTTTATTTATATTATTAATATCCAATACGTTATGAATTATACTAACAATTGCCTGATTGGAATAAATGGCATCGCTTCCCCCTTTTAAAACACAGGCGTTACCCGATTTCAGGCAAAGGGAGAATACATCAAAGGTAACATTAGGGCGGGCTTCGTAGACTATTCCGATTACACCGAAAGGGACTGTGATTTTGGTGATTTTCAATCCGTTTGGTCTTAAAGAATCTGAGAGTATTCTTCCCAGCGGTGAAGGTAATGAAGCAACATTACGGATATCATCTGCAATACTTCTGATGCGGTCAGCGCTTAGTTTCAACCGGTCGTATTTTGGATCAGAATTTTCCATACGGGCCAGATCTTTCTGGTTTTCACGCAGAATAAAGGCTGTGCTCTTTTCAGCGGCATCCGCAATTTTCAATAGAATTTCATTAACCTTTTCTACACTTAAAAGATTTAATTCGCGGCTGGCACTTAACGTATTTTCAAATTGCTGGTGAAAATTCATAGAACATAGTTTTTAAATCAGATACAAATAATCGTAATGGATAAAAGGTTTGGAAACTCTTCCGCCCATCCCTTTAAGCACTTCTTCCGAAGAATACGAGGCTTTACCAAGCCCAATTAATTCGTCGTTAACATCTTTAACCCGTACAATATCCCCTTCTTTAAAGAATCCGGTAACACTGGTAATCCCGATAAGAAGAAGACTTACAGCCTGATCTGAAAGAAGAGCCTCTTTTGCACCGCAATTGATAATCACTTCTCCTTTTGCAAAATCATCAGAATGAGCAAGCCATTTCCTTACCCCTGTTGATTTCTTTTGGGATGGTATGAAATGAGTATGTACAGCTGACTGATCTGTCACTAAAATATTGGTTAGCGTATTCGCTTTAACGCCATTCGTAATATGAACTGAAATGCCCTGGTGCGCCAGTTTGGAGGCAATATGAAATTTAGTCAGCATTCCACCTCTTCCAAAATTCGATTTTTTCCCCGAAATGGCCTCAACATCAAGTGTCTCTCCAAGATTGATCGAAGCGATCAGTTTGCTATCCGGTGCATCGGGCGAACCGGTAAATACCCCATCTACATTGGTCAGAATAATGAGTGCATCCATATCCATCATCGAAGCAATCAATCCGGACAGCTCATCATTATCGGTGAACATCAGTTCGGTTACCGAAATTGTATCATTTTCATTGACTACAGGAACAACATCATTTTCGAGCAAGGTGGTCATGCAATTACGCATGTTCAGGTAATGGTGACGGTCACTGAAGTTCTCTTTGGTCGTCAAAACCTGAGCGCAGGTAATCCCATTTTCGCGGAAAAGATTTGAATACTGGTTAATTAACTTCACCTGACCAACTGCAGACCACAATTGCCGGCTTGAAACAGGGTCAAGTTTACGCTGAAGCTCCACCTCTGCCCTTCCGGCCGCAACGGCACCTGAAGTTACAAGAATTACCTGCAACCCCTCTTTTCGAAGCAACGACAACTGATCGACGATATGACCCATTCTTGCCACGTTAAGCATCCCATCTTCACGTGTCAGAACATTACTGCCAACCTTTACTACGATTCTATTGTATAATAATGACATATCAAATTTAATAATTCCCGGGATTATTTTAAACTCCTCTTGAGTTCGCTTTTTTCCCTGATTTCGACACGCCGGATTTTTCCGCTGATCGTTTTGGGTAATTCCGTTACAAATTCCACAATCCGTGGGTATTTATAAGGTGCAGTAACCGTTTTAACGTGTTCCTGGATCTCCTTTGCCAAATCTTCACTTCCCGGCCTGTATGCTTGTGCCAGGATTATGGTGGCTTTGACCACCTGTCCCCGGATATCGTCCGGAGCACCGGTAACGGCACACTCAACAACGGCAGGGTGTGTCATCAGCGCGCTTTCCACTTCAAATGGACCAATCCTGTAGCCCGACGATTTAATCACATCATCCACACGCCCGACAAACCAGTAATAACCGTCTTCATCGCGCCAGGCCAGATCGCCTGTATAATAAAGTCCACCGAAATGGCAGGAAGCCGTTTTTTCATCATCCTTATAATATCCTGAAAATAAACCAACTGGAATTTTTTTGCTGGTTCGGATTACAATTTGTCCTACCTCACCGTCTTCACAATCCTTATTTTCAGAATCAATTAACTGTACATCGAATTGGGGTGACGGAACTCCCATCGATCCGGGCTTGGGTTCCATCCAGGGGAAGGTGGCAATCTGCAAAGTGGTTTCAGTCTGGCCAAAACCCTCATGAAGCTTTAACCCGGTTAACTGATAAAAGGTATCGTAAACAATAGGATTGAGTGGCTCACCGGCTACCGTCGCCCATTTGAGTTTCGAAAGGTCATATTTTGAGAAATCTTCCCTGATCAGATACCGGTAAATGGTAGGAGGAGCACAAAAGCTTGTCACCCCAAAGGTGCTGATTTTTGAGAGCATATCATCCGGAACAAACTTCTCATAGTCGTATACAAATACTGCAGCACCGGCAAGCCATTGACCATAAATTTTTCCCCATACTGATTTAGCCCATCCGGAATCAGAAACCGTAAAATGGAGTCCGTTGTTTTCGACATTCTGCCAATATTTGGCTGTAACGATATGACCCAGCGGATAGGTGAAGTCATGTACCACCATCTTAGGATTTGCGGTTGTCCCCGAAGTAAAATAAAGGAGCGAAATGTCGTTTTTCGCGGGTGCAGATTCACCTTGTGGCCGGACAAATAGGTTTGCATTTTTTTTGCCTTCACGGAAAGATATCCACCCTTCAGGAGTTGGATCGCCAACTGTTACCAGTTTTTCAACCGTAGGGGAATTGGCTATTGAATCATTGATACTATTTATAATATCCGGTTCTGAAACTGTAATAATCATCTTTACTCCAGCAGCGTTATTGCGGTATACCAAATCCTTGGTTGTTAACAGATGGGTTGCTGGAATTCCAACTGCCCCTATTTTATGCAATGCCAGGATAGAAAACCAGAATTCGTAACGTCTTTTCAGAATCATCATCACCTTGTCACCACGACCGATTCCCAGAGACTGAAAAAAAGAGGCCGTTTCGTCACTCGCCTTTTTTAGATCACCAAATGAAAATTCATGCTTTTCGCCCTTATCGTTAACCCAACTGATTGCTCTTTTGGATGGAGCGGTCCGGGCATATTCGTCAACCACATCGTATGCAAAATTAAATTGCTCAGGAACAACTATTTCAAAGTTTTGCTTGAAATCTTCGAGGGATTCGAAAACCGATTTCTTTAAATATTTCTCAAACATGCAAACTAAAAATTATAGGATTATTGCTAAAAATCTGGCGGTTTCATTATCAAGAGCGAGCATTCCGTGCGGCAATCCTGAATCGAAATAGACCGAATCGCCTGGTTCGAGAATCATCTCCTTCTTCCCAATGAAAAATTTCAGTTTACCTTCGAGTAAATAATTGAATTCCTGACCCGGATGGGCATTGTAACTTACTTTTGCATCCGGCTTGGGCTCTACCACTACCATAAACGGATCGGCCTTACGTTTCAGAAAATTACCGGCAAGTGCCTGATATTTATAGGCTTTTTGCCGTTCAACACCAATTCCCTTGTCTTTCCTGGTTAATGTATAAGCATGCATATGTGGCTCTTCACCTGTAAGCAGTGTAGTAAGATCCATATTGAATTTCAAAGACATCCGATGGAGAATACTCACCGGAATATCGGTATGTCCACCTTCAATCTCCAAATATTGCTGGCTGGTAAGGTCACAGGTTAATGCAGCTTCCTCGAGTGATATCCCAAGTATTTCACGCATTTCACGTAAACGATTGGCTATAATTCTGATCTGTTCTTCCATAGGTCCGGGTATTAAATATAGGTTACCGGTTATTTAGCGTTGTTTATTTTATTGTACGAAACCAGAAGTCCCCTGATCAGCGAGGACGAAAACCCCTGGTGTTCCATCTCGTTTAGACCCGAGATTGTAATCCCTTTCGGAGTGGTAACTTTGTCTATTTCCTGTTCCGGGTGGTGGCCGGTTTGCAGAATCAACTCAGATGCCCCTTTAACAGTCTGGGCAACAATTTGCTGCGCAACATCTGCGCCAAAACCAATTTCGACGCCACCCTGGATTGCTGCACGAATGAAGCGAAGGGCAAAGGCAATTCCACAGGCTCCGAGGACCGTAGCCGCAGCCATCAATTCTTCGTTGATAAAGATCACCTTTCCAAGCGATTCAAATAATTCCTGGACCAGATCAAGCTGAGCCTGGGAACAATCCGGAGCTGAAATCAGGGTCATCGATTCCTGAAGTGCTACTGCAGTGTTCGGCATTACGCGTAAGGGAATGACCCCTGATGGT